>NZ_AQWS01000013.1 GCF_000375405.1 Bacteroides propionicifaciens DSM 19291 = JCM 14649 | reverse complement strand
TTATCTTTTTAAACCTCCTGACTTTTCAGAAGCGAGTGCAAAAGTAAACCTTTTCTTTTTATTATCCAAATCATTTGGAAGAATAATTGAAAAAGTTTTTCTTGACTCTTTTCGTTTCGGGTCAGCTTACTAATATAGTAAATAAAACTCGCTTTAGCAAGCTTCTAACCTGAAATTCGAAAAACTTCTTTTCTGCCAGTATGTCATTTTCTCGTGGCCTTAACCTCGAGGCCTTGTCTCTTACAAAGCGAGTGCAAAAGTATAGCATAGGATTGCGAATTCCAAGTAATATAGAACTTATTTATAAGGCTTTTGGTTCATTATTTCGTAAAACTCTATTAACCCGGAGGTTAGCAAGTGAAATAATTTTACATGGTTTTCAATAGTGCCACTATCCCTCCTTTACTACTCCTTATTATATAAAGTTTATTTTTTGACTGCACTGTTGCAGTAAAACCACTACGGTGGAAATATAAAATGAGCTACTCGCTTGAGGGCTCCGAGTAGGTCGGAACACTAAAGCGAGTAGCTCATTTTATTTTAAAAGTAGTGTTTTTATAGGGGCTAACTAAAAACTATTGATTATAATAAAACTAAAGCTAGTAACCCATCATCAGTTTACCCCAAGCCAATTTCTTGTAATATTCATTTTCAGTATAGTAACTACTAGACTTTCTGGGGATATACATAGAGATTCCATTCGAGCCCTTCATTGGGAAATCCTGACCAGTTACACCGCTATAGTTTGTGTCAGTAGTCTCATAATAGGTCACAAAACGATTAAAAGCTGCGGTCCAATCAGGGCTTTGAGCAACACCCGACTTCTTGAGTACGTCAATTATATCCGTATAATAATATTTGCCATTTCGGCGTGGATCATAATAAAAGACATCAGAAGAAGCCAAATCGGTATAACGCACTTTCTTTTGATCTAATAGCTCTAATGTTGCATCGGCAAAATCTTTAGCTGCCCTAAGATCAAATACAGAGATTGAAACACCACCTTTCCAGTCATCATTCCCAAAACTTTTCCCTGTATAGCTCTCTTTGTAATGATAATAATATGTATTGGCTAAATCATTGACAATCCATCTATTCGACTGGAAATAAATAGGTACCATTTTATCGTAAGGAGAACCTGGTCCTGGAATTTCAGCAGGTGACCCTAAGCTATAGATTGCTCTATCCTTAAGCTCGTAAGCAACCTCTGCGGTTTGCATCAAACACAAGTCGTAAAAAATAAAATCCAAATAAGGTGCACGACGCAAAGCTTCTTTAAAATCGAGAATATCCATTTTATAGGATACTCCTTCATTAATATCTTCACCAATCCACCGACTAGTCGGTCTGGGCGAGTCTTCTAACCAACCATCAGCATGCGACCACATCACTAGACCATAGCTAGCACTTGGGTAAGTAGTATAAGCATCAGCAAACACTTGTCCCATCACCTTAGGATCAGTCGATAACTGAATTGGATATTCTTTTATTTCAATTAATTCGCCTTTATTCGTCTTGGGGTTTTTTATTAGTCGGTACAATTTAGGATTGACTCGCTGATTTTTGTATCCTGACAAATCACCACGCCCTCTCTCATGATACACCAAAACATTAGCATTCACTAAATCTTTATTTGAGACATATTTCAGTCCAGCAACCATCTCATCAAGGTCGGATATGTCAAAGTGATTACGGCCCTCACCTCCAAGGCTATTGGCTGCTGCCATGTAAATGAGAACCGTACGTCTGGTACTCTTCTCATATCTATCTACCTGATAACTAGACTCATTATCACCACAAGCAGTAATAATAAAAAACAGTAAGGATAGCAATATTAGTATTCTATTAGTCTTCATAAATTAATTTTAGAACAAAACATCCTTAGAACAAGCCGCGAAATCGGGTTGTTCTAAGGATGTAAAAAGTTTATAATAGTTTAAGTTATTCTATATCTAAAGGTGTAAAAGTGAAGTCTTCAGCAGGAAGTGCTTTAACATTAAATTTGTTCTTTTTACGATATCGGTTCATTAATTTTGAACGCTCTTTATCTATTTTTTTCTTAGTAGGACTATAAAAGATAGCAGCTGTTTGCTTTGATTCATTCTGCATTACCTCCAAGTAGTTTTCAAGCTGAGAACTATAATTGGGTGTAAACGGCAATAAACCAGCTTTAGTCAAACTTACAGTATCAAGATACTGCACCGTGGTAAAATAGGCTACTGTATCAGTAAAGGCAGAAGAAACACCAAAAAGGTATACCCCCTTGTTCTTCTTCTGAGCTACAGCCGTCAATGACAGTGTCACTATTAAGGCAAACGTAGCAATTGTTCTAAATAACTTCATATTTCAATTTATGTTTGTTACAAATATAAATAAAAAAGCTGGTATCAAACAGACACCAGCTTTTATATTTCTTATTCACCACTTTAAGTCTAAATCAACCTAAGTAAGATTTTAGCAGTTTACTACGATTATTTTGACGTAATCTGCGAATTGCCTTTTCTTTAATCTGACGTACACGCTCACGAGTCAAGCCAAACTTGTCACCTATTTCTTCAAGAGTCATCTCCTGACAACCTATCCCAAAGAACATTTTGATGATTTGTTTTTCTCTATCTTCTAATGTAGACAGTGCGCGATCAATCTCTTCGCAAAGAGACTCATTTACTAATGAACGATCCGCCATCGGAGAATCATCATTAACAAGTACATCAAGCAAGCTATTGTCTTCCCCTTCAACAAAAGGAGCATCAACAGAAATGTGACGTCCCGATACTTTTAAAGTATCAGTCACCTTATCAACAGGCATATCCAATTCATCTGCCAACTCTTGTGGAGAAGGTTTACGCTCATTTTCTTGCTCAAACTTTGCAAAAGCTTTGCTGATTTTATTTAAAGAACCAACTTGGTTTAGAGGTAATCTGACAATACGAGATTGCTCAGCCAATGCTTGCAAAATAGATTGACGAATCCACCACACAGCATAACTGATAAACTTAAAACCTCTAGTTTCATCAAACTTTTCGGCAGCCTTAATCAAACCTAAATTACCTTCATTAATTAAGTCGGGTAAGCTTAAGCCTTGATTTTGATACTGCTTCGCAACAGAAACCACAAAACGTAAATTAGCTTTGGTTAGCTTTTCTAGAGCTATACGATCACCTTGTTTAATACGTTGAGCTAACTCCACTTCTTCTTCTACAGTGATTAAGTCTTCACGACCAATCTCTTGTAGATACTTATCTAGTGAAGCACTCTCCCTATTGGTGATGCTTTTAGTTATTTTTAATTGTCTCATTCTTATAAAACAGATTTGGTTTGCAAAGATATAAACTTAAAACTACAAATAAAATTTTGAATCTATATCTTTTCTATTCAACTTACTTAACATATATAACAATATTAAGGTCAACAGGTTGACTGTTGACCTTAATATTAACAATTGTCTTAGGATTAAAGCCTATTTTAATCTTCAGCTAGGTTTACAGCATAGTTAACTCTCTTACCAGAAGGGAACATACCAGTTAAGAAAATTACTTGTTCAGGAGTTTTAAGTGCTGACTGCAATACTTTTTCAAGATCACTCACCTGATTAATTCTTACTCCATTAGCTGTCAGGATAATAAAACCTTTACGCACTCCAGCATCACTCATTTTGCCTGATTCAACACCTGTAACTTGGATTCCTCCGCGAAGACGCAGTTGTTGTTTTACATCATCAGATAATTCGACAAATGCAGCACCTAAGACTTCCATGCCCGACTTCTTAACAACTTTAGTTGTACCTTGCGCATTCTTTAACTCTACAGAAATCACTTTTTCTTTCTTGTCGCGCACTAATTTAACGGAAACTTTGTCACCAGGACGATGTTTAGCTAGAGCCTCTTGTAGCCCAGCCATATTGGTTACTTTCTTTCCTTCGATTCCAACAATCACATCATCTACTTTAATGTCAGCAGATGCTGCAGAACCATTCTCTAGGACTTCAGCTACAATAACACCATCAACAACACCCAAGTCTCTCATTTTGTTTTCGAACTCCTTACTAGCCTCAGCATTAGCAAATCTGGCATCCGTGATTGATGAACCCATAATACCTAGCACTGCACGCTGAACAGCTCCAAATTGTTTCAAATCGGCTACAACTTTAGTCATAATTGAGGTAGGAATGGCAAACCCATACCCTGCATAAGCCCCAGTTGGTGAAGAAAGTACTGAGTTTATCCCCACAAGCTCACCACGAACATTTACTAAAGCTCCTCCGCTATTTCCTTGATTAATTGCTGCATCAGTCTGAATAAAAGATTCTATCCCCCCACTATATACGCCTAAGGTACGAGCTTTTGCACTAACGATACCTGCAGTAACCGTAGAAGTTAGATTGAAGGGATTACCAACAGCTAAAACCCACTCGCCAACTTTTAAGGCATCAGAATCACCAATATATAGTGTCGGTAAATCTTCAGCTTCAATTTTCACTAATGCTAAATCGGTACTTGGATCTGTACCAATAACACGTCCTATGTAATCACGATTATCATTTAGACGAACGCTTATTTCATCGGCACCATCAATAACGTGGTTGTTTGTTACAATATATCCATCAGTAGAAATAATCACACCCGATCCAAAACCCACTCGTGGTTGTGTTTGAACCTGTTGCTGTGGACCACCTCCTCTGCCATCATAACCGAAGAAGTAATCGAAAATATCGGGAGCACGTCTCATGTTTTTCACCTTAGAATGCTGAGTAGATTTGATATGTACTACAGCATGCAAAGACTTCTCGGCTGCATCGGTCAAGTCAACTGGTTGACTCTGACTAGTATTAAAGGAGGCCATTTGCACTCCAGGACTATTCGTAAAAACCTCACTAAAATATGAGCTAGATTGCACATCGGGTTGAGAACGATCAGCTATTGAGTAAGCTGTATACCCAGCTACACCAGCGCTTAATAGAGCTACTGCTCCTATACCCAGTACTTTTTTAAAGACTTCTTTCATAATATACCACTCTTTATATTAACATCTAATTTTTATTTAACACTTAACTGTTAATGTAACGATTATAGTTTATAAACAGATTACAATCAACTATTTATTTACAACACATTAACAGTACTATGTATTCTATTAATTGTATTTAAAACTCGTTGTTTCAGTAATTTATCATAAATAACTAGTCAGTTGAATTTTAGTTTAGCTTAATCATTTAAGATAGGAACAAACACTTCCAACTTAATAAAACAACAAGTTTAAAACATTAACTGATCAAAAGCAAAAGATATACCAAAGCCATTAAGTGCAGATAAATTGATTTATTATTGTATTTTAGTGACAAAATAGCCGTAACTATATGGCTAATATGCATATATGACATACTCATGATACAAGTATTAATTATTGAAGACGAAAAAAGAGTTGCTCAACTTACTCAAAAGGGACTGATTCAACTGGGATACAAGGTTGATGTAGCCTATGATGGAGATGAAGGACTCATCAAATTTAATGAAGGCAACATAGACTTGGTGATTTGTGACATTATGCTCCCCACCATCAATGGTTTAGAGGTGAGCAAAAGAATACGTCAAAATGACAAACTAACTCCGATACTCATGCTTACAGCTCTAGGCACTACGGACGACAAGCTTGAGGGGTTTGATTCGGGTGCAGACGATTATATGGTCAAACCCTTTGATCTAAGAGAACTTGATGCACGCATAAAAGTGTTGCTACGCAGAAAGCTAGAACAAAATGATACAAATAAACAAACAAACAGCTATCAAGACCTTACCCTGAATGATGATGAAAAAATAGCTATTAGAGATGGGGTTAAGATTAAGCTATCACCCAAAGAGTATCAATTGCTACACTACATGGTAGCAAATGCTGAGCGTGTACTATCGAGAACCGAAATAGCAGAAAAAGTTTGGGAAACATACTTTGACACGGGTACCAATTTTATAGATGTGTATGTGAGTTACTTAAGAAATAAGGTTGATAAACCTTTCGCTACAAAGCTTATCCACACAAGACCAGGACTAGGTTTTATTTTAACAAGCCAACCATGAAAATACGAAGTAAGCTAGCCCTCAATTTTGCATCAGCAACAGCACTTGTACTCCTAATTATCTTGGGATCCGTCTACTACTTCTCCGAAAAGAGTAGACAAAAAGAATTCTATCGAACCCTGACAAAAGAGGCAATCACAAAGGCGAACCTGGTACTAAATCACCAAGTTGATCCTGAGGTTATGCAGCTAATCTATCAGAATAATAGAGAGTTGATTAATGAAATAGAAGTGGCAATCTATAATCTAGAGGAGAAAATGATATATCATGATGCTGTAGAGATTGATATTGTTAAGGAGACGCCCCAGATGTTTAAAGAGATTATCAAAAACGATACGATAAAATTTAGGATAGGCAACTATGAGGGTATCGGCTTGAAATTTGAGCTAAATCAGCAGACATATCTCGTAACTGCGGCTGCCTATGATGGCTACGGACTTGCTAAACAACGAACTTTAGCCCTAATCTTATTATCTTCAGCACTACTTAATATTATTATTCTCTTTATTCTGAGCTACTACTTTGCCAAGGCCGCTCTAAACCCCATGCGCAATATCGTCAATCAAGTGCGTCACATCACTGCATCACGACTTAAACTTCGTGTACCTGTCATTAATCCTAAAGATGAACTCGGTGAGCTAAGTATCACTTTCAACGAGATGCTCGACAGACTAGAATACTCATTTCAATCGCAACGCCATCTGATGAATAGTATT
Organism: Bacteroides propionicifaciens DSM 19291 = JCM 14649; assembly: GCF_000375405.1. Taxonomy (GTDB): domain Bacteria; phylum Bacteroidota; class Bacteroidia; order Bacteroidales; family Bacteroidaceae; genus Bacteroides_E; species Bacteroides_E propionicifaciens. The sequence goes on along the minus strand of NZ_AQWS01000013.1, from coordinate 70,070 downwards.
TCGCACGAACTACGCACCCCACTAGCAGCCCTAATAGCTGAGCTAGATATTGCCTTATTACAAGCAACTTCTCCAGAGGAATTTAAACTCGCCATAACAAATGCATTAAACGACACCAACGACATTATTAAGCTAACCAATGGACTGCTTGACCTAGCCAAATCGGGTTATCTATCCGATCAAGTCAATGTAAAACCCGTAAGAGTTGATGAATTGCTTGTTGATGCAAGATCGATGATTCTAAAATCTAATGCAGACTATAAAATCGATTTAATCTTTGAGGAACTGCCCGAAGAGGAAGATCATCTAACGGTGAATGCCAATGGGTATTTGCTAAGAACAGCGTTTTGCAATTTGATTGAAAACAACTGCAAGTTCTCTGACAACCACCGATCTCTTATTCAAGTCTCGGTTTGGGATAAAAGTATTTACATTAAATTCTCGGATACGGGTCATGGTATACCAAAAGAGCTGATGTCTAAAATATTCGAACCTTTTTATAGAGCTCCTAATAATAGACATATAAAAGGTTATGGCATCGGCATGGCACTTTGCCAACGCGTTTTCAAACAGTTTAATGGGAGACTTACAGTATTATCAGAAGTCAATGTAGGAACCACATTTTCAGTGGAATTACCCCATATATAAATTATTACCAACATTTTCTAATACTTTTCTAATAGCAGTTGTTTATCATTTTATAGCCGAAGCAGTACTTTTGCTGATAGTTATTAATGATGTAAAGAAAAATGCTATGTGGAGAATATTCAGAAAAAGAAAAAGTGAAGAATCTCACTTCAATGCAGAAAAAGTTTTTTTAGCTTCTGCACAACCCCTACGGCAAGTTTATGATTATTTTGAAACTCAACCTGGCGGCCTGAGTCAAGACATCATTAATGAACGTTTAAAAGAGTATGGGATAAACGAAGTGGTTCGTGAAAAAACGACTCACCCACTTATGCTTTTTATTAGAGCATTTATCAATCCTTTTATTGGGGTGTTGATGGTTTTAGCCATTGTCTCGCTTGTAATTGATGTTATTATGGCTCCGCCAACAGAGCAAGAGTGGACAAGTGTAGCTGTGATTACTATTATGGTAGTATTTAGTGCTATTTTAAAGTTTACCCAAGAACTAAAATCGAACAAAGCCTCATCATCCCTACAAAAACTTGTGACTAATACAGCTTCTGTCTATCGAGATGGCAATCGCCATAGTCAGGAGGTTGATATGAGAGATATAGTGCCTGGAGATATTATCTACCTATCGGCTGGTGATATGATCCCTGCCGACGTTAGGGTTATTGAGTGCAAAGACCTTTTTGTTGGACAATCTTCACTGACAGGAGAATCGGACGGTGTAGAAAAATTTCCTACGGAACAACTTAATACAACAAAAAGAGGTAGCGTAATCGACTTAGATAATATTTGTTTCATGGGTTCTAATGTTATCAGTGGTTATGCCAAAGCAATAGTTATTCAAACCGGAAATGATACTTACTTAGGTACGATTGCCAAGTCTATTGTAGGAATTCGAGCTCAAACAGCATTCGATAAAGGTGTGAGCAACGTTAGTTTACTACTTATTCGCTTTATGATCGTAATGGTTCCCTTTGTATTCCTAATTAACGGAATTACTAAAGGCGACTGGTTTGATGCTTTCTTATTTGCAATCTCTATAGCAGTGGGGTTAACACCCGAAATGCTACCTATGATTGTTACAGCAAACCTTTCGAAGGGTACAATCGCCATGGCCAAGAAGAAAACAATTGTAAAGAATCTGAACTCCATCCAGAACTTTGGTGCAATGAACATTCTTTGCACCGACAAAACAGGTACACTAACTCGAGATGAAGTTTTGCTCGAAAAGCATATAAATGTCGAGGGCGAAGAGGATATAGATCAACGGGTATTGCGACATGCCTACTTAAACAGCTACTTCCAAACAGGACTAAGAAACCTTATTGATAGAGCTATTCTATCACATGTTGAAGAGCAAGACCTGCAATATGTGCGCGACAACTACATAAAAATTGACGAGATTCCTTTCGATTTTAACCGCCGACGCCTCTCCGTTATCCTAGAAGACAAAGCAGGAAAAAGACAGATTGTAACAAAAGGAGCAGTTGAAGAAATGCTTACAGCTTGCTCCCATGTGGAGTATAAAGGACAAGTGTATGAATTGTCCAAAGAACTTGAAGATAAAGCTCTAGCCGTATGTAACCAGCTTAATGCCGAAGGGATGAGGGTGCTGGCCATTGCACAAAAAAGCTGGATAACCAAGGATAAAGACTTTGCCGTAGAAGATGAATCGGACATGGTACTTATCGGATTCCTTGCCTTTCTTGATCCCCCAAAACCATCAACAGCAAGTGCTATTCAAAAACTTCATCACCACGGTGTAGAGGTTAAAGTATTATCTGGTGATAATGAAGCTGTAGTAAAAACGATATGCCGACAAGTGGGTATTGACACCTCCCATTCACTCAACGGTATGCAAGTTGAAGAGATGACAGATGATCAGCTCAAAGAGGTATTAATGATTACTACAGTGTTTTCTAAGTTGGCACCAATGCAAAAGACTCGGATTATCCGATTGCTCCAAGAGCTCGACAATACGGTTGGCTTCTTAGGTGACGGAATCAACGATGCAGCCGCACTAAGACAATCGGACGTAGGTATTTCAGTAGAGAATGCTGTAGATATTGCCAAAGAGAGTGCCGATATTATCTTACTCGAAAAAGATCTTATGGTTCTCGAGGATGGGGTTATTGAGGGAAGAAAGACATTTGGAAACATTATTAAGTATATCAAGATGACTGCGAGTTCGAACTTTGGTAACATGTTTAGTGTGCTGGGAGCAAGTGCATTTTTGCCTTTCTTACCTATGCTACCAATTCACTTACTGGTGCAAAACTTACTATATGATGTATCACAATCGACTATTCCTTTTGACACCATGGACGAAGAGTATTTGAGAAAGCCTAAAAAGTGGGATGCCTCAGACTTAAAAAAGTTCATGCTTTATATTGGCCCAATCAGCTCGGTATTTGACATTCTAACGTTTATCATTTTGTGGACCGTATTTGCTTATAACACACCAGAGAAGCAAGCCTTCTTCCAATCTGCATGGTTTGTTGAGGGACTTCTATCACAAACTTTAATTGTACATATGATTCGTACTCGTAAGATCCCATTCCTACAAAGCAACGCGTCATGGCCTGTAACAAGCTTAACACTAGCAATCTGTGTGATAGGACTTATATTACCTTTCACAGGATTGGGTTCAAGCATCGGACTTGTTCCACTACCTTGGAGCTACTTCCCTTGGCTAATGGCTATCCTTATAGCTTACGGAGTTCTTACTCAAGTTGTAAAACAGTGGTATATCAAGAAGTTCCATAGCTGGTTATAAAAACACTATAACCAAGTTAAATAAATAATCCCCCTCTATTGATTACTCAGTAAAGGGGGATTAATATTATGTAAGGTATTATGCAGTTTGTTTAGAAAGTCAACCTAACTCCAGCATTTAAATTAAAATTGAATGGTTTCTCCGTTCTGATTGTCTCAATATGAGAGCCATCGTTAAAATAATAAGCTACACCAGGCTCGATATACAATCCAAATACTCTAGAGAACGAATACTGTGCTCCAACACCTGCCAAGACAGAAAACTGGGGTCTTGTAGGGCGTTTATTCTCACCAGCTACCTTCCCTGCAACAGCAACTTCGACCATTCCACCACCCGAGGCATAGAGTGAAAAATTATTATGATTAAAGAAGCTCCAATAAAGCTTAATAGGAATACCTAGGTAATGAAACTTTTGTTTAAATCTCTCTTGGGTTGCAACCTCAGTTACATCAGAAGAGAGATAAGTATAAACCAAGCCCGACTCTAATGCTAAGTATTTATTTAGAGCATAACTATAACTTAAACCAAACGAGATAGGTTGATTGTGTTTATAGTCATTGACTTTGACTTCATCCTTAATATAAGGTAAGCCGTCGCGTATAAACATCTCCGTTTTTTTATTTGGGTCAATTGAGTTAGGCAAAACGAACGAATCCAAACTAGCCTCTCTATAAAAACTATTCGTTTCAACACCCGATACTCCACCACCTAGAATCTTACCTGTTCCACCAGCATGCAAGCTTAGTTTCGACGGAGCAGTTTTAGCTACATCATCACTAGAATGATTTGATGCCCGTAAGTGCGCATATAAATCATCATATTTTTTACCAGAACGAGATTGATCACGATTAACGTTCTCTTGAGCATCAGTTTCTTGATCGCTAAACTCTTTGGGACTCTGCTGATCCACCGCTTCTTCTACATCTGAAATATCATTATTCACAGCAAGAGTATGATCAGCCTTCTCTGGTTTAAAACTAGTGTGTGAAGCCAAAAGAGCAGGTTTAAGGTCTGAGTTAACAGTACTTGAAATCTGAGGAGTTGAAGCATGAGATAAATCAGCGTACTCTGAAGAAAGTTGATTCGTCTCTTCTAGCTTATTAAGCACAGTATTAAGATAGGAATCTTGTGCTACGTATACTTTTTGAGGAGTGTCTTGCAAAACAGCTCCATCTTGCTGCCAAAGAAGAGCGATGGAAGAGACTCCTACGAGCAACACAGCAGCAGCTAACCAAAATTTGGACTTTTGATAAAAAGGAATAGTTTTGGTCGGTGCATTTGATAAAGGCAAGTCGGCTGCAATCTTGCTCCAGAGTGCAACAGGTGCTTCTTCACGATGCCCCTCAACCTTATCCTTTATTTGTTTTAACCATTTATCTTCACTATTCATAGAATATACCTTTTATTCAATTTTCAAACTTAAACATTTACTACAAGACTAAGCGTTATTCTTCAACCAGCTATTGACCCTCTCGGCTAGAACTTTTTTTGCTCTAAACAACTGTGAAGCGGAAGACCGTTCGTTGATTCCTAGTAGCTCACCAATCTCTTTATGCGACTTATCTTCTAAGACATAAAGGTTGAACACTGTTCGGTATCCATCAGGAAGCTCTTTTATGAACTCAAATAATACTTTTTGGGGGACAACATCTACATCTGCCGAATCGGAATGATCGAAGTTATTCTCTGAAACTTGATCAAACTCAACTTCATAACCAGCTCTTTTCTTGTCTCGTAGATATTGTAAGGCTGTATTAACAATAATCCGATCCATCCAGGCACGTAGAGAGCCTTCTCCTAGCCAAGTAAATTTATCAAACGAACTTAATATCTTAATAAAACCATCGTGTAGTAAATCTTGTGCAATATCGCGATCACCCGCGTAACGAATACATATCGCATACAAGCGATCTGAGTATTGCTCATATAACATTTGTTGAGCTTTTGTATCGTGACTCAGGCAAAGCTTAGATAGCTCTAATTCTTCCATTAATGAAACACGTGTTTATTACTAAAATGCTTTCAACTTAAAAATACTGCATCAATATAGCATTTTATATCAAGGGCATTATAATTGGTATGCAGTATTTCGACCGATCAGTCGTTTTATAATCAAAAAGCATATGTTATGAAAAGTCTAACTAAACAAACTCACTACCTAATCATAGCACTCGTTGTTATGGGATTGCAAAGTTGTATAAGAAGTGGCGATGAATATTCTCCCATGGCCATTGGAACAGTTCAGGTTGAAACGGGAGATATCAACACACTCTACTTTGACCTAGACTCGGGTTACAAGTTATTCCCCAACAACCCTGAAAACCTTGTTGCTTACGATCTCAAAACCAATGACAGAGTTTTTATTCAGTTTACTGAACTCGACGAAAACACTTCAAAAAAGGAGTTAACAGCAAAGATCAAGATGTTACAACAAGTTGAAACAGGTAATGTCGAATTTACTCAAGACGATAGCTCAGCAGAAGGTCTAATTCAGGCAAGTGATCGAATCAACATCACTGAAGCCTATATCGCCAACGGATTTTTAACGCTAAAGTATAGCTACATAGGCCAACCCAGTGTATGGGATCATACTATCCAGCTTTATGCTACGAAGGACAACAAAATTGAAGATACTAAAATCTTAAAGCTATATTTAACTCACGATGCCAGTGAAGATAATAGCACCTATATTAATAATGGTATAATAAGCTTCCCTATTACTGAAATCAATGATCTAGTTAAAGCAGCAGAGGAGGTTTCAATTACTTCAAAAACAATTTATTCTGGTGTACAAGAGACTGCTGTATATATAAAAAAGTAGAATTAAGCTAGATATTGTTTTTCTTACCTAACTTTGCAATAAGTCATTGATCACTAGCATTGCATAAAAGTATGAAGAAGATTATCATCATGGGCGCCACATCGGGCATAGGGCATGAACTAGCTAAAATATATATTCAAAAAGGTTGGAGAGTTGGTATTGCCGGAAGAAGGCAAGACCTACTCTCTTCTTTTAAGAAAGAGTTTCCTGAGCAAGTTGAATTTGAAGTTATCGACATTAGGCAAGAAGATGCCCCACAAAAACTGGTCTCACTTATTGAAAGACTCGGAGGACTCGACATCTATATGCATAGCTCAGGCATTGGATACCAGAACCCAAATCTAGTTATTGAGACAGAAATCAATACCGCTAAAACTAATGTAGTGGGTTTTACGCAGCTCATAGATACTGTGTTTCATTATTTCGAGGTTCAAACAAAAGGGCATATCGCAATAATTAGCTCTATTGCTGGAACTAAAGGTCTTGGAGTAGCACCTGCATACTCAGCCACAAAGAGGTTTCAGAACACCTATATCGATGCATTGGAACAATTGAGCCGTATCAAGAAGATCAAAATAACTTTTACCGACATCAAACCAGGTTTTGTACAAACCGATTTATTGAAAGGTGGAGGAGGCTATCCATTATTAATGCAACCTCAAAAAGTGGCAAGAATAATAGATAAAGCACTTGACAGAAAAAAGCGCAGAGTGATCATTGATTGGAGATATAAAGTAATCGTGTTTTTCTGGAAACTAATTCCAGCCTCACTCTGGAAGATTCTACCCGTCAAAAACAGGTAAAGGCTTATAAAGGATGGCGCTTAAGCCACACCTTAGCATAAGAACAAGAGGCCTTAAGAGTGTATCCTGCGTCCTTAGCGTAGGCATAAGCCTCACTAACGATTCTTGCTGCTATGCCTTGACCTTCGAGCTCTTTAGGCACAATGGTATGAATAATATCAAACTCATCGTTATGAAGAGTGTACTCTACATAGGCCACTTGCCCCTCAATATCTGCTTCAAAACGCTTGATACTTGGTTTATGTTCTACTATATAATTCATAAAATTTCAGGTTTAGTTTATCATACTAAGAAACATTAATGAGTGTAAAAGGTTTGCTTTTAGGAGATATTAAATTGCAGGCCATCACAGTTTTGGCTAGTTTTGTAGGAGAAAACTACTTCTTTAGAACACAAAGCCTATGAAACTTATGTTAGCAAAATATAGACCCTATTATTTTTCAGGTGCATTACTAGCTTTAGTTATTATCATGCCTCTGCTTTTAGGTCATTCGCCATCACCTACCCTCAAAGCCGAAAAGCATCAAAACTCGCAAGGCTTTATGCCTCCTTCTGTTCCTACCTCAGCAAGTTATGCCAATGAGGTGATAGATCTAAGGCGCGCTGACCGTAGAGAGCGAATGGATAGAGAACTTATGGCTTTTAGCTATATGCACTCCTCATCTATGCTGATGATTAAAAGAGCAAATAGATATTTCCCCATTATTGAGCCTATTCTTAAGGCAGCACAAGTACCCGATGATTTAAAATACCTAATGGTGATTGAAAGTAGCATGAACCCATTTGCTGTTTCTCCAGCTGGTGCTGCAGGTTTTTGGCAATTTATGAAAGGAACTGGTAAAGACTATGGGCTAGAAGTTAATAATAATGTAGACGAAAGATACCATATCGAGAAGTCGACTAAGGCAGCTTGCAAATATCTTAAAGATGCGTACGCTAAATATGGAGACTGGCTAACAGCTGCGGCTTCGTATAATGCAGGACAAGGCAGAATCTCAAACGAACTAAAGAAACAAGATGTTGAGCATGCAGCCGATCTCTGGCTAGTACAAGAAACCTCTAGATATATGTTTCGTCTATTAGCTGCAAAGCAGTTTCTCAAAAATCCTAAAGAGTTTGGCTTCTATTTGAATCGTGAAGACTTATACCCACCTGTTGAATATAAAAAGGTCGTCATAAACAAACCCGTAGCAGACTTAGTTGCTTTTGCAAAAGAACAGGATATTAGCTATGCTGAATTAAAAGAGGCTAACCCATGGTTAAAAGCTCGCTCGCTCGAAAACAAATCGGGAAAAAGTTATACAATTCTTATTCCATCACAAGAGAGTCTCTATTATAATCCGAGCAAAACTCCAGTACACTATCAAGGATGGCTAGCCAATTAAATGCATAAAAAAAGCCATCACTTAATAATTAAGGAATGGCTTTTTAATCCATTTTAAGCGATCTTATTGTTTAGATGCGTCAAGTGAAGCTTTACGAAACTCTTTCATGATTTTTTCAATTTCAAGAGAAGCTTTACGTGCTCTAACACCAGCAGCTTTGTTACCGTTTTCAATTTGAGATGCAGCATCTTTGTTAAACTCACTAACTAGACCTGCTACTTTTTCAACTAATTCTTTCATAATTATTTTATTACATCGTTAATAACACAAACAAAAATACATTCTTTCTCGAAATTTCCTCGGAAAAAAGTATATTTTCTCATAATTTGATTAAATATTAGCCGAATATAGCATTCAATGAGGGAAATAGCATCGTTTTATCATGAAAATTTCTGAAAACACTAAACTTCTATACCAATGGATAGCCCAAGGAGAGCACCAACAGCAGGATTTCAAGTTCGAAATCTCCAATGCCAAGAAAATAGCAAAAACACTTTCTGCCTTTGCGAACACTCAAGGAGGTCGATTACTTATTGGAGTTAAAGATAATGGTAGAATTGCTGGAGTTGAGTCTGAGGAAGAGTTATATATGATAGAATCGGCTGCTGATATTTTTTGCACACCACCCGTAAAATACGAATCAGAACTCTTCGAAATGGAAGATGGTAAACACGTTCTTTGCATTAATATACCAAAAGAGAATAATCCTCCTATTTATGCAAAAGATGAACAAGGAAGAATTTGGGCTTACCTACGGTACAATGATCAAAATATTTTAGCCGATAAAGTCCAGCTCGAAGTCCTAAAAAACCGATCTAAACCAAAAGGTGAGTTTATTAGTTATACACAAGAAGAAGAATATCTCTTAGATACACTAGAAGAAAACCTAGGAATTACCATCAACAAACTCGCAAAAGCCACACAGATTAGCAGAACAAAAGTTATCGAACTCTTAACTAAGTTTACACTCTTCGACGTAGTACATGCAGAGCCTCAAAACAATAAATTTGTTTATCTCCTCAAAACGGAGCAATAAAATATAACTCGGTTTAAGTGGTTAGAGGGATAAAATCATTAAATTTGTATTCTTCAATCAGAAATAATTAAAAATATAATATAGAATGGGCTTTTTATCAAGATTATTCAATAAAGGTTCTCAAGAAAATAAGGGAAGCGCTGAAGACTTTATGTCTTTAGTACAAGTCTATTTTCAGTCGGTTATGGCTATCAACAATGGTATAACCAACATCAATGCACTCCCTGAGGTAGCAAACTTCAAACGTCTATTCAAGATACCTACACAAAAAGGACGTCTAGGTGTTTCAGAGAAGTCGGCTGCTAAAAAGATGCTAATGGAAGACTATAATATTAGCAATGATTTCTTCAAGGAGATTGATAGCTCAATCAAGAAAAACTGTAGAAAGCCTCAAGACGTTCAATCGTATAGCTTTTTGTTCCAGGGTTTTACACAAGATTTGATGATGCTTGTGGGTAACCTTATGCAGTGGAAGATTAGAGTTCCAAGTATGTTCAAGAAAACCATCTACAGCATGACTCAAAAAACAGTTCACGATATCTGTACTAAACCCATCTGGAAAAAAGACGATATCCATAAAACGGCTATGAATGTTAAGAGCTATAAAGAACGATTGGACTACAGTGAAAAGTGGATGACAGAACTAGTATTTAACGTACTATTACTTGCCAAGAGTGACAATAAGAGAAGAAAAAAAGATACAGGAAAAAAGAATGCTTAGTTCTTTATCCTAATAGTAAACTTTAGAATAAAAAATATGCGGCTAACTTTCAATTGGAGAGTCAGCCGCATATTTTTTATATCAGCTAATCTAATCCATTTTAGTAACACTCAACAAATAGAATTCAATACCAATGAAAGACTATCACTATAAACACCCTATGTAACACTATTGAAATACAATCTGACAAAACAATCCTAATTAGGGAAAACAAAGTAGACACCCTCTCATAAAGTGTGTAAGTTAAAATGATCGGCTTGGATGTTGCTAATCAATTCTATACTGAATATTACAACACAGATAATTTAGATGAGTTCTCTAATACAGATATTTTTACATTGAAATATTTAGGAGAAGAGACTGCTTGGGCTGATATTCAATCGTCTGCCTTCTTTAAAAAGACTGATGAAGAACTAGTAGAGAGAGCAACAGTACGTGCTATCGACAATGCTATAGCTAAACTACAAAGAAAGTATGAGCCATTTCGTACTATAACACCACTGCTCACTACAGAACCAGAAATAACTGCTCAAATTGGGTTAAAAGAAGATTTAGAAGGTGGTGACAAATATGAGGTATTAGAAAAAATCCAAGATCCTGAAACAAATATAACAACGTATAAACGTGTTGCTGTAATCAAGGTCGACAAAAATAAAATTTGGGATAATAGATTTGCAGCTGATGTAGAACAAGCAGAAAACCAAGAGAACGATTTAGGAGAAACCCAAGAGATTAATGCTACACACTTTAAAGGGTCAAGTAAACATATATATCCAGGTATGCTTATTAGACAAATTGACTAAAACTTAAAGTGACAACTTTAGAATAAAAAATATAAGGCTGACTTTCGATTGGAAAGTCAGCCTCATATTTTTAATATTGCTACCTTATATAAAGCTTATAGAGTCCATTTTAGTGCAAGTGTTGGAATGCAATAGAAACCATCTCTACCACCAAAATCGCGAGTTAACTCAACCTCTGTACCCACACTTAAGTTGAATTTATCATTCACACGCTTCAAGCTGTTTAGGTTAAACCAAAATTGAGGCTCTGCAATGAAAATCAATTTACCGTAAGCATTTTCTTCTCTCCAAAGGTCGGCGAAACCATTAAAAGTAAACATATTCTTATTAATGTTGTAAAACCAAGTTGCAGTCAACTGAAAACTTTGAGGAGATTTGTGTTTTTGAAGATACTTATAGAGTACACTAAAAGAAATTCCTTTTGAGAAGTCTGATGAATTGAGATTATATGTCAAACCTGTTAAATAGGCATTATTAAGCGAGCCACCTTTAAATAGCCCACCATTATACTCTATGTGGAAGTTTACAGGACACTTTGAAGAGAAGCTGATTTGACGAGCAATCTCAGCATAAGCAAGTGCTATGCCTTCACTATTAATATCCATATCGACAAAAAAGAAGGTACTACCCCAAGAGTCGGGTTTGAAGTGCTCAATAGTAGTGGTCACGACTGGACGCTGATCTAATTCCTTGTAGAGTTCTTTACCAAAATCATAATGCACTTGAATGTTTTGTGCAATCAAAGTTCCTACAGAAATTAATAAACAAATTGACAGTAATAATCGTTTCATGCTATGATGTGTTTTTATTTAAGGCGCAAATTTAATCATTTGTATCATATAAATAACATATATTAAAACAAAAATATATTTTGATGACAGACATAGCTACTGAAAGACATCCCCTAAAACCTTTTCTTCCCAACAATAGTAGAGTATTGATGCTAGGAAGCTTTCCTCCACCCCTAAAGCGTTGGTCAATGCCGTTTTTTTACCCCAACTTCACGAATGACATGTGGAGAATTATTGGACTTATCTTTTTTAATGACAAGCTTCATTTCGTTGATCAAAAGAACAAGACATTCCACCAGGCCGAGATTGAAAGTTTTTTAAAACAAACAGGGATAGCTATATTTGATACGGCCACAGTCGTAAGACGACTTAAAGATAATGCCTCGGATAAGTTTCTAGAAGTAGTAGAACCAACCGATTTAAAGCATCTGCTCGATCAAATACCACAGTGCCTAGCAATTATCACTACGGGTGAGAAGGCTACATCAGTCTTACAATTAGAGTTTGGATTTAACCAAACTCCAAAAGTTGGAACATATATCACTTTCAACTATAAGAACAGAGAAATTAGACTCTACCGGATGCCCTCATCTTCGAGAGCCTACCCCATCAAGGTAGAGAAGAAAGCAGATGCCTACCGAACTGTGTTCAAATCGTATTTTAATATTAACCCTTAAAACAGAAGATTATGCACGTTTTATTTATTCAATATCCAAGTTGTAGCACGTGTCGTAAAGCAAAAAACTGGCTTGCGGAACATAAGATAGCTTTCGAAGACCGACATATTGTTGAGAGCACACCAACTCTCGAAGAGTTGACGAACTTTTATCAAAAGAGTGGACTTGCGTTAAAGAAGTTTTTTAACACAAGTGGCCTTGTTTATAAAGAGCTAGGACTCAAAGACAAACTAGCAAGCATGAGTGAAAAAGAGCAGTTAGAACTTCTCTCAAGCAACGGAATGCTTATTAAAAGACCACTCCTAATAACAGATAATACGGTCTTGGTGGGTTTTAAAGAGGCTGATTGGAGCAAAGCACTTATTTGATTGATATTTTACAAAACTGTTTGGAGGATTGAAATAATCTACTATCTTTGCACACGCAATACGGGTGTAGTTCAGTTGGTAGAGCACTAGTCTCCAAAACTAGGTGTCGGGAGTTCGAGCCTCTCCGCCCGTGCAAAAATAAGCCTGTCAGATTCTTCTGACAGGCTTATTTTATATCTATATGCTAAAACTATTACAATCAAGTAAGAATAACCAATACTTGTCGAGCACCATGCGCACCAAATACTAAGGCTTGCTCAATATCGGCTGTCTTCGATGGTCCAGAAATAAACGCGCCAAACTTATAATCGTGTTTTTCGAGCCAAGCATAAGCTTCGTGCATATTAGTCTTTATCTCATTTCTATCAACTAAAACTACTAAAGCTTCGGCTATAAAATAGATCGCTTTATAAGTTTCAAGCTCTTGCGACACCCAAACTGCAGCATTCTCGGCCACGCCAATCTTTCCTTGCACTACAGCTACATCGGTTCCGTTTAAGTCTTGAACTTTCTCAACCTCATTGGGGTTATAGGTTGCACATTTTATAAAAGGCAATACCGAACCAATGCGCTTAGCATCGGGAAAATAAGTTTTGATAACCTGATCAATATCTTCACCCTGTTTTAGGACATGCGCTGTACCTCCTACTATTTTTTCCATATCGCAAAAGGCCTGAATATTATCAGCATAAGTAAGGGGATTAATAATCTCCAAACTAGGCATCTCATGCTTAGCCTTCGTATGCTTTTTGATACTTTCTAAAATTGATTCTCTACTGCTCATCGTTTAACCTCCCCTTGAATTTTATTTTTCTTCCACATCGTATTGAAGCTCTCTTTTGCAAACTCAGGTAACTCTCTACCCTTACCCCAATCGTTTAATCCATTATATTTCATAAAACGAGGAGTTACGTTGACTATCGGCGCACATTTTAGGGCGAAGTTAAAGAGCTTGGGTCGTTCAATAACAAATTTTAGTCCACCCGAAATAACTTTTTTCTCTTTCGAGGCCTTACCCACCGAGTCGAGCTTTTGTCGCCACTTATAAATTTGTTCTCCCAAATCAATTCGTGAGGGACAAACTTGCGAACACGACAAGCAAAGTGAACAAGCCGAAACGTTATCCGAATATTTGCGAGGATCCTTAGCCATTGACAGGTTTACCCCGATAGGGCCAGGAATAAAGTAGGTATAAGAATATCCACCACTACGTCGATAGACTGGGCAAGTATTCATACAAGCACCACAACGCAAACAGTTGAGTAAATCAACGTGATCAGCATCTGCCAAAAGCTCAGAACGCCCGTTATCAACAATAATGATATGGTATTCACCACCTTGGCGAGGATTTCTATAGTGTGAAGTATAAGTAGTGATTGGTTGACCTGTGGCTGAGCGTGCTAAAAGACGTGTAAACACACCGAGTGATTCAAGATTGGGAACAATCTTTTCGAGTCCTAAGGCTGCAATGTTCAATGTAGGACACGAAGTCCCCATATCTGCATTACCCTCGTTTGTACAAACTACAACATCTCCCGTTGAAGCTACAGCAAAATTACACCCCGTCATAGCAGCTTGTGCATGAAGGAAATTATCACGAAGGCTTTTACGAGCTGCATGTGTTAGGTAAGTAGGATCGGAGTTTCCTTTTTCGGTACCGAGCTTTTCTTCGAATACCTCACCAACTTGCTCTCTTTTAATATGGATAGCAGGAAGGACAATATGACTTGGTGGCAAATCCATAAACTGCAAGATGCGTTCACCTAAATCGGATTCAACCACGTCAATGCCTTTTTCTATGAGGAAAGGGTTTAAACCACACTCTTCGGATAACATTGATTTACTCTTAATAAATCGTTCTACCTTGTGGTTCTTCAAAATTTTATAGACGATTTCGCGATACTCTTCGTCGTCTTTGGCCCAATGCACAATTGCACCATTTTTGGTAGCATTTTCTTCGAACTGAACCAGAAGTTCAGCCAAATGGCTATTGGTATATCTTTTAATGTCTTGAGATTTATGTCGTAACTGCTCCCACTCTGGGACTTCCTTGCTTATTTTATCTCTCTTTTCTCGAACCATCCACAAGGTCTCGTTATGCCATTGAGCTTGTGCTTTGTTCTTTAGGAATTTTTCGGCAGCTTTTGAATGTTTTGTACTCATAATCCTGATGCTAAAATTTCAACAATGTGAATGATTTGAATCGGGAACTTATCACGCTTGATTACCCCCTGCATGTGCATAAGGCAAGAGCTATCGGGTCCTGTAATATAGGTTGCACCTGTGCTCATATGGTCTTTAACTTTATCAATTCCCATTTGGGTCGATACAGCTTCTTCTTCGATAGCAAACATCCCACCAAAACCACAACATTCGTCAATATGCTTAGGCTCGACAATTTCGATATCACCGACAAGTTCGAGTAAATCTCTTAATTTATTTTTGTAGGGCATATTCAGCTCACTGGCTGTCGATAAACCCAATTCACGTACTCCATGGCAACTGTTGTGAATACTTACTTTGTGAGGAAATTTTGCGGGCAGGGATTTAGGTTTTACCACATCGTGAATAAAGTCACAGATGTCATATATCTTTTTTGCACTATGGCACTCATGTCCTTCTTTTTCAAGGATATGAGGGTGATTCTCTTTCACAAAAGAGACGCAACTAGCCGAGGGCCCCACTACGTAGTCATACTTAGCAAACTGTTGATCAAAACGCTCAGCCACTTTGAGCGCCTCACCTTCAAAACCTGCATTGGCCATAGGTTGTCCACAGCAAGTCTGATCTAAAGGATAATCAACATCAAGTCCAAGACTTGTTAGTAACTTATATGATGCTACTCCGACGTTAGGATATATAGCATTCACATAACATGGAATAAACAATCCAATTTTCATAAGTGTATTTTTGTTGTTGTAAGAATTATTTAAGCCCAAGATATTCAAGGGTATCTCAACAAATGTAACATAGTTTATGAAGAAATCTTAATAAAAAAACTTGTTATAAAACATAAAACCTATGATAATCAAATTATTTCATTTTCGCATGTATTATTCAAAGAGATCATACTGAATCAAGGATTCACGCTTAAGCACTAACATTAAAACGAGTAGGTAGCAGTTGTGCTGCGAGTAATAGACATCACATAAACCACTAGTTCGTTTTACTGAGTAGAATAGGACAAAAAGCCCCTATTTGAATATTCAAATAGGGGCAGTAATTAGAAGCCTTGATTAAAGCTTAATAGATTTTATATAGTTGGCAAGATGTTCTTTAGCTTCAGTTAGCTTATCTTCCCAGTGTTTTACAGAGTTTTGACCTATAATATCCGTTACGCATTTAATAGATACAAAAGGGACACTGTGCTTTTCACAAACCCAAGCCTGGGCAAAAGCCTCCATATCGACTACATCTCCTTCAAGACTTTCAACATCGGTTACAAAACTATCGCCTGTATTGCAAAGACCTTCACCTGGCCAGTTTAGCGCTATACCTTTTTCCATCAAAGGCAGACTCATATCTACACGATAACTCAAACCCAGATCTCTGGCTTTATACAAATCGCGATCAACAAACTGAGTACAGTAAAACACATCCCCCACTTTATGCTCTACCGAGCCTGCGGTACCTATATTAATAACTAAATCTGGCTTAAAGTTGAGAATAGCAGAGGTTAAATAGTAGGTTGATTTCATCTTTCCAATACCTGTTCTTAAGTAATAGAATTCGGCATCGGGCCATTCAAAGTTAACCATCTCTTGGGCTACAGCATAGGTTACGAGTATTTTCTTTTCTTGCATAACTAAAAGTGTTTACTAACTAGGTAGTCAAAACTGACTACCCTAACTTAGGGCTAAGATAATATAAAACCTAAATTAAGACCCTCCCGGGAAAGTAGAAAGTTAAATTAATAAATCATCTAAAACCTTCGGACTCTATAATTAGTAATTTATTAGGACAACTAATTCGGCAAACAATTTGAGAATAGACTAGATAAAAAAAACACCATTGAATATAAGAACATCACTGACCTAGGTAAAACATAAAGTAGGAAAAGTTTCAAATTGAATTTATTTTGCATTAAAAAAAAATAAACACAAGTATTTATATATCATCTAGTGAAAATATGCTATGTTTGGTACTATTACACATGAAATTAAGAACAAAAAGCTTTTGATATTTCTTAAGAAATAGTATTTTTGTGTATAAATGAGGTGTAGTGATGGCAAACAGTAATAAAGATTTAATAAGCTCTTTTGAAGCAAAGCTACGTCACTTACTTTTTCTTTACGATAAAGTAAAGGAGGAGAATATCAATTTACAAAAATTACTTGCTCAAGAGAAGCGTAAATATTTGGAATTAGAGAATAAGCACAGATGCTTAGAAGGTGATTATACCCATTTGAAAACAGCCTTGACAATCAATCCCAATCGAAAGGATATCAAAGAGACCAAAGAACGGTTGTCAAAGTTGGTGCGTGAAGTCGACAAATGCATTGCTTTGCTAAATATATAGTGCTTGTTTAAGGAAGCTATGTATGGACGATAATAAGATTAAAATTAATATATATTTAAACGGTCATCACTCCTCTCTAACGGTTAACCGAGAAGACGAAGGAGATGTAAGAGCCGCTGCGAAAAAGGTAAATGAGTACATTATCAAAGCTAAAAAGTATTTTGATTCTCCACAACTCGGCGAAGATAGATTACTAGCAATGGTTGCGTATCAATTTGCTTTATCAGGAATACGAGCTGAGAAAAAAGCTAATTCTCAACAATTTATCAACAAAATAGAAGAGTGGGATAAATTACTTGAGCAACAGCTATTATCTGATTATACAGATGATATTGCCTTTGTAAGTAAGAGAAAGAAAGAAGAAGAGTAATCTTCTGATTATAAATATATTTGAGACGTTAATATTCACGCACTGCATTATCTTGGTTGGCTATACTTCAAGATAAACAGTGCGTTATTTTTTATAAATAATATAAGTACAATGACACAAATAGTGGTAGGAATAATTTGCTTTATCCTAGGAGCTGGACTAGTCTTTCTCCTAAATAAAACTGCACTCAAAAAGAAGATTGATTCGACTTTAGAGAAAGCAGCAGGTAAAGCAGCAAATACGCTAAAGGAAGCTGAAATAGAGGCCGAAGTAATAAAAAAGAATAAACTCCTTGAGGTAAAGGAAAAATTCTTAAATAAGAAGGCGGATTTAGAAAAAGAGGTAGCAATTCGCAACCAAAAGATTCAGCGCGTAGAAACTAAATTAAAGCAAAGAGAACTTTCAATCAAACAAGAATTTGATGAAGCTCGTAAAAAACAAGGTGAAGTAGATGCTATTCGCCAAAATTTAGATAATCAACTCGCTATAATTGAGAAGAAACAAGAAGAGCTTGACAAGATCAAAAATCAAAAGATAGAAATCTTAGAAAACCTTTCTGGTCTATCAGCTGACGATGCTAAAAGTCAACTCATCGAATCACTTAAAGAAGAGGCTAAAACAGAAGCTCAATCCTATATCAATGATATTATGGACGAAGCTAAAATGACAGCCAATCGTGAAGCAAAGAAAATCGTAGTACAATCTATTCAACGTGTGGCTACCGAAACAGCTATTGAGAACTCAGTAACCGTATTCCACATTGAGTCGGATGAGATTAAAGGACGAATTATCGGCCGTGAAGGACGTAATATTCGTGCACTAGAGGCTGCCACTGGAGTTGAAATCGTTGTTGATGATACCCCTGAAGCAATTGTACTTTCGGCTTTTGACCCTGTCAGAAGAGAAATTGCTCGTCTTGCACTTCACCAATTAGTGACCGATGGCCGTATCCACCCTGCTCGTATTGAAGAGGTAGTGGCTAAGGTAAAAAAACAAATCGAAGAAGAAATTATTGAAACAGGTAAACGAACAACTATTGATTTGGGTATTCATGGTCTTCACCCCGAACTCATTCGTTTGGTTGGTAAGATGAAATACCGTTCATCTTATGGGCAAAACCTGTTGCAACACTCACGTGAAACGGCCAACCTTTGTGCTGTAATGGCATCGGAACTAGGACTAAACCCTAAGAAAGCCAAAAGAGCTGGTCTATTACACGATATAGGTAAAGTGCCTGATGAGGAGCCAGAATTGCCTCACGCACTACTTGGTATGAAACTTGCTGAGAAGTTTAAAGAAAAAGCAGACATCTGCAATGCTATCGGTTCTCACCACGACGAGATCGAGATGACCAGCCTTATAGCTCCTATCGTACAGGTATGTGATGCTATTTCGGGCTCAAGACCAGGTGCACGTAGAGAAATTGTTGAAGCTTATATCAAACGTCTGAACGACCTTGAACAACTTGCTTCTTCATACCCTGGTGTAACCAAAACTTATGCTATCCAAGCGGGTAGAGAGTTACGTGTTATCGTTGGCGCTGACAAGATTAACGATATGGATACAGAAAAGCTATCTCACGAGATTGCACAAAAAATTCAAGACGAAATGACTTACCCAGGACAGGTTAAGATTACGGTAATCCGAGAAACTCGCTCGGTTAGTTTTGCAAAATAACGAATTAAGATAACTTATTATCACAGATATAAAAGAGGGCGGTGGATTTACTATCGTCCTCTTTTTAAATATAAGTCGCATGAAGAAATACAAATTTGAAATCTGCACCAACTCTGTAGAGAGTTCAATAGCCGCCCAAGCTGGGGGTGCAAATAGAGTCGAACTCTGCGCAAGTATTCCTGAGGGAGGTACCACACCATCCTACGGAGAAATCGTAATGACACGAAAACTTCTTAACATCAAAGTACAAGTCATTATAAGACCTCGTGGTGGTGACTTTTGCTATTCCCCACTCGAAATCCAAACTATGATTAAAGACATAGAGCTTTGTAAAGAGCTTAAGGTTGATGGGGTGGTTTTTGGCTGTTTAAATACAGATGGTTCTATAAATATGCCAGCCATGAAGCAACTTATGGATGCGGCCAAAAATCTATCGGTAACTTTTCATCGTGCATTCGATGCCTGTAAAGACCCAAGCACTGCTCTAGAACAAATCATATCCTTGGGATGTGATCGAGTTTTAACCTCAGGGCAAGAAACAAATGCTGAGCTTGGCATTCCGCTACTAAAGTCAATCAATGAGCAAGCAGCAGGCCGTATCATTATTTTAGCAGGATGCGGAGTGAACGAGCAAAACATAAAGAAGATAGCTGACCAAACAGGTATTAGAGAGTTTCACTTTTCAGCCCGTGAAACAGTTCCAAGCCTGATGACATTCCGAAGAGAAAGAGTGCCCATGGGAGGAGCCGTAAAAATTGATGAGTTTAGCCGCGCTATAACTACTGAAAAGCGAGTGAAAGAGACCATAGCAAAGCTTTCTGAATAAACTTAACAGACTACCAAAGCGTTTAGTAATCGTAAATAAAACACAGCAGACTTATGATGAATAGATTGATTATTGCCCTGCTCCTTGTCGTGTTGAGCGGAGCGTCAGAAGCACAAGCACAAGACCTTGACAGAAATGTACGCCAACGCTTAGAGCAGTTCTTCAACGAATATAAAAGTACTAATGTTGACTTGGGTAAGACCAAACTCGAACGCATCGAAGTTGATCACTCCAACCGTAATCTTCTTATTTTTGCCGATAGCCGTTTTGGCTACCAACCTTTTCGAGAAGAGAATGTACAGGCCATATACAGACATATAAAACAGATTTTACCTGGGCCAGTAGCAAATTATAGAACAACCATAATGGTTGGTAATAAGAGTATCGAAGATCTAATCCCCAACTACTACCGCAGCAAAGACATTGACCCCACCCGCCTATACGAACCTATCAGTAAAGGTACTACTCCCTGGGTTAGCCCACTGTCGAAACCTTATAAAATTACCAAAGGCTTAGAGGGAAGACACCTCTCACTTTGGCAAAGTCATGGCAAGTATTATATCAATAAACTCGACCGTTGGGGGTGGCAAAGACCTAACCTTTTCTGCACCAACGAGGATTTATTCACACAATCCTTTGTAGTGCCCTACCTGATTCCAATGCTAGAGAATGCAGGTGCTGTGGTTTTTACTCCCCGTGAACGAGATACCCAAGTCAATGAAGTCATTGTGGACAATGATGTTAAAACCAGCTCAATCTATAATGAGGAAAACCATAAAAAACACCGATGGACTAGATATCAAGGTGCCGGTTTTGGCTCAAGCCAATCGTATTATCATCTAGACGAAAATCCATTTTTAAGGGGAACTAGTCGGATAATAACAACACAAAAGTCCAAAGCTAAAGCCTTTGCTCAATGGGTACCAAACATCCCGCAAAAAGGACAATATGCAGTTTATGTGAGCTATCAAAGCACTCCAAACAGCGTATCTGATGCTAAGTACATCGTCTTTCACCAGGGTGGAATATCAGAGTTCTCAGTCAACCAAAAAATTGGCGGCGGCACATGGGTATATCTAGGTCACTTCGAGTTTGCTAAGGGTAATAGTCCCCTAGGCATGGTTATCTTAACCAACGAGAGCAAAGAGGGTGGCGTAGTTTCTGCTGATGCTGTGCGCTTTGGTGGAGGTATAGGCAGTATAGTACGTGGTAACACAACTAGTGGTGTTCCTCGATACCTCGAAGGAGCTAAATATAGTGCCCAATGGTATGGACTACCCTCGGAAGTCTATAATGGGAAACAAGGTAGTAACGATTACACTGATGACATCAATACCCGAAGTAACGCTATAAACTATCTTTCGGGAGGATCGGTCTTTAACCCTAACCAAAATGGATTGGGAGTACCTCTAGAACTTAACTTAGCACTCCACAGCGATGCAGGATATAAAATCAATGATAAGATAGTAGGAACACTGGGCATCTATACTACCGTAGACAATAATAAAGCCTTAGGTACAAACCGTGAGCGCATCAGCTCAAGAGACTTTGCCGATATTGTGCTTACGAATCTTGAAAAAGACATACAAGCCAATTTTGATATCAGTTGGACTCGCCGAAGTTTATGGGATAAGAACTATAGTGAAACCCGTCTACCCGAAATCCCCTCAATTATCATTGAGCTACTTTCACATCAGAACTTTGGTGATATGCAGATTGCTCACGACCCTAATTTCAAGTTTGTGGTGAGTCGATCCATCTACAAATCAATCTTAGCCTACCTGGGGGACCAACGACGAAAAGATTATGTGGTACAGCCTCTCCCAATACGTGCTTTTTCAGCACAACTCAAAGACAAAAACAGGGTAAGCCTCAACTGGAGCCCTATGCCCGACCCTACAGAACCCTCGGCAACTCCTCAAGAGTATGTGGTCTATACAAAAGTAGGAAACACTGGTTTCGATAACGGGACCCTAGTACGTAGTACGCACCATACAGTAGATATTAAACCAGGACTTATTTATTCATTCAAGGTCACTGCCGTCAACCGAGGAGGTGAAAGCTTCCCCTCCGAAACTTTGGTAGCCTATAAAGCACCTAAAGAGAAGTATGAAGTACTGATTGTAAACGGATTTCAACGGATCAGTGGACCTAAAACAATAAACACCGATTTTGAAGCTGGCTTTGATCTTTATGCCGATCCTGGAGTTTCGTATCTCTACAATATTTCTTTAGTGGGTAGTCAGCAAAACTTCCGTCGCACTGGAGCAAACAAATCGGGGTCGCAAAGTTTGGGACATAGCAGTAACGAGCTCGAAGGATATAAGTATGCGGGGAATAGTTTCGACTATCCCTATGCCCATGGCAAAGCCATGCAAGCCGTAAAAGGAATTAGCTTCTCGTCGGCAAGTCGTGAAGCCGTAGAACTCGAAAAGGTAAACTTGAATCACTATCCGATGGTCGACTTTATCATGGGTTTGCAAAAAGTAGAAAATTATAACCCGCATAGCAACCAATACTATAAGACATTTACACCCAAACTGCAAAGCTTAATCAACGCATACACCCAAGGAGGTGGAGCAGTAATGGTAAGTGGCTCTCACATTGGTTCAGATATGAATAAAGATGAGGGCGACAAGGAATTCATACAATCGACACTGAACTACGACTATGCTTACGCAATCGAAGATAAGAGCTATGACCAAATCACAGGGCTCAATCGTACCGTACGCATTCCTCGCCAACTTAACGAGCATATTTTTACAGTATCACAACCGGAGGTGCTAACTCCTGTTGGACAGGCTTTCCCAATCATGACGTATGATGGGCTAAACCACCCTGCTGCAATTGCATCGGAAGGAGCATATAAAACATTTGTTATGGGTTTCCCCTTTGAGACCATTTCAAACTCAAAAGACAGAGCTAACATTATGGCTTCGGCTTTATATTTTTTATTGAATTTAGAGTAGAGCATATGCTTAAGTGAATTATTCTACTATCTTTGTTTACACAGAAACCTTAAAAAGATTGCCAATATGAATACAATTCAAGCCAATAATCACGGTACCCGTTTCATCGAAGTTTCGGATGCCAACCTATCAACAATACAAAAATACAACCTATTCAATCAGTTAACATCAAGTCATGGTATAATTGATGAGGATGTTCTCGAAAAACTTCGACTCACGATTCGCTCACTTATTGCACACCAAGAGGAAGATTCTAACGATCTACTCGACTTGTGTATTGATGTGATATATCATAAAGATATGAAGGCTTTTGGGCTAAAGCAGCTTATCAAGCTCTACGGAGATAAAGCAACTCTAGCAGTTAGCCAAGATGAAAGTACGGAGGAACCTAGCCATGAAGACAGTTGATACAAGAGATCAAAAACGCTATAACCCTTTGATTCCTGCATTGGAAGCAATCTTATTATCGCCCAAAGATTCATCTTTAGAACTTATATTTAATAATTTAGGTTCTGCAAAAGATATTAAGGAGTATCTGATGGAAAAGGAGATTGGGTTTAGAGAGATCTACGACAGAGACATAATAATATTACAATTTAAAGTATAAATGAGCCAAACAAAGAAAAAGCTTTCCGCTTTGCCCTTACCACTTAAAGGTAAGTTAATAGAAACTTTTGGTAGCTTAGATAAATTCTATGCCACAGTTTATCTTATAGCAAGAAATGCACATCAAGCCGAGATAACAAATATCCCTGCTGCTCAGCAACGTTTAAAAACGATCAAGGCCTATCAAGGAATGATTCAGTTCCAACTCGATGAAGCAGGAATAGACGGTAAAGCTTTAATGGACGATATTACGAGCGATTACTTAGAAGACTTTGTTCAATATAAAGAGCAAGATTTTGGTCTTACAGACGAAGAGTTTATAGCCATTATAAAACGCATCTAACGAAACCTCATACGTATATAAAGCCCTGTTTGTTACAATAAATTCAACAAACAGGGCTTTTCTGTATCCCAAAGGCTCGAATTGTGAACGCAGTAATTATGTTACCCAATAATAAAATAAAGGTGCAGTTCTGTTAAACTTTACACATCTAGTATTGGTTTAACTGTTAAAGATAGAAAGAACTGTAGCTGATGAAAAGTAAACCATAAACACTTAACTAGAAAAACTATGTATAAAGATTTAAAAGACAAGGTTGTAGTCATTACAGGAGCTGCTTCTGGAATTGGTGCAGCAATTGTAGACAGACTCGCTAAAGAAAAGTGTAAAATAGTTATCAACTATTTTAAGGAAAAGAAAGTAGCTGAAGAGATGGTCAAAATCATCAAAAATAAAAAGGGCGACGCTATTGCTGTCTATGGCGATGTTGGTAACGAAAAAGACATCAAGAACCTCATGGCAGAAGGTATTAAAGCTTTTGGAGAGGTTGATATTTGGATTAATAATGCAGGCCACGAAACACCCTATCCTACCCATGAGATGCCACTCGAAGCTTGGGAATCTGTAATAAATACAAATCTTACTGGTGTGTTTCTGGGTGCTAGAGAAGCCTTGCGCCACTTCATAGAAACAAATAAAAAAGGAAACATCATCAATATATCAAGTGTACACGAGGTTATACCTTGGCCACGGTTTGCGCATTATGCAGCAAGTAAGGGAGGAGTAAAGCTTCTAACCCAAACCATTGCTATGGAGTATGCCGAAAAAGGCATTCGTATCAACTCAATTGCTCCAGGAGCAATCGATACACCTATCAATGCTGATAAATTTGCCGATCCTGAACAACGAGATAGTGTCGAAGGACTAATTCCTATGGGGTATATCGGCTCGGCACATGAGGTAGCTAATGTTGCTGCTTGGCTTGCTTCTTCAGAGGCGAGTTACGTAACTGGTACTTCAATTATGGTTGATGGTGGTATGACGCTTTATCCTTCTTTCAAAGACAATGGATGATTAAAGCTATATTTAAGCAAGTAAATAGTTTCTAAGAGTCCCAGTCTTCGTGATCAATTAAATCTGATTCAATCGAATGACTGGGATTTTTATATTTAACACCAGAAACTTAACTTCTTAAAATATTTTATATTTCAGGCCCATAATATTGATTATCTTTGTACCATGACAAAATATGATTTAACCGACTGGTTGCCAACAACCAAAAAAGAGATGAAGATTCGTGGTTGGGAAGACGTTGATGTTGTTCTCTTTAGCGGTGATGCCTATGTGGATCACCCTTCTTTTGGAGCAGCAGTCATAGGACGTATTCTTGAAGCCGAAGGTTTTAAAGTTGCTATCGTACCCCAGCCCAACTGGCGTGACGACCTACGCGACTTTAAAAAGATGGGGCGTCCACGTCTATTCTTTGCTGTGAGCGCTGGGTGCATGGACTCTATGGTTAATAAATATACTGCCAATAAGCGACTACGTAGCGAAGATGCTTATACTCCTGACGGACGTCCTGATATGCGTCCTGAATATCCTAGCATTGTCTATAGTAATATTATCAGAGAACTTTTTCCTGATGCTCCTATTGTATTGGGAAGTATTGAAGCAAGTATGCGTCGCCTTACGCACTACGACTATTGGCAAGATAAAGTCCACAAAAGTATACTTTGCGACAGTAAGGCCGATTTATTAATCTATGGTATGGGTGAACTTCCCATTATCAAACTGGCCAAAGATTTAGAGGCTAAACTTCAAGCCAATCCTGAGCAAGAACATTTAACTCGAGATATGGTCGATGTAAGTGATGAACCGCAAATAGCTTATATAACCAACAACTATACTCCTAAGGAGAATGATATCGTACTCTATAGTCATGAAGAGTGCCTAGCTGACAAGAAGAAACAGGCTGCGAACTTCAAGCATATTGAGGTACAAAGCAACAGTTACGAAGCCGATCGAATCATCCAACAGGTAGATGGTAGATATGTAATAGTTAATCCACCCTACCCTCCAATGAGTGAAGATCAGCTCGACCGCTCATTCGATCTGCCCTATATGCGTATGCCCCATCCCAAATACAAGGATAAGAGAATACCTGCCTACGATATGATTAAGTTTTCGGTTAACATGCACCGAGGTTGTTTTGGTGGTTGTGCTTTTTGTACCATCTCGGCTCATCAAGGCAAGTTTATTGCCAACCGTTCTCGCAAGAGTATTATCGGGGAGGTAAAGAAAATTATTGATCATCCTGAGTTCAAAGGTTATATCAGCGATTTGGGTGGCCCATCAGCCAATATGTACCAAATGGCGGGCATTGATAAGGAGATTTGCAAGAAGTGTAAGAAACCTTCGTGCATTCACCCTAAGGTGTGCAAGAACCTAAACACGAGCCATCAGGCACTACTCGATATCTATCGCGAGGTCGATGCTCTACCAGGAATAAAGAAAAGTTTCATTGGTAGTGGGGTGCGTTATGACCTGCTATTGCATGATAATCCCGATAAGAATATCAACCGCATTAATAGAGAATACACCAAAGAACTTATTAAGAATCACGTAAGTGGTCGACTTAAAATTGCCCCAGAACATACAAGCGATAAGGTACTCGACATCATGCGAAAACCGAGTTTCAATCAGTTCTACGAGTTTAAAAAGATATTCGATCAAATCAACAAAGAGACGGGACTCAAGCAACAATTGATCCCCTACTTCATCAGCAGTCACCCTGGCTGTAAAGAGGAAGATATGGCCGAACTAGCCGTAAGGACTAAACAACTTGATTTCCATTTGGAGCAAGTGCAAGACTTTACACCAACTCCGATGACCATTGCTACTGAGGCTTGGTACACAGGCTATCATCCTTATACTCTTGAACCTATCTACAGTGCAAAGACTAAAGATGAGAAGTTGGCTCAACGCCAGTTCTTCTTCTGGTATTCACCCAAAGAGAAGGCAAGTATCATTCGTGAACTCCGCAAAATAGGAAGAGAGGATCTTATTAATAAACTCTATTAATAAACCCCTCTCCTCAAAATCTTGTATTCAAACTATTATATAGCTCTTAGTTACTGGGTGTAGCAAGTATCTCTTGAAGAATACTTACTGCATCCTTTACAGAGGTTACCTCTTTGATTAACATCGAACGCTTACCGTTTTTCTCTCTTAAGTCACAACGTTTGGTGTGTGCCATCATGTAATTGATTAGACGACCAAACATCTCACTCTGATAATAAGTACTACTCGAATCGGACACCAAGAAGAGTGTCATACGCTTTCCTTTTAAGAAGACACGCTCTATACCAAGTCGTGCAGCAATTCGGCGTAATGGAACAACACGAAGTAGCTCCTCAGTTTCGGCTGGGACTTCCCCAAAACGATCAATTAGTCGCTGTCTGAAGGTTTCGACATCTTCGTCAAGTTTCAGATTGTCGAGTTCACGGTAAAGTAACATTCTTTCGCTGCTACCTGTAACATATTTATCTGGAAGAAGAAGTTCTAAATCACTCTCTAGCTGAGTTTCAAGTACAAACTGCTCACCCGTAATTTGTCCTGTCTCTTCATTCTGATCTTCGAGGTAGAGATCTGAGAACTCGTCTTGCTTGAGTTCATGCATCGCTTCGGTAAGAATCTTCTGATAAGTTTCGTAGCCCAAGTCGGCAATAAATCCACTCTGCTCTGCACCCAAAAGGTTTCCAGCACCACGGATATCCAAATCTTGCATAGCAATATGAATTCCACTACCCAAATCACTAAAGTTCTCGATGGCTTGCAAACGTCTGCGAGCCTCATCAGTTAAACTCGTCAGTGGTGGAGCTAACAGATAACAAAATGCTTTCTTATTGCTTCGACCTACACGACCACGCATCTGATGCAAGTCGCTCAGTCCAAAGTTTTGAGCCTGATTGATAATAATCGTATTGGCATTGGGGATATCAATTCCACTTTCAATGATTGTAGTGGCTAATAGCACATCATAATCATAATTTACAAAGTCCAGAATCACTTTTTCGAGTTCTTTGGGATCAAGCTGACCATGCCCAATACATACTCTACAATCGGGAATATTCTTCTCAATCATAAACTTAAGGTCAATCAAATTGGCTATGCGGTTATTGACAAAAAAGACCTGCCCATTACGGCTCATCTCGAAGTTGATTGCATCCACAATAATCTCCTCATTAAAGGTATGTACCTCCGTTTGGATGGGGTAACGGTTGGGTGGTGGTGTTGAGATGATACTCAAATCACGAGCACCCATTAGTGAGAATTGCAGTGTACGTGGAATCGGAGTTGCCGTTAGCGTAAGGGTATCAACGTTCACCTTAATCTGACGTAATTTCTCTTTTACAGACACACCAAACTTCTGCTCTTCGTCGATAATTAGAAGTCCTAGGTCTTTGAATTCTACATTCTTACTCAATATCTTATGTGTACCAATGAGAATACTAACCTGCCCCTCTTTGAGTTCTTTCAATACCTGTTTGGTCTGACTTGCACTACGAGCTCTCGAAAGGTATTCAACGGTACAAGGGAAATCTTTTAAACGATCTTTAAAGGTTTGGAAGTGTTGATAAGCCAGAACAGTGGTTGGTACCAAAACTGCGACCTGCTTATTATCACATACCGCCTTGAATGCTGCACGAATAGCAACCTCGGTCTTACCGAAGCCCACATCACCACAGACTAACCTATCCATAGGCATACTGCCTTCCATATCCTCTTTCACTGCTTGAGTAGCCTTGCCCTGATCGGGGGTGTCCTCGTAAATAAAGGAGGCCTCTAACTCACGCTGCATAAAAGTATCGGGACTAAATGAGTAACCTTTCTCTTCACGCCTTTTAGCATATAGCTTGATTAGATCACGCGCTATATCCTTGATCTTATCTTTGGTCTTGTCTTTTATCTTTTGCCAAGCACCTGTACCTAGCTTGTTTAAACGTGGAGCTTGCCCTTCTTTGCCTTTGTATTTGGAAACCTTATGCAACGAGTGAATCGAAACAAACACAACATCTTCGTTCTGATAGACAAGCTTTATAACCTCTTGTGTAGTATCACCATTGGGAAGACGAATCAGCCCTTCGAATCGACCAATACCATGATCGGTATGGACAATGAAGTCGCCAATCTTAAATTCGTTAATCTCTTTGAGTGAAAGTGTAACTTTGCCCGAACGAGCGCGATCACTCTTGAGGTTATACTTGTGGTATCGATCAAAAATTTGATGGTCTGTAAAGAAACAAACCTTTTGTGTATTATCCGCAAAGCCACCGTGAATGGTTTTTTCGACCGAAGTAAAACTGATTTTATCTCCTCGATCTTCAAATATTGACTGAATACGCTCAGTCTGCTTCAGGCTATCGCTACAAATATAGAGGGCATAACCTTTGGCTTGATACTCCTTAAGCGCATCGGCTACAAGATCAAAGTTTTTATGGAATATAGGTTGCGGTGTAATATCAAACTTTAGAGTCAAATCTGTATCTTCGAATGAAGAAGAGCTTCCAAACTCGACAAGCCTCAACGGCTCTAACGCCTGTTCCAACTCAGCCTTACTAACCAAGACAGGTACCATAATATGACTATCGTCTTCGGCAGCGCTCGCAATAATGGCTTGATTGGAGGTAGCTTCATTGCCTACAGCATCTACACGCTGAGTCAACCAAAAATAATCTCGCAAAAAGACCACGCTATCCGAAGCTAAGAAGTTGAAAAAAGAGATATTTTTGCTACCCACCGTATTAAGGTTAGGTACAACAGTTACTTCATTAAACAACGCTTTAGAAAGCTGAGTATCAACTTCAAAACTACGCAAGCTATCAATTTCATCACCAAAAAAGTCAATACGATAGGGATACTCCGAAGAGAACGAAAAAACATCGATTATGCTTCCTCGAACGGCGTATTGACCTGGTTCATAGATATAGTCGGTATATTCAAAACCCAATTCGTGCAAACGATTCGAAACTGTCGATAACTCTAAACGATCTCCTTTGGTGATTTTAATCGATTTACTAACCAAATCGGTATGAGAAACCACCTTCTCAGCCAAAGCATCGGGGTAAGAAACAACACAAATACCCTTAGTACCTTTATTGAGGGTACTCAATACTTCGGTACGTAAGACCTCATTGGCAGCATCTTTCTGACCATATTTTATGGCTCGACGATACGAAGAGGGAAAAAATAAAACTCGCTCAACCCCTAAAATTTGGCATAAATCATGATAGAAATATCCAGCTTCTTCCATGTCATTTAAAATAAAAAGACTGGGAGGGCTTGAGGGTTTTATCAAGCTTGAAAACAAAAATGGTGGAGCCGAGGCCAACAAGCCAGAACAGTATATATGCTTAACCTCTGGACTACTTAGCCCCTGAGCTAATGATTTTATAGAAGTACTGGAAAGTCCATACTTTTGTTGTATTTCGGATATTGTCATAGTCGATAGCTTATGGATTGCAAAAGTACAAAAAAATAGCCAGAATTTAATATCATACTTTTCCGAAGAAGTAGAAAAAGGGCTACATTTGTATAAAACCCAGTCAAACATAAAGCGCCTATGTATAAAAGCGATAGCATTGTCATTATTCCCACATATAATGAAAAAGAAAACATTGAAAATATCATTCGTGCCGTCTTCGAGTTGGAGAAGCAGTTTGATATTTTAGTTATTGATGATAACTCACCCGATGGTACGGCATCAATAGTTGAGAAGCTTCGAAAAGAGTTTAACAACAGACTTTACATGATAGAGCGAACCGGTAAACTAGGGTTAGGCACTGCCTATATCACAGGCTTTAAATGGGCGCTAGAGCAAGAATACAATTACATATTCGAAATGGATGCTGACTTTAGTCATGCACCCAAAGATTTGCTTAAGCTCTATGCTGCTTGTCACGACGATGGAGCCGATGTTTCGATTGGTTCACGCTACGTAAGTGGTGTGAATGTAGTAAACTGGCCGATGGGCAGGGTCTTGATGTCTTTTTTTGCATCAAAATATGTACGC
Organism: Bacteroides propionicifaciens DSM 19291 = JCM 14649; assembly: GCF_000375405.1. Taxonomy (GTDB): domain Bacteria; phylum Bacteroidota; class Bacteroidia; order Bacteroidales; family Bacteroidaceae; genus Bacteroides_E; species Bacteroides_E propionicifaciens. Next base: position 38,934 of record NZ_AQWS01000013.1, on the reverse strand, counting down.
TTCATTACAGGTTTACCTATCCACGATACTACCGCTGGATTCATCTGTTACAAACGAAAAGTTTTGGAAACAATAGACTTAGACAATATCTCATTTAAAGGTTATGCCTTTCAAATTGAGATGAAGTTTAAGTCTTACCTCAACCGATTTAAGATTACCGAAGTTCCAGTAATTTTTATTAACAGACGACACGGAACTTCTAAAATGAATAGCAGCATCTTTGGAGAGGCCGTATTTGGTGTAATTAAGCTTAAAATAGATAGTTGGTTTACAAAATACCCCCCTAAAAAATGAGAAGAACTTTAATAAAAGAGGCTACCCTTGTCAACAAGGGCAAGCAGTTTGTGGCCTCAGTGCTTATAGAGGGTGATATAATTTCCCGAATTATCCCTCATGGAGACGAATTACCAACTCAATGCGATGAAGTAATTGAAGCCAAGGGACAGTATCTGATTCCTGGTGTTATTGATGATCATGTTCACTTCAGAGAACCTGGTGTAACTCAAAAAGGAGATATTGCCTCGGAGAGTCGTGCAGCCGTTGCAGGAGGGGTTACTTCGATTATGGATATGCCCAACACATCGCCACAAACCACTAGCCTTGAGGCTTTGGAAGCCAAATTTAAGTTGATGGGCAAAAACTCATTAGCCAACTACTCTTGCTATTTTGGAGCAACCAACCAAAACACCGAATTACTATCGAATCTTGATAAACACGAAATTTGTGGAGTTAAGGTATTTATGGGTGCAAGTACAGGCAATATGTTGGTCGATCGCATAAAGAGCCTTGAAGCTATTTTCGAAAACTCTAATCTACTGATTGCTACACATTGTGAAAATCAAGATTTGGTAAGACAAAACACCAATCATTATAAAGAAGAACTTGGAGCGACAGAAGACCTGCCACTAGCCTATCATCCACTGATCCGTTCGGCAGAGGCTTGTTTTCAATCTACTTCACTGGCCGTAGAGCTTGCAAAGAAACACAATGCCCGTCTACATGTATTACACCTCTCTACAGCCAAAGAGCTGGAACTATTCCGAAACGATATTCCCTTAGAGGAAAAACAAATTACTGCGGAGGCGTGTATCGGGCACTTAATGTTTTCGGATAAAGATTATGAAAAGTTTGGTACAGGTATCAAATGCAACCCTGCCATTAAGACTATAGACGATCAATCTGCTTTACGAGCAGGAGTTATGAACAATTTAATTGATGTAATAGCAACCGACCATGCACCACATCTGCTAACCGATAAAGAGGGTGGTGCACTCAAAGCAGCTTCGGGTACTCCAACCATTCAGTTTTCACTAGTGAATATGCTGAGTTTGGTTGACCAAGGTATCTTTAACATTGAAACCGTAGTAGAGAAAATGTGCCATGCTCCTGCTACCATCTTCAAGATAGAAAAGAGAGGTTACATTAGCGAAGGCTATTATGCTGACCTGGCTTTACTATCTAAAAACAATCCCTGGACAGTGTCGAAAGAGACTATTCAAAGCAAATGCGGATGGAGTCCTTTCGAAGGCACGACATTCAATTGGAAAGTCGACAAGACATTTATTAATGGGCACTTAACCTTCAACGATGGAGTTATCAACAGCGACATCCGAGGAAAAAAACTAAAATTTAAATGATAATCAAACATAACTTTCGTGACCTAATATCTAAGATCAATTGGGAAGCCTATTTCATGGACTGGAAATATCACAAACGCTTTGCAACAATTGCTAATGCGCAAGGGTGTGATGTAGTTAAAGCGAGTTGGCTAATCGATTTCGAAGAGAAAGACAGGGCTACAGCTTCTGAAGTAATGCAGTTGCTCAAAGAGACCTATCGAATTCTTGAGCAACTCGATAGGGACTACACTATTTCAACACTACACGAATCTACTCATGCCCTACCCGCATCGCTTCAAGAGTTAATTGCGATCGAGCGCCAACCACAACCTTTTACGTTAATGGTTGCAACTTCAGATCCTGAAATAGATTTGTTATATGCCAATAACCCTCGCAACCAAAAGATTGTTAAAACTGTGACAAACAGAATGGTTGAAGCTGCTATAATTGCTTCACGCGAACAAATAGAGGAGAATCTTAGTAGCTTTGCTATAGACCCAATGGGTCAACGCCCACGACTTTGGGTACAACTTGACGAACTACTCGATTTCAAAAAGATTGGAGTTGAGATTGGTTCGGATGGTAACCTAAGCCCTCAATCTGCACATTGTGCAATCATTATGTGATATTAATAGTTACAGTTTATGCTCCTATTTAAGATATTTGCAATTTTTAGTTTAGTCGCAACTTTGCCCTCTTTTGTAGTCTTTTTTAGGCTAAACATAAAGAACAGCAAAAGTAAATTCCTCAAACGCTATTTTTGGGTTATCCCCATCGTTATAGTTTTGGGGCTAGCCTATATCTCGTTTATTGCTCCAAAGACCTTTATCAACGATCATTTTGTGGGTGGATGGATGATTATCATTTATCTAGCACTTATTACCCCTCGACTCTTGCTCAGCATTGTACTGCTTATAAGTTGGCCCTTCAAGATTGCATATAAAGGACTTACTCGCCCCTTACTAATTGTTACGGCTATCCTAACTCTTATTGTAGAACTGTGCATTTTTTATGGTGTATTTATTGGTCGTTACAAGTTTGAGGTCAAAGAATTTACCTACGAGTCAGCCCAACTACCCAAAGCCTTTGACAATTATAGAATAGCACAGATATCCGATATCCACATCGATAGTTGGAAAAACAATAAAGGTGCATTAGAGCGCTTTGTAAAGCTCGTTAACGATCAAAAGGCCGACATGATTGTCTTTACGGGAGATTTAGTAAGTGGACGTACCAACGAACTCGATGGTTTTGATGACATACTTGCTAAACTTCAGGCTAAAGATGGTGTTTTTTCTATCTTAGGAAATCACGATTATGGCGATTATTACCGCTCATGGAGTAGCCCCGAAGAGGCTGAAATGAGCTTCCAAGACCTTCTAAATCGCCAAGCTAAAATGGGTTGGATTTTGCTCAATAACGAACACCAGTTTATCTACAAAGATAACGATAGTATAGCTCTGATTGGTGTGGAAAATGTTGGAGAGCCTCCATTCTCAAATTATGGTGACTTACCAAAAGCAATGCAAGGTACTGAGGAGTCTTTTCAGCTCTTATTGAGCCATAACCCATCGCACTGGAGACGTGAGGTACTACCCAAGACTGATATCGACCTGATGCTCTCTGGCCACACCCATGCCATGCAGTTAGAACTATTCAACCGTTCTCCTGCAGCTTGGGCTTACGAAGAGTGGCAAGGAGGCTATACCTATGGCAACCAAACATTATATGTTAACATTGGTGCTGGTGAGGTAGGAATCCCTTTACGCTTTGGAGCTTGGCCCGAGATTACGATTATTACACTAAAGCACAAGAGTAAATAAACTAAGCTTGCCAAAACACATTGTACCTAGCTCGCTATCACAAAAGTACTTACTCACACTAATCAAACGACCTAGTCGTTTTAAATAGCGAGTTTAGTAAAAAGAATAAGGCCCCCCATGAAAGAATATACTGCTTTCACGGGAGGCCTTATTTATTATAATTGATACAAAATGCCCTACTCTATAACGATTCGGCTTCGACCTTGATCTTCTTTGACCAGACGGATTTGAACAGGTATGCGTTCGCTCATCTCTTGGACGTGCGATATTACTCCAATCTTTCGGCCTTGAAGTTGGAGTTGCTCTAAAGCATCCATAGCTGTATTTAGGCTATCCATATCCAAAGAGCCAAAACCCTCATCAATAAATAGCGATTCAACTTTAAGGTTATTGCTCGACAAAGACGAGAGTCCCAAAGCCAATGCTAGCGAAATCAAAAACGACTCTCCACCCGAAAGGGATAAAATGGTACGTTCCTGATTCAACATATCACAATCGATGATTTGTAAAGAGAGCGAATCTCCAATCTGTTTCAACTGATAGCGACGAGCTAAATACGAGAGGTGCTTATTGGCATGGAGCAATAAAATCTTAAGGGTATAACTCTGAGCAATAACCTTAAACTTGGCTCCTGTAGAGCTACCAAATAGGTCGTTAAGCTTAGCCCAATTCTCCATCACACCAAATAGTTTTTCGAGACTAGCTCTCAGCTTTTTAACCTCGATAAGATTGGCTGCATTTGTTTTTAGAGCATGATCAAGTGTAGATTTCTGATCTTCCAAAGTTTTAATCTTGACTGACAATTCCTCTATCTGCTTAGTACTGGCCTGGGGTGAATCGTCTTCAACCTGTTTTTCGAGCTCCACAAGACGCTCTTTAAGTTGATCAAGACGCCCAGTAATCATACTTTGAGACTGAGATAGCTCCAGATGATTTTTCGATAACGCGTCCAGTTGAGCTTTTTGGTTCTTCTTTTCTTGCTCAATAAATGCTCTAACCTCTTTTACCGATTTCCCCTTAAGCATCTTTGCTCGATCAGAAAGATAGACCTCAAGAACAGCTTTTTGCTTTGCTAACTCTTGAGCCTGTTGATCAGCAGACTTCTGGAGGCTTTCTTGTTTCTGAGCTGCCAACTGGAGAATTGAGGTCCTCGATTTGATTTCATCGACAAGCGTAGTCAAAACCGTAGTTTGTTTGTGTAATTTGTTTTGTTGCGCAACTAATAAATCAACCTGTTTTTGAAGTTTGGTATGAAGCTGAATCTGCTTATTAACAGTAGTTTCACTAGTTTCAAGTTCCTGTTCTGCTACGCTGATAAAGTTTTGCGTAAACTTAGAAGCTTCGTGTTTTCGCTTTACCCCCTCAATTCCCTCTTTCTGAGTTGTTATATTCTTCGAAAGCTCCATCACTTCGCTGGCCAAAGACTTTAACTCTTGATTTTGAGTAATGAATAAGTTATTAGTTTTCTCAAAAGCTAGCTCACTCACCCTATAATTATCCTCAAAAATCTTGAAGAGGTTTTCGACAGCTTGATTGGTAAACTCGTGTGCCTTACTTCCACAAACAGGGCAAGGATCGCCCTCTTTTAAACTTGCACGTAGGGCTTGTACATCTTTTGACACCTGAAGTTGAGCCTTATGATAAGCTTCTTTAGCCGAGAGTAATGTTTGTTTCTGCCCCTCAAGCTTAATTTTCAGAGACTCCAGATTGGTAGTACCCGCCTTAGTTTTAGTTTGTGCCGACGCTAAAGCTGATTCTAACTGGGTGAGTTGACGAGTTTTTTCAGCAAAAAGCAAGTAGTCCGACTTCAGCTGATTAACAGCTTGTCGCTCTTTTCGTAATTTAACCTGATGGAGATAAACCTGATCTATACCAATCTGATTCTTTTGGCCATTAAGCTGATTCTGCTGAGCCAAATTAGCCTTAACTTGCTCGGATAAATCGGATAAAATCTGCTCTACGGAGATATCTGATGATACTTCAAACTCTTTATAAAGTGCACTAAGCTTAGCCTTAGCAGCATCTAAGTCCCTCTTCTTAGCAGCCAAGACAGTATTAGCCTCTGCCAATTCTTTAGTATGAGTAGTGTGGGTATCTGATATTGTTTTTAAAGCTTCTTGGCGAGTTTGAATCACAGCATCAAGTTGTACAGCTTGCTCAATTTCGGTCTCTTTCGCCTTCGTCTGAACTTCGAAGCGTTCAATCTTAGTCTTATGGTTTTCAATCTCAACCGTAAGAGCTGATAACTTAACCTTATTAGCTTCAAAAGCTGCACTTAATTCTACTCTTGACGAACGCAGCTTGAGAAGTTCAGCGAAAATAGTTTGCCGCTTTTTAGCTTCTTCAAGAAGCAGACGATGGGCAGCCAAGGCTTTATCAGCATTAGAGAATTCTGAAGTTAGGTGAGCCAACTCCTCATCCGATAGTAATTTTACATTATTGAGTAAGGACTTCTTTTCGTCGTAAGCCTGCTTTGCATCACGAAACCTACTGAATATTTCAACGGATATTTTAGAGTAGATATCTGTACCCGTTAGCTTTTCGAGCAATTCGGCCTTATCGTTCTCACTGGACCTTAAAAAGGTAGCAAAATCGTTTTGAGCTAAAAGTACGGTTCGTGTAAACTGTTCATAACTCAATCCAATCAGCCCAACGAGCTGATGGAGAATTTCCGACTTAGTACCTTGCAACTCCTCACCACTGCTGAGGTTGAAGACTTGGAGCGTCTGAGCACGAAGGTTTCCATCGGCCTTACCGTAAGCTCTTCGCACAGTCCAAACCGATCTGTAAGTCAAATCATCCGTAGCAATAAACTCAACCTGCGCAAAACCATCAGCAGCACCACGCCTAAGAATATTACGTACATCATTTTGTGTAATCTCTGATTTACCATTATCGCTGACCTTAGCACTACCAGCCGAACGCTCAAAACGTGGAATCTTATCGTATAGAGCCAAACACATAGCGTCTAAGATTGTCGATTTACCAGCACCTGTAGGACCTGAAATCGCAAATATACCTGTGGACAGCAAAGGCTCTTGTTCAAAGTCGATAAGATAATCGCCCTCAATAGAGGCCAAATTGGATATTCTAATTTTTGATATTTTCATCTCTAGCTACTCAATATTTATATCTCTACAAACCTCATTAAACATATCGATAAGTCCTTGAGGCATCGGCTCGTCGTACTTATCATTAAACTCTTGCTTTGCAATATCCAATGGAGATAGGGTTTGCAAGCCCTCAAGCAGATGCTCACTAACCTCCCGATCGCTTGTTCCAACACGGTATTGATTCTGGATACGAGCCAACCTTACAGCCTTATGGGCTATAATATCATTGATTTTAACAAGTAACATGGGTTCGGGTTCCGTCTTTTGGACTTTAACTTCTAGAAAAGGATAAGTTAAGGGATCGTCAAGCGCTTCGTCTTTGTTGGGCAAATCCTCTAAAAGCTGAAGTAACTCCTCGGGCTGAGCAAAACCTTTTGAGGGTACACTCATCATTCTTACTAGAGGTTCATAGCTAAGCACATTCACTTCGAGTGTCTTGCCTTGATCGATAATAACTTTTACTACTCCATGTTTATAATTCTTCTCGGCAAAAGACATGGGTAGTGGGCTACCAGCATAACGAATATACTCACAACCCGAAAGACGCTGAGCCTTATGAATATGCCCAAGTGCCGTATAATTTAAATCCACAAAAGGAGATGTAGAGATAGCCTCTAAGCCACCAATGATGAACTTTTCACTATGATCAGTCTCGGAAAACTCACTACCAATGGTTTGCATATGCCCCATAGCTATAACACCTTGACTATCGGTCTTAATCAATTTAACACACTTGATTAGTTCTAAATACAAGGCGTTAATCCCTGCTGCATAAGCGTTTTCAGCCTCAACCTTGGGGTAATCACCCTGTCTTAAAAAGGGAACAACTAAACAATATGCCTCGATTAAACCTTCTTTGTTATACAGAGGTTGAATCAGCTGATCATAATCAATTTCAGAATCAACTTTGGGCACCAATCCTTTGATATGAGTTCGCTTATCCGAAAGCAAAGGCAATGGGGCTTCTAAACGTGATGCTGAATCGTGATTACCTGCAATTACGATAATTTGTAATTCGGGAGATGAATTAGTCACCTCTTGAATAAATTGATAAAACATTTTTTGAGACTGAGCCGATGGGTTAGAAACATCGAACACATCACCTGCGATGAGTAAGACATCGATATCTTCGTCAATAAGAGTTGTTTTAAGCCAAGCAAGAAAATGCTGATGTTCGTGTCTTCGGTCGTAGTTCATAAACGTATGACCAAAATGCCAATCAGCAGTATGTAGTATGCGAATCATAATCTTAGTGTTTGGTTAAAGTTAAATATAAAAAAATACAATACAATTATATTTTTATCTACATTTGTTATATAAACGTTTTCTTATGCGCATTCTATATATCATTTATGTTCTTATAGTAGCGATACCTATTCTACTTATTGCTACACTATTAACAGCCATAATTACTATAGTTGGCTCGATTATTGGAGATTCACGCTTTTGGGGATATATTCCAGGTAAATATTGGGCAAAGCTAATCTGCTTGCTCCTACTGATTCCTGTAGAAGTCACTGGAAGAGAGCATCTAGACCGAAATAAATCTTATGTCTTCGTTTCAAACCATCAAGGTGCTTTCGATATTTTTCTAATTTATGGACATCTACATCGCAATTTCAAGTGGATGATGAAGAAAAGTCTGCGTAAAGTCCCGTTCATTGGTAAAGCTTGCGAAAGTGCTGGGCATATTTTTGTAGATAGATCAGGTCCACAAAAGGTAAAGCAAACCATTGATATAGCTAGAGAATCTCTTACAGACGGTGTATCACTAGTCGTATTCCCCGAGGGTGCTCGAACATTTACGGGCCATATGGGCTACTTCAAACGAGGAGCTTTTCAGCTAGCGAGTGATTTAGAATTGGACGTTGCTCCACTCACCATCAACGGATCATTTGATATCCTCCCAAGAACAGGAAAATTTCCAAATCGAAATAAACTAACACTTACCATACACGAGCCCATACCATATAAAGGTAGTGAAGCCAAACTTATCAAAGAAACCCTCAATGAAGCCTACCATATAGTGGAATCAGCTCTTGTAGAGGAGTATCAAGGTATGGTAATCAATGCTGACCAAGAAGTTGTAGACTAAGTCTTTAAATTACATCAACAGTCTAAAATAGAAAGGAGATACTTATTAAAGTATCTCCTTTTATTATAAGAAGCCGCATTGATTGATGCGATGAAACTCCGATTGACATGATTTGAGTGCCCTGTACTCTTTGTAATCCGCTGATCCGCCTAAACGAATACCCGAAGGTTGCGGCCCGCCATTAAATATAGAAGCTTGTCTCGGTTTTCTGTTTTACTTGATGAGTTACCCAGTCTATCAATGCGGCTAATAAGCTTCACTATTCTGTAACAAATATAACTACTTTCTAATAGATAAACAAGACTTGAAGTCCTTTTGTTTAACATCCCTACGTTTTAGTAAAAGAAAACAGAGATGTTTTGAATCTCAAAACATCTCTGTAATATCTCTATTTAAAGCTTAACTTACTTAAGCAGCTTTTGCTTTAGAAACGATTGCTTTAAAAGCTTCAGGATGATTAACTGCTAAGTCTGCAAGGACTTTACGGTTAATTTCGATTCCTGCTTTGTGAAGAGCACCCATTAGTTTAGAGTAAGTTGTACCCTCTAAACGAGCAGCAGCGTTGATACGTTGAATCCATAAAGAACGGAAATTTCTTTTCTTGTTCTTACGGTCGCGGTATGCATAGGTCAATCCCTTTTCCCAAGCATTTTTCGCTACTGTCCATACATTTTTTCTAGCACCAAAGTAACCTCTGGTATTTTTCAAAATTTTCTTTCTTCTTGCTCTTGAAGCAACATGATTTACTGATCTTGGCATAGTTTTTAATAATCTTTGAAGGTTAGCGCCGTTCTACACGGACTTTTGAGCTAAACATTCGGTTAATAATTAATTTGGAACTCTAGTTGCTTTATTTATTTCAGAGCTAAAAGTTCTAAAACATGAAGTTCGTCACTAGGATGAACTAATCCAGATTTAACTAGATTTCTTTTACGCTTATTTGTTTTCTTAGTCAAAATATGACTGTGATAAGCATGCTTTCTTTTGATTTTACCTGATCCGGTAAGAGTAAATCTCTTTTTGGCACCGGAGTTAGTTTTCATCTTTGGCATTTTAATTTGAATTTAAATTAATAATAAAAACATGGTAACGCACTATACCTGCGTTACGCATAGTTCTTGTATATCTTATATTCTTAAGATTTCTTTTTTGGCGAAAGTTGAATAATCATACGTTTACCTTCTAGCACTGGTAATTGCTCAACTTTAGCATATTCTTCGAGATCGTTCGCAAAGCGGAGTAGAAGTACTTCTCCTTGTTCTTTGAACACAATTGAACGGCCTTTAAAGAATACAAAAGCTTTCACTTTATCACCACCCTCTAAAAAGCTAATGGCATGTTTTAACTTAAAGTTATAATCGTGATCATCGGTTTGAGGACCAAAACGAATCTCTTTCACTGTAACCTTAACTTGTTTGGCTTTCTGCTCTTTTTGACGTTTCTTTTGTTGATAAACGAACTTTGAAAAATCAATAATTCGGCAAACAGGAGGTTTGGCCTTTGGTGAAATCTCAACAAGATCCAATTCTCGGTCTTCAGCCATTTTAAGAGCCTGTTCAATCGGATACACTTCTGATTCTATATCATCACCGACCAAACGGACCTCTTTCACTCGAATTTGTCCATTAACTCGATATTGCTCTTTTAAACTGTCTTTTTTCATAAAAAAACCTCTACCTCTTTTTTGTTTCTTGTTTATTATAGCCAAATTATTATTTTTTAGATTGAAAGCTTTCTTTAGAACACCATTTTAGTGTTATGCTTTCTTTTCCGAACGCAAAGTTACCACTTATTTATCATATTTTGAACTTCTTCATTCAAAATTTTAGCAAATTCATCAAGTTTCATAACTCCTTTATCTCCATCACCTTGCTTACGCACAGCGACCTCTTTATTTTCGGCTTCTTTTTCACCTACAACAAGCATATAAGGAATACGTTTTAACTCATTATCTCTAATCTTTCTACCGATTTTCTCGTTACGATCGTCAACTTTTGCTCTGATGTTTTGAGAGTCTAGATATTTCTTGATCTCGTGAGCATAATCATTAAAACGTTCGCTGATAGGTAAAATACTTACCTGATCAGGTGTCAACCATAATGGGAACTTACCAGCGGTATGTTCAATCAACACAGCTACGAACCGCTCCATAGAACCAAAAGGTGCACGGTGGATCATTACAGGTCTGTGCTTTTGGTTATCAGCACCAGTATATTCTAGTTTAAAACGCTCAGGAAGATTGTAGTCTACTTGAATAGTACCCAACTGCCATTTACGACCTAGTGCATCACGAACCATAAAGTCGAGCTTAGGGCCATAAAATGCAGCTTCGCCATATTCGATCTTAGCTTTTAAACCTTTTTCTTGACAAGCATCAATAATAGCTTGTTCTGCTTTTTCCCAGTTTTCGTCGCTACCAATATATTTCTCGCGATTAATAGGGTCACGAAGTGAAATCTGAGCCTCGAAGTTTTTGAAGTCCAATGCCTTGAAGATAATAAAAATAATATCCATTACACTTAAGAACTCTTCTTTAACTTGGTCTGGACGACAGAAAATATGTGCATCATCTTGAGTAAACCCGCGAACACGAGTTAAACCGTGAAGCTCACCGCTTTGTTCGTAACGATACACAGTACCAAACTCAGCCAAACGCAAAGGAAGATCACGATATGAACGTGGAGTCCATTTGTAAATCTCACAATGGTGAGGACAGTTCATTGGTTTTAGCAAATATTCTTCACCCTCCTCAGGAGTTGTAATAGGCTGAAACGAGTCCTTACCGTATTTAGCATAGTGACCTGAAGTTACGTAAAGAGCCTTACTTCCAATATGTGGAGTAATTACTTGTTCGTAACCAAATTGCTTTTGAATATTCTTCAAGAAGTCTTCAAGACGCAAACGGAGTGCAGTACCCTTAGGTAGCCACATCGGAAGACCTTTACCTACGGTTTCAGAGAACATGAATAGCTCCATCTCTTTACCAATCTTACGGTGGTCACGTTTTTTGGCCTCTTCAACAAGCTCAAGATATTCAGTTAACTCTTTTTTCTTTGGGAATGTTATTCCGTAGATACGAGTTAACATTTTTTGATCTTCTTTACCTCTCCAATAAGCACCTGCAACTGTTGTTAGTTTTATTGCTTTAATTGGGGCAGTTGATGGAAGGTGTGGCCCACGGCAAAGGTCAGTAAAATCACCTTGAGTGTAAGTGGTTATTTGACCATCTTCTAACTCAGAGATAAGTTCACATTTGTAGGTTTCACCTCGATCTGCGAAATATTTTATGGCATCAGCTTTGCTGATACTTCTGCGAGTCAATGTTTCTTTTTGAGATGCAAGTTCTTGCATCTTTGCCTCTATCGTAGATAAATCTGATTCTTTGATCGTTGCCGTTCCTGGGTCTACATCATAATAGAACCCTTGCTCAATAGCAGGACCTATACCAAATTGTATACCTGGGTATAAAGCTTGTAATGCTTCAGCTAGAAGGTGAGCACTTGTATGCCAAAAAGCATGCTTTCCTTCTTCATCTTCCCATTTGTAAAGTATGATCTCTGCGTCTTCTTCGATTGGACGAGTTAAGTCATACGTTTCTCCGTTCACGCTACAAGCTAACACTTCTTTAGCCAAACGAGGACTAATACTTTCTGCAATCTGCAAGCCAGTTATGCCCCTTTCATAGTCACGAACAGAGCCGTCGGGGAATGTAATCTTAATCATCATATTATTTTATTACCTGTTACTATAATATATAGTTTACAAAACTAATTAATTCAAATTTAATATTCCTAGAATTACCTAAAAATGTGCTTATTCTGTTTTCCTGAAACGCTTTATAATGCTATACGAATTAGCAATACCAAGCTCCCCAGCTTTACTCAAATCAGCAATACCTTCTTTATTATTGCCCAAGAAGATATGTATTATGCCCCTGTTGAAATAAGCCTCAGCAAATTCGGGGTAAAGTTTAATAGCCTCTGTATAATCGGCAATAGCCGCAGGGAAATCCTTTAAGTCAAAATGAAGTCGAGCCCGATTGTAATAAGCATAAACAAAATCGGGGGCAAGCTGAATCACTCGCTTTAAGTCATTCATGACAACCTCATAATCAACAACTGAACTGTTGCTAAGTTCATTGGTCAGCTTTTCCTCTGATTTCTGATAATCGAGTTGTTTAATTTTAGCTACCGAACGCATAAAATAGGCTGGATAGAATGTGTTATCAAGCTCTATAGCTCTACTAAAATCCTCTAAAGCATCGTCAGTGCTCTGCACTAAAAAGAAGTTAAGCCCACGCGTAAATCGAGGAATTACATCGTTAGGGTTTTTATCAATTTCTCCCGACTCTTCGTCGATAAGCTTAAACAGCTTATTAACCTCAGTCTGATTCAATGGTTTTTCTTGATTTGTTATAAGCAACAACTCCGGCAAAACCTGCCTGGCATTCAAATCTGTAATGAACTTATGGTAGTGAATAACATTGCGCACTTCACTAACATCGGCATAATAGGTTAAGATGAAGTAGGGTTCAGCCTTAACCTGTACTGTTTTATTTTGAATTTTTCCACGCAACTCATTTGTGTAGTTCCGACTTATATCGTCTTTATCAGCCACAACCAGTTTACGGTAGTTCTCAACATTCTTGTCCGATCGCTTACGAGTTTCTTCACCTTTATCTTGCTGAACACCTCTTGACTTATCGATTTGCATTTGCAGCAACATCAGTTCATCTTGCTGAGCACCAATATTGTCACCTAGCATCTTTCTAACTTCCATACGGTAAAGGTAACCAGCATAGAAATTAGGATAAACATCAAGTACTCGAGTAAAGTCAGAGTTAGCACCTGAGAAATCTCCCGAACGTGTACGCAACAGTCCACGATTAAAAGTGGCCATCATATCGTCAGGATTTACCGAAAGCACAAAATCAAAGTCCTCAATAGCACGGTTAGTATCTCCCACGCGAGCTCTAAGCAAGCCTCGGTTATAATGTCCAAAGAAGTTACGGGGATCAATGTCGAGTGCCAAGTCGTAATCGCTCATTGCTCCACGCAAATTGTTTTGATGGAATCGAGCTAGAGCTCTGTTTATATAGTGACTCGCTTCGTGTCCACCCAAATGAGTAGCCTCATCCAAGTCTTTTTCAGCTTGAGCGTAATTTTGTTGCATTAAGTTGAGCTGCCCACGTGCTCCCCATATATTGGAGTCATATTTATCGATTGACAAAGCCTTATCAATATTGGCAATTGCCTGAAGGGTATCTTTCTGACGAAGTGCTACATCACCCTTCATTAGGTAAGCAGCAGTGTATTTTGGTGCAACTCGGGAGAGTTCGTCTAGAGTTGCATTAGCCTGGTCATAATCCTCACTATAGATATATGATAGAGATAAGTTGTTTAGCACTGGAACATTTTCGGGTTCATACTTCAATGCTTCTTTATAATCTTCAATAGCTTCTTTATACTTGTTTTGTTGAATACGAGCCAACCCACGGACTTGATAGCCCGCCACAAAGAACGGATTTATCGCTAAGAGTTGATTACTATCTTCTTCTACTCCAGTAAAATCGTCAAGTTCTAGCTTTGCCAATGAACGAAAGAAGTAAGGCAAATGAAGATAGGGTTTAGCATTGATTACTTGATTAAAGTATTGGATGGCTAGAATATATTCTTCAAAATAAAGGGCACTTCGACCTTTAATCATTACTCTCTCAGTATTGATTTGGCCAAACAATATTGTTGGTAATAAAAGCAGTAGGGCAAGAAGTGTTCTTTTCATATTTATGTTGATGTCAGCTAGATTCATAATTAGACAAAAGCAAAAGTAATAAATCTAACTAGCTAATATAGAAATAAAAAGCAAAAGCTTTCTTAAATACAGATGATATATGAGCCTGCGGATTCAATTAGCTTAGCCATTTCAAAAACAAGTAAAACTAAAACGATAAAACTTAGTACTTAGTTCGATCCGAATATACGCCAAAGTCAAATTGAAACAATCAAAAAAGCACAAAGTAAATGACTTCACCTTGTGCTTAAATATTCTTGGTCTGAATGCTAACCTCTTATTTGAGCTTCGCATTTACACTTTTAATCTTGTAGTGTGTACGTGCAGTACCTTTTACAAGCTTCATCAGTTTGTTGCGAATCATTTGCTTGCGAAGAGGTGAAATGTGATCGATAAACATTACACCATCAAGATGATCGAACTCATGCTGCATCACACGAGCTAGATAACCTTCAACGCGTTCGGTGTGTTTTTCGAAGTTTTCGTCGTAATACTCAACGTGGATTACATCAGGACGAGTTACATCCTCACCTACACCAGGTAGGCTTAAACATCCCTCTCCCATTGTTACGTCATCACCATCAACTTCGATAATATAAGGGTTGATAAAGACTTTTCTAAAGTTTGCAAACTCGGGATGGTCTTCAGATAAAACATCTAAATCGACTACAACCAAACGAATAGGTAATCCTACTTGTGGCGCTGCAAGCCCAATTCCATCTGCATGCTCCATCGTGTCGAACATGTTTTGAATCAGTTCTTTTAAGTTAGGGTATTCAGCAGTTATATCCTGCGCAACCTCTCTCAAAACGGGCTGACCGTATACATAAATTGGTAATATCATATAATTATAAATCTATCTTTAATTAGAATAAACGTTTACTTTCCATAAATGTTTGGAGAATAATAGTTGCACTCACCTCATCGACTAAAGCTTTATTTTGTCGGTCTTTCTTTTTTAGACCCGCTTCTAGGATTGCACGCTGAGCCAGTACCGATGTAAAACGCTCATCTACAAATTCAATAGGTAAGTCGGGGAATTTCTTCTTAAAGTGAACGACAAACGGCTCGATATACTTCATGCTCTCGGAAGGTGTATTATCCATCTGTTTGGGCAGACCAATAACTACACGCTCTACCTCTTCACGACCAACATAATCAAGTAAGAACTTCATTAAATCGTGTGTTCTGACTGTAGTCAAACCATTTGCAATGAGTTGTAAGGGATCGGTCACAGCTATTCCAGTACGCTTCCGACCATAATCTATCGCTAATATTCTTGCCATATATTCTGCAAAAGTACGACTTATAATTAAAATAATAAGATATAGGAGAGTCAAACTTATAAAAGATAGGAATTTATAAGTTAATGCTACCCTTAGTCTAACCGAATCTTAACGACTAATTTCCGAATTAATCCCTGGCCAATAATCGGAGCATGAGCATCTTCAGGATATACAATAACAAAATCACCAGGCACTAATGTGAGGTAAGTAGATGGCTGATCTGTATAAAAAGCAAAATCTGTATCCTCTTTAAAAGGAGTTTTGAGCTGTTTAAGTTTTTCGGCAGGTAACCAACCAAAAATCTCTTCGCCCGATAGCATCACATGAATATCAATATAACGACGATGGATTTCGAGTATTTGATCCTCCTTCTTAACACCTTGTACTGCTGAATTATTTATAAAAAGTAGATCACCCTCTAACTCAATTCGACCCAGTTCGGCATCCAAAAGATTATGTGATTTAATATAGTCGAAAGCCTGTTTAAAAAGAGGGTTCAAGGACTCAACCTGCTGGCTATTTTGTAGTGTACCTAAAATCATAAGTGTTGTTTTTTTAATCATATTGAACCATAAATTAGTTCAAATTTTAAATCAAAAGTACACTATTATTTGAAAGAAACTTTTATGTTTCACCTTAAATATTCATACTATTTCGTGTGATTTAGCCATAAACCGTGACTACATAAAAGTAAACTGAATAGGATAAATATATTCACTACTTACTTTTAGCATATAATAAGCCCAAAGACACTTCTTTTTAGTGAATAAACTCCTTTATTTAATTTCATATTTATATATTTGTCTAAGCATTAATAAATAAATTAATTATGAGGCATCAATTACTACAACAAATTGAAAAGGGTTCTAAAAATGCCCTCATGAAGAAAAGAATTATTACACATTATATATATAATGGCAATTCCACAATCACAGATTTAGCGAAAGAACTAGATTTGAGCATTCCTACGGTCACGAAATTTATAACAGAAATGACCGATGAAGGCTTTATCAACGACTACGGTAAACTCGAAACTAGTGGAGGTAGGCATCCTAGTCTTTATGGGCTAAACCCTGATTCTGGTTATTTCATTGGTGTTGAACTAAATCGAGATGCCCTTAATATTGCATTAATTAATTTCAAAGGAGATTTAATTGATTCAAAAAGGGGTATCTATTATCATTTCGATAATAATGAAAAACGAATTGATGATTTAGTAACCATTATTCGTGACTACATAAATCAACTCAATTTAGATCACAACAAAATTCTAAATATTAATGTAAGCATTGCTGGTCGAGTAGACCCCGACAACGGCTATAGCTACAGCAACTACAGCTTTGAAAAGGTATCACTCGCTGAAATCTTAACCAAAAAACTCAGTTATCCTGTATCTATCGATAACGATACACGTGCTATTGCCTTTGGTGAATTCATGAAAGGAGCTGTAGAGAACGAGAAAAACATCATCTTCATCAACCTCAGCTGGGGAATTGGAATGGGGATCATTATTAACGGTAAACTATATACAGGTAAATCGGGGTTTTCGGGAGAATTCGGTCATGTCAATACATATGACAACGAGATAATCTGTCATTGTGGTAAAAAAGGCTGTTTAGAAACCGAAGCTTCGGGTATGGCATTTCATAGAATTTTACTCGAAAGAATAAAGAATGGTGAAAATTCGATCCTATCGGAACAGATTAAAGCCAACAAGGAGATAACACTTAATCAACTGATTGATGCAACCTTGAGAGAAGATATGCTTTGTATTGAGATTATAGAAGAGATTGGAGAAAAGCTAGGTAAGCAGATTTCTGGACTTATTAATATTTTCAATCCAGAACTTGTTATTATCGGTGGAGCTCTTGCGCAAACAGGAGATTATATTACGCAACCCATCATAACTTCAGTCCGTAAATACTCATTGAACTTAGTAAATAAAGATTCTAAAATAACAAGTTCAAAACTCCTCGACCGAGCAGGAGTAATTGGTTCGTGCATGTTGGCACGTAGCCGTGTTTTTGAAATTGATTAGAGTTCTATTACAATCACAAATTAATCAAGGGGGATATTCTTGCAATATACCCCTTGATTAGTTTTATAAAGCCCCGTTTCTACAAATAGAATTGTTCTTTGTATATTTGCAGGATATCCTAAAATCAACAACTAACGATATGAGCATGCGTAAACGAAATAAGAGGCTACTGGTTGCTTTAGTAGTACTCCTTTTTATTATAGGTATATCTACATATGCCACAATACACACGCTTTTTTTTAAGCCTATTAATGGGCAGCTAAGCCAGAGTCGCTTCCTATATATAGATCAAGATGACAATATAGACTCAGTTGAACAAAAAATAGTAAAAACTTTCGATATTAAAGAGCTACCTAAAGGCTTCAGCATTCTAAACAACTACAAGTCGTACAGCCAAAATATTCGCACAGGCAAGTATAAGATTACACCTGATGAAACAACCTACACTCTTTTTGTTAAGCTACTTCGTGGACATCAAATTCCAACTCGACTAGTAATAAACAATATAAGAACGCTTGATCAACTATCGGCTAAATTAGGTGATCAACTTATGCTCGGCTCTCTGGAGTTTCAATTTTATTTTAAAAATGAAGATGCGCTAGCTAAAATAGGTTATACCCCTGAAACCTTACCAGCCTTTTTTATACCCAATACCTATGAAGTTTATTGGAATATGGATATGAATGACTTTATCGGGCGAATGAGTAAGGAATACAATACCTTTTGGAATGAAGAACGACTTAAAAAGGCTCAGAAGATAGGACTCACTCCTATCCAAGTAGCCACATTAGCATCAATCGTAGAAGAAGAAACCAACGATAAAGAAGAGA
The DNA here is from genome assembly GCF_000375405.1 of Bacteroides propionicifaciens DSM 19291 = JCM 14649. Lineage (GTDB taxonomy): Bacteria > Bacteroidota > Bacteroidia > Bacteroidales > Bacteroidaceae > Bacteroides_E > Bacteroides_E propionicifaciens. Next base: position 20,340 of record NZ_AQWS01000013.1, on the reverse strand, counting down.
AACCTGTAGTTGCTGGCCTATACATGAATCGACTTAAGAAAGGAATGCCACTTCAGGCTGATCCGACCATAAAGTTTGCATTACAAGATTTTGCCATGAAGAGAATTACCAATAAAGATTTGACGGTCAATTCTCCCTACAATACCTATCTAAACACAGGGCTCCCTCCAGGCCCTATTCGTCTTGCGACAATACATGGCTTGGAGAGTGTGCTTAATTATACAGAGCACAACTATCTTTATATGTGTGCAAAAGAAGATTTTTCGGGCAAACACAGCTTTGCTACAAACTTAAATGACCATATGAATAATGCGCGCCGCTATTGGCAAGCGCTCAACAAACTAAAAATATATAAATAAAACAAGGAGATAAATGGACTTACTAAAGAAACGTATTCTAGAAGATGGCAAATGCTTTGAAGGTGGAATCCTTAAAGTAGATAGCTTTATTAACCACCAAATGGACCCTATCCTAATGAAATCAGTTGGGGTGGAGTTTGTGCGCCGATTTGCATCAACAAATATTAATAAAATCATGACTATTGAGGCTAGCGGCATTGCGCCAGCTATTATGACTGGATACCTTTTAGAGTTGCCTGTGGTATTTGCTAAGAAAAAATCTCCTAAAACCATAGAGAACATTTTAACTACTCGTGTACGTTCTTTTACTAAAGACCGTGAGTACGATGTCATTATTAGTCAAGACTACCTTACTCCTGAAGATAACGTTTTGTTCATCGATGACTTCCTTGCCAACGGCAATGCTGCTTTAGGCGTAATAGACCTAATAAAACAAGCAGGAGCAAACCTGGTGGGAATGGGCTTTATTATTGAGAAATCGTTCCAACACGGACGAGAGGTCTTAGAAAAACAAGGTGTTCGTGTTGAATCTTTGGCGATTATAGATGACTTGTCGAACTGTACAATCAAAATAAGATAAAAACTAAAGTATTATGAAAAAATTAACTAATCCTTGGAAAGGAGTAAAAGGATACAACTGCTTCGGTTGTGCTCCTAATAACCCTGCGGGTGTGAAAATGGAGTTTTATGAAGATGGAGATGATATCGTAAGTTTTTGGAAACCATTACCTCAATTTCAAGGTTGGTTAAACACGCTTCATGGTGGAATCCAGTCGGTGCTTTTAGATGAAATCTGTGCTTGGGTGGTCATCCGAAAGAAACAGACTTCAGGGGTAACCTTCAAAATGGAGACTAAATTCCTTAAGTCAGTAAGTACGGAATCAAAGCAAATTACACTAAGGGCACGCATTAAGGACGAAAAACGTAATGTGGTATTTATAGAAGCTGAACTGTTTAATGAAAACAACGAGCTTTGTAGCCAAACCCTTTGCACCTATTTCACAATCCCTCAAGAGCAGGCTAAGAAAGAATTCTTTTTTACCTCTTGCGACACTGAAGAGTAATAATATAACAAACATAAAAAACGAGGTCTAAGCAATATTTTTACTTAGACCTCGTTTTTTTATGCTTTAAAGCTGTTCTATTTCATGTAGCCACGTTGTAGCACTCGCATCACTCGCCATAGCCCAACCACCACGCGGACTAAGCGAGACACCTGTTACATCAGGCCCATCGGGTGAACAAGAGCGTTTAAACTGCTGCATAAAGAAGCGTTTGTAAAACTGCTTCAACCAGTGTTTGATTACCTTATCGGTATATTTATCGCCAAAGGCAAGCAAACTTCTTTTGTATATTAGTTGGGGAGAAAAGCGATAATTCATCATGTTAAACAAGAAGAAATCGTGCAACTCATAGGGCCCTACTACACTTTCGGTCTTCTGATCAATTAGTCCATCGCTATCTGTTGGTTTAAGTTCAGGACTAATCGGAGTAGCAAGCACATCAAGCAGTGCATCACTAAGCATCTTATCGGACTCTTTATTAGCTGCCCAAAGCACCAAATCTTGGACTAGTGTTTTTGGAATACTCGCATTCAAGTCGTACATCGACATGTGATCGCCGTTATAAGTAGCCCAACCCAAAGCCAATTCCGATAAATCGCCTGTGCCTATGACAAGCGCATTCTCCATATTGGCTACATCCATTAAGATCTGAGTCCGTTCACGAGCTTGGCTGTTTTCGTAGGTTATGTCGTGAGTCAGTCCATCGTGATTGATATCTTTGAAGTGCTGGATACAAGAATCCTTTATACTAATTTCTCGTGTAGTTATACCGAGTCTATCCATCAAAATCTGAGCATTCTGATAGGTACGCCCCGAAGTACCGAAACCTGGCATCGTAATGCCTATAATATTTTTTCGATCAAGCCCCATCGCATCGAAAGTACGAACGCATGAGAGCAATACCAATGTGGAATCTAACCCTCCAGACACCCCAATCACCACTTTCTCACCATGGATATGTCGCATTCGTTGTGCTAGGGCACAAACTTGTATGTCAAAAGCATCGGCATAGTCTCTATCTTTATTCTTCGATAAGAAAGGAGTTTTATCAAGCTCTCTATCCAAAACTTCAATTTCGGGAGCTTCGTAGTCGAGCGATTGTGCATAAGATATCCCTATGTTACGTTTACTCATGATACGCTCAGCCTGAATGCGAGCAAGATCAACATCAGCAAAAGTCACGGCACCCTCAAAGCTGAAACGAGGCGATTCAGCCAGCAACTCACCACATTCAGCTATAAAACCTGTACCACTATAAACCAAATCTGTTGTAGATTCACCAAAGCCAGGAGCTGCATAGAGTACTGCATTTTTATATTTTAGAGATTCACCAAGGATCAATTGAGAAGTTTGCCCATAAAGCCCCATCTTATCCGAAGCATTAGAGAGATAGAGATTTAAATCAGTAACTCCAACTTGATTGTTTGGCACATTATATTCGTTCCAGAAGTTTAGGGTAAAAGTAAAGTCAGAGGTCTCAAAAAGGCGATTACTAGAAATTTCCACCTCTTGACCACATAATAGATGTTCTAAAAACCAATTTTCAGGGCGATTTGAAAAAAGACGACAAGCTGCATCATCCATTTTGGGGATTACACTGCAAATCACACCCTGTTTACAAACCACAGCTACGTTCAATACCGTGTTAGAGACTAAGATAGGCAACCCTACTACAAAGATAAGGTTATACTTTTTGCTGTCGGTCAACAATTGTAACAATGCCTGCTGAGCTGAAGAGAGCAATAAGCTATCAGTTAAGAGATCTCCACAGCTAACAGAGGTTAGCGAAAGTTCAGGAAACAAAACCAAAGCTGCTTTTTGCTGAGCAGCATGCTGTATTATTTCAGAAATTTTCGACTCGTTGAAAAAACAATCGGCGACCCTTACCTTAGGGTTGGCAGTAACTAAGCGGATAAAATCTCTTTTGACTCTCATAATCGATCTTTTTAATTGTTGAATAAGATAGCTGTTTATGCAATCACATCTACAAAAATAAGCAAATCTTTAGGCTAGAAGGTTAATCGTAACTCTTTATTGTATCCCTAATTCCTAGTTTTTTACTTCAACAACCTCCCTTAGCTAAAATAACCTAGTGGGAACAAGCGACTGACTTACTCGCACGCCCTAAACGACTAGTTCCTTTTTTAGGCATAAACTGAAGTCAATCCCTGATTGACAAGAAAGTAACTCTAGGATCAATAGCTAATCTTAATTTAGACTAAATCCATATTTCGTGTGTGATCGACAAATACTCTCAAAAGGTTTGGCTACGATTTATTAGACCACTATATTTGCAATGATAATAAAGTTGTAATTATTATAATTCCAAAATCAATAGAGTATGAAAGCGTTAGAAAGGTTACAAGTGCATAATATCAAGCCCTCCATGCAGCGAATAGCAATTATGGATTATCTCCTTGAAAATTATACGCACCCAGCTGTTGATGAAATTTATACTGCTCTATTTCCTAAGATTCCAACTCTTTCGAAAACAACAGTATATAATACACTCAAGTTATTTGAAGAACATGATGCGATTAAGATGTTGACCATAGACGACAAGAACACTTGTTTTGATATAGACACATCACCTCACGCACATTTCTTTTGTAAGAAATGCAATAAAATTGAGGACTTTAACCTCATGAAACCCGAACAGCTCAAAGGATTAGATCAAAGTAATCATTTGGTTACTGAAGTCCACCTCTACTATAAGGGAGTTTGCCAAGAATGTTTAAGGTCTGAAGAATGACCTTACTTAATAATACTAATTTAAATAATCCGACAAAATGAAAAAATTTAGATGCATCGTATGTGGTTACGTACACGAAGGAGAAACTGCTCCAGAAAAATGTCCATTATGTAAAGCTCCTGCTAACAAATTTGTAGAAGTAGTAGAACAAGAAGGCGCATTAACTTTTGCTGACGAACACGTTATTGGTGTTGCAAAAGGTTGTGACGACGAAATGATCAAAGATCTACAAATGAACTTCATGGGCGAATGTACAGAGGTAGGTATGTACCTTGCTATGAGCAGACAAGCTGACCGTGAAGGTTATCCAGAGATTGCTGAAGCATACAAACGTATCGCTTTTGAAGAAGCAGAACATGCTGCTAAATTTGCAGAACTTCTTGGCGAAGTGGTTTGGGATACAAAAACCAACCTTAAAAAACGCATGGATGCAGAGCAAGGTGCTTGCGAAGACAAGAAAAGAATTGCAACTCGTGCAAAACAATTAAACCTAGACGCTATCCACGACACAGTTCATGAAATGTGTAAAGATGAAGCTCGTCATGGTAAAGCTTTCGAAGGTTTATACAACCGTTTCTTTGGTCAAGACAAATAAGAATAGTCTAGGCTAAAAAAAGAAACTTCAGCTTAAAGTGTTTAAAGAAAATAACCCCAGGAGTAAATTTACTTCTGGGGTTATTTATATTATTAGGTATCGATAAATCTTATCTACTTCCCTAATTTATAGTTTTTCAAACCTACTTCTAAGAAATTAACGTAGGCAGGAATATCTTCGTTATAAGCATAGGAGCTGTTCAATGGCACACCATTATTGTCAATCAAGACATAGAAAGGTTGCGAGTTAGAACCAAACTTCACACGTTGCAGGTAGCTCCATTTATCACCAATGGTACGTAATTTACGTGTACGTCCATTTTCTTCAACCTCAATAGGCTCAGGTAAAGGCTGTTTATTATCAACATAAAGTGTAATTAATACATACTCTTCATTGATGAGTTGACGCACCTGGGGGTCAGTCCAAACAGCCAACTCCATCTTACGACAGTTTACACAGCCGTATCCAGTAAAGTCAAGCATTACAGGTTTATTTTGCTGACGTGCATACTCCATACCTTGATCATAATCATCGAATTTAGCCTCTACTGCACCATCGTATAGATTAAAATCTTGTGTGTACATGGGTGGTGCAAAAGCACTAATGGCCTTCAACGGTGCTCCCCAAAGTCCTGGAACCATATAGATAGCAAAAGACAGAGGCACTAAGGCTAAGAAAAATCGAGTAACCCCTACTTTATTGTTGTCATCATCGTGCTCAAACTTAAGTTTGCCTAGCAGATAGAGACCAAACAAACCAAAGATAACAATCCACATAGCGATAAAGACCTCACGATCAAGAATTCTCCAACCGTAAGCCAAATCGGCTACAGATAAGAACTTCAATGCCAAAGCTAACTCTAAAAATCCTAGAGACACTTTAATCACATTCATCCAACCACCCGATTTTGGCATTGTTTTGAGCCAAGATGGGAATAGAGCGAACAGTGTAAATGGAAGAGCCAATGCCAAAGCAAAAGCAAACATACCAACAGCTGGTCCAAATACACTTCCCGTAGTACTTACCTCTACAAGTAATAATCCAATAATAGGACCAGTACAAGAGAATGAAACTAAAGCCAGCGTAAAAGCCATCAAGAAAATACTCAGAAGACCTGAAGTCTTATCGGCTTTACTATCAACAGCCGTACTCCATTTGGCAGGCAACTTAATCTCAAACGCTCCTAAGAAAGAGGCCGCAAAGACCACCAACATCAGGAAGAATATTATATTAAACACCGCGTTGGTTGACATGGCATTAAGTGCACTGGGACCAAAGAGGAGCGTAATGATTAAACCTAAACTCAGATAAATAACAATGATTGAGATACCATAAATAATTGCATCTTTAAGTGCACGTTTTCTATCTTTATTACGCTTTAAGAAGAAACTTACAGTCATCGGGATAATTGGCCATACACAAGGTGTAAGTAGAGCCAAAAGACCACCTAAGAACCCGTAAATAAAGATATACATTATCGTTCTGTCTTGAGAAGAATCTTGCCCGCTATAAGCATTAAGCTCGCTAATAACAGGTTTCCAATAATCTGAATCACCACCTACAACATCGGTTGCAACAGGACTCTGAGCAGGAGATTCCTGTCCAAGAGTCCCGAAGCTAAAGCTAGGAACATCAGCTTTTGGAGCTTCACCACTACCCTTAGTCGAACCTGCTACCACGGCAGCCTGATCCATATTAGTATATTTCACGTCAACCTGAGTTGGAGGCAAACAAGCTTCATCGTCGCAAGCACCATACTCAAGATAACCTTCAATAAAATAGCTGGCATCTGTTAGTTTAACTTTTTGAGTAAACTTTACCGACTTCTCAAAATAGCGGAGCACCTTCTGGAAGGCTTTATCAAACTGCTCTATTTCATGACCTTCGGCAACTAAGCCACCAACTAATTCAACGCCTATTCCTTTTTCTAGAACAAAAGTCGCCTCTGTCGGTCCAGCATTATTCAAGTTAGTAGAATAAACATGCCAGCCTGGATCAATTTCCGTATTGAATATCAACTCCCCACTAGTTTCTGAAATCTTTTTAAATTCGGATTTAACATGTACAGGATCATGAATTTGAGCCCCAACATACGTTAGTCCCGAAAAAACAAAAAGAACTATGAGTGATATAAACTTTCTCATTCTTATAAATATTAATAATTTGTATTAAACCTCATAATCCACGCAAGACCTATTTTCCTTAACATTGGCCAAGATTTTGGCAGCTTCAACATGATCAGGATGAACTGAATATGCCTTAACATCATCAAGCGTATCAAACTCACTGTAAAGTGCAATATCCCAAGATTCAGCGGGATTACTGTTTAATCCGACCTCAATTGCTCTGATAAAAGGGATTTTAGCAGGAAGTAATTCTATTGCTTTTTTGAAACTATTCATTACCTGTAATTTCTCTTGTGCAGGTAGATCTTCCTTTAACTTAAACAATACAATGTGCTTAATCATAACGTTGGTATATTAATTTAATGTAAGTATATTTGTCACGTAAACTGCTCTAATAAACACAAATGTACTTTATTTGTTTCTAAAACAACAATTATCAAATGTTAATAATCGGAATTGCAGGCGGAACGGGATCAGGTAAAACCACCGTTGTGCGTAAAATAGTAGAAAGCCTGCCAGCAGGTGAAGTCGTACTATTGCCTTTAGACTCTTATTATAAAGACAGTAGCCATGTGCCTGTAGAAGAGAGGCAGAATATCAACTTTGATCATCCCGATGCCTTCGAATGGCCCCTTTTGGCCAAACATGTCACCATGTTAAAGCACGGAGAGGCCATAGAGCAACCCACCTACTCTTACTTGACCTGTACCCGACTTAAAGAAACAATTCACATAGAACCACGTAATGTGGTAATTGTAGAGGGTATCCTTGCACTGTCCAACAAAAAGTTGAGAGATATCATGGACATCAAAGTCTTTGTAGATGCTGATCCTGACGAACGACTAATTCGCGTGATTCAGAGAGATGTAATTGAAAGAGGTAGAACAGCAGAAGCCGTTATGAATAGATATACTCAAGTGCTAAAGCCAATGCATCAGCAGTTCATCGAACCCTGTAAGCGATTTGCCGACTTGATAGTTCCTGAAGGTGGAAGTAATCAGGTTGCTATAAATATTCTGACCATGTATATCACAAAGCATCTTACTTGGCCAGAAGAATAAAACCCACAAGAATATGCGTTTAAACTGTTTAACACTGACCTTTATATTTTGCTTGGGATTAATCTCTTGCAAAAATAGCCCACCCAAAAGTAAAGAAAAAGAGACAGTTGCAGTACAGGATTTGCCTCAAATCCTAGAAAAAGGAGAGTTAACTGTAGTAACCATGTATAGCTCTGTGGACTATTTCAAGTATCGTGGGCAAAACATGGGGATTCAATACGATTTGAGTCAGCAGTTTGCTAACTCATTGGGACTATCCTTAAATGTATTAACAGCAAATACAGAGTCGGAGTTGCTAGAGATACTTGCTAGTGGTAAAGCTGACCTTATTGCTTATAATCTGCCTGTAACCAAAGAGCTTAAAGATAGTATTAGTTATTGCGGAGCCGAAACACTTACCCACCAGGTCATCATTCAAAAAAACAAAAAAGGAGAAACTCCCTTACGAGATGTGACTGAGCTTATTGGTAAAACCGTCCACGTCCAACCTGGCAAATATCATGAAAGACTTAAAAACCTGAATGAAGAGCTTGGGGGGGGCATTAATATCACACTTATTGATAGTGATACCATAACCTTAGAGGACATCATAACACAGGTAGATGAGGGTAAAATCGAATATACTGTTGCCAACAACTACATTGCAAAACTAAACAAGACCTACTATCCGAGCCTAAATATAGATTTAGCTATTAGTTTTGATCAAAAGTCCTATTGGGCTGTTCGAAAAGAGTCTGTATTACTCGAAAAAGCAATTAGTGAGTGGCATAAAAACAATGCGCAGTCTCCTAACTACACAGCGAGCCTCAAGAAGTATTTTGAAATCAGCAAGAACAACTATATACACTCCCCCATACAATCAATTGAAAAGGGGGTGATATCGCCCTATGATGCCTACTTCAAGAAATACGCAAAGACCATAAACTGGGATTGGCGACTACTAGCATCGCTAGCTTATACCGAATCGAACTTTAAAAAAAATGTCGTTTCATGGGCTGGAGCGGTAGGACTAATGCAACTCATGCCTCGAACGGCAAGAGCCATGGGCGTACCCCGTGGCATGGAAACTGATATCAATGAAAATATCAAAGGAGCAGTCAAGTATTTAGGGATAACAGACCGAGCATTAAAGGAGGAAATACCCGATGATCAGGAAAGAATAATGTTTGTATTGGCATCCTACAATGCAGGAATGGGGCATATATTGGATGCCATGGCATTAGCCGAGAAGTATAATAAAGACAAGACAATCTGGTTCGACAATACAGAGGCTTATTTATTACTAAAAAGTAATCGGAAATATTTTGCAGATCCTGTTTGTAAATATGGATACTTACGTGGAATAGAAACCTATAACTTTGTTAGAGATATTATGGGCCGCTACAAAATATACAAAGAAAAAGTACCTCTATAACTCTACTTCTTTACTGCTTAAACATGCGATCAATATCACGACGCGCATCCTTTTCTTTTAAAGACTCACGTTTATCGTATTGTTTTTTACCACGTGCCAAAGCAATTACAAGCTTAGCAAAACCTCTATTATCCAAAAACAGTCGCAATGGAACGAGTGTATTGCCTGTTTCACGAGTACCACGACGAAGTTTATCCAACTCTTTCTTAGTTAGTAATAACTTACGATCACGTCTGACCTGATGGTTGTTGTACGAACCATAAAAATACTCTGTGATGTGCATGTTCTTAACCCACAATTCATCATTGATAAAGTAACAGAAGGTATCAACTAAGCTAGCCTTTCCCTGACGAATTGACTTAATCTCAGTACCGGTCAAAACCATACCAGCAGTATAAGTTTCAATAACTTCGTAGTCAAATGTAGCTCTACGATTCTTTATATTAATTTGATTCTGTTTCATAAATTATTTATCCTAACAAGATAAGTTTACCAAATATAAACTCTATCACAAAGGGGCATAAAAACACACCACTAAACAAGAAGACAGTAGCCTTTAAGCGATCTTCTTCTTTTACCTTTAAGAATATGGGTATAGCTTCCCACAATATATATAAGGCGTAAAACTGAAGAATATACACAATAAATCTAAAGTCAGGAAGCAACCCAATACATATTGTTTGTAAAAAAGTTAATGTGAATCCATAACCAATAATCTTCAAGCTCGTATTTCGGTCAATTTGCACATCTAAAAAACGTGAGAATAATTGCTCAGCAACAAAAGAAGCAAGGTAAAGACCACCAAAGAGTGATACTAGTACAATACAAGCCTGCGTTAAAGCACCAGCAAATATCCCAGCAGCATTTTCAGCATCAGAACCCAGGAGTTGACCAAGAAACACGGCAATACCAGATAAAGCAAGTAAAGGATAAACAAAAGAAGTCATCATCTTTTGTTTATCCTCTGTCTGAATTAGCCTCCAAGCCTCCTGAGGCTTAGAGATAATTAATGATATTCGATTAAATAATTGTTTGTAGTTCAATCTTTCAATTAAATTTTATTTCTAAAGGCTCAAGTTTCCTTAACCCTCCATGATGTTCTTCTACAGAAATATTTACAGTTATCAGGCCAGATAAAACTAAGTTTGTTTTCTGACTTAACAAATCTTGATCAAGTTTAAAACTCACAAAACCATTTATCGCCTGACCTAACAGCAAGTCTTTCTTTTCTCGAGTGTCTATTAATCGCAAATTTAATGTATTCTCAGAACTATCTTCAACAAAAAGAGTAATATCTTCAGTAGAAAGTTCTTTTGAGGAAGGTGTTGAGAAAGGAATATTAATATAATAAGTATCCGCCCATGACTTATCTACTCGAATAAATGGAACGTAAATATTTTCCTCTTCAATATTCAAATCACCTGGACCGTACTCCAAATCATTAACTGCCAAAGGCTGAACTTGAACAACATTCACGGTACGTCGGGCAGGAAGTCCTCCATTCGTTTTTGTAGAACCCGCTTCAACATACTTAAACCACATTAAAGCACGCTCATACTCATAATTATCTCCATCAATTGTTTTGATACGCATTTTCTCGGGATTCATTATACTATATTCAGTACCTGAATCGGCATATGCCCTCAAATAAGAACCTGGATCAAGACGCACATATTCAATACCGTCATACGAGCTACCACCACTACTTGAATCCAGACAAGAGCTAGTAAGCATTACTAAAAAACCTAAAGCAAACGCAAAGAGAGTATTAATTTTATTCATAATATTAGTTTATATATTTAATGTAAATATTTAAGGTTAAATGAGAAGATAGTTTAAATACTGCACTTATTCTTTAACTATTTCTGCAAACTCATCTAAATGGTCATCTACATAAATAGCGATACGAGTAGTAATTGATTCTTCGTCTTCTAAAAACTCTTCTTCAATTTTATCAAAAGCCTCATAAGTTTCATACATAGCCATAAATTCATCATCTGTACGCTCTCTAGTCAAATCCTCTTTATGCTCATCATAAATAACTTTAGCGCTATAGACTAATTTGGAAAAATCTTTCAATCCCCATAGGCGCATAGCTTTTGCAAAAGGGTTATCGAAAATGTATGGACCATAACCATTCTGTATCAACTGACAGAAACCACCTTCGTTGATTTCTTCAATAAAATAACTATAAGCTAAAAGTGTGTGCTGACTACCGTTAAGCTCTTGCATTTTATCAAGCGAGAAATCGCCAGCAACAGAAGCTCTATATGCATCAGTAAAAACCTTTATAAAAGCATCCATACCTTCTAGAGTAGCTGCTTTAATATCTTCTTCTTTAATCTTTATCATGATCTGTATTTAATTATTAAGCAAAGATAGCGAATTCAACTGATGTCGACTTAATTAAGTTTGTGAAATATCAAAGTCAACGCTAGTTTCAAATATCCTAACAGTCAGAATTTATAAAACACAAAATCACCATGCAGTAATTTGAGGGTTAAAGCATTTACCTATCAGAATCGATTCTACTGTTAACATAATTAACGGTTAAACAATTACAAACATTTTAAAAACTTAAATGAAAATGAACATCTTGAAAAGTACACAAAAAACACTATTCGCAGTAGCACTAATGTCTTTATCATTAGTTGGATTCACATCTTGTTCAGATGATGATGACGATAACAACGACAAACCAAACAACGAGCAGCTTGAGTCGGAAATGGGCGTATTTGGATCTTATAAAGGCACTTACGAAATAATAGATCCTGCAACAAAAGCTGAAGGAGAAGGTGAAGGTGAAACAGAAGAGCCACAACCAACATATGTTAATATGGTTGTAGAGCTAAATCACGACATAAAAATGGAAGCTTACCCACTTAACGAAGTAATTGCCGATCTATACGAAACAGAAGATGAAGCTAATGCTGTACTAGAAGAATTGGGTGATATTAATACAGAATTCAAATTTGAGTCTAAAGACATCAATAAAGAAGAAGGTACTCTTAGTCTAGAAATTGACACTAAGGATATCGAGAAAACTTTAAAAAATGGTGACATTATCAAAATTGACTTTGATACAAATGACCAACTAGGTAAGTTTAACAACAAAGACGAAGGAACTAAAATAGCTTTCAATTTAGATGTTAAAGTAGAATTATTCAAAGCAGCAGTAACTCCAGAAGAGCCTGTAGAACCAGAAACTACAACTAGAGAATCTGAAGTAGAATCTACAAAAACAGCTCAAGCTAGCCAAAGCTTTACTTTTAACAAAGTAACTAAATAAGCTTGACCTAATAAGAAACTAAACTTTAGTACAATAAATAAGAGCCGCTCTGTATTATACATTGTGGCTCTTATTATATAGGTCCAGATACTATTTGATTACGATTTAAGTTAAAGAGCAAGATTCAGGGCTCCCCAATGCTACAAAGTGATAACGTCACATAAAAAAGACTCCCTAAATAACGATGTAATTTAGGGAGTCTTTTGTGGTACCACCTGGAATCGAACCAGGGACACAAGGATTTTCAGTCCTTTGCTCTACCAACTGAGCTATGGCACCTTTTCTTGTTTGCCCTACAAAGATAAATAAAATATTTAGAATATAACAAACTTATTTAATAGAAATTGAGATAGAAAGTAAACAATTTTCTATCTCAATTCACCATTATAGTTTAATTACTTAGTGCTTAAAGGGTTCCAACCCTGAGCCTGTAGTTCAATTTCTTTACCATCTTTTGTTATTAATGCTACTCCCAGTTCTTGCTTTGTAACATGACCTATAAGTTTGACTCCTGGTATCTGAGTTATCTTTTCGTGGTCCGTAAGCGGCACAGTAAATAGTAACTCATAATCTTCGCCGCCATTAAGTGCAGCAGTCATCGGGCTTAAACCAAACTCCTCAGCCATTATAGCTGTTTGATAATCAATGGGGATATTCTCTTCATAAATTCGACAACCAACCTTGCTTTGATCAGCAATATGTAGCAATTCTGAAGATAGTCCATCGGAAATATCCATCATTGCAGTTGGTATGATTCCTTGTTTTGCCAATTCATCGATAATATCTTTGCGAGCTTCAGGCTTGAGTTGTCTTTCTAAGATATACTCTTTACCAGAAAAATCGGGTTGAATATCATCTTTCTTACTCTTACCAAAAACAAGTTTCTCTCGCTCTAGCAATTGTAAACCCATATAGGCAGCACCCAAATTACCTGTAACACAAATAAGATCGGTCTCTTTAGCTCCACTACGATATACCACGTGCTTTGAGTCAGCTTCACCAATACAAGTAATACTAATAGCAAAACCGGTTAATGATGTTGTTGTATCACCACCAATGATATCGACACCGTGTTGCTCACAAGCAAGTTTTATTCCCTCGTAAAAATCTTCTAAGTGTTCAATATTGAACCTTTTTGATATTGCAATAGAAACTGTTATCTGTTTAGGATAGCCATTCATTGCATAAACATCAGAGAAGTTAACCATTGCTGACTTATATCCTAAGTGCTTAAAGGGAGTGTATACTAAATCAAAATGAACACCCTCCATCAGCATATCAGTAGTAACTAAAATCTGCTTATCTGCAGGGTAAGATAAAACTGCAGTATCATCACCAACTCCTTTGAGAGTGGAAGGATTGACTAATTTTATATCTTCTGTAAGTCTTTTAATCAACCCAAACTCTCCTATTGTAGCTATGTCTGTTCCCATCAATTAAGCTCTACTGATAAGTTCACGCATGATAGCTGTCATCTTAGGCTGTGCAGCATCAGCAGCTTTTTGAACCTCTTCGTGAGAAGCTTCAACAATCTTACCTTCAACACCTAAGTCAGTAATTACTGAACAACCAAAAACTTTAATTCCTGCATGGTTGGCAACAATTACCTCAGGTACAGTTGACATACCCACTGCATCTGCACCCCAAATATGGAACATTTTATATTCGGCAGAAGTTTCAAATGTTGGACCTTGAGTACCCAAGTAAATACCTTGTTGTACTTTAATATTTAATTCTTTAGCAATCTCTTTAGCTTTAGCAATTAGTTCATGGCTATAAGGCTCACTCATATCAGGGAAACGATCGCCATAAATATTTTTACCTCTAAGCGGATGCTCAGGGAAGAAATTTATATGGTCCGTAATAATCATCAGGTCACCAATAGAAAATTTGGGATTCATACCACCACATGCATTAGATACAAATAGGGTTTTGATACCAATCTCTTTCATTACACGAACAGGAAAAGTAACTTCCTTCATATCGTAGCCTTCGTAGTAGTGGAAACGACCTTGCATAGCCATAATATCCTTACCACCAAGTTTTCCAAAAATCAACTTACCACTATGTCCTTCAACTGTAGATACTGGGAAATTAGGGATGTCAGTATATGAAATTTCATGCTTATCTTCAATCTCATTCACTAAACTACCCAATCCTGTACCTAGGATAATAGCTGTTTCGGGCTTTGTAGTCATCTTTCCTTTAAGGAAACTAGCTGTTTCTTTGATCTTCTCTAACATAATCCAGTATATTTTTATTAAACTCAATTTGCTTATCCTGAAGAATCTCAACTTCAACAGGGATAGCATATAATGCTTGTTTTATAGAATCTTGTAAATCGGGCATATTCAAAAATCGCATAGCATCCTTTTCGGTCGTTAGAATGATTTTCTTATGACCTTTAAGGCTCGCAAACTTCTCATCAATAGCCTCTAAATCTTTCTTAGAAAAGTTGTGATGATCTTGATAAGTCATGGCTTCGAGTTGCTTACAATGGATTGACAGCTCCTCTTTAAGGTAAAGAGGATTTGCTATGCCCGTAACTAGTAGAACATCATCGAGGGATAAAAGGTTTTCAATTGCAAGCTTATCCGATTGATCACCAAAGACTGGGTATATTCCGCCATATTTGAATGTTGAAAAGTATAGACGATGAAATGGATATAAATTCAATCGTTTGGTCACGATATTATAATCAATAGGCTTTATATCAGATGGACATTTAGTTACAATTACAATATTAGCTCGATGTCTGCCATGAAGAGGTTCGCGTAGATTTCCAACTGGCAGCAATTTATCATCACATATTAGTCGATTATAATCCGTCAACAGTATATTTAGTCCTGCCTTAACATAGCGATGCTGGAAAGCATCATCTAGCAAAACAACATCAACCTTAGGCTCTTTAAGAACGAGCAACTTCTCAATTGCTCGACATCTATTGCCATCTACTGCTACTAAAGCAGATGGGAACTTATACTTTATCTGAAAGGGTTCGTCACCAATATCCTGAGAGGTACTGCTTTGAGTAGCCATCAAGAAACCTTTTGTTTTCCGTTTGTACCCCCTACTAACAACCGCCACATTAAGTGACTTAGTAAGAAAAGAAAGAAGGTATTCGGTATGAGGAGTTTTCCCAGTCCCACCAACAGTCAAATTACCGATGCTAATAACAGGCAACGGAAAAGTACGAGACTTCAAAATATTCCAATCAAATAATTTATTACGTAGCATAACCCCTATGCCATAGAGTGAGGCAAAGGGGTAAAGCCATTTATTTAATTTGATATGGCGATCAGTATTTTTCATTTATCTTTATAAACTTTGAAAATTAAACTCATAAGGCATACGTGCCTGAAGTGGTGAACGCTCAGTGAGGCGCTTAAATTCTTCGGCCTTTACAAATATATCCTTATAAATACTATTATTCAAGTAGACTGATACTGCATCCTTAGACGTCATCTCCATCAGCTGCTCAATAAGACTAGGCATACTTGGATATGATTTTCTTCTATATTGAGTAATACCAGCTTTATCTGCGGCCAAAGCAATCGCTACTTCAATTCCGCCTAATTGGTCAACTAAACCAAGTTCTTTAGCTCTTGCACCTGTCCAAACTCTTCCTTCAGCTATGGCTCTAATAGCTTCATCACTCATAGATCGACCTTCGGCACATCGTTTAACAAATAGGTCGTATCCATTTTCAACATAATTCTGAAGTAATTGCTTTTCACCTGAGTTCATATTACGATAAAGAGCACCAAAGTCAGAAAACTCATTAGTCTTAACCACATCGAAGTCTAAACCTACACTATGCGCAATTTTACCAAAACTAGGTATCATAGCAAAAATACCAATAGAACCTGTTAAAGTTGTTGGTTCGGCTACTATTAAATCAGCAGCAGCTGAGATATAATAACCGCCTGATGCAGCATAGTCACCCATAGATACAACCACAGGTTTCTCAGCCTTTAGGTTCATTATAGATTTCCATATTTGCTCAGAAGCAAAAGCACTTCCACCTGGTGAATTAACGCGCACTACAACAGCTTTTATATCCTCATTTTCTTGAAGTTTTTTCAAGTCCTTAATCACCTTATTAGCTACAATTTCTGAGTTAAAAGAATTACTTGAAGAATCGACAATCGTACCCTCTGCATAATAAATAGCTATATTACCCTCATTCTTAATTTTGGGATCTACAGCGACTGGGACATTTTTCATTTGATTAAAGCTTATAAAACGAGGCTTATCACCATTGAGTTTGTCTTTGATGACTTCATCCATATCAGAGCGATAAGATAGTTTATCAACTAGTTTATGTTCCAAACTTAGAGCTGTGGGTTGAAATAACATCATTTGATTAGCTAGATTTTGTAGTTCTTCAGTTGAGATATTACGAGCAGAGGAAACTCCTGAAACCATATGAGACCATAAATCATTAAGAAATACCGATGTTTGTTCACGACTAGCTGGACTCATTTTAGTCTCAGTATAAGGTTCTACGGCCGACTTATAGGTACCAACCTTAAATATTTGCATATCAACACCAATATTTTTGAGCAAATCTGTATAAAACATAGGTTGAACTGCCAATCCAGCCCATACAACTCCGCCTTCAGGATTCAAGTGAATTTCATCAGCTACAGAAGAAACATAATATAAACCTTGAGTATACTGATCGCCATAAGTTATAACAAACTTATCCGATTCTTTAAAATCAATCAAAGCATTCCGAATAGCCTCCAACGATGCAAAAGAAGCTGACATACTGCCAGCATCTAAATATATTCCTTCAATATTCTCGTTCGTTTTAGCCTTACGAATCGCATTAAGAATATCATTTAAACCAACCGTTGAGTTTTGAGAAGACATAAGCTCCATCAAAGGATTATCTATTGCTCTCTCACTTAATGATCCATTAAGCTTTAAGGTTAGTACACTAGACTCTTTTACTTGTACTTCTGTATCCGAAGTGGCAAGCATAGCAACAAGAGTCGAAAAGGCAAAGAAAAACAGCAAAACACCAGTCAAAATAAGACCGGTTATAGTTGCTAGAGTGTATTTAAAAAAATCTTTCATAGGAAATGGGTAAAGCGTTAATTTCGTATTATTTTACAACTTTTAAAGTCTGACCACTGGTATTTAGCCTATAGTAAGCAAGTTGATTTTAATGACTTGGTTCAGCAATTTAAGATAACTTCTGATAATTGACATAAATCAGCTTATCCTTAATCTCAAAAATACATATTTAAATGTTTATTAAACAAGCTCCTAAGAGATTTGTTTCATTTATGAATCCTTGATTATAACATATCATTAATACACTGTAATAGTTTAAGTCTTAAATGTAAACAAAAAAAGAGGCTGAACCAATTTTGGACAGCCTCTTTTTACTGAGCGAAAAACGAGATTCGAACTCGCGACCCCAACCTTGGCAAGGTTGTGCTCTACCAACTGAGCTATTTTCGCAGATAAAATAAACATCACAAGATCTTGTCTTGATCAGCAATACAAAGATAAGGAAAATAATTTATTAGATACAAATATATAAGCATAAAAATTTAGGACAAGGCTGGAGAAACTGTAAAATCAGGAAGTCAGGACTTAATAATTTTAAGGCCTACAGAAATTAGATAACTTAAGAATCAGCTGAAACAGAGATTATATCACTAAAGTTGGTGGTATAATGCTTAGAAACAAATTTTCGATCCATGTAATTTCCCAATTCAAAAGAACCTTGAGAGGCAATCTTAAGCATATCTTCACCATTCTTATTTTTAATTTGCTCAGCAACCTTAAGTAATCTGTTTTGTCGCTCCCGATCGACCACATCAAATAAAGAAGCCTGGGCTACGCCTGTAATATCAGACACAATAACTCCAGCTTTTTTATAACCTGTTCCTTGATTAAAAACCAGTTGAAGTGCTAATCGGGCAGCTTTAATCAATTCACTTGGGTGTGAACTAGCGACATCAAGAGTAACTTTTGCCGCGTTTGATTGTGCATTGCTACCAGCATATCTAGTATCGGTATAAAGGAAAACAAGTAAAGTCTTAGCCATACTCTTCTGCTCTAAGAGCTTACGAGAACAAGCAGCTGCAAAGTTGGCTACAATTTCTAATAACTCATCGAAGCTTGTAAGTTTGCGATTAAAACTTCGAGAAGTAGTTATGCTTTTTTTAGCACTTACAGACTCAAAATCAATACAAGGGATTCCATTTAATTCTTTCCATGTTCGTAAACCTGTAACTGTATAATTGTGTTGAACCCAACTTGAATCTTTTTGGCTAAAGTCAAATGCTGTTAGCACACCATGCTGGGCCAAAGATGAAAAAGTTCGTCTTCCAATACCCCAGATTTTGTTTACAGCTGTAACCTGAAGCGCCTTAGATCGCTTTTCTGGGTTATCAATCAGACAAACCCCATCGTAAGCTTTATATTTCTTAGCAAAAGTAGCTGCAAGTTTAGCCAAAGTTTTGGTAGGTGCAAGACCGATACTTACGGGGATGCCAGTACCTTTAATTATCTTAGCTCGTAATTCAACAGCAAATTGCTTTAAATTAGTGATACCCTCTAAGACTACAAAACATTCATCAATGGAATAAACCTCTAACTGCGGCACAGAATCGCGTACTAAAGTCATTACACGTCGAGACATATCACCATATAGCGTATAGTTGGATGAGAAAACATGTATATTCTTTTGCCGAACTAAGTCACTTATTTTAAAGAAAGGCGCACCCATCTCTACACCACAAGCTTTTGCTTCGTTACT
This sequence comes from Bacteroides propionicifaciens DSM 19291 = JCM 14649, assembly GCF_000375405.1. Taxonomy (GTDB): domain Bacteria; phylum Bacteroidota; class Bacteroidia; order Bacteroidales; family Bacteroidaceae; genus Bacteroides_E; species Bacteroides_E propionicifaciens. The sequence goes on along the minus strand of NZ_AQWS01000013.1, from coordinate 899 downwards.
CCGAGCAATAACACAACCGTCGTTATTAGAAAGAACAACGATGGGTTTACCTTGCAAAGAGGGATTAAATACGCGTTCACAACTCGCATAAAAATTATTGCAGTCAATCAGACCAATCATCTTCTTTTTTGGGCTTTATGAATGACATAAGTTACAACTCCCCAAATAATCAAATCTTGATCAGCAGTAACATTGATAGTTGGATAAAGTGGATTTGCAGGAATCAGAGACACCCTATTTTCGGTAACTTCAATATACTTTATCGTAAATTCACCATCTATATAGCAAACAGCCATATCTCCACTTTGAGGCTCTAAAGATTTATCAATGACAAGAATATCACCATCAAAGACATGAGCATCCTGCATAGAATCACCCCTAACCCTACCATAAAATGTAGTAGAAGGGTGACGAACCAACTCTTGGTTTAAATCAATAGCAATGTCCATATAGTCTTGAGCAGGTGAAGGAAATCCTGCTTTAATCCCAGCATCGGCCAAAGGTAGTGGTAAGCTGGTACTAATATCAATAGTACTAATGGTTATTTTATCATTCATAGTTAGCAAAGATACAATCTAAATGGAAGTACTTAAATATTGTAGCGTTAATTAGTTGGAAAACATCTCAAAGATGAGATAACGGCTCAGTTCATAAAGTTGGGGATTTAACATATGGTTAATGATAGAATAATTACTTTTGCTCCATGAGACCACAACATCACATCGACTACAAAGCAGTACTTTCTTTATTTCTACCTAAAGGGTTATTGGAGTATTTTGAGATTATTGATTTTTCAGATATGGGTAGTTATTATTTAATCTCCTTAGAGGAGAATAATGAAATACCTGAGTCTTTAAGACATCTTAATTTGCAATCTAAAGGCTTTTATCCCGAAATTA
>NZ_AQWS01000012.1 GCF_000375405.1 Bacteroides propionicifaciens DSM 19291 = JCM 14649 | reverse complement strand
ATCTTTATTTCCTCATAAAAACCTTTACTCTCAAGTTTATCATCGTGGTATTCAATAGGAGTTATATTAAGCTCTTCTAGATAAATATGCACTACTGAATCGCCAGGCTGAAAGTCTGACATCTCAAAATAATCGAATAAACCATCTGGTAAAATAAAGCGAACTAAAGGATCCCAACCCATGGATAAAGCATTTATATATTTTACTGCAAATATATATGTTTCAATCTTTTTTTAATACTTTCCCCACAGCTTTTCGGTATGAACCATAATCCCCTCATTTCCTATGCTATCTTCTCTTTCTTGAGTATTCTGTATTCTTTAATGTTATAAAAGGTGTTTTATAACTCCTTAGTTGCTTCAAAGAATAATTATAAGTCTTTTACTCGCTTATCTTGTCTAATACTTCTTATATTTGTACCCTGAAACTCAAAATAAGAATAATATTCATTCATGGAATGGTTAAGTAATCTCTTCTTTGAACACTCTGCACTTCAGGCTGTAGTAGTTCTGTCTATAATTTCTGCAATAGGTCTTTTTCTTGGTAAAATCCGATTCTTCGGAATATCTTTAGGTGTCACATTTGTCTTTTTTATGGGCATCTTGATGGGACACTTTGGAGTTTCTGTCAATGCTGATATGCTGTCTTTTGCAGAGGATTTTGGTCTTATCATTTTCGTCTATGCTTTAGGGCTACAGGTAGGACCTGGTTTTTTTAGCTCTTTTAGTAAAGGTGGAATGCAACTTAACTTTTTAGCTATAGCAGTAGTACTTATAGGTACTTTCCTTGCTGTTTTAACTAGTTTTGTTACAGATATTTCCCTGCCCGATATGGTAGGGATTCTTTGTGGTGCAACAACTAATACTCCTGCACTTGGTGCAGCACAAACAACACTCAAGCAAATGGGGTTAGATGCAACTGGCCCAGCGTTAGGTTGTGCAGTAACCTATCCTATGGGTGTTATTGGGGTAATCATAGGAATCCTTTTTATACGCAAAGTATTCAGTAAAAAAATTGATATTGCATCTTCTAAAACTTCAGATAACGATGATACCTTTATTGGAGCTTTTCAAGTGCATAACCCAGCTATCTTCGGCCGAAAAATTAGAGATCTAGGTAAGTTGACATCTGCTAAGTTTGTTATCTCTCGTTTGTGGCGAGACGGAACAGTCAGCATTCCTATTTCAGATAAAGAGATACGTGAAAACGATAGATTATTGGTTGTTTGTACAGATGATGATGTTGCTCGATTGACCATTCTTTTTGGTGCTATTGAGGAGAGCGATTGGAATACAGAAAACATTGATTGGAATGCAATTGATAGTCAATTGACCTCAAAGGAGGTAGTGATTACTCGTCCCGAAATCAATGGAAAAAAACTAGAGACTCTTCGCCTGCGAAATCATTACGGTGTAAATATTAGTCGTGTATATCGTTCGGACGTTCGTTTACTCGCAACTTCCGACTTGACACTTCAGTTGGGTGACCGTGTAACTATTGTAGGTGAAGCCTCTGCAATTAATGAAGTTTCTAAGGTACTAGGAAATACTATCAAACAACTTAATGAACCCAATTTAGTAGCCGTTTTTGTCGGTATTGTATTGGGGCTAGCTTTAGGAGCAATTCCTATTGTTTTGCCAGGTATAAGTGCACCTATTAAGCTTGGTTTGGCAGGTGGTCCTATTGTTGTTGGTATTCTTATTGGTGCTTTTGGTCCTAAGTTTCATATGATAACTTATACTACTCCTAGTGCTAATTTGATGTTGCGGGGGTTGGGTTTAACACTTTATCTTGCTTGTTTGGGATTAGACTCTGGAGCACATTTCTTTGAAACAGTTTTTAGACCCGAAGGTGCTTTATGGATTGGAATTGGATTTTTATTGACTACTTTGCCTATTTTGATTGTAGGAATGTTAACTTTGAAAACAATGAAAGTCGATTTTGGGTCGATGGCAGGCATGCTTTGCGGCAGCATGGCGAACCCTATGGCTCTAAATTACGTTAATGATACTATAGAAGATAAACATTCATCGGTAGCTTATGCTACAGTATACCCTTTGAGTATGTTTTTAAGGGTGATAATATCTCAAGTATTATTAATGCTTTTACTGTGACATAAGATAAACATTGACCTTTAACCTTAAATCTTAAACGCTATGACATTATACACAGCTGAAGATCTGAGTAGCGAACTACGCTATTTACAGTTACTTGCACGCAGTTTTCCAACTATTGCCGAAGCAAGTACAGAAATTATTAATTTGGAAGCTATCCTTAATCTTCCAAAAGGTACTGAGCATTTCCTGACTGATATTCACGGTGAGTACGAAGCTTTTCAGCATGTACTTAAAAATGCCTCAGGAACAATTAAACGTAAAGTGAGTGAGCTTTTTGGTAATACACTTCGCGAGTCTGAAAAGAAAGAACTTTGTACCTTAATCTACTATCCAGAAGAGAAATTAGAAATCGTAAAACAAGTTGAAGAGGATATAGACGATTGGTATTTAATGACCATGAATCAACTTGTTCAAGTATGTCGGACAGTTTCTTCAAAATATTCACGTTCGAAGGTGCGTAAGGCACTTCCTGATGAATTCTCATATATTATTCAGGAGTTGCTTCACGAGAACATCATGGAGCCCAATCATAATAAGTTGGCTTATGTGAACGGTATCTTTAACTCTATTGTTTCGACTTGTCGTGCAGATAGCTTTATTACAGCGATGTCTAATCTGATTCAACGTCTTGTTATTGACTCTCTTCACATTGTGGGTGATATTTATGACCGTGGTCCTGGTGCCCATATTATTATGGATACGCTATGCAATTATCACAACTTCGATATTCAGTGGGGTAATCACGACATTATCTGGATGGGGGCAGCCTGTGGAAACATGAGCTGTATGGCCAATGTGATTCGTATTTCGATGCGTTACGCTAACCTTAGTACATTAGAAGATGGTTATGGAATCAATCTGTTACCATTAGCTACATTTGCTATGGATACTTACGGTGATGACCCATGTACCATTTTTATGCCACGAGTTAAGTTTGCCGACGAGCCTTATGATGATAAAACAGTTATGCGTATTGCTCAAATGCAGAAGGCAATTGCTATTATCCAATTTAAGCTTGAGGCGCAGATTATAAATCGTCATCCAGAATATAAGATGCAAGATCGCAACCTGCTTCACCTGATTGATTTTGAAAAAGGTGTATTAAAGGTTGGTGGTAAAGAGTACAAAATGCTCGATACTAATTTCCCTACAGTGGATCCCAAAAACCCTTACAAACTAACTGCTGAAGAGCAAGAGTTGATGGATAAGATTAATTTCTCATTCGTTAATAGCGAGAAACTTCAGAAGCATATGCGTTGCCTTTATGCCAACGGTAGTATGTATAAGGTTGCCAATGGTAATCTACTTTACCATGCTTCTATTCCGCTTGATGAGAAAGGGAAATTTAAAGAAGTCGTTATAGGTAAAGATAAATATGCAGGTAAGGCTCTTCTTGATCGAGTAGATCAGTTGGTACGTGTGGCTTATTTTGGTGACGATTCAGCACCCGAAAAGATCTTTGCTCAAGATTACATGTGGTATCTGTGGTGTGGTAAAGATGCACCAACTTTTGATAAGAGTAAGATGGCTACTTTCGAACGCTATTTTGTAGCAGAGAAGGAGCTTCATAAAGAAGTAAAAGGTAATTATTACACACTTCGTGATAAAGAAGAAATTTGTGATATGATACTTGATGAGTTTGGTGTAAACTCTAAGTATGCGCATATTATTAATGGACACGTGCCTGTAAAAATTAAGAAGGGAGAAGATCCACTCAAAGCCAACGGTAAATTGCTAGTGATTGATGGTGGATTCTCTAGAGCTTATCAACCAGAAACTGGTATTGCAGGTTACACCTTAATATTCAACTCTCGTGGTATTCAGCTTGTTCAGCATGAACCTTTCGAGTCAACTCAAAAAGCTATTCAAGAGGGAATGGATATTATCTCTACCTCTATGCTTGTGGAGATGACTACACGCAGGATGATGGTGAAAGATACCGATATAGGCGGTGAACTACGAAAACAAATTAAAGAGCTTGAGAAGCTACTTACAGCTTATCGTTTGGGACTGATCAAACAGAAGCCAAGAAAATACCCCAAGTTTTACATTAAATAAATAAGAAACTCCCCTCTATGTGTAAACATATGAGGGGAGTTTTTATATTAAATAGTATAGGCTATTCCACCTTCGACTAAAGCTCCCTTATGGTATGTTTTTGATTTGCTATACCAGCGAGTAGTTTCGTATCCGCCTGTAGCTATAATCGACCATTTAGGAGTAAATAAATACTCTAAGTTGATTCTTGCTTGTAATCCATACATGCGCTTAGCTATACCTTCTTCTTTGTTTTTATTACTAAAGGTATTGATGTGTTGATAGCCCAAATCTCCACTTATTTCTAAGTTCTTGGCCAGTGGTAGATAGATACCCGCCCTATAATTGATGGTTCCAGAGAATTTATCGCTGAACTTTAAGTAGGGTGAACCTACTCCGATAATATTGTAAAATAGACGATTCTTGAATCGTGCAGCAATATTTAGTTTAGTTCTGTTGCCACCATAGGCAAGAATGCTCACTTTAGTGTCTGGGTTAAGGTTGATTAGACCCAATTGAAATCCTGTAAGTGATTCGTTATAATAGTTGACTAATCCTAGTTGTAAACCTTTATGAACAATGCCAACATTTAGCAGTCCCAACTGTAGTCCGTAGAAGCGATTGGTATTGATATTGGCTAAACCTGCCTGTAGTCCATAAAAATTATTCGAGTTGATATTAAAGGGGGCGAAGCTTAGACCACTTGTGTTTTGTGCTATGTTTATAAGTCCCGAAGCACTTAAACCGTACGTATTATCTGTTATATTCAGCAAACCAGCCAGTCCAAGACCTATCATATTATCACCAATAATATTGAAGACTCCACCAACTGCTACTCCAATGCTATTATAACCAATAGCGTTACCTAGACCAGCAACTGAAAGTCCTTTGGAATCAATACCAATAAGGTTGATTAATCCTGCTAGAGATACTCCGTGTTGAGATTCACCCACCATATTGCCCAGTCCAGCAATAGTAACACCGTTGGAATATTCTCCAATAACATTGGCTACACCAGCTACTTGAAGGCCTGTCGATTTTTCACCAACGACATTGGCTAGACCAACAAGCTGTACTCCATAGGCATCTCCATCAACTTGGTTACTAAGCAAGTTCAAACTGAATCCGCGCAGTTTGTTTTGTGCAGATACAATCCCTAAGTTGAAATAAGTTTTTTGGGCAGGGTTGATAGGTTGTGTACTTACTTTATTCCATAGGGATAAGTTAATACCTGCACTCTTGTTTTGTCCTAAAACAACAACAGCAGCTAATGTTAAAGCTGCTGTTGTGATAAATCTTAATAAATTATGTCTCATAAATTATTCTATCCTTTAGCTTCTTGGTATAAGAAGCGTTTAATGCTTTTTTTAGGTGTCTTCTCGAACTCTTCTGGATACACCTTCATTTTCGATAACTGACAATATTTTGGTAGCATTTCATTAAGTACGGTTCGGTTTTCTTCCATAATACGTTCTGCATCTTCTGGTTTTAGACCATTGGCAAACATATCGTTGAAGTCTGGATATACTAAACCTACTAGTCGATCATTTTGTTGTACAACAAGGCTTTCAGCTACATAAGGTAAGTTATTTAATTTATCTTCTATCTCTTCAGGATAAATATTTTGTCCACTAGCTCCTAAAAGCATATTTTTACTTCTTCCCTTGATAAAGACATTACCTTCTGCATCAATTAGACCTAAGTCTCCTGTATGCAACCAACCATCAGCATCAATAGCTTCAGCTGTAGCTTCTTCGTTCTTGTAGTAGCCAATCATCATGTTATCGCCTTTACAAACGATTTCACCCACGATGTTTTGAGGATCTTCCGAAAGAACTTTTACTTCCATTCTAGGTACTTGTTTACCACATGAACCTGCTGCAAACTTTTCCCATCCTTCATAGCAAATGATAGGGCCGCACTCAGTCATACCATAGCCAACAGTATAAGGGAAATTGATTGATCTTAAGAAATCTTCGACCTCTTTATTAAACGCAGCTCCACCAACAATAACTTGGATAAAGTTTCCTCCGAAAGCTTCAATCACTTTTTTGCGTATATCAGCTCTGATTTTATCGTTGATAATAGGTACCTTCATTAGTAACTTCATTCCTGGAGTTTCCAATTTAGGTAGCACACTCTTCTTGATTATCTTTTCGATAATTAGTGGTACTGCAACAACCAGATTAGGGCGTATGTCAGCAAATGCCTGGAAGATAACCTTTGGTGTAGGCATTCGGGTCAAGAAAAATATCTGACATCCTGCCGAAAATTCGTATAGAAACTCAAAAGCCATACCATACATATGTGCCATTGGTAGCATCGAAATCGTTTTATCACCAGGTCCTAGGTCGAGCATCTCAAATGCAAACTTCGTGTTTGACCATAAGCTACGGTATGGCAGCATTACACCTTTAGAATAACTTGTAGTGCCCGATGTATAGTTGATCACCGCTAATTCTTCGGGTCTATCTTTGTGATATTCGATATGTTCGATTCGGAAGTTTTTAGGATATTTCTTTCCGAAAAGCTCGTTTAAGTGTTCACGTGCATGGTTTAGTTTTTCACTTCTAGAGATCAAAACCGAGAAGTCATTCATCAGAATAATACCTTCAAGAAGAGGCATCGCTCGTTCGTTAAGATTCTCCCACACGACATCACCAGCAAATAAAAGTCTAGCCTCGGAGTGATTAACTATATTTTGTATGTTGTCTTCTTTAAACTCATGTAAGATGGGTACTGCAACAGCCCCATAGGTTAATATCCCTAGAAAAGTAACTCCCCAATGTGAGCTGTTTTTTCCACAAATCGCAATCTTGTCCCCTTTCTTGATGCCACTTTCCTCGAAAATGATATGAATCTTTTCAATCTTACGAGCTACATCCTTGTATTGTAATGTTGCTCCTTTGTAATCTGTAAGGGCGTCGAGGTCCCAATTGCTTTTAATGCTATTCTCAATGTAAGCAATAAAACTTTGTTCCATTATATGCACATTAGTTGATAATGTGAGCAAATATACCGTTTTATCCCAATAGTGCAAATAAATAATTTAAAAAACAGACTTGCGGCAGATATGGCCTATTTACGTAGAAAGCCAATTCTCTTGTGAAGAACTGGCTTTCTTGTCTAGTTAACTATATGTTATCTACCGCAGAGTGCTTTGAAATCGCAGTAACTACATTGGTCCGTAAATTCAGTCTGAGTGAACGCAGTATCTCTTTCAAATAGATCTTTGATTAGTTCTGTGATACTTCTGCGAAAATCGTCCTTGACCATCTTGAAGTTGTTTATATCTATCTTCTCTTTATAGGGTTCGCCCATCTGTATGACGGGTGAGTACTCTTCTCCTGCAGCTCGGTGAATGTAAAGTAAAGAAGGAGCAACATGATAATCGATCAAGTCCGAAACTATATCTGCGTACAAGAATGTTTGAAAAACATAGTTCGGTCGTCTCTCTGCGGGTTCGAACAACTCGTTTATACTGGCTACAACTTGAGCATTTCCTCCTGTTTTATAATCAACGATTCTAAGAATGCCCTCTTTAAGGTCAAGTCTATCGATATTCCCTCCTAAATTGATGCTATAAGCCCCAGCAGGTGTAGATACTTGTACTTCTCGCTTTACGGTTTTCTCCATCCCCTTAACTTGGAAAGGAGTATAGGCCAAATCGTGTTTGAGCAGTTGCTCAATATAGGAGATTATAACCTTTCTATTGATGAGCTGAATACCGTTATATTGGGGTTTAGTATCGCTCTTGTCTTTAAAGAATAACTCTTTAAATGCTTGATCAACTGCACGCTCAACTCGGTAAGGCTCTTTGAAAATTTTCTCTATGTCTTCTTTATAGATCCAATGTTCTATATTCTGTAGCTCTTTTAGAATCAGTTCGGCTGAGTGGTGGAAGATATTACCAAATAGTGCTGCATCAATTTCGTCTGATACTTCATTGGGAGCTCTTAAGTTTGCTATGTACCTGTAGTAGAATTTGAGCCTACAGTCTAAATAGCTGTTTAAAGCTGAGGGCGAAAGTATAGCATTGCTGTTTTTTTGCAGACTAATGTCGTATCGGTCTCGGAGCTTTTGATAAACCTCTTGAGTCTTTTCGAATACAATTGGGTTTGGTCTGCTTAAACTATAGTTAGCATCTAAGCTTTTTTGAGTGATGAGATGACCCGATTCGACCAACAGTTGAAGCATGAAACGTGAAATCTCCCCCTTATTTATTCCATCTGAAGCAGTATTATAGAGTAGCGTAATATTCTCAGCTCGTTGGATTAGTCGGTAGAAGTAATAGGCATATACGGCATTTTGATGTTCAATGGTTGTCATGCCAAATGCTTTTCTGAGATTGTATGGAATAAAAGAGGCATAACTACTAGCCTTGGGTAGTTGTCCCTCGTTTACCGAGAGCATAACCAAATTCTTAAAGTCAAGGTTACGTGTTTCCAATACTCCCATTACCTGCATACCAATTGCTGGTTCTCCGTGAAAAGGGATAGTGGCGCTACTTAGCACCTTATCAATTAGGTGTTGAAGTGTTGACGACTTAATGGGCAACTCTCCAGCTTCGATTAAGAGATATATCTTATTGATTGTTGTGTAGGCCTTAAATAAAGACTCTCTGTAGAGTTGATCGAAAATGCTCTCTTCGTTCTTATCCTTATTATTATAAAGCTCGGTGACAAGTTCGATAGCCTTTTTTAGGTACTCACACAAATCACAGGCCTCAAGTTGTGGGCTAAACAGATGTGATAGATAAGGGCTTTGACTAAACTCACTAGGGTAGAGGTAGAACTTATTCTTATTGATAATCTCTTTTGCAATTTCTTCAGCCTTAGGCTCTAGCTGTTTGGTGTAGGGGTGTTTTAAGACCGAAAGCACCGACTTGTAATGATAATACCCTTTAGTTCTGTCCAATCCACTATTTTGCAGGGTCATCAGGGCAGATATCAAACTAAATATGGGTGTTTGACTAAGTGGAAACCCCATGGTGATGTTAACATTTTGAACGGTGCTCGGAATGGAATGGAGCACAGGCAACAAGAGTGACTCATTGCAAAGAACAACAGCTGTTTCTCGCTCGCTTGGGCCAAAATTGTTTTCAATCCATTGTGGGAGATAACGCGCTTGAGCCATCTCTGTCGATGAAGAAATGTAGGTGATGTTCTTTGGTTTTTTTAGTGAATCGAAATAGCTTGCTGGAAGTTGGTTAGGGAACAACTTTAAGTTTCGGTTGATAAACTCTCCTGCTTCGTGGTAGCGAACATCTCTATTTTGGGTGTAGAACAGGTCATAATCCCAATAGAATAGAGCTTTGCCAGCATCGTTTAGTTTCTTGAAAAAGCTGGTTTCAATTTCGTTTAGCACGTTGAATCCCACAAAAACATAATGGTCATACTTGAGGTTATTGACATCAAACTTTTCGATATTATTACGATAAAGCATACCCTCGTAAGCAATATTCTCTTTTAATAACTTTTCTTGAAAGCCTGTGTATATGTTTCCGAGTTCATCCCAAAGTGAGATGAATCGCTCCTTAAGGATTGTTCTTTTCTCTAGAGAGAAATTATCAAAGAAGGTACGGATAGCCGCTTCTTGCTCTTCATCTAAGAAATCGTTGATGTCTACTAAATCTCTTAAATCTTTGATGTTGTTGAATAGTTTGGTTGTATTGACCTTATTTTTATCAACATCGTCGAAGTCACTAAGCAAAAGTTCTCCCCAAAAGTAAAAATCGTCTAGGGTCTCGTTACTCTGTGTGTGTTCTTGAAACACCTTATATAATAGGGTTATCAGGCGGATATCATCTCCCAACTGTAGGTCAGAGAGTGATTGGAGCAGTTCACTAATGCTAAGGTAGCTAGGCGACCAAATTGGATCGGTGGATTCTGAGGCTAGGTATTCGTTAAAAAACAGACTGGCTCGCTTGTTTGGGAAAACCATTGCCACCCTTGATAGGTTGCTGCCTAATTTATTGTGTATGTCGTGTGCTACGACCTGAAGAAATGTTTTCATAATCTGTGAATCTCCTATTTTACCTTTTCAATACTGTCTTGTTTAACATACCAAATATACCCTTCGACTGGACTATAGCCCATTTGCTCCAAAAGCTTAGTATATTCTCTAACTTGTCCACTATACGATTTTTGTTTTTTACCAAACTTGAAGTCGACAACAATGGCTGTATTATCTTTGACCATAACACGGTCGGGGCGTCTTGTTTCAAGTCGACCTTCAAGGTTATAGATAATAGCGCATTCGGAGAATATCTCCCAATTGCCACTGTACCATTCTTGAACCTCTGGTTTACTGAACGCATCCATTGCCACGGATCGAATTTTATCTTCTGTCTCTTTGCTGTCGATCACTCCTTCAAATTTTAGTTTTTGAATGGCTTGATCCAGGTCGGATAGTGCATTCATAGAGGCAAAAAGCTCATGTAATAATTTACCCTGATTCAAGAATCGGTAGGGCGACTCCTCTTCTTCTAATCCTGCAATAAAGTCTGCAGATCGGTTCGATTGCTTAAACTCGAAGTCGTAGGGGAGTGATTGCATGATTACACCTTCTTTTTGTGGAGTAGGTGTAAATACATTGGTGCTAGTTTTCTGTCTGAACCCCTTTGAGGGGCAGATAGTTCCAAAGGCATAAGGTGCTTCGGCAGTCCATTCTATATCCTGTTTTTTGGCAACGACTGGTAAGCACGATTCGATTAAACCTGATATGCTTCGAGAATCTTTCTGTTTACAAAACAGGAATAGGTTACTACCAGCACGTGTTAGTGCTACATAGAGAAGGTTGAGGTTATCTACCCAGAGTTGCAATTGCTCGTTAAGATATTCCTCTTGATAAATTGACTCATTCATCTTTTTGCCATAGTTGACAGGCACAATATCAAGTTCATTAAAAGGTGTTAGTTTTGGCGAGCACCAAATGAGTTGGTCGTGTCGGTCGGTCTCTATTGGCCAGTCACAAAAGGGGATAAGTACGGTGTGAAACTCCAATCCCTTTGATTTGTGGATTGATAATATCTGTATGCCATCGACATTATTGCTAGGGATTGTTTTGCTCGCAAGCTTTTCATCCCAATAAGTAATGAACTCATCGAGTAGTGAAGATTCTGTTTGTAGATAGTCTAACACTTTGTCGAAAAATGAGAAGAGGTAAGCATCTTGATTGCTTATTTTCTGAAGGTCAAAATAGATATATAGTTTTTCGAGTAGTTCGTAGAGCGGAAGCTCTTTGAGTTGCTCAAACTCGTTAATAAAGACTGGAGGAAGAAGCCTCTTAATTTCGCCCTGGAGTAGCTGAGTGTCCTTAGCCTGAGTGTTTTTTAGCACTTCACTTTGGTAGTTTAAAGCAAGATTAGCTTCTACTGTCAGGTTCGAAGGATCCGACAGGTAGCGTAGAGCATCTATCATAAGGTTAAGAGCCACAGAAGCATCAAGTCGGAAAGCTTCGTCAGAAACTACTGATATTTGCATGGTCTTATTAAGGTAATCTGCAATAGCTGGAATACTTTTGTTTTTCCTCACTAGGATAGCGATATCACTAAGTGCTACCCCGTTATCTTGCAGGCGTTGTATTTCACGGCTTAAGGCAACAAGTGTATTCTCTACGTAATCTTCGTCTTGAGCTTTGTCGTTTTTCTTGATGAACTCAATTTGGACCAAACCCTTTTGCTCGGTTTTAGTGGTTTTTTGAGCTACATCGGCATAAGCTCGTTCTAAAGTTTCGCAACGCTGGTCAGACTCTGACTCTTGTCTGCTGCTAAGCTCATTGACCAGGGTTGGAAAAAGTGTGTTATTAAAATGTATAATGCTACTTTCGCTTCGGTAGTTGGTGTCTAGGCTTTGTTGTTCTACTGGGAAATGCCAGAACTTGCTTCCTTCGGCGCCTAGGTCGTTGAGTATGGTCCAATCTCCGTTTCTCCAACGATAGATTGATTGTTTAACATCACCAACCACAAGGCTGTATCCTCCTTGTGAAAGTCCTTCTAACAAGAGAATCTGAAAATTATCCCATTGCATCTTGCTGGTATCTTGGAATTCGTCAATCATGATGTTCCGTATTGACGAGCCAATCTTCTCGAATATAAAAGAGGAGTCACCATCATTTATTAATCGGTGAAGCAGGGCATTGGTGTCTGAGAGTAAAAAGCGGTTTTGCTCTTTGTTGAGTAACCTCATCTCTTGGTCAATATGCGCTAGTAGCTGCAACTGATTGAGATGTGCTAGCGATAACTGACAACTATTGATTAGTCGACCATTCTTGGTTCTCAAATTCTCAGCGTCTCTTAAGAGTGGAATTAGCTCTTGAGCTGCTAGAGTGATAATTTCTTGAGCTCTTGCCGATGTTTTAGTTGCCCACTCTTCGGGATTATCTAGGCTCTTCTCAACTGTTTTATTGCGAATATCATCTGAAAAGTTGCCATTGTTTAGCTTATTGAAATAGCTTCCCATGCCTCGCATTCCTCCTTTTAGGTCTTTAGTTTCGAGTCCGTTCTGCTGCAAAATGCTATGAAATTGCTCGTAAAAACCTTTCATTTGTTCCGTGGCATCTTTTTCAATGCCACGTAACTCTTTTCGATATAGGGGAATCGTCTTGGTATCTTTTAGTTTCTCCCTTAAGTTTCCTCCTTTTGCAATAAACTCTTCGCTGAGGATGTTTCGAGCAAAGTTCTTAATGTCATCCGAAACATTCCAGCGTTTATTATCAGCTATTTTCTCGTTGATATATTCGATAAGCCACGAAAGAACCACCGATTTGGGTTCGAGTTTTTCGATCAAACTATCAACTGCATCGCTAAGAACGGCCGAACCATCGAGTTCAACATTGAGATTGGGGCTAAGTTCGAGTTCTCGAGCTAGATTACGCATAACCGACTGAAAAAATGAGTCAATTGTCTCTACTCTAAAACGGTTGTAATCATGAAGCATAAGCGTTAAAGCTTCTCGAGATCTATTTTGTATCTCTTCTTTTGATTTACCTGTGCTTTCGATGAGTTTCTGCAAGTATATTGCAGAATCGGGGTCAGCAGTAGAGATACCATAGAGCTGACTCAATATCCGCTCTTTCATCTCTGCAGTGGCCTTATTGGTAAAGGTTACTGCTAATATTTCTTTGTAGGCTTGCGGGTTCTTTATCAAAAGTTCGATATAGGATACAGCAAGTGTAAATGTTTTTCCTGAGCCAGCAGAAGCTTTATATACAACGAGTTTAGACATGCAATGGAGTTTACTATAATAAGAATATTTGTTGAGGCTTGAAGTTAGCTATAATTTAATAAAAGGAGATAAGATATTCTGAAAACTAATTAACTCGCACGAACGGTTACTTACAAGTAATATTATTTAACTTAGTCGATTTGAACTTTATTTGCACCAATTATTGAGTGCTGGTAGTGACGTAGAGGCTACAAAAATGACCTACTCGCAAGAGAAGCATCTGGAGCTGTTAAGCCAATTACTTGAGATTAAATAAAGCATTGAAACTTAAATTTGGAATATGAAAGATAGTATTATTGAAGGTTACCGTTTAGATTATCAAGAAGCGATCTTATTGTCGAAAACGTCCAGTACGGAGGAATTAATTGACTTGGCTAACGACTTGAGGTTGCATTTTAGAGGAAACAAGCTTGACACCTGCATGATTTTTAACGCTAAATCGGGCAAATGTTCTGAAGATTGCAAATGGTGTAGCCAGTCGCAGTACCACAGCAGTGAGGTTGCTGTTTACGATCTAGTTGAATATACTGATCTCAAAGATGATGTTCAGATAGCCAGTGATAGGGGGATTGATATGTTCTCTTTGGTAACGAGTGGGCGTAAACTTTCGCCTAAAAATATCCAAGGGGCAACAGCTATTTTAAAGCAGATCAAAGCTGGTTACCCCAATTTGGGTTGTTGTGCCTCTATGGGGTTGCTTAATAGGGGTGAGTTGCAGCAACTTTATGATGCAGGTGCTCGTCGTTACCATTGTAATATTGAGACGGCGCCCTCTCGATTTAGCCAGCTTTGTACAACTCATACGTTAGAAGAGAAAATAAAGACCATTAAAAACGCACAAGCAGTTGGGTTAATGGTTTGTTCGGGAGGTATTATCGGTATGGGCGAAACCGAAGAACAGCGCATTGAAATGGCTATTCTATTACAAGAACTCGGCATACGTTCCATACCCATAAACTTGCTTAATCCCATAAAGGGAACTCCGCTCGAAAATGCTCAGTCGCTTAGCGATGGTGAGGTTTTGCGAAGTTTTGCTCTCTTTCGGATCCTGAACCCCGAAGCCGATATCCGACTTGCTGGTGGTAGGTTGCGACTTCATTCTATTCAAGATCAGGTTTTTAAGGCAGGTGTTAGTGCCTCTATTGTTGGCAATTACCTCACTACACTTGGTGTTGATTTGGATACTGATTTAAAGAACTTTAGGGCTAAGGGTTATACGCTTTAGGCCTAAAAGTTCAAGGGCGAGTGACGGTTGCACAAAAAAGTGGATAGGTCGTGATGTCTGAAAATATTATGGACAGAGTCTCGTTTTAATAAAATAAATAAATACCTTCAAGTTAATCTATAATTGAAAGCTGATGAGAAAATATATCTTGACCTTAGCACTAATCCTTATAGGAGCCAGTAGTTTTGCACAGTTTCAGGGCGATTTGTCTACTAGTTTTAATGGTGGGCTGGAGTATAAAATGAACGGTTATCAGGCAACTCTCGAGGAGAATATTTTTGATGACTTGATTTTTAAAGACAATAAAAACAATAAGGTAGAGTTTAATAAAGACTACTTAGCCTATGCTAACTTTGGGGTTGACCCCAGAGCCAAAACGGCAATGTTTAACTCTTTAATCCGTCGTTTTCAAGAAATCACAGGATATTCTGAGACCTTCTCTGTTGATATCTTTGGTGACTTTAATTACAAAGATAATAAGGGACTTCGAGCTAGTCTGAAAAAAGACATATTCGACAAACTTATCTATTCTGATAGTAAAGGCAATAAATTGACCTATTCAGATGAGTTTATTCGTCAGACCTTCAACAGGTCGACTTCTGATGGTCAACTTCGATTCTTTATCTTCAATGATTTGATTCAATCTCTTTGGTTAGGTGGTAAACCACGGTTGAATATTGACCAAGATCCGTTCGATAATGGCCATTACGACCTCCCATCAGCTTATCTCTACGAGTATAAGAATAAAAATGAGGGTTGGGCTAATGTCAGTAGTGATAAAGAGGGTAATTTTATTTATCAAGACAGCAGAGGCAATGACTTTCTATTTAGTGCTTCAACTTGGACACGGAAAGCCCGAAAGTTCAGGTCTGAAGAGAACTTTTTTAACTACCTGGTTCGTGAGTATCTTAGGGATAACTAAGTGTGAAGCCTCTCAAGACTCTTGAAAAATAGTTAATAAAAAGTGCAACCTTATAAAAAAAAACCGATATTTGCAGAATGGGAAATTTGGATAGTTTAATGACTATTATTCTTCAAGGTATAATTATAGGTATTGTCGTATCGGCACCTATGGGACCTGTTGGAGTCTTATGTATACAAAGAACTCTCAACAAAGGCCGTTGGTATGGCTTTATCACTGGGCTTGGAGCTGCAGTAAGTGACATTATTTATGCGGCACTTACGGGCTTTGGTATGAGTGTAGTTGTTGATTTAATAGATAAAAACATATTTTACTTGCAGTTGTTTGGGAGCATTCTTCTTCTAGGCTTCGGTGTTTATACTTTTGTTTCGAACCCTGCTCGTTCGCTTCGACCAGCCAATAAAAACAAAGACTCTTATACTAAAAACTTTATAACCGCTTTACTTGTCACGTTATCCAATCCCCTAATTATATTCTTATTCATTACGTTATTTGCCCGATTCTCATTTATTGGTGTCTATGCTAACCCTACAGATATTGCTGTTGGCTTTGCCTCAATTGCGGCAGGAGCTCTTCTTTGGTGGTTTGGTTTAACCTATTTTGTTCACCGAGTGAGTAGTCACTTTAATCCCCGTGGAATCTGGGTTATGAATAGAATTATTGGTACTATTGTTAGTGTGGTAGCTATTGCTGGCGTAATTCTTACGCTAAGCGGTGGGTCTATCTATTAAAATAAAAAGAGATTACATTGTATGTTTAAAATTGCTCGCGAGCTAAAAAGTAAAAATATTGCAGAATATCTTATCTACATGTGGCAGGTAGAAGATTTGATACGTGCCAACAAGCTGGATATTGATAAAGTTATGCAACATCTGATTTCTCCCATGAAGCTTTCTTCGGAGGATGAAGAGGCCGAAGTTCAGTGGTTTAAAGAGCTTATTGATATGATGTTTGTCGAGGGTGTAAATCTTAAGGGGCATTTGCAAATCAACCAGAATGTAATTCTTAGTTTGACTGATCTTCATCATCAAATTATTTCTGGTACACGCTATCCGTTCTACAACACAGCTTATTATAAAGCTTTGCCATTTATAGTGGAGTTGAGATCTAAGAATAGTGAAGAACACTTATCTGAGATCGAGATATGTTTTAATGCTATGTATGGGGTGATGTTGATGCGCCTTCAAGGCAAAGAAGTTACGCCCGATACGACCAAAGCTATCGAGGTAATAGCTGCATTTCTCTCTACATTAGCAGGTTATTACGCTAAGGATAAGGCGGGTGAATTAAAATTTGAAGATTAAATGAATATTCTTGTTACTGGTGCTGGTGGTCAACTTGGGTGTGAGTTCCGTTATTTAGCGGAGGGCTATCCTGGCTACAATCTTATGTTTAAAAACTCGCAAGAACTTGATATCACTAATGCTGAGCAAGTCGATATTCTTTTGACTGAACATAATTTTGACTGCATCATTAACTGTGCTGCCTATACTGCCGTTGATAAGGCTGAAGATGAGGCTGTAGCTTGTGATAAAGTTAATCATGCAGGTGTTGCTATTTTGGCCAATGCTGCTCAGACTATAGGTGCTAGGCTAATTCACTTTTCGACCGATTATGTATTTGATGGAACTAAGGGTACTCCTTATACTGAAGAAGACCCAACTTCGGCTCGAGTGATTTATGGTATTACTAAATTGGCTAGCGAGCGTGTAGCTTTAGCCAAATGCAAGCAGACTATGGTTATTCGTACCTCATGGCTTTACTCTTCCTTTGGACACAATTTTGTAAAGACTGTGTTTAAACATTTATCAGGTTCGGGTAAAATGAGAGTTGTTTACGATCAGGTGGGTACGCCTACTTATGCTCGTGATTTGGCTCGATTTGTGCTTGACTCACTCCAAAAAGGGTTTATACCTGGACTTTATCATTATAGTAATGAAGGAGTCTGTTCTTGGTATGATTTTGCAAAGATGATTCAACGTATTGCTGGCTTAGAAGGGCATGTTTCGCCTATTTTAACTGAAGAATACCCCACACGGGCTATACGCCCATTTTATTCGGTACTCGATAAAACCAAAATAAAAGAGACCTATCATGTTGAAATTCCTTATTGGGTAGATAGCCTAGAGGAGTGTATCGCTGATATACAAAAAGATAATTAATTAGAATTTGTTTGGCAGAGCAGAGTTTGCTCTGTAGAGATGTATAGATATTATGGCTAAAAATCGTGAGATAGAAAGACGACGTACCTTTGCTATTATTGCCCACCCTGATGCTGGTAAAACCACATTGACAGAGAAGTTTCTACTTTTTGGTGGTCAGATACAGGTAGCTGGAGCTGTTAAAAGTAATAAGATAAAGAAGTCTGCAACCAGTGACTGGATGGAGATTGAAAAACAACGTGGTATTTCGGTTACTACTTCGGTAATGGAGTTTGACTACAAAGACTACAAGGTTAATATCCTTGATACTCCTGGTCACCAAGACTTCGTTGAGGATACCTTTCGTACCCTAACCGCAGTGGACAGTGTTATTATTGTAGTAGATGGTGCTCGTGGTGTTGAAACTCAGACTCGCAAGCTTATGGAAGTTTGTCGTATGCGCAAAACTCCCGTAATAATCTTTGTCAATAAGATGGATAGAGAGGGTAGAGACCCATTCGATTTGCTTGATGAACTCGAAGAAGAGTTACAGATCGGTGTTCGCCCTTTATCTTGGCCTATAGGTCAGGGCGCTCGTTTTAGGGGAGTCTATAATATCTTTGAAGATAAGTTAGACCTTTATCGTCCATCCAAACAGGTGGTAACGGAGAAAGTAGAGGTTGATATTAATAGCGATGATCTATTCAACTACGTTGAGAAAGATTTAGCTGAAACACTTCGTGAAGAACTCGAACTTGCTGCTGTTTATCCTGATTTCGATCGTTCGGCATATCTTGGTGCTGAGATGGCTCCTGTATTTTTTGGTTCTGCACTTACTAACTTTGGTGTACAAGAGCTTCTCGACTGTTTTGTACAGATAGCTCCTAGTCCGCTACCTACTCAAGCTATTGAGCGTGAGGTAGAGCCAGACGAGCCTAAGTTTACGGGCTTTATCTTTAAGATTACGGCTAATATTGACCCCAATCACCGTTCGTGTGTGGCTTTCTGTAAGGTTTGCTCGGGTAAGTTTGTCCGTAATGCACCCTATTTGCACGTGCGTAATAACAAAACACTTCGTTTCTCTTCACCAACTCAGTTTTTGGCACAGCGTAAAACAACGATTGATGAGGCTTGGGCTGGTGATATCATTGGTCTTCCTGATAACGGAACCTTTAAGATTGGTGATACGTTAACCGAGGGCGAATTATTACACTTCAAAGGCTTGCCAAGCTTCTCACCAGAGATGTTTAAATATATCGAAAATGCTGATCCTATGAAGCAAAAACAACTTGCTAAGGGTATTGAGCAATTGATGGATGAAGGTGTAGCGCAGCTGTTTACTAATCAGTTTAACGGACGTAAGATTATCGGTACTGTGGGTCAATTGCAGTTCGAGGTTATCCAGTACCGTCTGCTTAACGAATACAATGCTTCTTGTCGTTGGGAACCTGTTCGCTTGTACAAGGCTTGTTGGATTGAAAGTGATTCTGCTGCTGAACTCGAAGAATTTAAAAAGCGTAAATACCAATTCATGGCTAAAGATTCCTCAGATAGAGATGTATTCTTAGCTGATTCAGCTTATATGCTTCAGATGGCTCAAAGTGACTTTAAGAAGATTAAATTCCACTTTACTAGTGAGTTCTAAAACTCTCGGTAAAGAATAGATTAAAAACAAAGCGGAAGATTTACAACTGAGTAAATCTTCCGCTTTGTTTTTATATGCTTATCACTTTAAGCCTAAGTTAATACCCATTAGCTGTTGGGCTAAAACTTGCGAGCTCTAGGTGAAACCTTAGTTGCTCTTTGTTTTCCTACTCTAGGACCTGTTGAAGTTGATTTACGTTTGGCTCCAGCATACGATTTCGAAGCTGCTGGTGCAGCAGGTTTGTTTTTGCGTGTTTTGGTAGCTGCAATGTTTTTGGCATTTAGGCCCTTCTTTCTGAAGTCCGACTTTATATCAGCAAGCTCAAGTTGCTTGTTAAAAGTCTTGTTGCTTGTTGAGTTGCCCTTACTGTCGTAATGACTATCTGAAGACTCTAGCATTTTGAAAAGAATCTCTAGCTCGCTAGGGTTTAAATCTCTGTATTGACCCAGTCCTAGATTTCCTAATTCAATATTCATTACTTGAGTACGCTCAAGCTTGAGCACCTCATAATCGAAGTATGCACACATACGTCTAATCTGGCGATTCAAACCTTGAATCAACTCGATTTTAAAAGTATAAGGATTGATCTTCTCAATTTCGCATCTACGAGTCACACGGTCAAGAATTGGTACACCGCCAGTCATACGTTCGATAAAATCGTCCGTAATGGGTTTGTCTACAGTAACCAAGTAGATCTTTTTGTTGTTATTACCTGCACGTAGAATCTTGTTAACGATGTCTCCATCGTTGGTAAGTAAGATAAGACCTTGTGAGTCTTTATCTAATCTACCAACAGGGAAAATACGTTGTTCGTGGCAGATGTATCGGACGATATTCTGTTTTTCGCTAGGGTCGGTTGTACTAACAATGCCTACTGGCTTGTTAAACGCAATATATACAGGCTCAATATCGTTAACTATTAGATTGCCTTCGACTGTTACTCTTTGCTTAGGAACAACTCTAGCCCCAATAGTAGCAACTCTTCCGTTGATTTTGACTTTACCCTCTTCGATGAGTCTGTCGGCTTCTCGGCGTGAGCAATATCCTGAATTGCTAATATATTTATTTAATCTATACTCCATGGATGGTATTCTTTAATGATGAAAAAACGATATTCGTCAGTTACTATTATGATTTGCAAAGGTAAGTATATAATTGCGCTCTCTACAATATATGTAACACAAAAAAGGAGTTCTATAACGATAGAACTCCTTTTTTAACTTCTGAAAAGTTTTATTATTTATTACGGTTACCGTAACGGTTTCTAAACTTATCTACGCGACCTGCTGTATCAACAAGTGTTGCTTTACCAGTGTAAAAAGGGTGAGATGTGTTTGAGATCTCAAGTTTTACTAGTGGGTAAGTTTCGCCTTCGAACTCGATAGTTTCTCTAGAGTTGCATGTTGATTTTGATAAAAATACATCACCATTCGACATATCTTTGAATACAACTGGACGGTAATTTTCTGGATGAATATCTTTTTTCATTTCAGATTCGTTATTAAATTATTTATATCTATTTACTATTTTGGTATTAAATAGTGTAATGGTCTAATTTGAATGGTCAAAGGTAATTGATTTTTCAATTAAAAACGAAAATATCAGTTTAAAAAACGGGAATACCATTTAAAATACTGACTTTTGTTTATAAACATATTACGTCTATGAAAACTTTTAAGCAATATCTTATCCTATTGGCTGTAATCCCTTTACTAGGTTACCTTCTGATTGCAGCAAAATCCAAAGAGCCTACTGTTTATGGTGTTGGCTTTTATAATGTTGAGAACCTTTTTGATACCATTCACGATGTTAATAAAAACGATCATGACTACCTCATTGGAGGTAAGTTGGATTGGAATCGTGAAAAATACTCGTCTAAACTAACCAATATTGCACGTGTACTTAGTGAAATGGGGAGTGATAAAACTCCCGCTGGGCCAGCAGTAATTGGTTTGGCAGAGATTGAAAACTTTCGAGTGCTCCTAGATCTTATCTTGCAACCCGCTTTAAAGGGTAAATACCAATACCTACACTACGAAGGAGAAGATAAACGTGGTATTGACTGTGCCTTGCTTTATAACCCCGATTTATTTTTACCCCAACATAGTTTGCTTGTTCCTTCTAAACCCTTAGATGGCGATACTATCCACAAGACTAGAGGATTTTTGGTTGTTAGTGGTTTGCTTGGGGG
Source organism: Bacteroides propionicifaciens DSM 19291 = JCM 14649 (assembly GCF_000375405.1). Taxonomy (GTDB): domain Bacteria; phylum Bacteroidota; class Bacteroidia; order Bacteroidales; family Bacteroidaceae; genus Bacteroides_E; species Bacteroides_E propionicifaciens. The sequence continues at coordinate 57,076 of NZ_AQWS01000012.1, read as the reverse complement.
AGAAAAGATAACGCTGATTGTTAATCATTGGCCCTCCAGAGGAGCAGAATCTCCTGTACGTGTTCATGCTGGCGAGCAAGTGAAGCTTATTACCGATTCGATTTATAATTTAAACTCTCATGCCAAGATAGTGGTCATGGGCGATCTTAATGACGACCCTATGGATCCGAGTGTTGCCAAGGCCTTGGGTGCTAAGAAGCATGTTAAAGAGGTTAAGTCAAAAGAATTGTATAATCCTTGGTGGGAGATACTCGAAGATAAAGACGTGGGAACATTACTTTATAGAGGAAAATGGAACCTATTTGACCAAATAATAATTTCTGAGCCACTACTAAAAGCTAAAACAGGTCTTCGATTTGTCGAAGCGGAGGTTTTTATGCGCGATTACCTATTCGAGCAAGAAGGTAAATATAAGGGTTCGCCCTTCCGTACTTTCGGGGGAAGAAAATGGCTCAATGGCTATAGTGATCACCTACCGACTCTTATTTATTTAGCTCAGTAGAATCAATTGTTATATATGTTTAAGAATATAGGATATATAAACTATCCAACATTTCTATTGTTTTATATTTAGCTTCTAACTGAAGCTTTTAAATTAATGCAAAGTGAGTATTGCAATTTGTGAATACTGCAATAATTGCCTTTAATTTAAGGTCTATTCAGGTCTAATTTAGGGTATATTTACTCTTTATAGACTCCAGTTTCAAACAATTATGCTTACTTTTGTATGGAATTAAAAATTCACTAACAATAAACTTTATAAAGAAATGATTAATTACAAAGATCTAGGTCTTGTAAACACTAAAGAAATGTTTGCTAAGGCTATCAAAGGTGGATATGCTATACCTGCTTTCAATTTCAATAATATGGAGCAACTACAAGCTATTGTTCAGGCAGCTGTAGAGACAAAATCTCCTGTTATTATTCAAGTTTCTAAAGGTGCGCGTGCTTACGCTAACCAAACACTTCTTCGCTACATGGCTGAAGGTGCTGTTGCTTATGCTAAAGAACTTGGAGCTAAAAATCCGGAAATCGTATTGCATCTTGACCACGGTGATTCATTTGAAACATGTAAATCATGTATCGACATGGGTTTCTCATCTGTAATGATCGACGGTTCTCACCTACCATATGACGAAAACGTAGCACTTACTAAAAAAGTAGTAGAGTATGCTCATCAATTCGACGTAACAGTAGAAGGAGAACTTGGTATCTTAGCTGGTGTTGAAGATGATGTAGTTGCTGAAACACACACATACACAAGACCAGAAGAAGTTGTTGACTTCGTAACTAAAACAGGTTGCGACAGTTTAGCTATCTCTATTGGTACTTCTCATGGTGCTAACAAGTTTACTCCAGAGCAATGTACTAAAGATGCTCAAGGTCATCTTGTACCTCCACCATTGAAATTTGATGTACTTGCAGGTGTTGAAAAAGAACTTCCAGGTTTCCCTATCGTTCTTCACGGTGCTTCATCTGTTCCACAAGAAGAAGTTGCAAAAATCAACAAATACGGTGGTGCATTGAAAGATGCTATCGGTATTCCAGAAGAACAACTTCGTAAAGCTGCTGCTTCAGCTGTATGTAAAATCAATATCNACTCTGATAGCCGTCTAGCTATGACTGCTGCAGTTCGTGAGGTTTTTGCTACAAACCCAGGTGAGTTTGACCCACGTAAATACTTAGGTCCAGCTCGTGAAAACATGAAGAAAGTGTACAAGCACAAAATTGAAAACGTACTTGGTTCAGCTAATAAACTAGTTGACTAATCTAGAGTTTTCTTATAATATATAAAGGGCTGTCTAATTCGATTTAGACAGCCCTTTTAGTTCCTTATACTTTCTCCTTATCAATAATAAAAACGAGCTACTCGCTCAACTCAAACGACTTACTTGGGTGTAACCACCCTTTGGTTTTGGTAGAGTGAGTGAGGCTCTGTGGTTTTAGTATTACCCAATGCTGATAGGTATATATAATAAAAAAAGGATTACTTATATAAGTAATCCTTTTTAGGCGGCGGAAGCTGGGGGATTCGAACCCCCGGAACAGTTGCCCGTTCGACAGTTTAGCAAACTGTTGGTTTCAGCCACTCACCCAAGCTTCCTGTGCAGCATTTGCTCCCAAATGCGATGCAAATATAAGTTGAACTTTTTGACTTAGCAAATATTATTCGATAATATTTACATCAAAAATCACGACAGATCTTTATCTTATTTATAATCAGTAAATTAAAATAATAGTCGGAGACCCACTATTATTTTATTCCTTCTTACTCAGGGTCATCTTCCATCATTTCCATTTTGGCTTTTAGTGCTGCTTGTTCGGTCATGGTTTTATCTTGTTCTGAAATCAGAAGCAGAAGATCGTCTACATGAAGAGTCAGAGAGCCATTAGGAATTAAGAACTGATCGTCTCGCTTGATTAGCATAACCAGAGTACCTTGTGGCGTATTTACCTCTTTAAGTGTTTTACCATGTCGTAACATGTTGTCGTTGACTGTAACCTCAAACAAGTGTGTGTTTAGCTCCTCAGGTAGCTCAATTCCAAATTGGTTGGAATCATCATCAAGAGGAGTAGATAAGTGCAGCAGATTGGCTACAAAAGAGATTGAGGTACCTTGTATCACTAACGAAAGAATAGTGATGAAGAACACAATATTAAAAATAACATTTGCTCCAGGCACATTATGCATCACAGGGTATGTTGCAAAAATAATCGGAACAGCGCCTCTAAGACCTACCCATGAGACAAAATGCTTGGCTTTAAGCGATATTTTTCTAAAAGGTGTAAGACATAAGAATACACTTACGGGACGGCCTATTACAATCATAAATACACCAATAAGAATAGCCGCTGGTGCTATGCTAAGTAACTCGTGAGGGTTTACAAGTAGTCCGAGTGTTAAGAACATAATGATCTGGAATAACCAGCTAAATCCATCCATAAAAGAGGCAATCTCTTTACGGTATACTATTTTATTATTACCCACCAACATACCTGCAATATATACTGCTAAATAGCCGTTACCCTTGAGTGCATCAGTAATAGAAAAAGTAAAGAATATAAACGAAACCACTAAGATGGGGTAGAGTGATGAGTTGCCGATATCAATCTTATTGATAATATAGATTAAGAATTTGCCAAGTAAATAACCTACCACACCGCCGACAACAAACTGTGTCAGAAAGGACAGGGCTATTGTTCCAGGTCCCATTCCGGTCGATTCAATAAATTGAATCAGCACTATTGTTAGCATAAAGGCCATTGGGTCGTTACTACCACTCTCAAGCTCAAGCATAGGGCGCAGGTTCTCTTTTAGGTTCATCTTCTGCGAACGCAAAATAGCGAATACTGAGGCAGAGTCAGTTGACGACATAGTTGCAGCTAGTAGGAGTGAAGTTGTTAGTGGCAAATGTATGTTTGTCCACGACATATCCGATATAAAGAATATAAAGAGTCCCGTGAGAAGGGCCGTAAATAATACCCCCAGAGTGGATAAGACTATTCCAGGGAAGATTATGGGCTTAATCTCTTTATATTTGGTATCCATACCGCCCGAAAACAGGATTATGCTCAAGGCTACCATACCAATAAATTGAGCTTCACCAGTATCGTTGAATTGCAGGCCAATGCCATCGGTACCAAATACCATACCTACGACGAGGAATAATAATAGGGTAGGGACACCAAACTTGTAACCTGTTTTGCTAACTACGATGCTAACAAATAGGAGTACTGATCCTATTAATAAGATGTTCTCTGCTGTAAATGTCATAAGTGGTTTTAAAATTAAATTCTAGAAGATTTATTAAGGGAGTGATATCTTTATGCGAAAATAAGTAAAAACATTTTGAATAGAAAACCGATGGACTGTTATAAATTTGTAGTTGTCAGCATTTATGATAATCTTTAGTCTAGTCATTTATTATTAAATAATTAACTAGAAATGAATATGCCGAAGAATAGGGTTGTTATTTTTGATTTTGATGGTGTTATTATGGATACAGAAACCATTTACACCAAATTCTGGGATGAAAAAGGAGAGGAGTACTTGGGTTTATCCGATTTTGGAGATACCGTCAAGGGAATGACAGACCATGTTATATATGACAAATACTTCTCTAAAATTCCCGATTTAAAGCCAGTATTGGATAAAGCTATAAGTAAGCTCGAAGCTGATATGCCGATGAATTATATTAAGGGTTCTAAAGCATTTATAGAAGATCTAAGAGCTAACGGAATACGAATAGGTATGGCTACAAGTTCTGATAACAAAAAAATGAAGATGGTTTTTAGTAAGCGTCCAGAGCTTTCTGGATTGATTGATAAATGTGTTACTGTTAATGAGGTAGAGCATCCTAAACCTCACCCAGAAAGTTATATTAAGGCAATGAAGCATTTTGGTGTCGCCCCAAAAGATACTGTTATTTTTGAAGACTCTATTTCCGGATTGACTGCTGCTCGCGACTCGGGTGCCATTGTTGTCGGGGTTGCCTCGACTAATACACGTGAGCAGATTGCTCCTTATTGTGATTTTATCATTAATGATTTCAGTCATATGAATTATGCTAAGTTGCAGGAATTCTTTGTCTAAATATCGTCAATATAAAAAAGAGACGGAAGTAACTTAAAATAATTACTTTCGTCTCTTTTTTATACTTACTAATAGTACGTCAATGTTTGCTCTATGTAAGTTGTATTAGGTTATTTACTAGTTGTTATAGCTTTCAATCACTTCTAATATTTCCTTAGGGTGGTGAATAAGGTGGTCGGGCTTGTGCTTTGCTAGCTCCTCTTCGGCTCTAAAGCCCCAACTTACTCCACAGCCAATGATTCCTGCATTCTTAGCAGTTAACATATCCACATCAGAGTCTCCAAGATAAAGGACTTGATCTTTAGGGGTAGGAATTACCTCGAGTATCTCTTCGATTATCATAGGGTCTGGTTTTGTTGGTATGCCCTCACGTTGCCCAAGTACTTTTAAGAAAGGAATATCTGAGAAGAAATGGTTGACCAAAATCTCAGATCCTTCTTGGTATTTATTGGTTGCTATGGCAAGTTTTATATCTTTGTTTTTGAGTTCGTAAAGCACATCCATCATTCCTTGGTACGGTGTACTTTTATCGGTTAGGTGTTCTGCATAATAGTCGACAAAAATAGTTCTCATCTTTGCAATGTTTTCGGCAGTCTTCTCTCCTTGTGGGAGTGCTCTCTCAAATAGCTTATCTATTCCATTGCCCACCATCATATTGAATCGCTCGATAGGGTGTGTGGGGTATCCCAGTTTATCTAATGCAAAGTTTGTACTTTGGGCTAAATCAGCAATTGTGTTTAGCAAAGTTCCGTCTAAATCGAAAATAACTAGTTTAATCATGATTCTTGTAATGTTTTAGATAAATTGATACTTCCCCAAAAATAGTCAAACTATTTGAATGTTTGGGCGTAGAAATATTGAAACCTTGTTTTGAGTTTCTTTGTTTACATATAAACACCTTTGGTGGGCATTTGAGGGTTGAATATCCTTTTATTTGCACACTTTTATCTGTTTTATGCAATTATCTACTATATTTGCATAGTTATAAACGTAGAATAAATAGAAATAATATGAGTTATAATTTATTAAAAGGAAAAAGAGGGATTATCTTCGGTGCTCTTAATAGTCAGTCTATTGCTTGGAAAGTAGCTGAAAGAGCTGTTCAAGAAGGTGCGCAAATAACACTTTCAAATACAGCTATGGCTGTAAGAATGGGTGAAGTTAATGAGCTTGGAAAACAACTAAATTGCGAAGTTATTCCTGCTGATGCAACTAATTTGGCAGAGCTAGAAAACGTATTTGCTCGTTCAATGGAAGTTTTAGGAGGTAAGATTGACTTTGTTCTACACTCTATTGGAATGTCTCCAAACGTTCGTAAAGGTAAAGCTTACGATGATTTGAACTATGATTTCTTAAATAAAACATTAGATATCTCAGCAATCTCGTTCCATAAGATGCTTCAAGCAGCTAAAAAATTGGATGCTATTGCTCAGGGTGGCTCTGTTCTTGCATTAACTTATATTGCTGCACAACGTACATTCTGTGGCTACAACGATATGGCTGATGCTAAATCATTGTTGGAGTCTATTGCACGTAGCTTTGGATATGTATATGGTAGAGATAGTAAAGTTCGTATCAATACGATTTCACAATCTCCTACAATGACAACTGCTGGTCAAGGTGTTGGTGGTATGGATAAGCTTTTCAACTTTGCTGAGGCAATTTCTCCACTTGGTAATGCAGACGCAGATGAGTGTGCTGACTACTGTATGGTGATGTTCTCTGACCTAACTAAGAAAGTAACGATGCAAAACCTATTCCACGATGGAGGATTCTCTAGCGTAGGAATGAGTGATAAAGCAATTGAAGCTTTTGATAAAGGCATGTAATAAGCCCCTATCTCAAATAAAATAAAAATAAGCTGTTTACTTTGATTAAAGTAGGCAGCTTATTTTTGTATGCTTAACTTTGTGACTTAATTCAACTATTAATATGGAACCAGCACTATATTTAATCCCCGTTACCTTAGGGGACACTCCAATTGAGCAAGTTCTTCCTGCTTATAACAAAGAGATCATTCTAGGTATAAAACACTTTATAGTCGAAGATATTCGTTCGGCTCGTCGATTCTTAAAGAAGGTAGATCGAGAGATTGACATAGATACCCTTAAGTTCTATGAACTCAATAAGCGCACCACTAAAGAGCAATATTCGGGCTATTTAGCTCCTCTACACGATGGTGCATCTATGGGGGTGATATCGGAGGCAGGTTGCCCAGCTGTGGCTGATCCTGGTGCCGATGTGGTTGCTATAGCTCAGCGTAAGAACCTGAAAGTAGTACCCTTGGTTGGCCCTTCGTCTATTATCCTATCGGTTATGGCTTCGGGCTTTAACGGGCAAAGTTTTGCTTTTAACGGTTACTTGCCTATTGATAGCAACGAGAGAATGAACAGCCTAAAGCAATTGGAGAATCGAATTTATAACGAAGACCAAACTCAGTTGTTCATCGAGACTCCTTATCGGAATCATAAAATGCTTGCTGATATTTTGCAGCATTGTCGACCACAGACTAAGCTTTGTGTAGCAGCTAACATCACTTGTCCTGATGAGTTTATCGCAACTAAGAGTGTACAAGAGTGGAAAAAAAGCAACTTAGATTTATCTAAAGTGCCTTGTATTTTTCTCTTGTATAAATAACTTGTTTAAGATGATCATACTCGTGTTTGAAGCATTGGCTAAAAACATCTTGTGACAGTTGCTCATCTATTTCGTCTAAACTCCAGAGCTTTCCGTTTTTGAACCTCATGTTTGCGAGTAGCTCTGGGTTATCTGTATCAATTAAGAATAGATAAATTAAGCGATTCGTATATTCATTTTCGAAATGATACGTAATCATGAACATCGGATTAACGCCTTTCACCTTTGGAAAGGCGTTTTTTATTAGTCTATCTGCTCCATCTTGAAGTGTTTCTCCATATTTAAGATAGCATTCCATAGGAATATCGGTCTTGTCTTGATCGATGATACAGTTTTGAGACCTATTGCACAGGTAGAGTTTACCTCCCGATGCTGCGGCTATCCTAATTACAGGGTTAATGTATTCATTCTTATAGCTGATAGCTTCAAGTGCCATCTTCTTGCCTATAACAGCTCCACTCTTGTCGACTACGGGCACAAACTCGATATGTCGAGTAATGCGGTTAAAGTAGTAAATAGCAATTTGGTTGAAGAGTATTGTTGCTATAAATACTAATGGCGGCATGTATCTGTTGAGCAACTGATAGTTGTCAAGTAATACGGGACGTGCTACAATTAATAGTAAAAGAATTACACCAAAATGAATCCCTGATACCATTAAAAATAGACGAGCTGATACCACAGCCGACTCTGCACCTTGTACGTAGAAATGCTTGCTGCATGATCCTTGTTTGTCCATGAAAAACTGAATGAATCTGTTCTTATGTAGATAGAGTACAGCCATCATAATGAACGTACTTATTTCGATGGTCAGAGGTAAGTAACCATAGGGGCAATATTCACAATATACCATTGAGGCAATCGTAAATAAAAATAATATAGCGGTGCTTATATATAGAATGAATTTTGGAATCTTAGCCCCCTTGACGATTGCTGCGTGTAAAGAGAGCAATGCCCCAATACCCGTACCAATGTAAATGGCCAAATCTTGCGATATGAATAGGCATAACACCATCGTAATCAAGATGGGTAAAAAGCCTATCGACATATCGAAAGATGAAGATATGTTTCCTGTCTTACTCATTAAAATTGTCTTAACTAATTATCTTATAAAACAACCGCTTTCTAATATAGTTCTACTTTGAATTTCGTAGGATATGCTTTTCGGCGTGATATGAAGACCTTACTAAGGGGCCACTCTCCACCTGATCGAATCCTTTGTTTAGTCCAACTTGCTTATATTCAGTAAATTGATCGGGTGTAACGTATTCATAAACGGGGTGATGTTTATGCGAAGGTTGGAGATATTGACCAATGGTTAATATTTTACAATTAACAGCTCTTAGGTCATCCATAAGAGTTTCTACTTCCTGAGGAGTTTCACCCAGCCCGACCATTATCCCAGATTTAGCAGTCGAATTGCTTTTCGCAATATGTTCAATGACGCTAAGGCTTGTTGAATAATTGGCTGCGCTCCTGACTTCAGGGGAGATTCGTTTTACGGTCTCCATATTGTGAGAAATGATGTCGGGTTTTGCTTCAATTATTTGTTGAACCAATTCGAGTCGACCTTGAAAATCAGGAATTAGTACCTCTATAGTAGTGGAAGGATTTACTCGTTTAATTTCCAAAATAGTATCAACCCAATGCTGTGCACCTAAGTCAGGTAAATCATCTCTATCTACCGAGGTAACAACAGCATGCTGTAGCTCCATGAGTTGGATTGATTTGGCTACATTGCTTGGTTCCTGAGCATCAAGAGGAAGTGGTCTACCTGTTTGGGTATTGCAAAACTTACAGCTACGCGTGCAGATAGTACCAGCAATCATAAAGGTTGCCGTTCCTCTTCCCCAACACTCGCCCAAATTAGGACATCGCCCACTTGTGCAAATGGTGTGGAGGTGGTGAGTGTCTACTATCTTTTTGGTTTGCGTATAGCGCTCGTTTGTTCCAATATTAATTTTAAGCCAGTCGGGTTTTCGAATATGCTTTTTCATCTGTGTATTGATTTAAACAAAAAAGCACAACTAAAATAAGATTAAAGCTGTGCTCTCTTGGTAGGTTAATTTATAAAAAATCTTTTAGATACTGAGTAAGTTTAGCGTAAAGATGATAGCGAGTGTTACCTCCGTATATGCCATGGTTGCGGTTGGTGTAGACATGCATATCAAATGGTTTGTCTAGTTGAACGAGGCATTCGGCATATTCGGCAGTGTTCTGATAATGAACATTGTCGTCATTCATTCCGTGGACAATCAGTAACTTACCGTTTAGATTGTGTGCACGTGTGAAAGCTGAAGTTGCCTTATAACCTTCGAAGTTTTCTTTTGGAGTGCGCATAAAACGTTCGCCATAAATGGTGTCGTAATATTTCCAATCGGTTACAGGTGCAACAGCAATTCCTGTTTTAAATATGGGTGTACCTTGACTCATACTCATAATTGTGGTGTATCCACCAAAGCTCCATCCCCAAATCCCAATGCGATCGGGGTCAACATAACTTTGTTTGGCTAGGTATTGTGCAGCCTCTACTTGGTCATCAGCTTCTTTAACACCTAGGTAGAGGTAAGTGCTTTTCTTGAAAGCTTCGCCACGTCCACCAGTTCCACGGCCATCAACACAGGCTACAATATAGCCCTGAGTAGCCATATAGGTTTCCCAACTGATACCCCATTTATTGAGGACTTGTTGGCTACCAGGGCCGCTATATTGATACATCAATACGGGGTACTTGTGGTTGGGATCAAAGTTGGTTGGTTTCATCATCCATCCGTTGAGCTCATCCCCATTATCGGTTGTAAACTTGAACATCTCTTTGGTAGGGAGGTTGTAGTTAGCTAGCTCTTTTTTGAGTTTAGCATTATCAACTAGTGTATGTAATGTCGTTCCTCTGTTGTCTTTGAGTGTGATTTCTAATGGCTCTTTAAAGCTACTATACTTATTCATGAAATAGCTCATATCACCACTAAATACTGCTGTATTGATCCCTTTCTTTGAGGTCAATATATGTTTCTTGTTTTTTGCGTCAATCTTATAGATAGTTGTTTCGGTAGGGTTGCCTTCATTGCTTTCATAGTAGAAGGTGTTATCTTTTGCACTCCAACCTAAGAAGCTTGACACTTCATAATCTCCAGTAGTGACTTGCTTAACTAAGTTACCGTTCATGTTGTACCAATAGAGATGGCGAAAACCACTTTTCTCGCTTAAGAAACTGAAGTTGTTATCGTAAAAATGTACATTATCTAGCACACTCTCTTCGATGTAAAACTCACTTTCGTCACGTAGTGCTAGTTTAGCTACTGTTGAACGCGGATTAACAAAGTAGAGATCAAGGCGATTTTGGTGCCTGTTGAGTGTAAATACAGCCAATTTAGTGGGGTCTTTGGTAAAACGGATGCGCGGGATATAATCTTCGGCATTTAATGGTACTTCAAGTTTGCGAGTTACTGCTGATTTGATGTCAAAGGAGTAAACTGCTACATTAGAATTGACCTCACCAGCTTTGGGGTATTTATAGGTGTACTGACCTGGATATAGCTCGTAATCGTTAGTGCGTGGAGCTTCGCCGGCAAAAATAGGAAAAGAATAAGATTTAACTTTCGACTCGTCGAACTTGATATAAGCAAGCATTTTGCTGTCGGCACTAAACTCAAGAGCACGATTAAATCCAAACTCTTCTTCGTAAACCCAGTCAGGGATACCGTTGAGTATTTTATTGAATTTGCCGTCTGATGTTACTTGTGATTCGCTGTTGCCATAGAGTAGTTTAACAAGATAAATATTATAGTTGCGTACAAAAGCAATCATGTATCCGTCGGGTGAAAAAACTGGTGCTTGTTGTGGACCTCCCTCCGATAGTGGTTCCAAAACATTACGTTCTACATGAAAAATGTAGTGTACCGCTGTATATGAGTGTCTATAAATGGGTGTACGCTCGGTTGCGATTAATATTTTACTCTCTTCGGGTGAGTAAGTATAGCTACTGAAAGACTTTATCTTTGATTCTCTAGCGGTGCTAACATCAAAAACAGTAGATACTGCCTTACCAGTTTTAAATGAGTACTTGATAATTTTTGTTCCCTCGGGGTTCATCTGAGTATAATGTAGCCCGTCGTTCATAGGAACAACTCCATGGATGTTTTCGGGAGTGAAACTTCCGTCAACGACATCTTTTAATGCTAGGTTTTGATATCCTTGCGCCATACCTGTTGTAAGGGCAAGCAAGATAAAACAGAATGTGAATGTAATCTTTTTCATAATCACTTATTACAGATAGTTAGATTAAATAAGTAGAACTACAAATGTAGGAAAAATAGACAAGTAGATACGAAGACTTGTGTAAGATTATCTTAGGACTAGGCAGGAAGAAGCCAATGAGTAAGTCGTTTGGTCTAAACCAGTAGGTCGAAATAAAAAACAACTAGGTACTTTTATTGGCCTGTAAAAGAAAGTAATATTCTTCTTCTGTAGATTTAATCTAAATAATGTATCTTTGCAATTCTATAAAGTAAGATTATGAATAATAGATACCCTTATAAAACTTTCCCCGATTTTCTAAAGAGATTTTTCCCCGATACGAAAGTGCAAAAGATATCTCTAAACGCGGGCTTTACATGTCCTAATCGTGATGGTACGAAAGGACAGGGAGGGTGTACTTATTGCAATAATCAGACTTTCAATCCTTCGTATTGCAAGACCGATAAAAGTGTCTTTACGCAGCTCGAGGAGGGTAAGGTGTTTTTCGCTCGAAAATACCCCCAGATGAAATATTTAGCCTATTTCCAAGCTTATACCAACACTTATGATGAGCTCGATTCACTTAAGAAAAAGTACGAAGAAGCTTTGAATACTCCCAATGTGGTAGGGCTTGTAATAGGGACTCGTCCCGACTGTATGCCCGATAGCTTACTTGATTATTTGGAAGAGCTCAATAAACGTACCTTCTTATTGGTCGAGTACGGTATTGAGTCAACCAACAATGCGACGCTTGAACGGATCAATAGAGGGCATACCTATGAGCAAACTGTTGATGCGATTGAGCGCACCGTAGCTCGTGGCATTCATACGGGAGGACATGTTATACTTGGCTTGCCTGGAGAAAATCAGGAGATGATAATTCAACAAGCTATGCAAATTGCACAATTGCCTTTATCGACTATCAAATTGCACCAACTTCAAATTATAAAAGGTACGAAGATGGCAAAGGAATATGCTGAATGTCCTACAGATTTTCATTTATTCAATGTCGACAATTACATGGATTTAGTTATAGACTACATCCAACATCTTAATCCTGAAATTGTGGTAGAAAGATTTTTATCGCAGTCGCCAAAAGAGCTCATAATAACTCCTGATTGGGGCTTGAAGAACTTTGAGTTTACCAATAGGCTGGTCAATAAAATGGCCGAATTGGGTGCTTATCAGGGTAAGTTGTTCAGAAATCAATAATAATAAGTTACTTTTGTTATCAAAATGAAGTTAATATAAACATGGAACAGAAAACAAAGATTACTGGAGATATACACTATGTAGGTGTAAACGACCGTAAGTCACCTCTATTCGAAGGATTATGGCCACTGCCTTATGGAGTGTCTTATAACTCTTACTTGATTGTAGATGAGATGGTTGCTTTGATAGATACTGTTGAAATTTGCTATTTCGAAGAATACATACTAAAGATAAAAAAGATTCTTGGCAGTCGTCCTATCGATTATTTGATAATCAATCATATGGAGCCCGATCACTCAGGTTCTATCCGCTTGATTAAAGAGCAATATCCCAATATTATTATTGTGGGAAACAAACAAACCTTTGGTATGGTCGAAGGATTCTATGGTGTTACTGGAGAGCAGTACCTTGTAGGAGATGGCGATTTTTTAAAACTAGGTAAACACCATCTTCGATTCTATATGACCCCTATGGTACATTGGCCCGAAACCATGATGACTTACGAGGAGACTACAGAAACTATTTTCTCTGGAGATGCTTTTGGTACATTTGGTGCACTCAATGGTGGATTTATCGACTCAAAAATCAATGTGTCAATCTATTGGGATGAAATGGTACGTTACTACTCAAATATTGTAGGAAAGTATGGTTCTCCTGTACAAAGAGCTTTGACTAAACTCGCAGATGTTAAGCTGTCGAATATTTGTTCTACTCACGGTCCAGTTTGGACACAGAAAGAGAATATCGATAAAGTGGTTAGTATCTACAACGACTTGAGTCTTTATAATGCCAAAGAAGGTGTTGTGATTATTTACGGTACGATGTATGGTAATACCGAGGCTATGGCTGAGGAGATTGCATTAGAGCTTTCTGAGCAAGGCATAAAAGATATAGTTTTGCATAATGCTAACAAATCTGACGCATCTTATATTATCGCGGATGTATTTCGTTATAAAGGCCTAATCGTAGGAAGTCCGACTTATAATGGTCAGGTTTACCCTCGTGTTGAGGCTCTTTTATCTGATATTTTGCTTCGTGATATCAAAAATAGATACTTAGGCTACTTTGGCTCATTTAGTTGGGCAAGTGCTGCTGTTAAACGCATGGGTGACTTTGTGACTAAAAGTAAGTTTGAACTTGTCGCTGATCCCATCGAGATGAAACATGCCATGAAGCCAATCAACTATGACCAATGCTCGCATTTAGCCAAAAGCATGGCCGATCGACTTAAAAAAGATAGTAAGTAAACATTACAACCCTATTTACTTTATTAATATATAAACTATAGACATGAGATTAATTATTCAACCAGATTACAATTCGGTTTCTCTTTGGGCTGCTCATTATGTGGCTGCAAAAATCAATCAAGCAAAACCAACAGCTGATAAACCTTTCGTTTTAGGCTGCCCAACTGGTTCAACACCACTTGGTATGTATAAAAACCTGATTGAACTAAACAAAAAAGGTCTTGTATCCTTTGAAAATGTAGTTACATTTAATATGGATGAGTATGTAGGTATGTCTCAAGATCATCCAGAGAGCTATTACACATTTATGTGGAATAACTTCTTTAGTCACATCGACATCAAAGCAGAAAACACGAACTTCCTTAATGGTAATGTAGAAGACCTAGAGGGTGAGTGTACTCGCTATGAAGATAAAATCGCATCTTATGGTGGTGTTGACTTGTTTATGGGTGGTGTAGGTTCGGATGGTCACATTGCATTCAATGAGCCAGGATCTTCACTAACATCTCGTACTCGTCTTAAAACACTTACAGCAGATACAATCATTGCTAACTCTCGTTTCTTCGACAACGACGTAAATAAGGTTCCTAAAACATCACTAACAGTTGGTGTGGGTACTATTATGGACGCAAAAGAAGTTATGATTCTTGTTAACGGTGCTAGCAAAGCTCGTGCTTTATGGCATGCTGTTGAAGGCTGTGTAAACCATATGTGGACTATTACTGCGCTACAAATGCACCAAAAAGGTCTAGTAATCTGTGATGATGCTGCTACTGCAGAGATCAAAGTAGGTACTTACCGTTACTTCAAAGATATCGAAGGTGATAACCTTGATCCTCAATCTCTATTGAAGAAATAAGATATTATACTAGAAATAGTATTTAAGAATTCGGCTTGTGTCTATAATGATGCAAGCCGAATTTTTTGTTGGGGTAGTGGAGTTGCTACTCTTTTTATTAATATTCTTGAAATTGCACTGTGTCAGTGCATAATATTTAATTTATTCATCTAGAAATATCAACATCATATCAGCTAATATTTTAAAAATCTGTATAGATATCACAAACTTTAGAAAAAAAGTTGGTAGGAAATAAGGGTTAAAAGGCACAGTATTGGTATCTAGATCAACTAGTTTGTAAGCTTCCCCAAAAATAGAACTGTTTAAAAATGAAAAAACATTAAATTAGACAGCAGTCTGAATAGAAAAAATAAATCGGGCATCCCATATTTTATGGGATGCCCGATTCTTATTAAGTTTATTATTACTTTTAGTTAGATAACCAATTCACCTTTACCTTGACGTACAATGTCAACGTATTCGCCAGTGCAATCAACAATAGTTGAAGGGCTATAGTCACCAACTCCACCATCGATTACGATATCTACAAGATGTCCAAACTTTTCGTAGATTAGTTCGGGGTTTGTAGCATATTCAGTATCTTCTCCTTCACCTATAGGAACAGTTGTAGTCATAATAGGGAAGTCAAGTTGTTTCGCAATATCATTAATGATATTATTGTCAGGCATACGTACCCCCACCTCTTTACGATTTCTAAAAATCTTGGGTAGTTTGTTTGTACCACTAAGTATAAAAGTAAATGGTCCTGGTAAGTTAGCTTTCATTATCTTAAAAACCACGTTACTCATTTTGGCATATTCACTAATCGTACTCAAATCGTAGCAGATAAGAGAGAGGTTGTTCTTTCGAGGATCGATTCCTTTTATTGAACAAATTTTCTCAATAGCTCTTTCTTTGAGTCCATGACAACCAATTGCATACATCGTGTCTGTTGGATATATGATAATTCCTCCGTCGTTTAGAACGTTAATCACTTCTTGGATTTTTTGAGGATCATTATTCGAATCATACATTTTTAATAACATACTCTCAATATTTTTAGTGTAACATTGCTCTACTCATGATGAGTAGTAGCTTTCTTGAAAGATAACAATATAATAAAACTACTTGTTCTTTTTCTTCTTAAAAAGATCTTTAATTTTATTTCCAACCTCTTCTTTTACATCTTCTTTAAAATCCCTCTCGCTCTCCTTATCGCCAGTGGCTGTGGTATCTTTTTTATTCTTTAATAGCTCTTTGCTAATAAAATCTTTTGCAGCACTTTCAAGAGCTTTACCACCACTCTCTATCATGCTTTTGGTATCAAGCTTAAAGGTTGGGGCGTTAAATGTTCCACCAATCAAGATGCCAACTGTATTTAAGCCATCTATTTTAGCTACAGAATTAGGAAGCTTAAGTTTACCCGAGTAGTCAATTGTTTGATCAAGACCAGTTGTACCCGAAAGTGTCATCAGGTAATCCCCCAAGTTGAATTCGAAAGGTTTAGTTTCTAGACGTCCGTCTTTAATTGTAAAGTTAAGTTCTAAGTCCTTGAGTGGTTTGTTTACCAAATCCTCTTTTTTAACAGCTTTAGCTAGGCCTTGAAGAGCCTTAACATTTTCAAGACTAATGTTCTTAGTCTTAAGGTTACCAGCAGCTTGTAGACTTGGATATACAGGTTCAAGGCTTTCGTTGAGCTCTGTCTTGATCTGCATAGCTCCTGAGAACGTGCCTTCGAGTGAGTTGAAGATTGGGGCCAATGATTGTACCATGTCCAGATCACGATATACTTGCGCAAAGACTAAGTTGTTCATGATTAGGTTTGCGTTAAGTAAACTGTGTTTAGGCTGTTGTGTAGAGTAGAAACCATTCATAACGATTTCACCTCCCATTGTATTCATTGATAGGTTTGTCATGTCAGCCTTACCATTTTTAAGAGCAATGCGGCCATTGATGTTCTCAAACTTCATTTTGGCTAGTACGACTTCTTTAAAATTAGCATTCATGTTGAAGTCAATGTTCTTAGGTATCTCAATGGCTGTAGTTACGCTATCTGTTTCTTCTACTGTTGCTGTATCCTCTTGAGTCATGCCAAAATCATCTAGATTTAAGTAGTTCGAAGATACATTGAGCGAACCTTTGATGGTGCTACCATGTAAGAAATAGCCAATGTAATTTTGAAGTTGGCTATCTACGGTAAGGTCGTTTTTGCCAAACTCAACTTTAGTTTCGCTCAGCTTTAGATAGGCTGGTGTAAATGTAAGTAGTGATTGGTTGATTTTTAGATTTTTGAGGCTGCTCGTGTTTACAACCATGTCGGTTAACTTAACAGTCCCAGAAGCATTAATCTTTTCGTAGAATTCTTTCTCAATATCCGAAGATTTACCTGCTACCGATAGGTTTGCATTGATAGTTCCATTAAGCTCCATGTCTTCTAGGGGATATACATCCTTTATCTTACCAAGATCTAAGATCCCGTTTGCAGTCATCTTGAAGACAGGATCACTAATTGGGTGAACTACCTCTGCGGTGACTTTAAATGGATTTCCTGCAATTGATAAAGCCAGTGGGTTGATAATTATCTTTGTTGCATCTGCAGTACCTCCAGGATTGTTAACCTCTGCAAATACATTGATTTGCTCTACACCTGTTGGTAAAGATGGATATCTGAATGAGGCATCTTTAATGTCTAACTTCACGTTGAAGGCAGGTAGGTTATCGCCCTTAAAAGTGCCCTTTGCATAGGCATTAAGAGTAGCTTGCCCTTCAGTCTTAAGTCCTTTGAAGTCGTTAGTATATAGTGCAGGGATTAGCGATAGAATTTGTTTGAAATCAATTTTATCTGTATTGATACTCAAATCCATATCTATAGCATCATCTTCTTTTAGTGCTACCCAGCCGTCTAAGCTTGATTTAATGGCATTGAGCTGAATCTCATTTTGATTAAGTGTAAACTTGTTATTCTTCAAGTCAGCATCAAGGTTGATTTTAGTCTTAACCGAAATATTGTTGACCAGAGCCAAGCCGTTGACGTTGTAACTGATCGCAGGAGATTCGGCTGTAATGTTGAGTGTCGTGTGTTCGCTCGATAGATCACCTTTAAGATTAAGTTGTAGGTGATTAATCGACATCAACTCTTTGTCTTTACGGTTGTCAAAGAGAATAGTTAGGTCATCAAGTGTCAGCTGGTTTAGCTTTAGTGCAAAGTCACCACCTTCTTCGGTCGCCACAGAAGTTTCGGTAGTTACCTCCGACTCTTTGAGTATGTCCCAATTTACTTTGTCATTTTCTGCAATAACAGCTTTTAGAGTAGCCTCTTTTAAAATCACTCTGTCAATCTCATAACTGTCTCCAAAAAGAGAGAATATATCGATTGTGGCAGTTAATTCTTTTGCTTTGACAATGGTATCGTTGCTAAAATCATCGACTCCTTTAACCCAAAAATTATTCACCGTAAGTGAGGCTTTTGGGAAGTTCTTAAATAAGCTGATGTCGAGTGATGAAAAGTCGAACTCTCCATTAAGCATTTTATTGGCTTCTTGCTTGGCTATGCTCTCAATTTTACCACCGAATAAAAGTGGTATCGAAATCATGATAACCAGCAGTAGGGCAATAATTACACCTACAATCTTTAGTACTTTTTTCATATCTTGTTATGTTAATTTATTTTATTTTTAAGTTCTTTGGCTATGCGCCATTGCAATTCTGCCTCATTCTCCTTACCAACTCTGAATAATGCATCACCAAATAGCTCGTGAGCTTTGGGGTGCTCAGGTTTGATAGTCGTTGCTTTATCTAAGTCAGCAACAGCTCCTTCGTTTTCGTGTATAGCTAGACGAAGTTTACCACGGTTATAGACACATTTGAATTCAAACGGGCTTAGACTAACAGCCCTATTGAGTGCTGAGCTTGCCTCGTCGTATTTGTTTAAATCATAGAGTGTTACTCCAATTCTTACCCATGCATCAGTATAGTTTGGGTTCAACTCTACTGCTTTTTTGTAATTTGCTAAAGCTGCATTTTTGTCTTTAGCTTCAGTAATACAGGAATTTCCCATAAGATAGTACTCTTTTGCATATTTCTTAAGGTTATCTTTTTGTTGTTGTAGCTGTTCTTTTAGTTCTTTATTCTCAAGCTTTAGCTTGTTTATAATGCCTAGTTTATGTCTGATAAATCGTTGAACTAAGGGTTTCTCTATATCATATCTTGAACGTATTGCCTTGAAGAATGAACCAAGAAAAGACTTAAAGTCTCCTTTATCAAAATGTTTTAAAGCTTGCTGATAGGCTTCGTCGGCTTGTCCTTCTTTGAGTGCAGTTTGGATCGCTTGTTGATTATTGAAATCTCGGGCAAATCGTACGATCTCAGGATGTACAAAAATATGGGTAGGTGTAATTGCACTAGTCAGAATAATACCACTCAGTGAGGTGCATCTACTTAATGCGACATAGGCTTGACCACCAGCAAAAACACCACCAGTAAAGTCGATTACAACGTTGTCAAAGGTTAGCCCTTGACTTTTGTGAATTGTAATCGCCCAAGCTAGTTTGATAGGGAATTGCATGAAATGTCCTAAGACTTCGCTTTCAATTTCTTTTTTTGTCTCGTTATACTTATACTTAATGTTATCCCAGGTTTCGGGCTTTACATCGACTTCTTCTCCCTTGTCTGTGACAATGTAGAGTAGGCCTTTGTCTTCGTTTATACCACTAATTACTCCAATCGTACCGTTGACCCAGCGTTTGTCTTGATCATTCTTGATAAAGATAATTTGAGCTCCAATCTTGATGTCTAGTTCAAGTGAAGTGGGTAAGCTTTGGTTTGGAAATTCACCTGATATTTCTCCATAAAGGGTTATTATATCACCCTCAAGCGCCTTGAGTCGACTGTCATTGATATAATCGACTCGGTCTCTACGCGTGGCAAGTGTGATGAAGAGTTCGCTGATTTCACTGGTCTGAATGTTCAATCGTGTATTTAGCAACTGAAGATCGGCTGCCCCGGCTTGAGCCATTCGGATATTATTGAGCACATTAACGAATACTGGGTCGCTTTGTCTATAAACTTTTTGAAGCTCTATGGAAACCAATTTCATTTCTCGAAAGGCATGTGCCGAGAAGAAGAAAGGAGTAGGATAGGTTTTGTTTATAATATTGCGCATATCGCTGTCGACAACGGGCTCCAACTGAAAAATATCTCCAACGAGTAAAATCTGTTTACCGCCAAAAGCGCTACGTGGATTTTTAGAGTAGGCTCTAAGAATCGCATCTATCGCATCGATGGTGTCTGCACGGAC
This sequence comes from Bacteroides propionicifaciens DSM 19291 = JCM 14649, assembly GCF_000375405.1. Lineage (GTDB taxonomy): Bacteria > Bacteroidota > Bacteroidia > Bacteroidales > Bacteroidaceae > Bacteroides_E > Bacteroides_E propionicifaciens. The sequence continues at coordinate 37,016 of NZ_AQWS01000012.1, read as the reverse complement.
CATGGAAATCTCATCAATAATGATTAAATCTACCTCTTGAAGTATCTTCTTTTGCTCCGAATTGTATTTAAAGAACTTATAAATCTGCTTTTTGTGGGTGCTTAGATTTGCATCTCCCGGGAGTAGTGGATGGAAAGGAAGTTTGAAAAAACTATGTAGCGTACTACCTCCCACATTGATTGCTGCAATCCCTGTAGGAGCTAATACGACATACTTTTTCTTTGTATTCTCACAGATATATTTTAGGAAGGTAGACTTACCTGTTCCAGCTTTGCCCGTCAGAAATATCGACTGACTTGTGTTCTCTATGAGATTTAATGCATGCTGAAATTCTCGATTTCTTTGATCAATCTTGATTGTCAATGCTGATTATATAAGATTAAAATGTTTTAGAGCATTATAAATACCATCTTCATCAACCGAAGTTGTTACGTAGTCGGCATGGGCTTTAACCTCGTCTGTTGCATTACCCATAGCAATGCCGATTCCTGCATAACCCAACATTGAAACGTCGTTACCGCCATCACCTATAGCAATGGTGTCTTCTTGCTTAATATTAAAATGATCTTGGATTACCTTAATACCAGACTCTTTTGTGTTTCCTTTTCTGACAATGTCAACAAACTCAGGATTCCAACGTTCGGGTTGGCAGCTAGGAATTAGATCACGGATGGCATCTTCTTCTTGGGTAGTAATAAATGGTGTGATTTGGAACACCTCTTTATGCGTCGCTTCATCAAAACCGATCTCTGGTATTTGAGGTACGTTTAAGTGGTCGTAAAAAATACTTTTGACTAGGTCGTTGGGTGCACAAACACCAATGGTATGTTCGTTTACGAAAATTGTAGCTTTATTGTTCTTCTTGCAATATGCTGCGATGTTCTTTACGTCACTTTCGGGGATAACACTCTTATGTAAGATTTGTGTACCTACATAGCAGTAGCCACCATTCATGGTTACAAATCCATCAATATAGGCTTCTATTGCACTTATATTATTGATAATTGCTTTTGGACGTCCAGTTGCTATAAACACCTTATGACCTTTAGCTTTGGCCATCTGAACTGCTTTAATCGTTGATTCAGCAATCTTATGTGTTTTGAAACTAACCAAAGTTCCGTCAATATCTAAAAAAATAGCTTTCATTATAATTTCGTTTATAGTTTATACAAAAATAAGAACTTAGAAGTCAAATGACGATTATTCGTCCAAATTATCTTTGACATAAAGTTTAACGAAATCAAAGGAGCTTATGTTTTGGCTAATCTATGTTTTGTTTGATTTTTAGCTGACTATCGATGTACTCGAGTATAGCAGCATCTTGGCCGGGGTGAAACCACTTAATATCTGGATCTCTTTTAAACCAAGTTAGCTGCTTTTTAGCGTAATTTCGGCTGTTTTGTTGAATCTTTTGTATTGCAAACTCAAGGCTCCAATTACCCTCCAAGAATTGTATGATTTCTTTGTACCCCACGGTATTTAGTGAGTTGAGGTCTTTGTACTCAATTACTTGTTTTACCTCTTCTACCAAGCCATCTTCAAGCATTTGGTGAACTCGAAGGTTGATTCGGTCGTACAGCTCTTGTCTGTCACGTTCCAGTCCAACTTTAATGATGTTAAAGGGTCTTTGTTTGTGTTCTTGAGTTAGAAATGAGCTGTAAGGTTTCCCTGTCATATAGCAGATTTCCAAAGCATGCAAAACACGTTTGTGATTTTTGAGGTCAACACGATCGTAGTAGGTGGGGTCCAAAAGCTTAAGTTCCCCAACGAGTTGGTCAAGCCCTTCTTCTTCGTGACGTTTGACTAGGATTTCGCGTGTCAGTTTATCAACTGTTGGTATGTCGTCGATTCCCTTACAAAGAGCATCCACATACATCATTGATCCACCTGTGAGTAGGTAGGTATTGTTCTTTTGAAAAAGGCTTTCGAGTAACGAAACTACTTCGGTCTCATATTTAGCAGCACTATAATAGTCGGTTAGTTCAAGTACTCCAACCAAGTGGTGTTTTACTCTTGCTAATTGCTCAGCAGTAGGGGCGGCTGTGCCTATCTTAAGTTGTCTATAAAGTTGTCTTGAATCGGCAGATATAATCTCCGTGGAAAGGTGCTCGGCAATTGCTAAACTAAGTTCCGTTTTTCCTACACCTGTTGGTCCCACAAGGACTATTAAATTATGCTGTTGGTTCATTTATCTTTTTACGCTGTTCGGATTTAAATATCTTCTAAGTTTTCGAATCCTTCGATTTCGAGTGAATCAAAGTCTTGATCGCCATAAAAGGTTTCATCGACATCCAGTTTCTTTGTGGGTTTTACTTCTTCTTTAGCCTCTTCAAAAAATTGTACCGGAGCTTCACCCTCTTTCTTTGTGACTTTAGCCTTATTAATATTCTCACCGATGATGATTTCAGTAAGTTCTATGAAGAAATATCGTTCGTGAGGTGGGTTGAACTGAAGGACCATTCGTTGGTGTTCATCTTCAATTAATTCGCTGATAGCAGTGTCTGCCATCACCCAAATATCATCCTCAAAATTATCTTCATTTTCTTGAAGTGAAATTTCTTTTTTTTGTTCCCAGTCTTCATCGCAAGTATAAAATGAAGCCATATCAGTCTCACTGTATTGGTTCGATTTATATATTGCTTGATACAGCTCAAGGAATGTAGCGTCTGGGTCAATTTGTATTTCTCTTTTATATTGCGCTACCTCATCGGAAATTAGTGTGAATCTATAGACCATTTTAGTATTCGTATTAATATATGGTGTAAAAATAGTAAAAATGCAATCAAGACCATAATACCAAGTTAAAAAAAGAGCTTAGTGTGACCTAAGCTCTTAATTGTTTCTTATGCGATATAGATATTATGCACCTTTAATAATTCCTCTTTCAGAAGTTCTGATAAAGTCTACAATATATTTTATTTCGTCACTCATGGGGATTTCTGCTTCTACTCGAGTTAAAGCATCTGTTCTGTTTAGACCACTTTGGTAAATTATACGATAGGTGTTTTGGATATTCTGAATAGTTTCACTTGAATAGCCTCTTCGACGTAGTCCAATGATGTTAACTCCAGCAAAAATAATTGGTTCGCGTCCTGCAATGATGTAAGGTGGGATATCTTGACTGAATCTGCATCCTCCTTGTATCATAACAAAACCTCCTACTCGACAAAACTGATGCATCAGTACTGAAGCACTAATAATAGCAAAATCGTCGATGATAATTTCGCCAGCTAGTTTTGTTGAGTTTCCGATTATACAACCGTTACCAACTATAGCATCGTGAGCAACATGAACTCCTTCCATAAGAAGGTTATTGTTTCCAACTACTGTTTTATTTTTTGCAGCAGTGCCTCTATTGATAGTGACGTTCTCTCTGATGATGTTATTATCACCGACTTCAGCAGTAGTGACTTCTCCAGCAAACTTTAAATCTTGAGGGATTGCACCAATAACGGCTCCCGGAAAAATAGTATTGTTCTTACCTATTCTTGACCCACTAAGAATTGTGGCATTAGGCATGATTTTAGTATTATCTCCGATAACTACATCTTTATCGATGTAAACAAATGGGGCAACTTCAACATTATTGCCTAGTTTTGCCTCAGGGTGAATATGAGCTAGTGGACTTATCATTTATAGATATTATTTATTCTTAACTACTTGAGCCATGAATTCGGCCTCACATACAATCTTCTCTCCAACAAAAGCATAGCCTTTCATGGTGGCAATACCTCTTCTTATTGGACTTATCATTTCGACTTTAAATACAAGTGTATCTCCAGGAGTCACTTTTTGGCGAAACTTAACTTTATCAATTTTCATGAAATAAGTTGAGTATTCGGCAGTATCATCAAGGGAGTTAAGCACAAGTAGTCCTCCCACCTGAGCCATTGACTCAACAAGAAGAACACCTGGCATAACAGGTTCTTCAGGGAAATGTCCTTGGAAGAAAGGTTCGTTTGAAGTTATGTTTTTTACTCCAACAATATAATTTGCTCCAATTTCGATAATCTTATCTACCAATTGGAAAGGGTAGCGATGGGGAAGTAACTCGCGGATGCGATTAACATCCATAATTGGTTCTTTCTCCGGGTTATATAGAGGAGCTTGAACTTCGTTCAAACGTATTTCCTTACGCATTTTACGAGCAAACTTATTGTTTACTGTGTGTCCAGGTCGAGTCGCAATGATTCTTCCTTTAATGGGTTTACCAATTAATGCTAAATCACCAATAACGTCTAAAAGTTTGTGGCGAGCACATTCGTTAGGCCATACCAATGGTTTGTGGTTTAAGTAACCCAATTTGCTTGCATTTTGATGGGGAACTCCCATAACATCAGCAAGTGTGTTGAAGTTCTCTTGAGTCATCTCTTTCTCGTAAATCACTATAGCATTATCCAGGTCACCACCTTTGATTAGGCCTGCCTGCAATAATGGAGCTATCTCTCTAACAAACACAAATGTTCTACATGGTGCAATTTCAGTTGCGAAGTCAGACATGTGTTCTAATGTCGCGTATTGGTTGGGTAGTATTTCGGAATCATAAGATATCAGCACGTTTAAGCTAAACTCATCATCAGGAAGTACAATAATTGATGATCCTGTTTTTTCGTCTGTAAATTCTATCTTAGATTTAATTATATAAAAGTCTTTAACGGCACTTTGATCGACAGTTCCGACTTTCTCAATTTCTTGAACGTAAAAAATGGAACTACCATCAAGTATAGGGAACTCGGGCCCGTTAACTTGGATTAAACAGTTGTCAATGCCGAGTGCATATAAAGCAGCCATTCCATGTTCTACAGTGCTTACCTTAATGTCTCCTTTAGCAAGAACAGTTCCACGAGTTGTTTCGATTACATTATCAGCTACAGCATCAATTATGGGTTGATCTTTTAAATCTACTCGTTGAATTTTGTATCCGTGATTATCGGGTGCTGGATTAAAAGTAACAGTTAAATTTAAGCCGGTATGCAGACCTTTCCCACTCAGTGAAAAGCTTTCCTTAAGCGTTTTTTGTTTTAACATTGGTCTTTATTTTAGTTTACTCTTAAGTTCATTAAACTCTCTGCGTAGCGCATTCAACTCCGTGTAAATATCCGGAAGTTTTTTGTATAATGCTGCAGATTTGAAGTATTGGCGTGCATCAAATGCTGGTGAACCCATAATTTGGCTTCCTGCTTTTACGCTTCCAGGTACTCCTGCTTGTGCGGCTATGCCGACTTTGTCGCCAATTTTGGCATGCCCAGCTAGTCCTACTTGACCGCCAATCATGCACCATTGACCGATTTTTGTAGAGCCTGCTACTCCTGCTTGTGCAGCTATAACCGTATGTGAGCCTACTTCGTCGTTATGTGCGATTTGAATTAAGTTATCCAATTTAACACCTTTGCGGATAATTGTCGCCCCCATTGTTGCTCGGTCGATACAAGTATTTGCACCAACTTCAACATTATCTTCAATGATGACTGTTCCTATTTGAGGTATCTTTTCGTAGCCTTCTGCAGTAGGTGCGAAGCCAAAGCCATCTGCACCAATTACTGCTCCAGAATGAACAACACAGCCTGCTCCAATCATACAATCGTGGTAGACGCTAACATTAGCGTATACAATAGTATTCTTTCCAATCTTAACGCTGTCTCCAATATACGTATTTGGGTAAATAGCCACATCATCTGCTATCACTGCACGATCACCAATCACTGCGTAGGGGGCAATGTATACATTTTCTCCTATCTGTGCTGTTTCTGCAATAGATGCTAAAGTGCTAATCCCAGTTTTTTTAGGTTTGCTAGCCTCATAGAGCATTAAAAGTTTCGCAAGGCTATCATAAGCATTGTCCACTTTTATTAAAGTAGCTGAAATGGGCTTTTCGGGTTCAAAATCTTTGTTCACTAGAACTATAGTAGATTCTGTATCGTAAATATAGTGTGTATATTTGGGGTTCGAGAGAAAGGAAATAGCTCCTTTAACTCCCTCTTCAATTTTAGCAAATGTATGTACAGTTGCATTCTCGTCACCAACAATTTCACCTTGTATGTATGACGCAATTTGCTTTGCTGAAAATTCCATATTTTAATATTCTAAATAATAGTCGCATTGGGCCTATGCTACAATACGTATCGCAAATAACGGATATTTTTTTGTTATAACCTTGCTTTTTATGCGATATTTATACTTCGTCACCGATTCTGTAGTATGTCAAATAATACTTTTGTGCCTTCTGAGATAGAGTCGTAGTCTTCAATAAATCAGAGGATTCGGTGATGCTTTTTATACTCCCATCTTTATATAAAAGGTCAATGCTGTTGTCATAAGGATCATACATCTTGTTCTCGATAATACCACTATTAATGAAATAGGAGGCTTCATGTTCATCTAGTTTAAAATGTTGACTAATCCTTATTTTTTGTTTCTTTACGTGTTCAGTGTCGATTGGTTTATCGGCCACTTCTATCTTGAAAAGCTGCCTGTTTACCATTCCTTTACTCAGTAGTGATAATATCTTGTCAGGATGCTTGCACCATACTTTCAATGAAGACCATATGTCATTATCGTCTATATTGATAAAATTGGACAGACCTTCATCTGTACTAAAAAACTCAGCTCTGTCTATCTTGTTTCTCAAGAAGTAGGCTAATGAAGGAGGTGCGAATATCTCTTTACCTTTAAGTGCCAATTCTTTTGCTCTAAGAAGAGTCTTGATAAGCATATTTTCGTAGGCAATGCTCGTCTTATGTAAATAAACTTGCCAATACATCAAGCGGCGTGCCACAAGAAAGTTTTCGATGGAGTATATCCCTTTTTCGTCTACTACCAAACGGTCGTCCTTCAAGTTTAGCATCTTGATAATACGTGCTGATCCTATACTTCCTTCGGGTACTCCCGTAAAGAAGCTATCGCGTCTGAGGTAATCTAGTCGGTCCATATCGAGTTGACCACTCACTAACTGGTGAAGGTACTTGCTCGCATACTCATCTTTGAATATCTGAATGGCTAAGCTGAGACCGCCATCCATCTCTTGATTCATTTTCTTCATTAGAGCTAGTGAAATTGCTTCGTGAGAGATGCCTTCAACTATTGTGTGCTCTAGAACATGAGAAAATGGGCCGTGCCCGATATCGTGTAGTAGAATAGCAGCCTTAGCACCTTCAGCCTCGGAATCAAATATAAAATGACCTTTGCGTTTGAGTTGTTCAATTGCTTCGGTCATTAAATAAAATGCTCCAAGTGAATGTTGAAAGCGTGTGTGTTGAGCTCCAGGATAGACTACTGAAGAAAGCCCCAGTTGTTTAATTCGGCTTAATCTCTGCATGAATGGATGCTTCACAATATTGTAAAGTATGCCTTCGGGTATATTGATAAATCCAAATACTGGGTCATTAATCAGTTTGCTATTTTGCATACCACTATAGTCTATTTTCTAATTCGATCGCCATTTGAACTTGCAAGTTTTGAGCAGCTTTACGTGCTCCTTCAGCAAAATCAATGGTGTTGTCGGCGTAAATAATACCTCTTGACGAATTAACAAGTAATCCACATTCAGAGGTCATACCATATTTACAAACTTCTTGTAGTGATCCTCCTTGTGCTCCGACTCCAGGAACAAGTAGGAAGTGGTTCGGTGCATGCTTACGAATAGTTTCAAATGACTTACCTTGGGTAGCTCCTACAACATATATCATGTTCTCATTGTTACCCCAAGTTTGTGAGTCTTGAAGTACTTTTTCGAATAGGTTAAGACCAGTTTCATCTTTCATGAGTTGAAAGTCTTGTGATCCCTTGTTGCTTGTAAGTGCTAGTAAGATTACCCATTTGCTAGGGTAACCTAGAAAGGGAGTAACACTATCTTCTCCCATGTAGGGGGCAACAGTAACTGCATCAAACTCAATATTCTCAAAAAAAGTCTTTGCATACATTGCTGAGGTATTCCCAATATCACCACGTTTGGCATCAGCAATAATGAATTGCTCAGGGTAATGCGTCCTTATATAATTTACGGTCTTAATCAGTGCTGTCCAACCTTGAATACCTTGTGACTCATAAAAAGCAGTGTTTGGTTTATAAGCTACACAAAGATCAGCCGTAGCATCAATAATTTCCTTATTGAATGCAAATATTGGATCTTCTTCGTAGAGTAGGTGAGGAGGAATTTTCTCCATGTCAGTATCTAAACCAACACAAAGGAAAGACTCCTTTTTCTTGATCTGCTCAAATAGTTCTTTCTTGGTCATTGTTTAGTTGTGTTTTATAGTTCGTTCTCTTTCATTCGTTCTGCATTTTCAGCTACGATTAGATGATCAATACAGTCTTGAATATCACCATCCATGAAAGCTTGAAGGTTATAAATCGTATAATTAATTCGGTGATCCGTAATTCTACCTTGAGGGAAGTTATACGTTCTGATTTTAGCCGAACGGTCACCTGTTGATACGAGTGATTTACGGTGTTCTGAACGTTCTCTATTTACTTTCTCGTACTCCATTTCGTAGAGTTTCGATCGAAGAATTTGCATCGCAGTCTCTCTATTGGAGTGTTGCGAACGTCCTTCTTGACAGATGACAACAATACCTGTTGGTTTGTGAGTTAGCATGACTTTAGTCTCAACCTTGTTAACATGCTGACCACCTGCACCACCCGAACGAGCTGTTTGTAACTCGATATCTGCAGGATTTAACTCTACATCTACCTCTTGGGCTTCGGGTAAGACAGCAACAGTAATGGCCGAAGTATGTACTCTACCTTGTGATTCGGTCTCGGGTACGCGTTGTACACGGTGAACTCCCGATTCGTACTTCAATATGCCGAAAACGTTGTCTCCACTAATAGAAAATACAACCTCTTTAAATCCGCCAGCAGTACCTTCATTGAAGTTGCTTACCTCAACTTTCCAACCCTTGTCTTCACAATACTTGGTGTACATACGATATAAGTCACCTGCAAAAAGTGCAGCTTCATCACCTCCAGTACCTGCTCTAATTTCCATAATTGCATTTCTGTCGTCTTGCGGATCTTTAGGGATTAGCAGCACTTTAATCTCTTCTTCTAGCTCTGGAATGCGCTTTTCACATGCCTCTAGTTCTTCTCTAGCCATCTCCTTCATTTCGGGGTCCGACTCGTGCGATATGATTTCTTTAGCTTCTTTAACCCCGTCAATAGCCGCAATATATTCTTTGCGGGCATTCATTAGGTCGCTAAGCTCTTTATATTCTTTGGTAAGCTTGATATAACGCGTTTGATCAGCAATTACCGAAGGGTCTGTAATAAGTGTAGATACCTCCTCGAAACGTGATACTAAATCGTCTAGTTTATTTAAAATACTGTTATCTGCCATAAATTAATAATTGAATTCACCATATTCACTTTTTATCGTGAGCGTAGCATTTGAATCTGTTTTTTGCTCAACTCGTCCCACAATTTGTGCATCGATGTTGAACGATTTAGAAATACTGATAATTTCTTGAGCGATTTCAGGTGAAACGTAAAGCTCCATACGGTGTCCCATATTGAATACTTTGTACATTTCTGCCCAGTCTGTTTGACTCTCTTCTTGAATAGTTTTAAATAGGGGTGGTACAGCAAACATATTGTCTTTAACCACACGTAAACCTTCAGGTAGAAAGTGTAATATTTTAGTTTGAGCACCGCCTGAACAGTGAATCATTCCGTTTATTTGCGCACGGAGTTTATCAAGAATTTTCTTGATAACGGGTGCATAAGTACGAGTAGGTGACAATACGAGTTTGCCAGCATTGATAGGAGAACCTTCTACGGAGTCTGTAAGAAGTAAACCTCCAGAGTAAATCAAATCAGCAGGAACTGCACTGTCGTAAGTTTCGGGGAATGTCTCGGCCAAATAGCGTGAAAAAACATCATGCCTTGCTGAGGTTAATCCGTTACTTCCCATTCCACCGTTATATTCTTTTTCATAAGTAGCCTGACCAAAAGAAGCCAAGCCCACAATCACATCTCCAGCTTTGATGTTAGCATTGTCGATAACATCACTACGTTTCATTCGGCAAGTCACTGTGCTATCTACAATAATGGTGCGAACAAGGTCGCCCACATCAGCTGTTTCACCACCTGTAGGGTAAGCTCCAACACCCATTTTACGGAGTTCAGCAAGTAACTCATCGGTACCGTTGATAATAGCTGATATTACTTCTCCTGGAATAAGTAACTTATTACGGCCTATAGTAGATGAAACAAGGATATTGTCAACCGCTCCAACGCAGAGTAGGTCATCAATATTCATGATAAGTGCATCTTGCGCAATGCCTTTCCACACGCTAATATCACCTGTTTCTTTCCAGTAGGCATAGGCTAGTGACGATTTAGTGCCAGCACCATCAGCGTGCATAATATTACAATAGTCGGGGTCACCACCTAAGATATCGGGGATGATTTTACAAAATGCATTTGGATATAGTCCTTTGTCGATGTTTTTAATTGCGTTGTGTACATCCTCTTTAGATGCACTAACACCTCTCAACATATAGCGTTGGTTACTCATGAATATGGTTTTATGATTACTAAGTATCTGTTACAAAAGTACTGCTTTTTTTCGTGTCGAGCAATACACTGTCCAACTATGCATCTGTGGACTATGAACGACAAATCCACCCATTGTAGAACTAGTCTTCGAATAGGTGGATTAATAGGGTTGCGGGTCTAGAATTCAACTTGTGGCGCTTTCTCACTTCCGGCGTCAGCCTCAAAGTAAGGGCGTTTATCAAAGCCGAACATTCCAGCCAATATGTTTTTAGGGAACTTTCTTATTTTTACATTATAAGCTTTAGCTGAATCGTTGAAGTTTTTACGTGCTACAGCTATTCTGTTCTCCGTACCTTCGAGTTGAGCTTGAAGCCCCATAAATTGCTCGTTGGCTTTTAAGTCGGGATAACTTTCCGATAATGCCATTAAGCGTCCCAGAGCTGCACCTAATTGACCTTGAGCCGCTTGGAATTCTGCTAATTTTTCGGGCGTAAGATCTTTAGCATTTACTGTCATTTGCGTAGCTTTACTTCTTGCCTCAATAACGCCAGTAAGGGTTTCTTTTTCGTGAGAAGCATATCCTTTAACTGTGTTTACTAAGTTAGGGATGAGGTCAGCACGTCTTTGGTATTGTGTTTCTACCTGGGCCCACTGATTCTCTACGTTTTCTTCCATCGATACAAGGCTGTTAAAGCCTGTTATTCCCCATAATCCTAGGGCAACAACGATCGCTATGGTAATAATAAGTCCTTTTTTCATATGTCTATTGGTTTAATATTAGTTATTAATTTAATCTGATTTAGAAACGAGTTCCAGCACCGCCGCCGCCACCACTTCCTCCGCCAAAGCCTCCACCTCCGAAGCTACCGCCACCAAAATTTCCTCCGCCAAAGCCTCCACCAATGATGGGACCTCCACCTGGGCCAGAACGATGATTGTCTTTATAAGCTTTGTTGGTTCTTTTGAGTGTGTGCCCACAGTTGAGGCATTTATAGGTAGATTCGATTACGTCGTAATTGTGAGTTCGTTGTATGGTTGTGCTATTGACTCGTTGTAATTTGCTCTTGCCACATTTAGGGCATTTCTTGATTTTATGAGCTGCTAAGCCCATTAAAATAAAAATAATAAAGAATGCACCGATGAATAAAGTTATAGGGAATCCTATTCCTTTGTTTTTTTGTGGCTTAGTCACTACTCCGTTTTCCATCGAATCGTAGAGTAGTTCATATACAGCTTGTACTCCCGCAACCATCCCCTGGCTCCATGCTCCTTTTTTAAGATAGGGAACCATATCTTTCACCTGAATCTGTTTGCTGGTATAGTCGGTCAGTATGCCTTCAAGTCCGTAACCTGTGTAAAACTGCACGCAACGCTGATCAGTAACTAGTAAGATTAACAAACCATTATCTAGTCCTTTTTTCCCGATTCCCCATTTGTTAAACAGTTCATGTGAAAAATCAAAACACTCTATATCTCCAATTGAGGGTAGGGTCACAACAGCAATTTCAGCACCTGTTTTTTGCTCCAAACTAAGAATCATTTGGTTGATCTTAGCTTTAGCTTCAGGTGTTAAAATCCCGTCGGGATCGGTGGTGTATTGGTTTTTGTCTTGTATCTGTACATTGGGTACATCATTCACGGTATAGGCTTTGTTCTGTGCAACTACCCCCATGAGGTTAATTGCTAGAACAAAAATAAAAGCCATAACGTAAGAAAAGCGAGTTTTACTCATGATTTGTTCTTATTTATCATTGCAAAAATAATATAACTTTAGGTATAAAAGGCTATTAGGGCACTATTTATAAATAACAAAAGTTACTTCTAGCACTTATTTCAGGAACATAATTCTGTGTTTTAGTGAATGTATTTCATTAAAAAATCTTCAATGTGCTGAGTATAAGCCTTGGGTTCTTTGAGATAAGACTGAGCATGAATTACTCCTGGTACTACCCATAACTCTTTGGGCTCAGGTTTGGCTTCATAAAGTTGATAAACCATCCATGTAGGCACAAAGGTGTCTGCATCTCCATGAATAAATAGCATTGGTAGCTTACAGCGACTTACAGCTTTAAGAGCTGAAGCCTGAGTAAAGCTCCAACCAAATTTTAGCTTGCTCAGTACACTAGCTACATGAAGCAGAGGAAAAGGAGGTAGTCCAAATTCTGTGTTGATCTCTTGTGAGAACTCATCCCATACGCTGGTATATCCACAATCTTCAACAAAACACTTGACTTGAGTAGGTTGCTTCTCTCCAGATAGCATCATGGTTGTTGCTGCGCCCATCGAGATGCCATGAACGGCCAACTGTGTGTCAACTCCATATTTATTAATAACCAAATCTATCCATTGCTGAACATCGAGTCGGTCTTTCCAACCCATTTGAATGGCATCTCCTTGGCTAAGACCATGAAACTGAAGGTCGGGTAGCAAGACATTATATCCCAGGTTTTTATTGTAGAGATAGCCTATCATAAGCATACGCACTGCATTGTCTGTGTAGCCATGGACTATAACTGCTGTTTTAGTAGTGGGTACGGCTGCGTCAATATAGAGAGCATGCAGCTTTTTGCCTTCAGTATTGATTAAGAATGTGTCTCTGAGTGCCTGTTTATTATTTAGGCTATCGACCCATCCCTCCAAAAAAGGATAGCGTGCATACATATCGGTATAGGAGTCTTCAATGTTTAGTCCTCTATGTTGTGGCTGGAGTGCATAACTTAGCATATAGAATCCAGCTCCAATAAGGATAAGAATAGCTACCAGTAGGCTGATGAGGCTTATCCGTAGGGCTGTTTTATTAATCTTCATTTGTATTCCAAATTTCCCAAGCCTTTAGGGCTTGCAAGTGAAGCATTTCGAGTCCATTTTTTATAGCAGCTTTATGTTTAATACCTTCAGAGAGGAAAGCTGTAACTTCAGGATTGTATACCAAATCGTATAACAGGTGTTGATCTGTAAGTTGCCCGTAAGGTAAGAGTGGTTTATTCTCAACGTTTGGGTACATGCCCAATGGGGTGCAATTTACTATTAGTTTGTAGTCGCAGAGTATTTCGTGTGTGATATCTTGGTAGCTCCAAGCTTTATTACTTCTGTTTCGAGATACTTGTTGGGTGTGAATGCCTAAGCTTTGTAGCCCATAAACTATTGCTTTCGAAGCCCCACCTGTTCCCAAAACTAAAGCTTTTTTATGCCAAGACTGTAGCATTGGGCGTAGAGATTCGACAAAGCCATAAACATCGGAGTTATGTCCTATAAGTTCAGTTTTACCTTGGTTATATTTTATTTTAACCACATTGACAGCTCCTATAGCTTGTGCTTCGGGCGATAAACTACTTAAACGCGAAATTATCTCCTCTTTGTAGGGGATTGTAATGTTGAAACCTATTAGATTAGGCTGCTCTTGCAAGACCTGCTCCAAATCGGCTATATGCTTTAGCTCAAAATTCAGGTACTGAGCATGGATATTCTCTTTGTCGAACTTATCGGTAAAGAACGCTTTAGAAAAGGAGTGTCCTAGAGGGAAACCAATTAAACCAAATGTATTCATACTGATAACCTTCTTTTAAAGGGTTTATAAACTATTTCGTGGCCGTGTATAAGGTACAAGTACCAAAAGTTAGTCTCTTAAACTGAACTTCTCTATAGCCCACTTTTTTGATGATCTCTTGCATCACTTCTCCTTGTGGAAAAGCTTTGATTGTGCTTGGTAGGTAAGTATAAGCGTTTTTATCACTCGAAATCATTTTACCTATTGAGGGCATAACCTTTTGAGAGTAAAACTGGAAAAGCTGTTTCATTGGAGCTTTAACAGGTGTCGTTAGCTCTAGAATAACCAAGTGTCCTCCAGGTTTGAGTACGCGTAGCATCTCACCTAAACCTTGTTCTAGGCTTTCGAAATTGCGAATACCAAAGGCTACAGTGATGGCGTCGTACTGATTGTCTGAATAAGTTAAGTTTAAACAGTCTTCTTTTTCAAACCTAATATGTTCTTCGAATCCTGCTTTTTTGACCTTTGCACGTCCTACATTCATCATTCCTTCAGATATGTCAATACCTGTAAGCAATTCTGGTTTAATTTTTTTGTAGGCAAGCAGCGCAAAATCCCCTGTACCTGTTGCAACGTCCATTATGGTTTTGGGCTTGAATTGCTTTAACCATTTGATGGCTTTATTACGCCATATCTTATCGATGTTAAACGATAAGATATGGTTTAATTTGTCATAGGCTGGAGCAATGTTATCAAACATTTGCTCCACCTGTTCTGTTTTTTTACCCTCTTGGTTATAGGGCTTTATTGACTCTTGGTCGTATTTCATTATTTCTTATAAGTAGCTAAGAACGTATTCACATTCTTCTCAATACGTTCAGTTATATCATCAGCATTGGCTTTTTGGAATGGTTCTCCTACGATATGTTCGTAAAGCTCAATGTATCTCTCTGAAACCGAGTTAATATATTCTGGGGTCATTTCCGGGACAACTTGTCCTGGTTCACCCATGAAGTTATTTTCAATTAACCATTGACGAACGAACTCTTTCGAAAGTTGCTTTTGAGCAAGTCCTTTCTTGAAGTTGTCTTCGTAGCTATCTGCGTAGAAATAGCGAGAAGAATCGGGCGTATGAATTTCGTCAATCAAGTAGATTTTACCATCTCGTTTACCAAATTCATACTTGGTATCGACAAGGATTAGTCCTTTTTCGGCAGCCATTTGCGAACCTCTTTCGAATAGTGCATAGGTGTATTTCTCAAGTTGTTCGTAATCTTCTTTGCTTACTAAGCCTTGAGCTAAGATTTCTTCTTTAGAGATATTTTCGTCGTGACCCTCGTCGGCTTTTGTTGTTGGAGTAACAATAGGGGTAGCGAACTTTTGGTTCTCTTTCATGCCCTGGGGTAGTTCAATGCCGCAGAGCTTACGATTTCCTTTTTGATATTCTCTCCACGCACTGCCAGTTAGGTATCCACGAATAATCATTTCGATGCGGTAGCCTTCGCACAACACTCCAACAGTAACCATGGGGTCAGGTGTAGCTGTTTTCCAGTTGGGAACAATGTCAGCTGTTGCAGTTAGGAATTTCGAAGCAATCTGATTGAGTACTTGGCCTTTGAAAGGGATTCCTTCTGGTAATACTACGTCGAATGCAGAGATTCTGTCCGAAGCTACCATAACTAACAGTTCATCATTAATATTGTAAACGTCGCGTACTTTTCCGTGGTAAACACTCTTTTGTCCTGGAAAGTTGAAGTCTGTTTTCACCAATGCTTTGCTCATTGTTCTTGTTTTAAATCGTTTTTTAATAAAGTGAAATATCTAGATTAGTGGTGATTTTATTCACCTTTACGTTTTTCTTCTTTGGCATCCTTTCGGACTTTATCGAACTTGTCGTAGGCATCTACAATTCTTTCGACAAGTTTATGACGTACGATATCTTTCTTACCTAGTTCAACAATACTGATTCCTTTGACGTCGTTTAAGATTCTAAGGGCTTGAATAAGTCCAGAGCTTTGTGGTCTAGGGAGGTCAATTTGAGTCATATCTCCCGTGATTATCATTTTTGTATTCATGCCCATACGTGTTAAGAACATCTTGATTTGTTGAGGAGTTGTGTTTTGGGCTTCATCGAGGATTACAACGGCATCGTTGAGGGTACGACCACGCATAAATGCAAGTGGTGCAATTTGGATAATATTAAGATCCATGTATTCTTTGAGTTTGGCTGCAGGGATCATATCTTGTAGCGCATCGTAGAGTGGTTGAAGATAGGGATCTATCTTTTCCTTCATGTCGCCAGGCAAGAAACCTAGTTTTTCGCCTGCTTCTACTGCGGGGCGGCTCAATATTATGCGTTTAATTTCTTTATTTTTTAGTGCTCTAACAGCCAAGGCAATGGCAACATATGTTTTACCCGAACCTGCAGGTCCGATAGCAAAGACCATGTCATTTTTCACAAATCCTTGTACTATTTTAAGCTGATTCTCACTTCGTGGCGAGATTGCTTTACCGTTTATGCTATAAACTATAGTTGAGTCGGGATTTGTATGGATAGGGCGTTTACCTTGGACTATTTCGATGATAGATTCTTCATTGACTACATTATGAGTAGCACCGTATCTTTCAATTGCAAGCACTGCTTCTTCGAAGGCGCACATCTCTTCTTCATCTCCCAAGACTTTAAGTACGTTGCCGCGAGCAACTAAGCGTATTTTGGGGAACAATGACTTTAAAAGTTGGATGTTATTGTTGTTGGGACCATAAAATAATACGGGATCAACCTCTTCGAGAACTATTGTTTTATCTATCATTTAATAATCTAATAAGGTAATATGCTATAACTTGCGAATTTAGCAAAAAGGATTGAATCGTGCACCTTTACTGTTCCTTAATTAAAAAATATTAGGGAGCTTGTGACAAGATGTAAACAAAACGTCCAAGCAATCTTAAGTTTTGCTTGAACGTTTAAATTAGTTTCCTTTTTATAGCGCTATAATAGGGGGTTGAGTTTAGAAGCTCATACTTTGCATACCGAGTGTGCCACCGATACCAGTAAGAATTGCAATGATAATTTTATAAATTATTTGCCACTTGTCTTTCGTCATTCTTCCCATAAGTCAAATTCTCTTTTTCTTTTAAGTAAATTAATTATGCTGCTGATCCTTCATTGTTCAGGTCTTCTCCCGACAGTTCCTTATCCTCAGACTTGACTTCGTCTTCTTTCGCTTCTACACCTTTGAGGTAGTCTTCAAGACGGATAAAGTTTAATCTTTCGCTAGATCTTGTTGCTTCTTTCTTAAGCTGTAGTTCTTTACTAGCAAGGAAGCATATTCTGACAGCCGAGATACTTTTAGCGGTAAGATCTTTCGTCAACTCTTCACCTTTTGAGCGAAGTGATAGGCTAAATACGCCTAAGCCCTCAATATTGACATGTTTGCCTTCGAGCAATTGTTCTTTTAGCTTTTCGACAAAGTTTTGGAGTACGCTTCGAACGTCACCTCGAGAGAGCGAGGAAATATCTTTGATGTAATCTGTCATTTGTCTGATGTTGACCGATTGACCAAGTGCAACTGGACGAGGGTAAAAACGTTTGGGTGATTGTTTATCCAACGGATTGGATGGCATCTGAATTGCTTTAAAAATAATAGACATTTTGTGTATTTTTTACGTTAATAAATTGTGTTTGGTTGTTAACAACACTACAAAGGAATCGCTTTTTCAGATTTCATCCTATAGAGAATAGAGCTGTGGAGAAGGTTTCTGTAGAAAAGATTAATAGTTGAATGGTTATATGTTGCAAGTAATTGATTTTATGTGTTGTATGCTTGTATTAATGTTCTTTAGATGTTCCAGCACTGCTATTATCTCTTTAGACTCAAAGTCACCTTCATTGTTAACTGTCTCGTAAAGAGCTTTGATTTCTTCAATAAACTTTGTTTGAGTTGATATATCTAAGTTTTTAATATGTCTATTAAGTGCTTCTGTCCAGCTATCCTTTGGAAGCTGATATTGAGGAATGAAATTAAAGTCCATTATTAGTGGAATGTGATCGGAATAATTTAGCCACTCTATGGTGTCTGTTTCTTTAAGTCGTGTAGATGTAAGTAGTTGTTTACTTATAAAGCTGTAATCTATGTGGTAACCTTTGAGAATGTCTCTTCCTTTGAAAAAAGTGAATAGTGTTTCACACCCTTGTTTCTCTTTGTTTTGATGGTGATATATGCTTAAAAAGTTTTCTTTCGCTAATAGTTTAACAACATCGCTATGATTCCCTGTAACTCTTTTTTGATCCCAAATGGTATTACTGTTAAAATCGCCTGTAATTAATAAAGTGGTTTGTAGTAATGGCAAATAGTAGTGCAAAGCCCTCCACACTTGTCTAATGTAACTTTTACTATAATCTGGGTTGTTTTTTGCCCAAATGCCAAATAATATGAATGAGAAGTTGGTATGTGTCGCTTGAATAGGAAGTATATACTCAAAGTCTTCATTATATTCGGAAAGCATGTTTAATTTTATTCCGTTAAATGAGAAAATTGCGAGCCCTTTTCTTGGATTACCTATTCTGATAACTCCACTAGCCTTGCTACAAAGATCTTTTAGTGAAGAGAGCTCTTCACACTCAGAAACTATAATAATATCTGGATTTAGGTTTAGTATAGGTTCAGTTTTCTTTCGAAATCCACCTTGACAATTCCAATAAATTATTCGAAGCATTTTTGAGTTAATACTTAATTAAGTTTCCATAATAAACCACTCTGCCTACAATCTTATTTTAGCCATGAAGTCTTTCGGCTTCGCTAATTCTTTTTGTATGTAGGTAGCTGGGTTTGTTCTTCGATACAAAGAGTGTTTATTTCTCCAAATATACAAAATGATAACTAATAGTAAGAAGAAGGACGGCTTTAATCTTGAGTCTTGGAATGACTGTAGGTCTAAGTAATAAGTAAGTTTAATTGAAAACCTCAACTGAAAAATAATATTCTTAACTTAGAGCTCTTGGTGCAATTAACTTTTACTTAGGTCAAAATAATGAATCAGTTTAACTTTATATCGGATAGTTCGAAGCGAAAAATTGCAAGTAGCTTCATGAAGATTATAATCGGATCATCTTTTCTGTTATTTTCATGTAAGGACTCTAATACCAATGCAAAATCAGATACTTCTATTGACGAAACGGCGGCGGATTTTAATTTCGAAACCAAACTAAAGCATGCTCGTAAATTCATTGTCAATAATTACGCCGAGTATAAGGAGGTTATTATTTTGCATCCCTTGCAAGACGATACTTTAGCCACCTATCTTTTGGTCCCCAAAGCTACTCTTCTGCCCGACAAAATAGTAAAACAAGAAAAGACCTACCTTATTCATGTACCTATAAAGTCTATCGTTTGTCTCTCGTCTTCGCATGTAGGTGCGCTGGCCGTTTTAGGGCTGCAAGATCATATAAAAGGGGCTACAAATACAGATGGATATTGGGATCCTACTGTTCAAGAGTTGGTACATGAAGGTTTGATTAAAGATGTAGGCAGAGGAATGAGCACAAATATTGAGCAAATTATTGCTTTGCAACCTGACGTGATAACCAAAAATGACCATACAACTAATATTAGTCATGAAGAGCTGCTAACAATAGGGATAAATACGCTCTACTACAACGATTGGCGTGAATCCGATCTTCTGGCTAGGGCCGAATGGATGAAACTAATGGGGTTGCTTTTTTGTAAAGCTGAGTTAGCCGATTCTATATTTAACAAGACCGAAGAGAGATACAACAGGGTTAAGACTTTGGCACTTACAGCTCAAACTAAACCTCGAGTTTTAATCGCCCAAGATATTAGAGGTGTTTGGTTTGTACCTGGAGATCGGAGCTATGTGCCTCGGATGATTGAAGATGCCCATGCTACCATAAAAACAGTCGAAGGGGCTAGTGCTAGCCTACCATGCAGTTTCGAGCAGGTTTTTGATGAACACCGTAATGACGACTATTGGTTTAGCCTTAAAGGAGGAACAACCAAAACCTTATCAGAATTTGGTAACAGTAGCGAACATTACAAAAAGTTCGAAGCATTTAAAAATGGTCAGGTCTATTTTAATAATAAGCGAGTAAAGCCACATGGAGGGAATGATTTCTGGGAAAGCGGTGCCTATTATCCTGATGTCATACTCAAAGATTTAGTTAAGATAATTCATCCCGAATTATTACCCGATCACGAAACATATTACTGGCGAAAATTAGATTAAAATAAGAAAGATGAAAATTAAACAGTTTGCTTTGTTCTTATTCGCCTTGCTATTGCTGGGGGCGTGTACAAAGAAACAAAGCCATAAGATCGCAGGAAGCTTTGACCAGTCCGACTCTACCGATTTTGCTTTTTCTGTAGAGTTTAAGTTCGCTCAAAAAGTGAAGGTTACCAATCTGCAAGATCACAAAGAGCTTCAAATATTAAGCCCTACCGATACTAATGTTGTAGCGACCTATATCTTAGCTCTCCAAGGTGTTGATTTACCTAAGTCGATCACTGATAAAGGAGTAGTTATTCGTGTACCCGTAAAAAATATTTGTTGCCTCTCAACCACGCATGTAGGGGCGATGGAATTATTGGGTTTGCAAGATAAAGTTATTGGGGGTACTAGTATTGATAAGTTTTGGAGCGCTAAAATTCAAGAACGAGTCCTCTCAGGAGAACTTAAAGAGGTGGGGAAAGGCATGGTGTCAAACTTAGAACAAATCATAGCACTTCGTCCGAGCTTAGTGACAACAAGCGATCACAGTTTGGAGAAGAATGGAGCCGATTTGGCTGCGATAGGGATTACACCTGTCTATAATAACGACTGGCGTGAGAGCTCTCTTCTTGGGCGAGCAGAGTGGATGAAGGTTATGGCACTGTTCTTTTGCAAATCGGTAGAGGCCGACTCTATGTTTAATGCTACAGTACAACGTTATTATGGAGTAGTTGATTTGGCCAAGACTGCCAAAAAATCGCCCAAGGTATTTGTGGGGCAAGAAACTCGAGGTACTTGGTATATTCCTGGATCAGAAAGTTATGTTAGTGCGATGATTAGAGATGCTAATGGTAGCATGTATGGTGTGCCTGGCGAGAGAACTAATTATCCGTGTAGTTTTGAAAAAGCATATGCTGAGCATCACGATGCCGAATATTGGTTTACTCAACGAGGAAGTAATATTAAGACAATTGACGAATTTTCATCGGCAAGTGAGCACTATAAAAAGTTTAAAGCCTACCAGTTGGGAAATGTTTTTATAAATAATAAGCGTCTCAACGAGCGAGGAGGAAACGATTTTTGGGAGAGTGGGGTATATCATCCCGATTTAGTCTTAAAAGATTTGGTAAAGATTATTCATCCCGATTTAGATTTGAGTTACGAAACGATCTATTGGAGAAGTCTAGACTGATAGTTTATAATTTGTTGTAACTATAGATATAAAATAACTCCATACAAGTAATGAAACTGTATGGAGTTATTTGTTTAGTCAAAGACAAGGTTTAGAAATTATAGCTTGCTTTTAGAGCAAAGTTTCTTCCAGGCATATTAAACCCATCTTTTTCAGTGTAGTTCTCGTCCAAGATATTATTAATGTTTAAGCCAATGGTTATTTTTTCTTTAATAGGATATGAAGCACTGAAATCCCAAACAAGGAATTCTGGATGTTCAACAAGCCCTTTGGCATAATATTTTGCTTGATATTTCTCTCTTAAACCGTTGAGAGTAGGGCGAACTTTGTCACCAATAAAATCTTTCTCAAAGCGGTGTCCGATAAAACGTCCGTTAAGGCGAGCTGAAAATCCGCATTGGCTTAAGAAATCAAGTCCGAAGTTGGCATTCTGTTTTCGAACGGATATCGTTTCTATCCAACCCTCAGATGTTTTATTTTTGAAGTTAAACATCCAAGTTAGGTTACTGTATAATTTTAAAGAAAACTTGTAGTCGGCTAAGGCTCCAAAATTATAAGACCCCATGACCTCCAACCCACTTTTTACTGCTTTATCTGCATTGTTATAAGTTTTATACTTCTGACCTTCATCGTCTACACTTAGCTCATCAACAATAAGATTGTCATTCCATGTATAGAAATAGGTTACATCCAAATCTACTCCAATTTCGGGCTTACTTAGCCCTACTCCTAAATCGAGTGTTCTTGATTTTTCGGGTTTCAAATTGGGGTTACCCAGTGTAATCGTTCCATTGTAAAGGTATTCACCTGCTTTTTGGTAAGCATCAGGCATACTAAATGCTGTCCCAAAGCTGGTGTGGAAGTTTATAGCTTTAGTGAAAAAGTATTTCACTCCTACATTGGGGTTTATCGTATTATAAGTCTCAGTTTTGCCAGCATTTTCAAGTCCTGGAGTCTTTTTAAGCTTAAAGAAGATATGATCGTAGCGACCACCTACCGATAAGTTTAATCTCTCGTCAAAGAACTGTAGATTTGATTGTATATATACCCCAAGTGATGAGTTATTGTAGTTGGGTTTATAAGGAGCTTTAATTTCATTATTGTTCTTGAAGGTTGTTAGCTTATTGATATCGTTTCTGTTATCAATACCAAATGATATTCTTTGCTTGCCGAGAATAAGGTTGTCATTTAACGTAAAACCTACTGTTCTGAGCTCGCTATCAGTTGCAACGTACGCTTCATCGGTATCGTTATTATAGGTTTCAGTACGTGATTTAGAGAAGTAGGGTGCAAAGAAAAGATTGTGGTTGTTTATTTCTCCTTGTAACTCTAGCTTAGAGGTTTGACGAGTTACATCTTTCTTTTTGATACCATAAGTACTCCAGAAATTACCACCTACAGGAAGGTCTTTACCCATAAATCCTGATTGTGTAAAGTCTAGCGACCAATTTTCGTTTATATCGTATCCTAAACGAAATCGACCACTAAAACCGTTGCTTCTTGAGCCAGGCATACGTTTGCCGTAAGTATCTTTTCCTATAATGGCTTCATCAACTTGCGACATATGTAAGAAGTTATGATTACCTATTTTATAGTTTTGCCCTTGAATGGCATAGTCTGCACTAGCATCAAAAGATAATCCTTTCCATACTCGACCGCCGATATTGAATCCACCTCTGCCCGATTGGAAAGAGCCAAGGCTAGTTTTGATACCTCCAGTTAATGCTCCTTTATTTTTTTTAGTTACAATATTGACAACTCCTGCCATAGCATCGGATCCGTAAAGTGCAGAGAAGGGGCCTTTCATCATTTCGACTTGTTCGACATCTCCCAGGGCTAGTGTTGCCATATTGCTTGTACCTGCAGGCACACCATCTATCAATACTAGGGTATATTTGTTCTCAGTTGGTTTAAATCCTCGGATACTAAAGTAGGAGTTATAGCCAGGGTATTGCACTACATCGATACTCGATGTGTTCTTGAGTAGGTCAGTTATATTGCTAACTCCAGAAGATTCAATTTGACGTTTGTTGATAACTTCGATCTTATTGGGAAGATCTTTCATTTGCGCATTGGTTTTGGAGGCATAAACCGTTACCTCGTCCATTTTATATCTTCTAAGAGAGTCAGTAACCTGCTCGTTATCAGCTTTAGCCGATATCAATGCAGTTGCAGTGAGTAACACCGAAAAGAATAAACGTTTAGACATCATTTCTTATATTATATTAAGTTTCTAATAATTTGTTTCCAATAGCTAGGGGTCTGTAATTGCAGTAACAGCTCGGCTATAGATGAATTAGTAGTTAATTTGTTATCCATAGATAGGTGAAATTGTTTATCCATTATTTCAATGGAACAATTGCAATCTTTGTCATTTGTTAGGCCAAAACCTTTGCGTTCAAGTGCACGCTTGATCCATGTTGATTCAGCTCCTGATCCAATCACTCTAATCTTTTGTATGGGTTTTCTGTTTATTTTGAATACGCCAGTTTCGATATCAAAATAAGCATGTTTACTGCCAAATATTGCAGATAATTGTCCCTCCAATACTAAGTCTTCTGGTACACCTGTATATACTTCACCTTGCCTACCCATTAGCCAAATCGTGTCGGCCCATTGCATTGCCAAATCGAGTTCGTGGGTAGAAACAAGTATGCCTTTGCCTGTCTTTTTGGCTAATTCGTAGAGCATGCGCATTGTGTCAATACGGTTGGGTAGATCAAGATGTGCTGTGGGTTCGTCGAGTAGCATGAGTGGCGTGTCTTGTGCCAAAGCTCGAGCTATCATAACCTTTTGTTTTTCTCCATCGCTGAGTTCAGAGAACTGACGATTTTCAAAGCCCTCAAGAGAGCATGCTTCTAGGGAGTCAAAAACAATGCGTTTATCTGTATCGCTAAGTTTGCCCATATTCCCCACATAAGGATAACGCCCGATGGATATAATATCCCATACCGTGAGGTTAATGGCCTCAACTTTTTCTGTAAGTACCAAACTCAATAGGCGAGCTCTATCTTTACTCTTAATTCCTTTAAGGGGTTTTTTGTCAATAATGATATTTCCTTTTAAACTAGGCTGAAGTCCTGCAATGGTTCGCATTAAAGTTGACTTACCGCAGCCGTTTGGGCCAAGCAGTGCGACAAGTTCTCCATTCTTTATTTTCAAATCAAGATCTGAAGAAACAACCCTCTCTGAATGTTTTGCAGAATAACCACTAGAGAGTTTCTCTGTTGAGAGTATGTCTTCTGAATAGGGTAGGCTAGTTGATGTTTCCATGAGAGCTTAGTTGAAAATGGTTTTAGAACGACGACGTTTTATTATGATGAAAATAACAACTGGAGCACCGAGTATTGATGTCACAGCATTAATGGGTAGAATAATTCCTCCACCAGGTAGTTGAGTAATAATATCACAAAGAAGTGTAATACTCATCCCACACATCATACTCGCAGGGATCAATATTCTGTGATTGGTAGTTCTAAATAGCATCCGTGCACAATGGGGTATAGCAATCCCTAAGAATGCAATGGGGCCTGTAAAAGCAGTAAGTGTACCTGTAATAAAAGCAGTTAGTAAAACCAGTAAAATTCGAACCTTAAAAATATCAATACCCACACTTTTGGCGTAGTTTTCGCCAAGGAGTAGTGCATTCATATATTTGGGCATCAAACAACTTAAGAATAGGCCAACAGAAACTACAGGAACCATATATTTTAGCTGAGTCCAAGTAGTGCCACTCAGGCTTCCAAAAGACCAGATTAAGTAGTTCTTTACTATTTCTGGATCGCTGAAGTATTGCATAATAGATACTACAGAACTGGTTACGAATCCAAACATTACCCCAATAATCAATATAGATACGATATCGTTGAGCCAAGTTATGATAGTGGATACAAGTAGTAGAATGAGTAAAGCACCAGCGATAGCAGAAATAATCATACCCCAATAGTTGGAACTGATTGATGCAGGTATAGCACCAGGAAAAAGTGCTGCTAACATAACGAATAGGCCTACACCCAGGCTAGCTCCACTACCAATCCCTAAGATTGATGTATCGGCTAATGGGTTTCGGAATAAGGTTTGCATTTGAAGTCCGCAAACAGAAATTCCTGCACCCACAAAGAGTGCTGTTAATGCTTTAGGAAAGCGAAAATTTAGAATGATATAACTATTTCCAGGGTCGGTATTTCTGCCCAGTAGAATATCGAAAATCTCACTCATTTGAATTGAGACACTCCCAAGAGAGATATCTAAGATTAGAAAAAATAGAATAAGTAGAAAGAGAATTGTAAATAGCGTGATGTTTCGTTTCATTTCTATAATACACTCATTTAAGAAGGCTTAAACAGCTATGAAATATGCACACTAGTTCTCCCCGTATAGGGCATAATTGAGCACACCTGTTTAGATTTACTTATTTTGTAAATCAAAACTTTAGAGGTACGAAAAATGGAGAGATAAACTTTTTAAGAATCCTTCTCCAGCTTTTCTCCCGAAAGCTTGATTAGTGCAAATTTTGGCAGGTCTTCTGGCTTGTCTCGCTAAATAGGCCTTCCCGTTTGAATGCTCAAACAGTGGCGAAGATTAATTTAGTTTTTAATAAGACTTACAGCTACGGGGATAGCTCCTGATTTGAACAGGATTCCCTATTAAGCATATACATCGAGGATGCATTGCACCAATATTTGTTTTTAACGAACGCAAAACTACTCCCTTTAATGTTAATATACTAATATTAACGCGAGTTTCTAATAGATTTATTTCAACTCTATAACATCCGAGTAATTGTAATAATCCGTTCCTTCTGTTTTTGCTCCAACTCGAATAAATTTAGGCTTAGTCAGATCAATATCAGTAATGGTTGCCTCCAAATCTTTATCTAAGAACTCACTTTCGATATCTACAGTTATTATTTTGGATATGCTTTTAATATGACTATTAATACTTACATGCTCAGTTGTTGAATACAATACAATATACTGATTAAGTATACCGTTCCATGCGTCGGATTTGCTGATGTTAAATGTGAATTTGGCCTCTTTGGCTTCTTTATTTAAGCTGCCTTTGAGCTTGATTCTAAGGTAGGGTTCTAGATAGAATTTTATTTTTTCCCTAGTTGGTATAGATACATTGACGATGTCAGTTTGATTAACTATAAAAGGTCCATCAGGAATTAATTTATATTCTCCAGAAAATAGTTTGGTGTTTATGAAACTTCCATCTCCTTTGCACCATATTGTTTCGGCTTGTGTAGAATTCTTTTCATATATTCTTATTCTAGCTTCATTGGGGCTTTCTGCCGGGATTAATAACTCCTTCTCTTGACCTCTTGTCAATAAGTCATAAATCCCTCCCTCTAGCGTAAGGCTAGGAGCAGGGTAGTTGTCCTGACTTGTACAGGAAGCAGTTACGAGTAGCGTAAAGGATAGTATGAGTATCTTATATAATTGCATGGCTTTTTGGAGTTACTTATTAATAACCAGGATTCTGTTCCAGATGGCTGCTTGTTAGTCCTGTAGGGATTTTTACGTAATATAGTTTTGGTAGGAAGGTCTTTGTTGGTTTATTAGCCTTCGTTTTTTTTATGATATACTTCATTTCAGAAGGTAGCTTACCATCCTCCCAAATCAGATAAATAGAGATAGCATCGGCTGCATAATTATTTAAAACTTCTGTAGAGATTCTCCACCTTTTCATATCCCACCACCTGTGATTTTCGAAGGCCAACTCTATTTTGCGTTCCTTGCGTATCTTTTCTAAGTCAAGTGACATATGGTGTTTGATACCTGCTCTACTGCGTATCATATTAATGTAGAGAATCGAGTTTTCCTTGTTAATATCAAGTTCTGCTGAGGCTTCGGCATAATTGAGTAATATCTCGGCATATCTAAACACCATCCAATTAACCTCAGAACGACCACTGTCAACCCGGTCAGTCGGATTCATAAATTTCTTTATGTAGAATCCTGTTTTAGTAAAGTCGTTGGAGCCGCTCATTCCATCTTTCCCTATAATTGTGATTTGAGCCTCTCCCGTACCATAGGTATCTGTTGTGTTAGGAGCGGTTATAGTTAGGTCTCCATCGATTATTCCATTTCTAATCTCTATTTTATTATTTTGCCATGGAGCAAAGGGTAGTAATACGGTTGCTGACAAACGTGGGTCTTTGTCTTTGAAAGCTTCATAAGGGGTATTGTAGAGGATAGGTTGTCCTGTTTCATCTTCAAAGACAAGTCTACCATCCGATCCATCGACATTTTCATATTCGTCGACAAATTGTAATGTTGGGTTTGTTACAGAGCCATAGTTTACTTTGAAGCTATACGGTGCATTGTAATAATCCCAGCTGTGTCCTTTGTCGGGTGAACTGTAGGCAATAGAAAAGATTAGTTCATCGTGCATGGTTTTATCCAAGAAAAGCTCTTGATAATTTAGCGATTTATCAAGCTTTTGATCATAAAGCTTAAATTTGCCAGAATTTATTATTTCCTCTGATGCTTTAAGAGACTCATTGAAGAAATATGCTCTCCTCTGCATAGGAATACCTACAAGTCCATCTTTTTGAACAGTACCATAAGTTGCAATTGAGCCTGCGTAGAGCATGGCCCTAGATTTTAGTGCATAAGCAGCATACTTTGTTGCTTTAAACCGAACGGAGTGATTCCAAGTTGCGGGTAGGTCTTTTACGATATCATCAATTTCAGTTTTAATAAACTCATAAACCTCTTCTTCCTTACTTCTGGGGGTTTTATGGTTAGTAGGATTAGTTATGGATTGAGGTACAGTAATGATTGGGACCCCACCGTACCTTTTTACTAATGCAAAATAGTGGAAAGCTCGAATAAATCTTGCTTGAGCTGAGTATAGAACTATCTCCTCTGGCTTAAGAGACGATTCTTGTATCTTTTCAATAAATAAATTAGATTCGCGTACAACATCATATTTCCACCATGCGAAAGCACTTTCACTAATGATTGTATTATTAATTGTCCCCGAAGTGTATGCTCGTACAGCCTCATCAGTAAGTTGGCTAGGATAGCCAGCCTTGTCTAATACCATGTAGCCAAAGCTTTCAGTTTCCATTTGGTTGTAAATATCACCTAAATAGGCTTCAATAGCTTCCTTATTCCCCCAAACCGTAGGGTCAGTTAAATCGTTGCGCGATGTGGAGTCTAATATGTTTAGACAGCTCTGCAAAGTCATGCTCGTAAGTAGTATGCAGATAGTATATAATTGAGTTTTTAGCTTCATGTCTATTAAGTATATGATTGTTTTATAGCGTCAGATTAAACCCAAGTGAGATCGTCTTCTGTTGTGGGTAGTATCTGCCGTCAGATGAAGTGGATTCTGGATCTAAAAGGTCTATCTTGGTGAAGGTTAGTAGATTATATCCTGATACAAATAGGCGTAGTTTTTCTAAACCTGTCTTTTTAAGAATATTGATTGGTATGGTATATCCAATTTGGAGTTCTTTCAACCTTAAGTAACTTGAGTTCTGCAGCCAAAAAGAGGATGTCTTTTTGTTGTTGTCTTTTCCATTTGCGTAAGTAGCAGGATATTTGCCTGCAATCCAGCGGCTATTAGGATCGTATATATCTTCTCTATGCCAACGATCTGTAAATGCATTAATTGAAGACTCTCCATTATGAAATGCAGTCGCCATTTGGTTGTTAAGATAGGTGTTAGAATTTGCTGCTCCTTGCATGAAAATAGATAAGTCTATCCCCTTCCACTGAGCAAAAAAATCGAGTCCATACATGATTTCAGGTTTACTTCCTCTACCAATTACTTGAACATCGGTGTTTTCAATTATGTTATCGCCATTATAATCTTGATACTTGATATCTCCAGGCATTAGAGTTAAGTTGCCTTGTCCATCTTGTACAGGCGATTGAGCGATTTCTTCGTACGACTGAAATTGACCAATTGCTTTATATCCCCAATAGCGATTCTTCCAACGGTTATTGTTATTATTGCGCCAATTATCATACTGACTTGACGACTCCGCTCTTTCAATATGTTCGTGCTTAGCTCGTGCATACGATATGTTACCTTTAATTGAATAGTAGAGTTGATTGTCTAATGTTCTTTTATGACCTATTACAAGTTCAAATCCACGGTTGCTATCACTATTTAAATTTTCGAGCGGTAGGGATCCACCAAAAGTACTAGGCAGTGTTAAGATCCTACTGGCCAAAAGACCTGTCCTTTTTCTGTAAAACACATCGAATTCGGCAGTTAACATACCCTTCCAAAGTCCGACTTCAAGCCCCAAGTTGTAGATGTCTGAAGTATACCATGTGATATTAGGATTTGCTAGCCCTTTGCTGGTTAGTGTGGGAATTACTTTATCTCCAAAAATATAATTACCACTAGGGTAGGTAAATCCTGTTAAATATTGGAAGTTACTACCAGCATCATCGCCTAGTCTGCCCCACGATGCTCTTACTTTTAGGTTATTAATTATACTTATGTTATCTTTAATAAAGCTCTCTTCAGAAATTCTCCATCCAGTTGAAACTGATGGGAAAAATCCCCACCTACTTCCTGGAGGGAAATTTGATGAGCCGTCATACCTAAAACTAACCTCAGCTAAGTATTTGCTGTCGTAGTTGTAGTTAAACCTACCGATGTAACCAATATTTGCATTGTACCAGCTTGTTCCATTATTGTCTTTGAATGCATCTGTACCCGCACTTAATTCGTCAATAACATCTATGGAGAATTCACGGAACGCACCTAAATCATTTCCGTTACTTTGTCTTGTTTCTATGAGTAGTAATGCATTTATAGCATGCTTCTGAAAGGTTTTCTCGTAATTAAGTGAGCCTTAAAATATCTTGTACTGAAAACGATGGTTAGCCTCTAAAAGACTCGATGGGTCAAAACCAACATAGCCAACATTATACTCTTGATTTGACTTATCGTAGTTGTATAAGTTAAACTTCTTAAAGAGTGTCTTGTTCTGTATGTAAATGGCGGAATAATAGCCCTTAACTTTGGCTGAAAGCCCTTCTACGAAATGTTTAGCGTCATAATTGAAGCTGATAGATCCTTCGAAGGTTTCACGGAGTTGATTTGAATAACCAGCAATATTTTTCTCAGTAAGAGCTAAAGGATGATAGTATGGGTTGTCATTGTAGGCTAAGTACTCTTTATTATTGTTTGCAAAAGGTTTGTTAACTGGGTAAGAACGTTGAATCCCTGCTATGATATCCTTTGGCGGAGAACTTGGAGATTGTTTATTTTCTCTTCTTCCTGATAAGGTAACGAAGGTCGAAAATCCAGCTCCTAACTTAGCATCAATATTGGTTCTAAAGTTATATCGATCAAATTTTAAATCGTTGCTTTTCCACATGCCCTCTTGGTTAAGATAACCCAATGAAGTGAAGAATTTTAGTTTCTCACTACCACCGTTAAGGTTTACGTTGTATTGTTGCATAGGTGTCCAGTCGCGTATAGTCTCTTTATACCAGTCTGTACTTTCATATCCTGGTCCGCCAGCTCTCCACTTAGCTAGTTCTTGTGGCCCATATATTGGGCTTTGTCCCTTATTGACATTGCTTTCATCCATGAGTTCTACAAACTCTGCTGCATTGACCATCTTGGGATATATAGTTGGTCGTTGCCAGTTGAAAGTAGAGTTTAGGTTGATTTTAATTTTGCCGCTACTCCCTCTTCTTGTAGTTACTAGTACAACACCATCTGAAGCTTGTACACCGTATACTGCTGCAGAAGCATCTTTGAGAATTGAAATATTCTCAATTTCATTTGGGTCGAGCTGAGAAAAATCGCTTGGAACACCATCAACGATAATTAGTGCATGACCAAAACCACGAATATCTATTTCAGCCTCGCTTTGACCTGGCATTCCTGATCTTGTAACGACTCTGAGTCCTGGTAATTTACCGGTTAAAGAGCTATATAAGTCTGATACTGGAGCTTTGATTAAGTCTTTGTTGTCAATACCAGCAACAGCGGCTGTGATACTCCCTTTCTTTTGAGTACCATAACCTACAACAACCACTTCATCAAGAACTTTAGTGTCTTCCTTTAGGTGTATATTGATTATTTTTTGAGATTTAACAGTTATCCTTTGACTGAGATACCCGATGTAAGAAAATGTTATTTTGCTGTGGGGCTTAATGTTTAGTCGGTAATAACCATCAATGTCAGTAACAGTTCCATTGGATGTACCTTCCTCCCACACTGTGGCTCCAATGATGGGTAAGTCATTTTCATCCGTCACTCTTCCTGTTATCTCTTTTTGTGTAGAAGAATTTTGTTGAGCATGAGGTTTTATTGTCTTTGCGTCTATCTCAAAAGTGTTGATCAGGGATAATACGAGTAGTAATGATTTTAATACTCCAAATATTGTCCATTTATTCACTCTAATCTATTAACGGTTTGTATTTTTAATCGATTCTAAATTGTTTGTCAAAGTAAAGAAGAAAAAGGCGTTGTTCAAATCTTAACTCCTATTTTAACTTATTGTATACTTTTGAGATAGTGGCTCAGTAAGGGTGGTAGTTTTACTTATTCTTGCCCCAACTTGAATCTTTAGTGCATAAAAAAAGGAGTAAGTCAGGATATTAATCCGACTTACTCCTTTAAGGTCTAGTACTTACTCGTTTGGTAGTAGAAACCCTCTGGGGTTTACAACTCAAGTTGGTACTTATGGTTTAGATATTACAATCTTCCTTCAACTACTTCCCAATCAATGATGCTCCAAAGTGCTTTGATATGGTCAGCACGTCTGTTTTGGTAGTCTAGGTAGTATGAATGCTCCCATACGTCAAAACCAAGCAAAGGTTTAAGACCTGAGCGAACAGGGTTACCTGCATTAGTTTCTTTAGTGATATGTAGTTTACCATTTTTATCTACCGATAGCCATGACCAACCAGCACCAAATAGTGAAGTTGAAGCAGCGTTAAACTCTTCTTGGAACTTCTCAAAACTACCGAAATCGCGTTTGATAGCTTCAGCTAGTTTACCTTGAGGTTGGTTATATTTTGGTTTTGGGTTGAATTGTAAGAAATATAGGTCGTGATTTAGTACTTGACCAGCATTGTTAAACATAGGTCCTTCAGGACAGTTTGCAACCACGTACTCGATGTTTTTACCTTCGAATTCTGTTCCTGCCACTAATTGATTAAGCGTGTTTACATAGTTTTGTAAGTGCTTGCCGTAGTGGTACTCTATAGTTTGTTGACTAATAACAGGTTCTAATGCATTTTGTGCATATGGAAGTTTTGGCATTTGAAAATTCATAGTCATAATAATTAAAGACATTAATATTGTGTTCATAAGTTCGTTTGTTATAAAATTGGAACTTACTATTAAGAACGTAATAGATTAGTAAAAGTTCGATGTATCTAAAGAAACTTTTATCTTTGTGATGAATTTAAAAAGAGATTTAGAGAATGACACCTAATTATATCAACGAGCTTAACCAGAGTCAACGCGATGCCGTGCTTTATATCGATGGCCCAGCCTTAGTTATAGCAGGTGCAGGGTCGGGTAAAACCCGTGTGCTGACCTATAAAATTGCTTATATTCTAGAACAAGGTTTAGCGCCATGGAATATCTTAGCATTAACTTTTACCAATAAAGCTGCTCGAGAGATGAAAGCTCGTATTGCTACTATTGTAGGTGCCGAGCGTGCTCGCTATTTATGGATGGGTACTTTCCACTCTCTATTTTCTAGAATATTGCGAGCTGAGTCTGCTCACCTGAATTTTTCTTCAAACTTTACCATCTACGATACGAGTGATAGTCGAAGTCTTTTGCGTTCGATTATCAAGGAGATGGCTTTGGATGAAAAGCAATATAAACCTGCTGCTGTGCAGTCCAGAATATCCAATGCTAAAAACCATTTGGTTTCACCAAGTGCTTATGCAGCCAACAAATCGGCCTACGAAGGCGATTGTGCTGCTAAGATGCCTGCGATTCGCGATATTTATCAGCGTTATTGGAGTAGATGTCGTCAGGCTGAGGCTATGGATTTTGACGATTTACTGTTTTATACCTATATACTCTTTAATGATTTCCCAGAGGTCTTAAAAAAATATCAAGAGCAATTTCAATATGTGTTGGTCGATGAGTATCAAGATACCAATTTTGCTCAACACTGCGTGGTTCAGCAACTTGTTGGTGTACATCAGAAAATCTGTGTGGTAGGTGACGATGCACAGAGCATCTATTCGTTTCGTGGAGCTGACATTGATAATATACTCGATTTCTCTAAAGTCTTTAAAGGTGCCAAAACCTTTAAGTTGGAACAAAACTATCGTTCCACTCAAAATATTGTAGCTGCTGCTAATAGCTTAATTAAAAAGAATCAGCGACAAATTCAGAAAGAAGTGTTTTCTGAAAACAGTCAAGGTGAACGTCTAAGGGTTACTCAAGCCTATAGCGATATTGAAGAGGCTGAAATTGTGGCTAAGCAAATTCGTGAACTTAGAGTAGCAAACTCGTACGAATACCAAGATTTCTCTATTTTATATCGTACCAATGCACAGAGTAGAGTTTTTGAAGAGGTATTCCGTAAGAGGGGGATTCCATATAAAATATACGGTGGTTTATCGTTTTATCAACGTAAGGAGATTAAAGATATCATCTCTTATTTTAGATTGATTGTCAATTTAAATGATGAAGAGGCAATTAAGCGAATAATAAACTATCCTGCTCGGGGTATAGGAGCGACAACACTCTCGAAGGTGGCTGATGCTGCTAATCAGGCAGAAGTAAGCTATTGGGATATTGTTTCGGAGCCACTGACTTATAATCTAGATATCAATAAGGGAGCACAGCGCAAGCTTCAGTCGTTTGTAGAATTGATCAACGTCTTTAGAGCCGAAATCGATAATAAGAATGCTTACGAAATGGGAGCTTGGATTGTCAAAGAGTCGGGAATAATAGCTGATGTAATGCAAGACAACTCACCCGAAAATCAGTCTCGTCAAGAAAACATCGAAGAGTTGATCAATGGGTTAAGTGAGTTTTGCAATTCGCGTTTAGAGGAGGGGAATAGCGAGGTGCTACTTTATCACTTCCTTTCAGAAGTTTCATTGCTAACCGATCAAGATAACGAATCGGACGAAGATCAGAACAAGGTGACACTTATGACTGTTCACTCTGCTAAAGGTCTTGAGTTTAGAAATGTTTTTGTGGTAGGTCTTGAAGAGAAGCTCTTTCCTAGCAATATGTCGGGAGATTCACCTCAAGCTTTGGAAGAAGAGCGTCGTTTGTTTTATGTGGCGATGACTCGAGCTGAAGAAAACTGTATGCTTAGTTTTGCTAAGAGCAGGATGCGTTACGGCTCGCTGGAGTTTAGTTCGCCAAGTCGCTTCATCTCCGAGATTGATGAGCAATTTATAGAACTCTCTCAGGGTGCAGCTTTAGGAGCCTCAGTAGAAAGAAATGCCACAGCTTTCCGTGTCTCAAATGCTGTAGAAAACACTAAGAGTAGGAGTACTACTACTTCTACAGTGCCAAGTCCTACAACTGAGGGTCGCCGATTAAAGCGAGTAGGTGGTTTACCTCCTGCTAACCCTGCCAATCCGATTAATAAGGTTGGAGCTTTAGAGGTCGGTCAAACAGTGGAACACGAACGTTTTGGTGTGGGTTTAGTTGAGAAGCTCGAAGGGGCTGATGATAATGCTAAAGCTACGATTGCTTTTACGCATGCAGGAACAAAGCAACTTTTACTAAGGTTTGCTAGATTTAAAGTAATTGGATAATAATATTAAGAATATGATAGATTATAACTCATTCCCTAATCCCTCATACATTATTGATGAGAGTTTGCTAAGAGGCAATTTAGAGAAGATTAAAGAGGTTGCTGATGCGGCAGATGTTGAAATCATCTTGGCTTTTAAGTCGTTTGCAATGTGGAAGACTTTCCCTATTTTTAGAGAGTACATCAATCATTCGACTGCAAGTTCTGAATACGAAGCTCGGTTGGCATTGGAAGAATTTGGAAGTAAAGCTCATACTTATGCTCCTGTTTATATCGAAGAGGAGTTCGAAGAGATAATGCGCTGTAGTAGTCATATTACTTTCAACTCGCTAAACCAGTTCAATACTTTTTATGAAAAGACGAAAGCGCATGGCATTTCGTGTGGGTTGCGTGTCAATCCTGAGTATTCGGATGTCGAAGTTGACCTTTACAATCCTTGTGCTCCAGGAAGCCGTTTTGGGATGGTGGTAGGGCAGCTCCCCGAAGAGTTGCCTCAAGGTGTTGAGGGTTTTCACTCACATACGCTTTGCGAGTCAAACTCTTATGACTTAGAGAAGACATTGATTGAGATTGAACGCAGGTTTGGTAAATGGTTCTATCAGATTAAATGGTTAAACCTTGGCGGTGGTCATTTAATGACGCACAAAGACTATAATCGTAAGCATGCTATAGAAGTGCTAAAGAGTTTTAAGGCTAGATATCCTCATTTGCATGTAATTCTTGAACCAGGTTCAGCTTTTACTTGGCAAACAGGTGTCTTGACTTCTAAGATTGTGGATATAGTCGAAAATAGTGGAATTAAAACAGCTATTCTTAATGTTAGCTTTACTTGCCATATGCCCGATACCTTAGAGATGCCTTATCAACCCGAAGTTGAAGGAGCTAAAATTGGTAACCAAGGTCCATTTGTTTATCGATTAGGTGGAAACTCATGCTTGAGTGGTGATTGGATTGGTGACTGGAGCTTTGATCATGAGCTAAAAATTGGCGAAGAATTGGTCTTTCAAGATATGATTCACTATACTACCGTTAA
This sequence comes from Bacteroides propionicifaciens DSM 19291 = JCM 14649, assembly GCF_000375405.1. Taxonomy (GTDB): domain Bacteria; phylum Bacteroidota; class Bacteroidia; order Bacteroidales; family Bacteroidaceae; genus Bacteroides_E; species Bacteroides_E propionicifaciens. Next base: position 844 of record NZ_AQWS01000012.1, on the reverse strand, counting down.
AACCACGATGTTTAATGGGATTTATCACCCTTGCATAAGTATGTGGACAAGGGATGGCAAAGCTGTTGTACTCAAGCGTTTTAACTACGGTGATTACCTGGGTAGTATGTGTTAAAAGCGCAGAAGCGAGGTTTTAGTGTTAATATTCTTGTCTTAAAATTTGGAGAACGAATAAAAATACTTAACTTTGCAATCGCAAAAAAGGAGTAGTTCTCTTTTGCAAAAACAGAAAAGTGTAGGGCAAATACCAGAGTGGCCAAATGGGGCAGACTGTAAATCTGCTGGCTTACGCCTACGGTGGTTCGAATCCATCTTTGCCCACACAATTCAAATGCGAAAATAGCTCAGTTGGTAGAGCACAACCTTGCCAAGGTTGGGGTCGCGAGTTCGAGTCTCGTTTTTCGCTCAAGGTCATGGAGGGGTGGCGGAATTGGTAGACGCGCTACCTTGAGGTGGTAGTGGCAATATGCTGTGTGAGTTCGAGTCTCATCCTCTTCACACTTAAAGCTAGAGTGGTATTATAATATAATATCGCTCTTTTTTTGTGCCCAAAAGGGATCATACCGAAAAGGGATCAGTTCATAAAGTTGGGGATTTAACATATGGTTAATGATATAGTAATTACTTTTGCTCCATGAGACCACAACATCACATCGACTACAAAGCAGTACTTTCTTTATTTCTACCTAAAGGGTTATTGGAGTATTTTGAGATTATTGATTTTTCAGATATGGGTAGTTATTATTTAATCTCCTTAGAGGAGAATAATGAAATACCTGAGTCTTTAAGACATCTTAATTTGCAATCTAAAGGCTTTTATCCCGAAATTACCATAACAGACTTT
>NZ_AQWS01000011.1 GCF_000375405.1 Bacteroides propionicifaciens DSM 19291 = JCM 14649 | reverse complement strand
TTCAGCTGTGCTAACGCTTTAGCATCCTCACTCAATGCCGTATTACCATTTCCAGGGAAGCTCTCTGATCCTTTAATCTTGTATTGGCTTCGCCAACTATAGAGTTGCTTGACTGAGATTCCTAACTCACGAGCAAACTGACTTAAGTTATCTCTTTCATAACTCAACTTGACTGCATTTTCTTTAAACTCTCGGTTGTATACTTTTCGTTGTTTCATTGGATAAAGATAGTTTTTTATCCCTTAACTAGTTGTGCGGGTAAAGTTAGCAAGTCCACTCCTTGTAATAGAATTTATTAGATACAACTTTTCAATATCAGAAACTACAACTCTTTTAGGCTTATAAGATTCATTCTTATAATGAAATTCAATAGAGCCATTAGATAACTGTTTTACTATTGCTAGTATTGTAATTGACCCTTTTAATAGTGCTATACAATTTTTATTATCTGCTTCATTAATATTAAAGCACTCTACACATTCTAAAGTATCTCCCTTAACTATAGACTTTGAAGTATTATCATCCATACTGTTTGTATTAACTTCATAGTAAACTGTTTTTTTGTTTGTCTTAATCATAGTATTATATATTAAAGTTCATTCTATTAGTAGCTTCTCTTTTCTGTGCATCTACTGCCTTTAAATACCTCATTGTATGTCTTAGTCCACTATGACCTAAAAGACTACCTACAACGGCTATATTTGCCCCCATCATTAAAGAATTGGTAGCAAAGCTATGTCTAGCACAATGCCATGTAATATGTTTATCTATTTTAGCACGTTTAATCCATCTTTTGAGGGCTTTACTACATGCTGTGTAACTAGGTAACTCAAAGATTAGTTCTTTGCTAGGGGTATTTGTTGAGGGTTTGCCTATAAGGGTAAGGGCTGTATTAGAAAGAGGCACTACAACCCCACTGTTTGCACTGTGCCCCCTAGTCTTATGCTGTTCAAAGGTTAGTGTTTTATTAGAGTAGTCCACACTTGAATAGGTCAAAGCATCTACATCACAAAATCTTAACCCTGTGCATAGGCAAAAGATAAAAGCATCTCTAACCTGTGGGTTTTGGTCTTTGTATTCTGTTTGTATGAGTTGCTTAATTTCTTCCATACTCAAAATATCTTTTCTAAGTGTGCTATCATCAGCTTTACACACTACACCTATACAAGGGTTTTTTAGTATCAAATCTTGCTCTATTGCATAGTTGATTACTTTCTTAAAGCGTTGGTATATTGTTTTTGCACCCTCTCCAATACTTCTACTTTGTAAATACTCTACAAATAACCTCATCATATCTTTAGTAAGCTGTTGAGGTTTGATATAATCCTTATATATATTGTATTGAGGCTCATCTTGTAGAAAGTCCTTAAAACGATTGTAAGCAACCTTTAGGTTTCTCTTATCTTTCTTATTGTAGTTGTATATATAGCTTTCAAAGAAATCTAAGAAGTTGATATCTTTGTTTCTCTCTAGTCTATAACCGTCTTTCTGTTCTTTAAACTGTTGTTCTTTCTCAAACCTTATCTTTTGGGCTAGTTCTAAGGTTTCTTTATTCAACGCTCTGTCTGCTGGAGTTCTAGGGCTTGCTATTAATGATAGGTCAAGGCTTTCACGTTTGTGTATAGTCTTGTATTTAGTTTCCCCTGTATTATCATCAGTATAGGCTTGAGTACCTAAGTTGTATCTTAATGATAATCTAATAATACCCTGTTTAGACTTTCTTTGTTCAAGTCTAGGGTTTTCTTTTACTGCACTAACTTTCTTAGCCATTATATAAACCTTTTACCTTTCTTTACCTACAAATATAATAAACCTTTTTGTATCATAGGGACAAAGTAGGGACAAAGTAATGACAAAATAAGGCTAATAAAGCTTATAATTAGCATAACATAAGCAAATAGTAAATATCATCAAACTGCTTTGTATAAGGGGTTTTGAGTGTTATTTGTGTGATGTTGTTTTATTAGGGTTGTGTTCTGGGTCTGGGCACCAAAATTAAACCCCTACAGATAAATCTTGTAGGGGTTTTTTGTTTCTACTTCCCTCAATCCTTTTTTTTGCATTTATACTCTTTTAAATGTACTAATGCTCAGAATAAATAAATATTTAACACTTTAGGAAACTTCTTTTACAGCATTGTTTAAGCCGATAATTGTGTTTTATCCCTTATTGTCTAACATATTGATAGTTAACCTTAAGCATATCTAAAAGAATCTGTTTTAATGTTCTGTTTAATGAACAAAAAGTAACCAAAACCACATTAAAGAATTCTTTCTTTATTCGCTTTGTATACTCAATGTTTTCAGCTATTTTTGCAAGTATATAAATCTGATTTCGACTGACATCTATAACTCAAACAATTAAATAATTTTAAAATCAATCATTTATGTGGTTAACGAATTCATCAATAGGAAGAAAAGTGGTGATGAGTGTTACGGGTATCGCCCTAATTCTCTTCCTGACCTTTCACTTGGTAATGAACCTTGTTGCAATTTTTTCTACTGAAGCTTACAACCTTATTTGTGAGTTTTTGGGAGCTAACTGGTATGCACTAGTAGCAACAATGGGTCTAGCTGCACTGTTTATCACTCACATAGTTTATGCTTTTTGGCTAACAGCTCAAAACAGAAAAGCTCGTGGTAATGAGAGATATGCTGTAGTTGAACGCAGAGAAACAGTGAAATGGACCTCTCAAAACATGTTAGTATTAGGTATCATAGTACTACTTGGTTTAGGTCTTCACTTATTTAACTTTTGGTATAATATGCAATTCCAAGAAATTGTGGGTAACCATGAAGTTCTTCTTGGTGGACAAAATTATGCTGTTCATGATGGAGCTGGATTTATAGCTTATACTTTTTCAAATCCAATTTACGCCATCCTTTACATCGTATGGTTAATTGCTTTATGGTTCCACTTAACTCATGGATTCTGGAGCGCTATCCAATCAATTGGATGGAGCAACGATTTATGGATTAATCGCTGGAAAGTTGTCTCAAACATCTTCTCTACAGTTGTTGTAGCAGGATTTATCTTGGTAGTTGTTTGGTTTTACATCGCTAGCTTATAACCTAGGCTACGGAGATTAATAAAGTATTTAAACAAGTATTAAAATTCAAATTGCATTATGACTAAGTTAGATTCTAAAATACCTGCAGGACCATTAGCTGAGAAATGGAATAACTATAAAAACCACCAAAAATTGGTGAACCCTGCTAATAAGCGTCGTCTTGATGTTATTATCGTTGGAACAGGTTTAGCTGGAGCTTCTGCTGCTGCATCTCTTGGTGAAATGGGTTTCCGCGTTAAAAACTTCTGTATTCAAGATTCACCTCGCCGTGCTCACTCTATTGCTGCACAAGGTGGTATTAACGCTGCAAAAAACTATACTAATGATGGAGACTCTGTTTTCCGTCTTTTCTATGATACTATTAAAGGTGGTGACTACCGTGCTAGAGAGTCGAACGTGTACCGACTAGCTGAAGTGTCTAACGCTATTATAGACCAATGTGTTGCTCAAGGTATTCCTTTTGCTCGCGATTATGGTGGTACACTTGCTAACCGTTCTTTCGGTGGTGCTCAAGTATCACGTACGTTTTATGCACGTGGTCAAACTGGTCAACAGCTTCTTCTTGGTGCTTACTCAGCGCTAATGAGACAAGTAAACCTAGGTACAGTTGAGCTTTATACTCGTCACGACATGATGGATTTAATCCTAATTGATGGCCGTGCACGTGGTATTCTTTCAAGAAATCTTGTTACTGGTGAGATTGAACGTTTCTCTGCTCACGCAGTTGTTGTTGCAACAGGTGGATATGGTAATGCATTCTTCTTGTCAACTAACGCGATGACTTCGAACGGTTCTTCTGCTATCCAATGTTACAAGAGAGGTGCTCTATTTGCAAACCCATGTTTTGCTCAAATTCACCCAACTTGTATTCCTGTTAACGGTGACCACCAGTCTAAATTAACATTGATGTCTGAGTCACTTCGTAACGATGGTCGTATTTGGGTTCCTAAAAAACTAGAAGATGCAAAAGCACTTCAAGCTGGAACAAAACAACCAACCGATATTCCTGACGAAGATCGTGATTTCTACCTAGAGCGTAGATATCCTGCATTTGGTAACCTAGTACCTCGTGACGTTGCTTCACGTGCTGCTAAAGAGCGTTGCGATGCTGGTTTTGGTGTTAACAACACAGGTTTAGCTGTATTCCTTGATTTCAAATATGCTATCGACCGTCTTGGTAAAGATGTTGTTGCTGATAGATATGGTAACCTTTTCGATATGTACGAAGAGATCAAAAATACAGATCCTTACACATCTCCAATGATGATTTTCCCAGCTATTCACTATACAATGGGTGGACTATGGGTTGATTATGAATTGATGAGTAATGTACCAGGACTATTTGTTATTGGTGAGGCTAACTTCTCTGATCACGGTGCTAACCGTCTAGGAGCATCTGCCCTAATGCAAGGTCTTGCTGATGGTTACTTTGTACTTCCTTATACTATCCAAAACTACTTATCAGATCAAATTCAAGTTCCTAGATTCTCAACAGATCTTCCTGAGTTTGAGAAAGCTGAAAAAGAGTTGAAAGATAAAATCAACAAGCTTAAAGCTGTGAACGGTAAACGTTCGGTTGACTCTCTTCACAGAGAACTTGGTCTTGTTATGTGGGACTTCGTGGGTATGGGTAGAACAGCAAAATCTCTTACTACGGCTATTGGTAAACTTAAAGAGGTTAAAAAAGAATTCTGGTCTAACGTTCGTATTCCTGGAGATGTTAACGAGCTTAACGTTGAGCTTGAAAAAGCACTACGTGTGGCCGACTTTATTGAAATTGGTCTTCTAATGGCTCACGATGCATTGATGCGTGAAGAGTCTTGTGGTGGTCACTTTAGAGAAGAACATCAAACTGAAGAAGGCGAAGCTCTTCGTCACGATGATAAATTCTTCTTTGTGGGTTGCTGGAAATATACTGGTGAAGAATCTGATCCTGAACTAATCAAAGAAGATTTAGTTTATGAAGAAACTCCAGTACAAACACGTAACTACAAGTCATAAGTTTAACATTTTAAAGAAACTCAACAATGGATAAAAATATAAGTTTTACGCTAAAAGTTTGGCGTCAAAAAGGACCTAAAGCAAAAGGTTCTTTCGAAACATTCCAAATGAAAGATATTCACCAGTCAATCTCTCTTCTTGAGATGCTTGACATCCTTAACGAGCGCATTATCAACGAAGGTAAAGAGCCAATTGTGTTTGATCACGACTGTCGTGAAGGTATCTGTGGTATGTGTTCATTATATGTTAACGGACATCCACACGGACCTGGTGTAAGAGCAACAACTTGTCAAATCTACATGCGTCGTTTTAACGATGGTGAGACAATCACTATTGAGCCATGGCGTTCTGCAGGTTTCCCAGTAATTAGAGACCTTATGGTTGACCGTAGCTCATACGACAAAATCATCCAAGCTGGTGGTTATGTAAGTGTGAACACTGGTGCACCTCAAGATGCAAATGCTATCCTTATCCCTAAAGATATTGCTGAAAAGTCAATGGATGCTGCTTCTTGTATTGGTTGTGGTTCATGTGTAGCTGCATGTAAGAACGGTTCGGCTATGCTTTTCGTTTCTGCGAAAATCAGCCAACTAAATCTTTTACCTCAGGGTAAAGTTGAAGCTGCTCGTCGTGCTAAGGCTATGGTATCTAAAATGGATGAATTAGGCTTTGGTAACTGTACTAACACACGTGCTTGTGAAGCTGAGTGTCCTAAAGGCATTTCAATTAGCAATATTGCGCGTATGAATAGAGAGTTCATCAGTGCGAAATTAAAAGACTAATCTTGTATTAGGCTATTAAATATTAAAAATCCCCACTCATCTTCTGATGCAGTGGGGATTTTTTTATTGATTTAAATTAGTAAGAATTATCAGCCTAGGCTCTAAACAAAAAACGACTTACTCGTTTACTTCTTCCTAGTAACTCGTTATTAGATTGCCAGTAGCTCATTTCTATTTAGGTAAGCTGGTAGATTCCTCCAGCTTTGGCCTTGACTATTCCCCTCATCTCTAATCCAAAGAGTAGGGTTTGAAGTTTACTTATGGGTAATCCTGATGTTATTAGCAATTCATTAATCTGGGTTTCTCCTTTACTCTTTAATTCAGTATAGATTAGCTCTTCTTCCTTACTCAAATGGGGTAGCGGAGTAGTCTCGACCTCCAAATCTAATTCTTTTTGCTTGCTTACCTTCTGAGTTGCCAGAATCCAATCCAGTGCTTCAAGGATATCTTTTGCCGATTCTACAAGCTGTGCTTGATTGTTTTTTATGAGTTTATTGCAACCAGCAGAATAGGGATCCGATATTTTGCCTGGAACTGCAAAGCAATCTCGATTGTAGGTGTTTGCAAATTCTGCTGTTATCAGAGAACCTCCTTTACTAGCCGATTCGATAATCAGAGTTGCGTCACTCATACCTGCTATAATTCGGTTTCTACTTACAAAGTTAAAGCGGTCGGGCTCTGTTCCAATGGGAAATTCACTAACTAATCCGCCATGGTGCATCATCTCTTGAGCTATTTGTCGGTGTGCTGCAGGATAAACCCGATCAAGCCCGTGTGCCAGAACGCCGATTGTGTCTAAACCCTCGTTTAAGGCGCTTCTGTGAGCACAAATATCTACTCCATAGGCAAGGCCACTTAGGATGAGAATATCGGGGTTTGCGGCTTGTAAATCTCTTACAATCGCCTGGCAAACTTGCTGTCCGTAGGTTGTGATGTGTCGGGTGCCTACAATGCTTATGATATGCTTTCTGTTGAGGTTGATGTTCTCTCCTCTATAATAGAGCAATACTGGAGCATCGTCACACTCTTTCAGGCGGCTAGGATATCGGTCGCTAGAGTAGGGGATTAACTCAATGCCAAGTGCTCGGGTCTGCTCAATAAGTTTGGTCGCCTTTTCAATATAAGACTCTGCATGCATTATTTGATCGACTAGCCAAGGCTTAAGAGATTTTTGGCTTGCCAATTCACTGATATGCTCAAAAAGAAAAGTGGCGCTACCGGCCACATCTAAAAGACGTTTTGCACTAATAGCACCAACTCTTGGTATTTGGGTTAATGCAATGCTGTAGATTGCTTCATCCATATGTTTTACGCTTTAATATAGGGCGCAAAGGCCTGATCAAATAATTCGCTTCTCGAAAGTCGTCCATTAATAATGGTTACGGCTTCGATTTTGGCCTTGGCAACCACTCGGTTATCCGATTTGCGGAATAGGTCTTGATGAAAAGTATATTTGATACCCTCTTTGGTGAGGAATAGTTTAGAAACAAACTCATCTCCACTGGTCAAAGGTGTTTTGAGTGCCATATTCACACGTGCAATAACAGGGTCAATACCTTGGTTATGGAGTTCTAATACGTTGATATTCATATTGTCTAGAAACTCGTGACGAGTATGCTCAAAATAGTGGAGGTAGTTGGCATTATTGACAATGCCTTGGAGGTCACATTCGTAATCTCTCACCTTAAAATCTAATTCAAAAATATACTTTTCCATAATCTATTCCTTTATTTAGAATTCTTAGCGTTAGCTCTTTTTTTCTTTAACTCTTCGGCTTTTACAATCTTGTAAAGCTTATCGTTTGGTCGAACTTTATCTTCAATCTTAAAGGAGAAGTTCTCCCCTTTATTTACTGTTTTAACAGGTTGTAAATCTACTCGAGCATCCTCTAAATTAAGGAAGAGTGCACCAGTAGTGGGTCCTGTAATCAAAAGTTTATCGCCTTCGTTGAGTTCTGATGCTTCAAGTTTAAACTCAGCAACACCGATATTTCCAAAATATTTGATGGCTTTTCCTACATAAACCTTACGTTCAGTAGCTTCAGAACCGTAGTTCTTGCTCCATTCACCAATACGTTGACCTAGATAGTAACCGTCCCAGAAGCCTCTATTAAAGACTGTTTTTAGGCGGTCGTTCCAATGCTCAATTTTCTCATCGGTATAATCGCCGTCAATTACAGCTTTAATTGCTTGTTTGTAGCATTCTACAACAGTTCTTACGTATTCAGGCCCACGAGCACGACCTTCAATTTTGAGTACTCTTACACCCGAATCCATCAATTTATTGATAAAATGAATGGTTTTCAAGTCTTTGGGAGACATAATGTATTCGTTCTCAACATCGAGTTCGATACCTGTATCTTTATCGGTTACAGTGTAGGCTCTTCGGCAGATTTGCATGCAGGCTCCGCGGTTGGCCGAGTGACCCACTTCGTGAAGTGACAGATAACATTTACCCGATACTGCCATGCAAAGTGCTCCGTGACAGAACATCTCAATACGAATTAACTCACCACGAGGTCCACAGATGTTTTGTTCTATAATCTGTTCGTAGATCTCAGCAACCTGATCCATATTTAGCTCACGTGCCAATACTACTACATCGGCAAAGTTGGCATAAAACTTGAGTGCATCGATGTTGGTGATGTTTAGCTGAGTTGAGAGGTGGACTTCTTGACCAATCTCTTTGGCGTAGCTCATTACCGAAACATCACTTGCAATAACAGCCGATATATTTGCCTGTTTAGCAGCATCAATAATCTTATGCATCAGGGTGATGTCGTTGTCATAAATGATGGTGTTTACCGTTAAATAGCTTTGCATATTGTGCTCGGCACAGGTTTTTGCTATTTCGTGTAGGTCATCAATAGTAAACGTGTTGGCAGAACGCGCACGCATATTCAGGTTTTCAATTCCAAAATAGATAGAATTGGCTCCTGCTTGAATGGCAGCTGCTAAAGACTCTCTTGAGCCAACGGGTGCCATTATTTCAAAATCTTCTAACTTATAATTCATAACGTGGAAATTATTAGAGTAAAACAGTTTTTAGATGTCTTACAGAATCTGCGCCTTAGTCTCAATAAATACATAATCACTTCTATTAAGTATAAATTATGAAGGTATAGGACTTTAGACTGCACAAAGGTAGACTTTTTTCTGTATTTTTGCTCCAAAATTAGAATTAGTATAAATAATATAGTTGTTCATTAAAGATGAAAATAAGAGATATAGATTTAGGACTTAACCCCATTTTTTTGGCTCCCATGGAGGATGTAACCGACCCTGCTTTCCGCCTGATGTGCAAGCGGTTTGGAGCCGATATGGTCTATACAGAATTTGTGTCGAGTGATGCGTTGATTCGCTTGGTAAATCGTACGACTGAAAAGCTTAATATCTATGAGGAAGAGCGCCCTGTAGCGATTCAAATTTATGGTAAGGAGACCGATGCGATGGTCGAAGCTGCTAAAATTGTTGAAGCTGCTAAACCTGACATTTTGGACATTAACTTTGGTTGTCCTGTTCGCAAGGTTGCTGGCAAAGGTGCTGGTTCGGGAATGATGAAAACACCCGAAAAGATGATTGAAATCACAAAGGCTGTTGTAGAGGCTGTTAATATCCCTGTAACGGTTAAAACACGTTTAGGCTGGGATGACGAGAGCAAAATCATAGTCGATTTGGCCGAAAAGCTTCAAGATTGTGGTATCGAAGCGCTCACGGTTCACGGTCGAACTAGAGCTCAGATGTACAAGGGAGAAGCTGATTGGAGCCTAATAGGAGATATTAAGAATAATCCTCGCATGCATATACCTATAATAGGTAATGGTGATATTACTTCTGCCCAGCAGGCTAAAGAGCATTTTGATCGCTATGGAGTAGATGCCATTATGGTGGGGAGAGCTGCAATTGGTCGTCCCTGGATTTTTGAACAGATGAAGCATTATATGCAAACTGGGCAAGAGCTTGAAGCGAAACCTTTTGAATGGTATCTTTCAATTCTTAAAGAGCAAGTTCAAAGTAGCATTGATCGTTTTGACGAAAGACGTGGGATTATTCATACCCGAAGACATCTGGCTGCTACAAACCTTTTTAAAGGAATTGCCAACTTTAGAGATACGCGTATAGCCATGCTCAGAGCAGAGTCAGTTGAAGAGTTATTCGAAATACTCGATAGTATTCCTCAGAAATACGATGTTACTACTTCGTTGGTTTAATCAAAAAATCACGCTAAACTTTAGCGTGATTTTTTTGATTAATATCTTTTATGGTTTACAATTTGGGCCCTGCGTCCACTAATGCTCTTCCTGCGCTGTTGTATTCAAACTTTCTAAAGTTCTCAATAAACATTTGAGCTAGATTTCGTGCCTTGACATCCCATTCTTCAGGATTCTTATAGGTATCTCTAGGGTCTAGAATAGATGTTTGTACACCTGGAAGATTTGTGGGTACCTCAAAATTGAAGTAAGGAATAAACTTCGTGGGAGCTGTATCAATACTTCTGTTCAAAATGTCGTCAATGATGGCTCTTGTATCTTTGAGTGCAATTCGCTTGCCTGACCCATTCCAACCCGTGTTTACAAGGTAAACCCGGGCTTGAGATGACTCTATCTGACGAACGAGCTCTTCGGCATATTTTGTGGGATGAAGTGATAAAAATGCTGAACCAAAACAAGCTGAGAAGGTAGGTGTTGGCTCCGTTATCCCACGTTCTGTCCCTGCTAATTTTGCTGTGAATCCAGATAAAAAATAATATTTTGTCTGTTCAGCCGTTAAGATAGATACAGGTGGAAGTACTCCAAAGGCATCTGCCGATAAGAATATTACTTGTTTGGCAGGAGTACCTTTAGAAATAGGTTTAACACAGTTTTCAATGTGATAAATGGGGTAAGAAACGCGTGTGTTTTCTGTCAATGACTTGTCTTTGAAGTCGATATTACCATCTTTATCAACAGTAACATTTTCTAAAAGGGCGTCTCTTGTGATGGCATTATAAATATCTGGTTCTTTTTCTTTCGAAATATCAAAAACCTTTGCATAACAACCTCCTTCAAAATTGAATACTCCTTCATCATCCCATCCGTGTTCATCATCTCCAATCAAGAGTCGTTTGGGGTCGGTAGATAGGGTGGTTTTACCCGTACCCGAAAGTCCAAAGAATATGGCTGTATTATCGTTGTTTAGGTCGGTATTGGCAGAGCAGTGCATAGAGGCTATTCCTTTTAGCGGCAGGATGTAGTTCATATATGAGAACATTCCTTTTTTCATTTCACCACCATACCAAGTGTTTAAAATGACTTGAATACGTTCTGTAAAGTTAAAAACCACTGCTGTTTCCGAATTCAGTCCAAGTTCTTTGTAGTTTTTAACCTTAGCTTTAGACGCATTTAGAACCACAAAATCAGGCTCACCGTAATTCTTTAACTCATCCTCCGTGGGTCTAATAAACATATTTTTTACAAAGTGAGCTTGCCAAGCTACTTCGGTAATGAAACGAATTTTGAGTCGGGTGTGCTCATTTGCACCACAAAATGCATCAACTACAAAGAGTCGCTTCTCTGAGAGTTGTTCTTGTGCTAGAGTTTTTACAGCTTTCCAGCACTCCTGGGTTGTAGGTTTATTGTCATTTTTATATTCTGGAGAATTCCACCAAACTGTATCTGCCGTAATAGCATCTTTGACAATAAACTTGTCTTTAGGAGAGCGACCGGTATATACTCCAGTCATGACATTTACAGCTCCAAGCTCAGTTACCTGACCTTTTTCATAGCCCGTTAAGCCTGGTTTAGTTTCTTCAGCAAATAAAGTATCGTAGGACGGGTTGTGTAAGATTTGTGTTACATTTATAATACCGTATTTGCTTAAATCTAGTTCATTCATAGTTTTAAATTTTAGGTGGTATAGTAGGTTTTAGGGTTGGTAAAGACCAGAATATACTGTATTCCCGATGAGTGCTATATGTGTTAGTAATGAAATTAGTATAATTAAATAATAAAACCTATTTAATGTTTAAATATTTGACTATAGCTCCCTCTTTAACATTTTAAAAGTCAAAATCTAGTTTCTGTGTATTGTCAATTGGAATAATATCTGTTACTTTGCATTCAAAATATCCAAAAACTTCCCAAAAGTTTTAAAACCATCTATTAATAATGAAGATAATTAATCTGAACGACAACAACACCGTACTGAATCAGTATGTCTCTGAGTTACGAAATGTGGAAATCCAAAATGATAGATTAAGATTCAGACGTAATTTGGAGAGAATTGGAGAGATTATGGCTTACGAAATAAGCAAGACTTTCGACTATTCTACCAAAGATGTCACCACTCCTCTAGGGACCGCTAAGGTTAGTACACCCGATTCTGAAGTTGTTATAAGCACTATTCTAAGGGCAGGACTTCCTTTTCATCAAGGCTTTTTAAGCTATTTAGATTATGCTGAAAATGCTTTTGTTTCTGCTTACAGAAAGTACAAAGATATTTTGAAGTTTGATATTCACATCGAATACTTAGCTTCTCCTCGTATTGACGACAAAATTCTTATTATCACTGACCCGATGCTTGCTACAGGTGGAAGTATGGAGCTTAGTTATCAAGCAATGCTAACTAAAGGGAAACCAAAACATATTCATGTTGCAGCTATTATTGCAAGTCAAGCTTCGGTTGATCATATTGCGAGCATCTTCCCTGAAGATCGTACCACCATTTGGTGTGCAGCTATCGATCCAGAAATTGATGGACACTCTTATATTGTTCCTGGTCTTGGCGATGCTGGTGACTTGGCTTATGGTGAAAAAGAGTAAAAGCAATTAGCTAAATCGTATCTTGTGATCGAAGGTGTTAACTACCTTTTTCGTAAGAGTCAAAATATAAAAACATAAAGCCTCGAAGTATTATACTTCGAGGCTTTATGTTTTTATTACCTGATGTAGTTAAATGTTATTTAGCTGTTTTAGTAGACGGCTTTTTGGCTGTTGAAGCTTTCTTAGTTGCAGCTGTCTTTTTCTTAGTTGCTGCACTCTTGGCAGTTGTTGTTTTGGCTGCAGTAGTACCTGTTGCTTTTTTTGCTTTGGCCTTACGAGGTTTACTTGCCTTATCGGCTTGTAACTTCACAATATCAAGACTTGCTTCTAAGCTTAAATCTTCAGGAACGATATCTTTTGGTATCTTGTAGTTCTTGCCCTTGTAAGCAATGTACGGGCCATATCTACCGTTTTTAATCTCTAATTCTGGCTCTTCAGTAAACGACTTTATATGTCTTTTAGCTTCTTCCTCTCTTTTGAGACGAATAAGTTCTAATGCCTCGTCGTATGTGATTTCGAGTGGATCAACACCCTTAGGTATAGATACATATTTGCCGTTATGTCGTACGTAGGGGCCAAATCTTCCCGCACCAATAGTTACCTCAACTTCTTCGAATTCACCTAGATCTCTAGGTAGTTTGAATAAATCGAGTGCTTCTTCAAGACTGATAGTCTCTATCGATTGGCCTTTTCGGAGTTGAGAGAAGCGTGGTTTTTCCTCGTCTTCGGCTGTGCCAATTTGGGCTACAGGTCCGTATCTACCAATCTTAACTGATACAGGTTTTCCTGATTTAGGATCGTCTCCCAAGAGTCTTTCACCTACTTTACGTTCCATTTTGATGTTGAGTGTCTCTTCAACAGCAGGATGGAAACCTGTATAAAAAGTTTTCATGATCTCAGTCCACTCTTTATGTCCTGTTGCAATCTCATCAAACTCTTTTTCTATATTGGCAGTAAAGTTGTAGTCAAGAATATCTGGGAAATATTCTGTTAAGAAGTCGTTTACTACTGTACCGACGTCGGTAGGGAATAGTTTTGATTTCTCGCGGCCCACAACTTCTGTCTCAACGCTATCTTTGATTTGACCATCACGTAGAACAAGTAGGTTGTAGTTACGGTCTTCACCTTCTTTGTCTCCCTTCTCTACATATTGTCTGTTTTGGATAGTAGAAATAGTAGGAGCATAAGTTGACGGACGTCCAATGCCTAATTCTTCCATCTTGCGAACAAGACTAGCCTCAGTATATCTCGGTGGACGTTGTGTAAAGCGTTCTGTTGCCATGATACCCTGGAAAGGTAAGGTTTGCCCAAGAGTAAGTGGTGGTAAGATTGCTGCCTCGTCTTTTTGCTCTAAGTCTTCGTCGTCGTACGACTCTCTGTATACGTGTAAGAAACCATCAAACTTGATAACCTCTCCAGTTGCTGTGAAGTTGCCTTCAACATCTTTTGCACCAATAGTAGCAGTTGTCTTTTCGAGTTCTGCAGCTGCCATTTGAGAGGCGATTGTGCGCTTCCAAATTAGTTCGTACAGTCTTTTCTCTTGTGCAGTACCATCGATATCTGCATTTTCCATGTAGGTAGGGCGGATGGCCTCGTGGGCCTCTTGAGCACCTTTACTTTTGGTTGCAAAAGTACGAGGGAATGAGTAATGTTCTCCCCACATGTTTGTTATTGCTTGCTTGCTGGTGTTGATTGCAAGCTGCGATAGGTTTACAGAGTCCGTACGCATATATGTAATGAGCCCTGACTCGTAGAGTCGTTGAGCTACCATCATGGTCTGAGCAACCGTAAAGCTAAGTTTACGAGCCGCCTCTTGTTGAAGAGTTGATGTCGTAAATGGAGGAGCAGGGTTTTTCTTTACTGGACGAGTTGTAATATCGTCAATTGTAAAATCAGCACTCTTACAGCTTTGAAGGAATGCTTCTGCCTCCTCTTTGGTCTTAAGTCTTTTTGATAATTCAGCTTTGAGCTCTACAAAAGTGTCGTCTTCATCGTTAGGAATTAGGAAAACGGCTGTAACACGGTATGCGGGTGTGGTCTCAAAGTTTTGAATTTCTCGTTCGCGCTCGACAATTAAACGAACAGCAACAGACTGCACACGACCCGCCGAAAGAGAAGGTTTAACTTTTCTCCAAAGTACGGGTGAGAGTTCAAACCCTACTATTCTGTCTAGAATCCTTCGAGCTTGTTGTGCATTCACAAGGTTGTGGTCAATCTCACGAGGCTGTTCGATGGCATGTAGTATAGCCGATTTTGTGATCTCATGGAAAACAATTCGCTTAGTTTTCTCAGGAGTCAACCCCAATACCTCGTATAGATGCCAAGATATAGCTTCTCCTTCACGGTCTTCATCCGAAGCTAGCCAAACCATATCAGCTTTTTTTGCTGCAGACTTCAACTCAGAAACCAAAGCCTTTTTATCGGCAGGGATTTCGTAAGAGGGTTCGAAGTTATTCTCAATATCAATACTAAAATCTTTCTTCTTTAGATCCCGGATGTGGCCGTAGCTCGACATGACTTTAAAGTCATTGCCCAAGAATTTCTCGATCGTCTTTGCTTTGGCTGGGGACTCAACTATTACTAGGTTTTTTTGCATATCTATAGTTAAACAAATAATTGTTTAATGTCTAATCATTCAACATAATTAATATAGGACTCTAATGAAACTAGCCTCAAAAGGTTTGTGAAAACCACTTTTAGGCTAGTTCAAACTTCTGAAATTAAAATTTAAAGCTAAATCCTGCCATAAAATTAATCCCCTGCACTGGATAACCATAATAATACTGATATTTTTTATTCAGTAGGTTATCTACCATTGCATAAACGGATAGGTTTTTTATTACGGAGTAGCTTGCTTTTATCGATAAATTGCTAATATCGCTAACAGGTTGCTTTTCTATCCACACTTTTGGCTCTTGGCGCGAAACAAATCTATAATTCACCGCTAAGCTAAGTGCTTGGATGGGTTTAACCTCAATATTAGCTTCAAGCTCTGTTTTGGGTTTGTATAAGAGGGCGTTATTATTATAACCGTCGGTTTTCCACTTTCTATTTACTGCAGAAAGCCCTAATTCGACAATGTTTTTATAATTATAGCTCGCTTGAGCTGCAATATAAACATTTTTAGTGTCTTCGTTGGCAAAATAAGATATAGGAGAGTTAACCTGTGGAATGTCTTGATACAAGTCATCCTTTAGTTTTTGGAATCCTCCATAAATATTAAACCAAAGGCCTGGTATTGGGCTAGCCTTAAATCCTAATGAGGCATTTAGCTGCTCATAAGTATCTCTATTCTTTTGGCCAGTGAATGTGTATGGTGATAAGGCTTCAAAGCGTCGGAAGTCGGTATTTATTCGACCACCACCTGCCTTAGCATATAGCACATAGCTATCGGAAAACACATATTGGATATCGACATCAGGAGATACTAAGAAGCTTTCGCCGTAGCCAAAACCTAAATCGATATTGGCACCAAGTCTCATCTTAAGGTTATCCAACTCTAAACCATAATATGGGTTAATATCTAGTGTTGTGTAATTCTTGATTAATTCCGAATTAAGAATTCGGTTGTGCATGTTTAGGTCAAGACCGATTCTATTGCTACCCAAAAGCGTCCAGAGTTTGGCCTGGGTATTCATTAGATACTCTTTTAGTTCAGAATCCAAAATATCATCTTTACGATTGTAGAGCATAAATTGCGCTGTAACGTCGTATAATATTCTAGCAGTTTCATCGGTCGACTTTAGGGCAAGGCCAAAGTTTGCTTTGGTAAATCGCTGTCTAGGTCTGTAGAAATTAAAGTCGTCGTCACCTAATTTGCCTTGGTTCTTGGTGTTGTTCACATCAATATAGTTGAAGTTATGCACACCCATACCCATAAATAGACGTAAATCTAAACGCTCGAATTGGTGTTTATAGTCTAATGCACCACCAGCTTTGTAGTATCTTGATTTCCATTTATCATTGCTAAAAGGGTTGTCTAGTTTGCCATTCATGCCTAAAGCACTAAAGTCAATTCCCAACAAGTCTTTGCTTGAAAGCTTGAAAGTATAATGTGCTCTAGCATCTAAGTTGCCATAGTTACCATAGCCTAGGCGTAGGTATCCCGGTAGAGAGTTTGCTTCAAACTCTTTGGCAAGTAGTGGCTTCACTAAGGCGACAGGTACTGCATTAGCCGGAATTGCTTCTTGCGCATACTCCACGTTCTTGGCTGTGATGGTAGGTTCTTCAACCTTAGGAAGCACATTTACCTTAGATGCTCCTTGTATAATTGGATTAAACTCTTTCTCCACCACCACCGTACGGTTGAGTATTGTATCGTTTGGGTTTGTCTGTGCGCTAGTCGTTAAAACCGAAGCTAGCAATGTTGCACAAAGTATATATATTTTTTTCATTACTCATTAATGCTTTTAAGATTTTCCAATCGTGTATCAATCATTAGTTGGATGTCGTCGTCACCCTTGTAATTTTGCTGTAAGCTCAATAGGTATTGCTTAGCTTCAAGGTTTTTACCTGTTGCTGCATAGACATCTGATAGAAGCACAAAGCTTCGAGCCAACCAGTAGGCGTGAGGAGTACTTTGTTCGATAAACTGAAGTACCTCTTTCTCTGCAGCAGGATACTTCTTATTATTGTAAAGGTTCTCTGCAATTAAGTATTTTGCTTCAGCTCCGTAAGCAGTTCTTGTGTCGCCAGCTAAAACAACCAAGTCTTTCATAGCAGCATCTTTGTTGTTGTCTGCAATGTAGGCTTTAGCTCTGTTATAAAGGGCTTCATTTTGTAACTCAGGAGTCAACTTACTCATAAGTAAAAGGTCTGATGATGCTAAGATAATTTCGTTATTATTGTTTAGGTTTTTAGCCGATCTCATTCGACCTACTTGTGCCATTGATATACGCTCAGGAGTTGAAGCTTTATCTTTAAGTCTCTTGTAGAAATCTAAGGCTTCTGCATACTGCTTGTTTTCGTAAGCAAGTTCAGAACGCATGATTAGGGCCTCTTCGTAGTAAGGATTATCAGGATAGCTCAACAGTTTCGTACTGTGATTTACCATACCTTCAATATCGCCCTGTTTTTTAGCGATAACGCTTAAGTAGTAATGTGAGTTTAGACTGAATGCACCAGCAGGGTAACGTTCTAAATAGCGCTCAAAGCTTTGGCTAGCCTCTTGATCACGTCCTCTTAAATATACTTTTTCGGCTGCAATATAAGTTAATGAGTCTTGCTCGGTAACCTCCATCTTTATACCTCCTGTGATTGACTCAGCCAATGCAGCGTATTCGTCTACACGGTTTTGGTCAACGTAGAGAGATTTAAGGTCGCGCATAGCTAAACGCGCTTCATCACTTCCTGGATATTTATCAACCACCCACTTGTAAGTTTTGATGGCTTGGTCGTAGTTACCGTCTTGGTAGTAGAGTAGTCCGATTTCAGTTGCTGCCTTACGAGTCACAGCGTTTTCGGGGAATTTGGCAATCAAATCTTGGAATGTACGGATGGCTTCGTTGTTTTGTTGTTGCTGTATATAGCCACGTCCTTTTTCGTATAGACCTTGAGCAACATAGGGAGAATCTCCGTGTTCGCTAGATAAACGAGAAAGTAGCGCTACTTTTTCAGCGTAGTTCCTCTGTAGACCTGCTACAAGGGCCAATTGGTAGATAGAATAATCTCCAACTTGAGCCGAAGTGTTTAATGCTCTTGTGTAATTTCCTTTGGCTTGAATAAAGGCTCTATTTTGTAGATATGCATCGCCTCTTCTATTAAAAGCATCGGCAAGTGCTATTCTATTATCTCCAGTTTCAAGTTGAGTGTATTTAGAGAACCAATTTTCTGCTTCATCAAAACTCTTCTTATTGAATGCAATGTAACCTAAGTTATAATGTGCTAGAGCATAAGTTTCGCCTTCTCGGATGGGTGTTAAGCTTAAGTAATCTTTAAAATTACGAGCTGCTTGGTTAAAGTCACCCAATCTGTAATACGACTCTCCACGCCAATAGGCTGCATCAGCTCTGGTTTGAGCATTGTACTGTCCAAGAGCCAAAGAGCTTGAGAAGTAATCGATAGCTTGGTTGAAGTCTGAGTTTGCAAAGTTTTGCACTCCCATTTGGAAGAGTAATTTTTGTTTTGCTTCAAGAATACGAGGGCTTGGGCGATCAATTCTAGCGATACTGTTTAGTGCAGACTCGTAACTACGAGTAGTCATATACAGGTCAACTAAGTAGTCACTAACCTTATCGGCATATTTAGAGGAAGGGAATTCATTTAAGAATCGTTCAAATACGTTTACTGATTCACCAAACGCAGAGAAAGAGGTTTCGTGAATTGAAAGAGCATAATTATATAGAGCTTGTTCTTTAACTGCTAGGTCTGCATTGCTACGTGAGGCTTGTTCAAAAGCCATACGCGCATTAGTTTTATCGGCCAATTGTAAGTAGCTAAGCCCTAAGTTTAAATAGGCATTTTGAGTCAATGTGTCGTCTTTGTCCGAAATAGCTTGACCTAAATAGGTTACAGCTTTACTATATACTCCTGTATTGTAGTAAGACATCCCCAACATATAAGCCGAACCTCTACCGAGCTTACTGCCTGAGGCAAGATATTTTTCGAAAGCCTGTATCGCACGGTTGTACTGTGCAAATTGATAATTTGACTCAGCTAAAATACGGTACATTTCTGCGCTGTATTTGTTTCTTGGATACTGTGTAAGATATCCTTCGGCTACATTTTGAGCTTTATCGTAGTGGCCCATGATGAAGTAGCTTGAAGCGATGTAGTAGGGAACCAACTCTCCATACTTTTGATCTGTTTGGAGTGGTAGGAGGTTCTTCAGTGCTGCATCATACTTTCCTTGAGTATAACGGATGTAGCCAATATAGTATTGACTATCTTTATTATAGCTTGTGCTAGTTTGTCTTAAGGTCTCAAACCAAGCGATTGACTCGTCTAGTTTGCCAACTTTAAGAAAAGAAGTAGCCATTCTGTAGATAATATCGTTGCGATCGGCAGTTGGTAAATAATCTAAATTTACTGAATTGAAGTAGGCTAAGGCATACTCAAACTCTTCATCAAAATAGTATGCAGAGCCTAGTAAACCGTTAATATAATTCGTGTTGGGGGAGTCAGGGTAAGTCTCCATATATTCTTCAAGAAGCTCAACTCTATTGATATCTTTAAGATTATATGCAGCTACAACCAACATATATTCGGCTTGTTCAACCAAAGAAGCCTCAGGTTTAGTTCCGATAAATGCTCGAAGTGAGGGGATAGCAGCAGCAAAACTTTGGTCTTGAAATAGTGCTTTGCCTTCGGTGAAAAGCCTTTGAGGCGAATTTATAGCGGTACTCGTTTGAGCATTGAGTACTAAGGGAGCACTAGCCATCAGTACACATAATCCTCGAATTAATTTCTTCTTCATATGTATTTTTTCAAATTATCATTGAACTTTTGCAAATATAGAATACAATTGCATTGTAACTATTACTAACACCTATTTATTTGTGTTGTTTATATCTAGTAGCATTTTATTGCTTAATATACGCTTTACACCCTCTTTGATGGATTGTAAACCAAAATCGTCAACATTTAAACTACTCATAGGCAGAAAAAAAGTTTCAGCAACATCGTCATTGGCCTCTAGAGAGGATATTTGGTTTACCTCGCATTTATAGAAAAGATCAAGTGTCTGTACCTCAAACCCGCTGTATAAATATAAATTGGGCAGTGAAAATAGATAGTTTACTTGATTAACGGTCAATCCTGTTTCTTCTTTTACTTCGCGTGCAACTGCCTGCTCTCCAGTTTCGTGCATATCAACAAATCCTCCAGGTAGATCGAGTTTACCTTTTGCAGGGTTCTTTGCTCTTCTGCATACTAAGATCTCTTTTTTATCGTTTAAAATTACTGCAACAGTCGCTGCAGAGGGGTTAAAGTAATAAGTGAAGTGGCAATCTTCGCATTGTTTCGACTTGATGTTGTGGATGTTAAAGTGTGAAGATCCGCATTTGGGACAGTTAACAAACTGTTTTAACGGGTGTTCCATAATATGCATATTTGTTTAGCAAAAATACTAAAAATAAAAGAATGCGAGAATGATCTCGTCAAACAAATCTTTTTTACAGAATAAAGGTCTAATGTAGCTATCAATAGTTTCAAAATCTATACTTTTAAAATAATAATAACTTTTAATGCTGTGAAAATAAGAATTATAAATAGCTTATTAGATGTTTTATATCCTCCAATTTGCAAGGTTTGTAATGCTGCTTTATTTGACAATGAAGTAGATATTTGCCTTAAATGTATTAAGGATATGCCGCTAGCACGGCTCGAATATGCTAACGATAATGATGCCGATCGACTCTTTTGGGGGATTGTGGAGTTTGAAAAGGTATTATCTTTTATGAATTACTCTAAAGGATCGCCATACACTCACCTGTTATTGTCGCTTAAGTATAGAGGTGATAAGAAAATGGGCTTAAAACTCGGTAGGTTGATGGCCAAACAACTCCCAAAAGTGTTTTTTGAGCGGATAGATTATATTATTCCCGTTCCCTTACACTCTTCTAAGCTAAAAATAAGAGGTTATAATCAGGCTGAATGGTTGGCTAAAGGCATTCAGATGGTTTATCCAATACCTATTTTGGGAGATGCTTTAATTAAAACTCAGGCAACACCTTCTCAAACTACTAGGGGTGTACTTGAACGTCGCTCAAGCACACCCCATCTATTTACTTGTAACCCTCTTTACGAGTTAGCAGGTAAGCATGTTCTACTTCTTGACGATGTATTGACTACTGGGGCAACCTTAATTGCCTGTCGAGAGGCTCTATTGGGTGTAGAACACTTGAGGGTTTCGGCATTAACTTTTGCTATATCTAAAAGCTAGCTTGTTTTAGACTCCATCACTTGACTTCCCAAACTTCATTTTCCAACATTATATCATTAAGGCTCTTGGGTTTTCCTGTTTTTTGATCAGCAATTTGTTGATGAATCGCTGCATCATAAGTTGGAGCTTCGACTGCTCGTATTACCCCTAGGGCTATTGGCCCGTTGGTTCCATCTAGCATCGCCAATTTGAGCTGAAGTGTATTGTCTGGGTTGTAGGCATCGTGGATTAGTACATCGTCAGGGGTTATATTGTTTTCTCCAATTTTTGCAGGTTTGATGTTAAATCCATCCTGAATAATTCCAAATTCTAGGTTAGGGCCAAAGCGCATGGGTTCACCTTGCTTGAGGTAGAGTGCATGGTTGGCTCTTCCTTCTTTGGTTGATACTAGTTTTTGTGAGCCGTCGTTGAATATCACACAGTTTTGGAGTACCTCAACAACAGCTGCTCCTTTGTGTTGTGCTGCAGCACATAACACCTCAACTGAGGGAGCACTATCAACATCAACGCAGCGAGCAAAGAAGTTTCCTCTAGCTCCAAAGACAAGCTCTGCTGGCCTAAATGGGTCTTCTACAGTTCCAAAGGGCGATGAAACCGATATATATCCCCGAGGTGAGGTAGGTGAATATTGTCCCTTAGTAAGCCCGTAAACCCTGTTGTTTAGTAAGATCATATTTAAGTCAACGTTTCGCCTAATAGCATGTATGAAGTGATTACCACCAATTGCTAGTGCGTCGCCATCGCCTGATATTTGCCAGACCGATAGTTTGGGGTTACCAACTTTTACACCCGTAGCTATGGCTGCAGCTCTACCGTGAATGGTGTGCATACCATAAGTTTCAATATAATAGGGTAGGCGCGATGAACAACCAATGCCTGAAACTACTACGGTCTGATGTGGTGGCACAGCAAGCTCTGCCATGGCTTTTTGTAGCGAGTTGATTAATGCATAGTCACCACAGCCAGGACACCAGCGAAGTGCCTGATTGCTTTTGAAATCTTTGGGGGTATAGTTTAGCTTATTCATCTTTTGTCCTCCATAATTGATTTAATGTTTGAGACTAACTCTTGCGTATTTAAAGGTTGTCCGTCCACTCGGTTATAAGCAAAAGTGTTTAGTCCCTTATATGTACCGTTAAGCACAAGAGCCAATTGTCCAGAGTTTTGTTCTACGATAATTATTTTGTCGTAGCCTCTCAAAACTGCTTCTGTATTGATAGGGAAGGGATTGATAAACTCGAAATGTGCTAGAGCTAATGGGCAGTCTTCTTGGGCAAGCAAATTCATAGCTTCGAGCAAATGGCCGTAGGTGCTACCCCAACCCACTAAAAGTGTTTTTGCTTTTTGATCTCCTTCAACTTCCAATTTAGGAATACACGAGGCTATATGTTCAATTTTTGCTTTGCGTGTGGCCACCATTCGCTCGTGGTTTTTTGGGTTTGAACTGATATCTCCCGTAACATAATCTTTTTCTAGCCCACCCACTCGGTGCATATAGCCTTCGTTGCCTGGAATTGCCCAAGGGCGAACCAGGCTCTGAGAATCTCTTAAGTAGGGTGACCAGTTTTCTGGACGTTCCCCCTTTACTTTGGGTGGATTGATATTGGGGTAATCTTCTAAGTTTGGAAGTTTCCAAACTGAAGCCCCGTTGGCCACAAAAGCATCGGTCAGCAGGATAACAGGTGTCATATGTTCTAGAGCTATTTTACTGGCCCAATAGGCTGCATCAAAGCAGTTGGCCGATGAGCTGGCTGCTATTACAACTATAGGGCTTTCACCATTTCTACCATAGAGTGCTTGAAGCAAATCGGTTTGTTCCGATTTTGTGGGTAGTCCTGTAGAGGGTCCACCACGTTGCACATCAATAACAACTAAAGGTAACTCGGTCATTATAGCTAAGTTTATAGCCTCACTCTTTAGGCATAATCCAGGTCCTGAAGTGGTTGTTACGGCCAAACATCCAGCAAAAGAAGCTCCAAGTGCACTTGCGCACCCAGCAATTTCATCTTCGCACTGCACGGTAATTACTCCTAGGTTTTTGAGTTTAGCTAGGTTATGTAATATGTCTGTTGCTGGTGTTATGGGATAAGTACCCAAATAGAGGGTTAGGTTTGCTTTTTGTGCAGCGGCAACTAATCCGTAAGAGGTTGCTTTGTTTCCGTTTATGTCCATGTAAACCCCTTTTTCGAGGGTGGTCAGGGGTTCAATGCTATATCTTGTAATGGATGCATGCGTATTGTAGCCAAAATTGTAGCCGTCTCGAAGTACTTTGATATTTGACTCGATAATGAGTTCGCTCTTATTCTTGAATTTTCTTGATATGAGTTGTTCTATTATCTCTAGAGGTTTATTAAATAGCCAACACACGAGGCCCAAAGCCATCATGTTTTTGGATCTTAATGCCGATTTTTGGTCAAGATCTAAGGCTTTGAGAGATTCAACGCACATAGAGGTAATTGGAATCTCAACGACCTGATTTTTAAGATTTAACTCCTCAAAGGCATTTTCTGTTTTAAATTGAGCTTTGGCCAGATCTCTTGCCGTAAACGAATCGTTATCAATTATAATAACTGTTCGTGAGTTTATTCTCCCGGTATTAACTTTTAGTGCGGCAGGATTCATTGCTACTAGTACATCACAACTATCTCCAGAGGTATATACTTTACTTGATCCTAAATGGACTTGAAACCCCGAAACTCCGCCCAATGTCCCTTGAGGAGCACGTATCTCAGAAGGGTAGTCGGGGAATGTAGCGATATCATTTCCCATGATGGCCGAAGCATTAGAAAATAAATTACCTGCAAGCTGCATGCCATCGCCCGAATCGCCTGCAAAACAGATCACAAGGTTATCAATATTTAGAATATTATTCGCAGTATCCATAAGAGGTCTTTTTAAATAGGTTAATTTATTGGGTATCTTGCTGTCTACATAGGTTTTAAATGTATTAAATAACTAAAGAATATCAAGCATAATTGCAAATTAAATCTTCTTTTAGGCTTTGAAACTATAACTTGCTTCAAAAGTGGTCTTGTGTGACTAGCTTGTTTCAGTCTTATGCCTTAGTTGTCAGGGGTAAACCACTTACTGGCTTGCTATAAACCAGTGACTGGTTTTATTTCGAACTTAATAGGCTTCGTAAACGCTTTTTAATCCTCTATCTGTCTATATTCTAATTCGTTCTTATTATATTTGGCTACAATATAATATTATGAGATATGAAGCTACGAAGTACACTTATGTTTTTATTCTTAGCCATTTTCACCTCAATCTTCGCTAAGAAATATACTCCTGTAGACTATGTTAGTATTTTGGTTGGTACCCAATCAAAACATTCCTTTTCAACAGGAAATACCTACCCAGCTGTTGCTGTGCCGTGGGGAATGAATTTTTGGACTCCTTAAACTGGCAAAATGGGCGATGGATGGACCTATACCTACGATGCCGATAAAATCAGAGGTTTTAAACAAACCCATCAACCCAGTCCTTGGATTAACGACTACGGTCAGTTCTCTATAATGGCTCAGACAGGTGACCCTATCTTTGATGAAGATCAGCGTGCGAGTTGGTTTGCTCACAAAGCTGAAACAGCAACTCCGTATTATTATCAGGTATATCTGGCCGATTACGATGTTGTTACCGAGCTTGTACCTACCTCAAGAGCTACTCTATTCCGTTTTACTTTCCCTGAAAATAAACAGTCAAATATTATTATTGATGCATTTGATAATGGATCTTATGTTAAGGTAATTCCTTCTCAAAACAAGGTTATTGGTTATACTACTAAAAACAGTGGTGGTGTACCTGATAACTTCAAAAACTATTTTGTAATTGAGTTTGATAAGCCCTTCAAACTGGCTAAAGGTGTTAACGATAAAGAGTTAACAAGTGCTCTAGAAAACACATCAAACCACTCGGGTGCAATTTTAAGCTTTGAAACAAAGCGTGGTGAGCAGGTTTATGCTAGGGTTGCATCTTCTTTTATCAGTTTTGATCAGGCCCAGTTAAACCTCAAAGAATTAGGTAATAACTCAATTGAAGAGCTTCGTGAGGAGTCTAAGGCTATTTGGAACGATATATTGGGTCGAATAGAAGTCGAAGATGACAATATTGATAATCTGCGTACGTTTTACTCAAGTCTTTATCGCTCGGTATTGTTTCCTCGTAGTTTCTACGAATACGATGCTGCAGGTCAGGTAGTGCACTATAGCCCTTACTCGGGTGAGGTATTGCCGGGCTATATGTTTACCGATACAGGCTTCTGGGATACTTTCCGTTCTCTCTTCCCATTACTTAACTTGGTTTATCCTTCAGAAAATCTTAAAATTCAAGAGGGTCTTGCCAATACCTTTAAAGAGAGTGGCTTTTTACCAGAATGGGCAAGCCCAGGTCATAGAGATTGTATGATTGGTAACAACTCGGCCTCGATTGTGGCTGATGCTTATATAAAAGGTGTAAAATCGGATCAGATTAACGTGCTATGGGATGCGGTTGTACACGGTGCTAATGCGGTACACCCTGAAATTAGCTCTACGGGTAGAAAAGGCTTTGAGTATTATAACAAGCTAGGTTATGTTCCTTATGATACTGGTATTAACGAGAATGCTGCACGTACACTTGAGTATGCTTATAACGACTGGTGTATCTACGAACTTGGTAAGGCACTAGGCAAATCTAAGAAAGAGCTTAAGCCATTCAAAGAACGTGCTATGAACTATAAGAACCTTTACGATAAGGAAACCAAGCTTATGCGTGGTAAAAATAAAGATGGTTCTTTCCAAAGCCCATTCAATCCACTCAAGTGGGGTGATGCCTTTACCGAAGGAAATAGCTGGCACTATACTTGGTCAGTATTCCATGATCCACAAGGATTAATTGACCTTATGGGTGGAAAGAAGGATTTTGTAGCTATGCTTGATTCTGTATTTAGTGTACCACCCTCATTTGATGAGAGCTATTATGGTGCCGTGATTCATGAAATTCGTGAGATGCAGGTGATGAACATGGGTAATTATGCGCATGGCAATCAGCCGATTCAACATATGATTTACCTTTATAACTATGGAGGTGAGCCTTGGAAAGCACAATATTGGAATCGTGAGGTGATGGATCGTCTTTACACAGCCAATCCTGATGGATACTGTGGTGATGAAGATAATGGTCAAACCTCGGCATGGTATGTTTTCTCCGCACTGGGCTTTTATCCTGTTAACCCAGGGAGTGATCAGTATGTTATAGGTACTCCACTTTTTGAGAAGGTTAAGATTCATCTTGAAAACGGCAAAGAGGTAGAGCTTAAGTCTAGCAATACCGACTACTGTTATATTGATGAGATCAAGCTCAATGGTAAAGAGTATAATAACAACTTCTTTACACATCAAGAGTTCCTAAATGGTGCAAAAATAGATTATATCATGAGTGAAAAACCTAATAAGACTCGTGGTACACTCGATGAAAATGCACCTTACTCTTTTTCAAAGCAGAAATAAATTGAACAAATAATTAATAATAAGCAGTAGGTTATACGTAACTTGCTGCTTATTTTATTTTACCATGTTGAAGCATTATATAAATCAGATAAAAAAGCCATTTATTTGGGCTGTAAGATTTCGTAAACGTCGGGGGTATGGAGTACACTCTCCCTTTGCTTTTAATTTTATTACTACTGTTCTTTACCAGAGAGGTCAATTTTATAACTACAAGTTGATTAATGAATTACCTCGGAGTAGAGACGAATCTAAGCGAATCCTAAAATTAATTTTTCGTTTGGTGAACTTTATTCAGCCTAAAACTATTGTATATAGAAGTACAAATAGTTTTGTGCCTAAGGTGATGCGTTGGAGTAGGTCGGATGTCCAGATAAGCACGAGTTTTAGTGACTTTGCACGCGTGGATTTAGCTTACCTTTCGTATCAAACCCCAATGGAGGATTTAGTAAATGAAATTGGTACTCTTTGGCCCAGTCTTCACGAAAATTCCATGCTAATAATTTATGGTATTGGTTATTCTAAGGAGATGAAAACCTTATGGAGCGAACTTATTAAAGACGAAAAATCGGGAATCTCATTCGATTTGTATGATTTGGGGATTTTATTTTTTAATAAGTCTAGGAATAAACAAGATTATATTGTTAACTTTTAAAACTAACAGTAAATATAAACAACATGAAGAAAAGTTTTATATATACCCGTACAGGAGATAAAGGGAAAACCAGCCTAATTGGAGGAACAAGAGTTCCAAAATTTGATATTCGTTTGGAAGCTTATGGTACAGTTGATGAGCTTAACGCTCACATGGGACTCCTTATAGCAAACATGACTATAGCTGAAGATATTCAGTTTCTTAGAGGTATTCAAAACAAGTTATTTGATATTGGTTCGCACTTAGCTACTGACCAAGAGAAGACTGAGCTTCATAAAACATCTATTATCCTACCCGAAGAGATTCAAGAGTTGGAGCAACAGATTGATATTTATGATGCCAACCTGCCCAACTTAAAAACCTTTGTACTCCCAGGTGGTACGGCTTCTTCAGCATTGGCTCATGTGTGCCGTACAATCTGCCGTAGAGCTGAGCGTAGGATACTTGAGTTATCAGAAAAAGTAGCTGTCTCGGAAGATTTGATCTGCTACGTGAATCGTTTGTCCGATTTCTTCTTTGTCTTATCGCGCAAATTGAATCACGACTCCGATCAAACCGAAATTTATTGGGATACAAATTGTAAATGATAGATATTATCCTATATTTGTGCGAAAATGAAATATAAAATTCAATTATCATTAATATAAATAAAAAGTACTACTAAGACTATGTATTGGACATTAGAACTTGCATCTAAATTAGAAGATGCTCCATGGCCTGCAAACAAGGACGAACTTATTGATTTCGCAACACGCTCAGGAGCTCCATTAGAGGTTATTGAAAACCTACAAGAAATCGAAGATGAAGGTGAGGTTTATGAAAGTATAGAGGATATCTGGCCAGATTACCCTAGTAACGAAGACTTCTTCTTCAATGAAGATGAGTATTAGACACAAAAAATTGAATAGGAAAGAAAATATAACGTGTAAACAAGTTGGAATTTTCTTTCCTATTTTTAATATGTATAGTTTATGAAAAAGAACGTTGGTTTATTAGTTATAATGCTGCTTTCTTTCACGTTTGCAGCCAATGCCCAACTTAAATTTGGTATTAAAGGTGGGTTGAACATGACGAAAATGTCATTCAGTGATGTACCCGAAAACTTTAGCTCTAGCAACCGAGTAGGCTTTTTTGTAGGTCCTATGCTTGATGCAAAAGTTCCGATTGTCGGGCTAGGATTTGATGTAGCACTTCTGTTTTCAACAAGAGAAGGCCGAGTGAAAACTGACGAGGGGAATAAGAACTTCTCTGAGTCGGGCTTTGATATTCCTGTTAACTTAAAATACAGCTTTGGCTTATCCAAACTAGCTTCTGTTTATTTGGCAGCGGGTCCAAACTTCTTCTTTAATATCGATAAGGATCTTAAAATTGCCGATAGTATGAAGTTTAGTAAGAAAAAGGCACAAGTAGGTTTTAATGTAGGTGGTGGTGTACGTCTGTTTACCCATTATCAGTTGGGCATAAACTACAATATCCCTCTGAGCAAATCTGCAACAAGCAAAATCATAGATGGAGCGGATGAGGCTTTAAACTCATCGTATAAATCTAAAATCTGGCAGGTTTCATTCGCTTATTTATTTTGAGTGAATTACCTGCATAAGAGGCTACACAGTGCGTCTTGAAATCGCCTTGCATGTATGCTTTTTATTATATTTTGATTCAGTATAGCAAAAGCTAAAATCTCGCCTTTACTGTTTTCGGCATAACCCGCTAGGGTGCTGATTGCATTAATGGTACCGGTTTTAGCTTTTATTTTTCTAAAAGCTGGGGTGCTTTTCATTCGATAGGCCAGTGTACCATCAATACCAGAGACAGGTAAAGCTGGCAAGATTTTATCATAAATCTCGTTGTCTCTATAGCTGTATTTCAGCAGCTCTACGAGTAGATTTGCGCTGATCAGATTGTATGAAGATAGTCCACAACCGTCAGCGAACCGATACTTACTTGGGTCGTCGCCTATTAGTGTAACCAGTTGTTCGATATACTTCACTCCGTCTTGGGCGTGGATATGTTTTCTTTTATCTCTTTTAGCTAGTGCTACCAAAATAGCCTCACCATTGAGGTTGTCGCTATCTTTAAGAAGGGCAGTAAGCACCTCTTCTATGGGTGTGTTTATGGTACAAATTAGCTCTGCATCTGTGGGTGTTGACTCCGTCGTTTGATATCCTCCATTGATAGTGATGTAATTGTCGGATAACTTTTCGCAGAATACATGTAAAAAATAGTGCCCCGAATTCTGCATGTTTATCTCTTGAACTCTGTATCTATCTACGTTTCCTTTGACTATAATGTCATTTTTGTTTTCTAACCACTTGCGTGTAACCTTAAACTTACCTGCACTAGGATTCTTACTTTGAGTCTGATTGGTTAGTGTATAGTAGGAAGTTTCAGGTGTAAGAATAAGTTTGGCTTTATGCCCTTGAGCTTGAGGCTTAGCAATCACGCTCACCTTTCCTTTGTTATACATCAAAGGTGATATATAGGGTTGATAAGAGTTCGGATTGTCGTCCCACCCCCATCCTGTACCCCAATAGAGTGAGTCTTTCAAAGAAATATCGCCATAAATATTACCCTTAATCTCTTTGATTCCCTGTGCTGAGACTGCTGTAACGAGTTGATCCATTTTTGTATTTCCAAACTCTGGGTCTAATCCTCCAATAATGTAAAGATCCCCGTGAAGTGTTTCGTCTTTTATTTCACCTTTATACCATAATGAGGTCTCAAAGGGTTCGGCATCATAGGTTAGTGCCGCTATGGCCGTAATCAACTTCATCGTTGAGGCTGGTCTAGAGAGTTTGTGCCCCTGATGTTTATATACCCATTGGTTCGTGGTCAGGTTATAAACAGCAATACCTACCTCAGAACTCTGAGGTAGGTATTTATCTATAAGTTGGCTTACTTCTTCACTTATATTGGTTTGACTAGATCCTACTAATGGTAGTCCCAATAAGAATATCAGAGTAAGGCAAAAGCTTTTAATCATAACAGATCTTTAAATATTTCGCATACTGTTGGGTGTGGAAATACAATTTTATTCCACTGATCAACAGTGAGTTTGTTTTCGATGGCCATTGCAGCCAATGTGATAATTTCGGATGCAGGGTTACCTATGATATGTACACCCAAAATGTGTTTTGTTTTGGTGTCAATCAGTATCTTAACAAGACCACTGAATCCCTCGTTCTCGGCTACAAATCTACCGGAGAAAGTCATAGGTAATGTTTTCTTAGTGTACGATACCTTGTGTTTTATCAAATAGGCCTCAGTATGTCCAACAGCTGCTAACTCTGGGTTGGTATAAACAATACTTGGAATAGCTTGATAACTCATAGTATCAGTCATCCCCAGAATAGTGTTTACCGCTACCTCAGCTTCACGAATAGCTGTGTGCGCTAGCAGTGATTTTCCATTGGCATCTCCACAAACATAAACATGTGGAATATTACTTTGTAGTTTATCGCTCACGATTGCTTGTTTACGCTCATTAAGCTCAAGTCCTATTGGGCTTACTAGTTTGTCTAGCATTGCTCTTCTGCCTACGCTAATCAAGATCTTCTCGGCCTCGATAAATTGTTCTTCACCCTCAAAGACCACGGTGGCGTTGAGTAGTTCACCACTCTTACCAAAGCTCATCACTTGAGTGCTTGTCATAAACTTGATACCACGTTTGGTATACTCGTCTCGGAGAATTTGAACTGTTTCAGCATCCATGACAGACAGAATTTCATCCATCATCTCTACTACAGTAACTTCTGTTCCTAGACTATTATAAAATGAAGCAAACTCCATTCCAATTACACCTCCTCCCACAATAATCAGAGATTTTGGTTGTTCTTTGGTTGATAGGGCCTCTTCGTGTGTCCAGTAGTCGATGTTTTCTATCCCTTTGATAGGAGGTACAAAGGTTTCTGATCCTGTGCAAATAATTAGGTTATCAAACGTGTAGGATTCATCGTTGCAAATGATGGTGTTTTTATCTTTAAGTTGTGCCTCACCCTCAATAACAGTTACTCCAGCCTCTTGCATTTTTGCTTTTATACCTAAGACTAATTTACGGACAACCTTATTCTTGCGTGATATAATCTTCTTAAAATCGTAAGTAAAATCGGTACATTCTAGGGCAAATCGTTTGGCCTCTTTGAAAGTGTCGTATAGTTTGGCTGAGTATAAAAGTGTTTTGGTAGGGATACATCCGTCGTTAAGGCAGACACCTCCCAATGCTCTTTTCTCGAATAGAATAACGCTTAGTCCAGCTTTTCCTGCTTTTTCGGCAGCAGTGTAACCAGCAGGTCCACCACCAATAATTGCTACTTGATATTTCTTCATAGTCTAAATACTTTATATGTTAGGTTACTCACTAAAATCGTCGTCTATATAGTGTTCTTTTCTCTTGATAATTGCTTCAATAAACCGCTGTGGGTTGGCTGGTGTGATGGCAATATACTCTTTGGGTTTACATAGGATAAGTACATAGCTTGTAAGATAGAAAGAGCCAAACTTAGTAGTTGATTTAAGCTGAATATCTTTGATTAACTCTAAATCTATGATTTTTACTTTGGAGAACCGCCCCCTCTTGATAATTAATTTATTATCTGTTGTTAGCATATATGCCGTATGGATAATTCTCTCAATCATAATGATGAGCAGAATGGTTAAGACCGTGGCTAAAATGATCTGTTTTTCCCAAACCATGTAGAAGCATATTGCTGTGATAATCAGCGTTAAAAAGAGCTGATCCCAACGAGTTCTTGAGTGAAAGGTTCTGTTCATTACTGTTTTTATGCTACAAATTACTGAATTAAAAAAATTAATCCCAACTAAAACTAAAAAAGTATTAAGTAATTTTATAATTTTGTATATCTCTAATGATATGAGTTTTATGGTTAAGGAATATGATTTTCTTGTTATAGGATCAGGCATTGCTGGAATGAGTTATGCTTTGAAAGTTGCAGACCAAGGTTCTGTAGCCCTAATTTGTAAGACTGAGCTTGAAGAGGCTAATACTTTTTATGCTCAGGGAGGAATAGCCTCAGTAACTAACCTAAAAGTTGACGACTTTGATAAGCACATTCAAGATACGCTGATTGCTGGTGACTGGTTAAATAATGCTGAAGCTGTGGCAAGAGTGGTTCGTGGTGCGCCCAGCCAGATTGAGGCATTAGTCAATTGGGGTGTCCAGTTTGATAAAGATAAGCAGGGGGAGTTCGACCTTCACCGTGAAGGTGGACATTCAGAGTTTCGTATTCTTCATCATAAAGACAATACTGGAGCTGAAATTCAGCAGAGTCTCATTAGAGCGATTCAGCAGCATTCCAATATTGCTGTTTACGAACATCATTTTGCCATTGAAATCTTAACCCAACACCATCTAGGAGTTGAAGTAACTCGACGCACACCCGGTAAAGAGTGTTTTGGTGCTTATATTCTAAATCCTGAAACTAATCAGGTAGATACTTTTTTGGCTAAGGTGACATTGATGGCTACAGGAGGTGTAGGTGCTGTCTATAAAACAACAACAAATCCACTTGTGGCAACTGGCGATGGTATCGCAATGGTTTATCGGGCCAAAGGAACTGTAAAAGATATGGAGTTTGTACAATTCCATCCAACAGCACTCTTTCATCCTGGCGATCGCCCATCTTTTCTAATAACTGAAGCTATGCGAGGCTATGGGGCAATATTGCGAAATTGTGCAGGAGAGCCTTTTATGCAAAAATACGATGAAAGACTTTGCTTGGCACCGCGTGATATAGTTGCTCGTGCTATCGATAGTGAGATGAAAAGTAGAGGTGATGATCATGTCTATCTTGATGTGACCCATAAAGATCCGCAACAAACTATCAATCATTTTCCTAATATCTATAAAAAATGCCTCTCTTTAGGGATTGATATCACCAAAGACTATATCCCCGTAGCGCCTGCAGCTCACTACCTTTGTGGCGGGATACTTGTCGATTCTGATGGGCAATCATCAATTAAAAGGCTTTATGCTGTTGGAGAGTGTTCGTGCACAGGTCTGCACGGAGGAAATAGATTGGCTTCTAACTCTTTAATAGAGGCAGTTGTTTATGCAGATGCAGCTGCTAAGCATAGTTTAGAGATGTTTACTAATTATAATTTTAAGAATGAAATTCCTTCGTGGAATGCCGAAGGTATGCGTTCCCCCGAAGAGATGGTACTCATTACTCAGAGCATTAAAGAGGTCAATCAAATTATGAGTACTTATGTTGGTATTGTACGTAGTGATTTACGACTTAAGCGGGCTTGGGACCGACTCGATATTTTATACGAAGAGACTGAAGATCTTTTTAAGAGAAGCTATGCTTCCCGTGAAATTTGTGAGCTCCGTAATATGATTAATACAGGCTACCTAATTATGCGACAAGCTATTGATCGTAAAGAAAGTAGAGGGTTGCATTATAATATAGATTACCCCTTCAAATAATTTTGTCTAGACATGTTTGATAGCATGTTTGATTTTTTGATATTTATTCTAAATCGACGTGTAGTAGCTGTTTGTATAGCTGTTAAACGTCGGTTTTTTGAAGGGTTATTTAAAGTATAGAAACTTTTCCTTTGAGCTTTTGTTTTCTATATACGTTAAAAGTTTTAAACTAATGACTATCTTTCTTTAAATAAACTTTTTAGTTGACGTATTGATTAAGATATTATTAAGAAGTTACTCCCAATTAAAGTTACTTAAGATATGACTTTAGTTGAGTGTATTTTTTTAACTATTTATGACTACACTTTAGGTTACTTGTGTGTAACTTTGATGTCAACTATAATACATTATAAAGACTATGAGGAGTATTAAAGCAGGTCTATTAGCAACATTAGCAATCTTTTTGTATTGTTGTAATAGTCATAATTTTATTGAAAATTCCCCAGGTAAAGGCGATCGCGATCAATTAACATTTTCAAGCTATGTAGAAGGATCTACAGCAGAAAATGCAACGACGCGAAAAACTGGTAATCGCTGGGAAGCAAATGATGCAATTGGATTGTTTTCGTTTGAAACAGGAAAGCCAAACAGTCAAGCTACTGTAGATGCTAACCTTAATAATCGCGAGTTTATAACTTTAAATGGTCTAGGCCAATTCTCAACAAAACCAGGTACGCCGTCTGTTCCTTATCCTACAGAAAGAAAAGATTTTATTGCGTACTTCCCTTATAAATCTGATGTCTTAATATCTGAGGATTTTACTTACCCCATTGATTTAGCTAATCAGCTAGATATTGATAAAATCGACTTGTTGTACTCTAACAACCTAAAGGATTTTAATCTATTACTTCAACCCGAGCTTAGGTTCAAACATGTACTGTCCCGTTTGAAATTAACTATAACATCAAAAAAGTACGACTTAACTGGAGCTAAAGTTGAACTGACAAACTTCAATGCTAAAGCTGATTTCAACTTGATTTCTGGTGTGGTATTGGTTGACCAAAGTGTTGTGGAGGTTGTTAATCTTCCTTATACACTTCTAAACGGTGAAATGACAATCAATGCTTTAATCCTTCCTACTCAGAAAGCTCAAGACTTTACGGTGAAAATTACGCTAAAGGATGGACAAGTAGCAAGATGGAACAATCATAAGGATGCTGGTTGGATTTGGGAGCAAGGTCGTGTTTACACCAAAGCTATTAGTATTGGTGAAACCGGTGGTGTTGATCCAGATCCTCAACCTGAACAAAAATACGGTTTCTTTGAAACCCCTCAAGGTAATGAAACTGCAAATACGCAGTTTGTGGTGCATAATGTGCCATCTGGTGCGAGTGCTAATTTGTTGAAGGATGCCAATGGAAATCCGCAGCGTAATTTTACGATGCTATATGATAAAGAGTATAAAATAGCTCACTGGGTAGCTTACCCTCAACATAAAAACTATGTTGGAAGTGCTAAACGTACTAATGCATGGGCTTACGATCCACTTATAGATAGAGGTTATCAAATTAACCTGAAATCTAGCTATAAAGAGAACTACTCACGTGGACATCAGATTGCCAGTGGTGACCGTACTGCTGATGCCGCTGTTAATAGGCCCACTTTTTATTATTCGAACATGACTCCTCAAATTCAAAATGGACTAAATGGAGATATTTGGGCTCATTTAGAGCAAGCTGTTCGAGGTTATGTGCTAGGTAACGATACACTATGGGTGGTGACAGGTGCTGGTTTGCCTAAAGATAAAAGCCAAATCAAGTATGCACACTCCAAGGATGGTGAACCTACAGCAATCCCGACATACTACTATAAGGTAGTAGCCAAAAAAGTTGGAGGCAAGTTCTATACTTTGGGTTATCGACTTGAGCAAAGAGTTCATACTAAAGGTGAGCATTACGATGATTTCCGTGTTACTGTTAAGGCTTTAGAAGAAGAAACAGGTTTTACATTCTTCCCATCTATACCTGCAGAGGATAAAGAGGTAATTGTAAACTCACAGTGGTAGCAAATAAGACTAATACCCTTGAATATGAAAAAACCAATGACAAATATATGCATAGACCTAATCAATAAGAGGTTCGAAGCTTCTTGCAGGGTTTATACACTTGTATCACATACAAGGAGCGCTGGTGAGACTTATATTCAAGCTCTGAATAGGAATATAAATAAATCAAAAAACAATAGCTTATTGAGTGAGGTTAGTCCTCACTCAATAAGCTATTAATCTTTAAATAGGTAAATATGACTAAGCTTAAATCTATGTTCTCAGCTTTGGCTGTTTTTTTACTGTTGAGCGCATGTTCTAGCGACAGCAGTGATTCGTATGACGGCTTTGATTATAGTGGAAAGTCCACTATTGAAGTAATCGGTAGAGTTTTGGGTACTGATAAGATAACCACTCAAAATAGGGCTGGTAAGAATGTTATCGGACTCTATGCTGTTCGAAGTGGAAAAATACTTTCAGATGCAACAGCCTATGATAATAGAATAAATATTAAATACACTTCCTTATCTACAGGTGATGTGGCAATATTCAGTTCGGCTAAAGAAATTGAATCCATTCAGCTTAAAAAAGGTAGTCTTGATATCATTGGCTACGCCCCATATAAGAATATTATTGAAGACTGTAAATATCCCTTGGATTTGAATAAGCCGGAGGATGTATTATACTCTAATAATGCTAAAGGCTTACGCGCTGGTGAGCAAGCTAACTTAGAGTTTGGACATGTATTGTCTCAGTTGATAATTCAAGTTATTCCTGGCGAGAATGTAAATACTCTGGTTGGTTTAAAAGCTGATAATTTATCAGGCATTGCAACCAAAGGAGTTTTGGATTTAAGTACTGGTTTGGTATTAGTGGATGATCAAAGCGTCAATAACCTAAAAACGACAGTGATAGCTGGTCCTGTTCAAGCAAATATTCAGACACTTATTCTACCTGGTCAAACAATAGGCAACGCAAAGGTGGTTGTCACTTTAGAGGGTAAGCAATATGTGTGGACGCCAACCGACGATGTGACTATTGAGTCGGGCAAAATCTATACCTATAAAATGACTATTAATGCAGATGGCAGTTGGACTCTTGAACCCAATGGAACTGTAACCGACTGGACTGAAGGCAATGTAGATGATGATATTGAGGTTTTAAATCCAGACGAATCTGAATCAGGTGATATTGAGGATCCTAATGAAGAGACTAAACCTGGTGATGATGCGACTGTTGGTGAGGAGGTGGTTGTAATGAATCAGACTTTTGGTATTAACGATGGAAAGAAATGGGACTTAAAGTATTATGAGTTTGACGAGAAGAATGAGTTCTCCACTTCGGGTGTTACTTTTAGTAATAAAGGAAGTAAGGTTGCTGCTCGTGCACGTGTTGCTTTCCTTGAAGGGGATAAACATATTTGGTTTCCTGCCTATGACTCTTCTGTAGCTACTCCTGAAGATATAATGCCAACACTCAGCATCTCGAATATCAACACTCAAAACTTTAAGGATATCGAGTTGAGCTTCGACATGACTGGAGATTTACGAAAGTCGGACTACATACATGCTAATTTTATTCATGTATATATTGATGGTCAAAAGGTAAAAACTGATGATGAAGTAATTGCCTTTGACAACTATGAAAGTGCATATTATAGAGTTAGAGTAAAAATAGATAAATCCTTTTCAACCCTTGAGTTTAAAACAGGTACCGAAAACTATACAGGTATTCGCTTAGATAACCTTGTGATCAAGGGGCTAAAAACAGAATAATATAACTAACTAAAAAAAGCTTGATGACTCGTTCGTTGGGCCTTATCTTAAAATAAAACAGAATGAAAAAGTTAAAATCCTTATTGTTTGGACTAGGAGCAATTGCTCTTCTAGGAGCTTGCTCCAACGATCGTGATACTTATGAAGGTCGCGATCCTAGTGGAAAAAATGATGTTACGTTTAACACTAATATTTCTTCTCGAGCTGTAGGTCGAGCAATCGATTCCGATTGGACTTCGGGTGATGCCATAGGTATATATGCTGTTAAAGCAGGTACGGGATTAAGTGAAGCAGATATATTTGACGGCAAGTCGAATATTAAACACACTACAACATCGGCTGGAAAAACAGCTAAGTTCGTAGCAGCTAATCCTGCTCAGGCTATTGCCCTTGATGGTAAAACTGAGATTGATGTTATTGCTTATTATCCTTTTACGACTCCAATTACAGACTTTTCTTTAGCAGTAGATGTTAACGACCAGTCAAAACCTCAAGATATTGATGTGTTGTACTCAAACAACTTGAAGAACGTTGAGAAAGCAGGTCCTGCTAACATGACCTTTTCACATCAACTATCAAAGCTTATCTTTATTGTTGAGCCAACGGCCGATTATCCATCACTTGCTGGTTTAGGTGCTAAAGATCTACAAGGGCTTATCAACAAGGGTTCATTCGATCTTAAAACTGGTGCTATAACTCTTTCGGGTGATGCGACTATGCTTCAGCCTAAAGTTAATGGATCATCGGTATCTGCTATTCTGATTCCTGGTCAAAAATTAGGATCAAATGTATCCGTTAAGTTTACACTCGGTGCAGAGGAGTTTACTTGGACTTCAAAGAAAGAGTTTGACTTGGCTGCTGGAACTAAATATACATTCAGAATCCAACTCTCTAAAGATGGTAGCGTGGCTACACTTAATCCTGAAGGGGGAATTGAAGATTGGGTAGAAGGTAATGATGATAATGGTGTTGATATTATTACTCCTGGTGGTGAAGATCCAGACCCAAAACCAACAGAAGGTAATGATTTGACTGCTGATAAGTCGATGTTGAATTTTACTAAAGACGCTTCAGCTCTTGCACTTAATATTACTTCAAGCTTGGCTTGGACTATTACAAGTGATGCAGCGTGGCTAAGTGTTGATGTTACTTCAGGTAATGGAAATCAAACCATAAATGTTCAAGCCTTAGTAAACTCTGGTAATGCACGTAGTGGAAAGTTGACGATTACTAGTGGACAAAGTGTAGCTGTAGTTAATGTTAGTCAGGCAGCTGGAACTTCTCAACCAGGCGTTGAGCAAGTAGTCTTCTTAGAGACATTTGGTAAGTCTACAAAAGTTGCTAAACCATGGCCACTCTTAAGTAAATATACCAACTATGATAATAAAAACTTGACATTTAAGGATACTGCTGGTGCTGAAGGAAAGACTGATGTAAGAAGCACGTCAAAGTTAGATAATCATATTTGGCTTCCTGAAAAAGGAGGAAACTTAGTGATTGAAGGCTTTGATTTGACGGGCTTTAGTGATGTTCAGCTCGAATTTGCAGTAACTACTAACTTGTTTAATGCAGGTAGTGAGTTTGACTTAGGGAATATAAACGTGTTCTGTGATGATACTAAAGTCGCTGTACCTTCTTTTGTAATAACTAAAGCGGATGGTTACTTTGAGAAGTTCTATGTTGTGAAGCTTACAGGTCTTCCATCAAACTTCAGCTCTTTGAAGTTCACTGTTGATAATAATACGGGAACTCGTATAACTGATATCAAACTATCAGGTAAGAAATAAAAATATAATGCTCTCTGTTAGCTTTTAACCCTAACAGAGAGTTCTAACCTAAAATATGAGAAAATGAAAAAGCTAAGAACCTTAATTTATGCAGCAGGCGTATTTCTGCTGGCAGCTTGTTCAAACCATGAGGGATTTGATAATCCTAAAGACAATAATGTATTGAA
Organism: Bacteroides propionicifaciens DSM 19291 = JCM 14649; assembly: GCF_000375405.1. Taxonomy (GTDB): domain Bacteria; phylum Bacteroidota; class Bacteroidia; order Bacteroidales; family Bacteroidaceae; genus Bacteroides_E; species Bacteroides_E propionicifaciens. The sequence continues at coordinate 40,511 of NZ_AQWS01000011.1, read as the reverse complement.
TTTTAAATCAAATATCATTAAACCCTCAAGCCGAGTTATCGATAATAACTGGGAGTTGGGTGATGCTATTGGAGTTTATGCCCTTAATTCGGCAGACCAAACCTTATTTGGAGGATTTTCTAATGTGAAATACAACTCTTCCAATGCAGGTGCTAAGGGTCAGTTTACACCTGATGCTTCAAATCCTGGGATAAGCCTAGATGGAGCTACGGCAGTGGATATTAAAGCTTACTATCCTTTTAAAGAAGGAGTAGTCGACTTTGTATATCCTATCGATGTAACAACTACAACTCCGTTGGTTGACTTGCTCTATGCCAATAATATAAAAGGCATAAAAGATAATGGAAACCCCGACTTGACGTTTACGCATCAGCTCTCTAAGTTTGAGCTTGTTCTGTCGATTGATGCTACTGAAGGCAACTTGGTAACTTCTTTGGCTGGTCTTACGGCTAAGACTGTAGAAGGTACAATAGCAAAAGGGGAATTCAACTTAAGCACAGGAGCTCTTGCATTTGCTGAAGCAGCTCAAACCGAATCAATCACTCCTATATTCAATGTAGGTAGTGAGGGAAATTCAGCTTTAGTTACTGCTTATCTTGTTCCTGGTCAATCTACAAATACGATTGAAGTCCCTATGGTGCTCGATGGCAAAACCTTTGTATGGAAAGCTACGACTGCTTTAGATTTACAATCGGGGAAACAATATACTTTCAAGGCAGCACTACGTGAGATTGAAGAGGGCAAGGTTATTCTTGTTAACCCCGATGCTTCAATTCAAGATTGGGAGGTAGGCCATGAAGATACCGATCCTGGTCAAGTAGATCCTTCAGAAGACGATAAGAGTCTTACGGTTACCGAGCGTGAGTTTGCAGTTAATGCAGATGGCGGTTCCAAAACTTTTGATGTATCAGCATCTGAAGGTTTAGACTGGATTGTTGCTGTGAGCGAGGGTGCGGATTGGATTACAACTGTCAAAGAAGATAGCAAGGTAAAAGTAACTGTAGAACCTAACGAAACACCCGACGCAAGAACAATGAATGTTGTGCTCTCGGCTGATGGTGTTGCCGATGTGGTAATTACAGTAACTCAAGAGGGTAAGAAAGATACACCGACTGAAGCTAGCGTTATATTTGAAGATGGGTTTGATTTAGTTACTAAAAACACAAGTTTTACGGCTTATATGAATATGTTGAGAGATGGTGACTATCTAGAGGGACATCCGAATTTTGTTTATAAACCATCTTCTTCTAAGGTGGATGTTCGAAAATCTAGTGAAGGTTCTGTTTGGTTTCCTACAGCAGAGACAAAAGTTCTTACTTTAGAAAACTTAAATGTAGCAGGTTATACCAACCTAACATTATCACTTCAGTTGGTTGGGCAAACAGCAGATAGAACCTTTGCATCTGAATTTAAAGTTCAACTTGGTGATGGAGAGCTTGTCGCTTTACCTGAAGAATTGCTTAAAGGTGGATCAGAGTATACGGATTATACTTTAGAGTTGGGGGATATTGATCCATCTACTCAGGAGATAAATATAAGTTTCCATGTTGGAGCACTACCCACTGATGGTGGAATACGATTGGGTAATCTAGTAGTAAAGGGTTACCGCTAAACATAATACATAAAGTCTTGAGACAGCACGTTATTATGCTGTCTCAAGTTGTCTTAATGATTAAGATAATATGAGTTTTAAACAGTTTATTGAAATAAAATCGCAAAGAGTATGAAACAAAAACTAATGGCATTTATAATGCTCCTTTTATCTCTACCAGTATTGGCTCAAACCAATGGTGGATTAAAAGGACGGATTATTGATGATGCAACTAGAGAGCCACTGCAGGGAATTGCTGTGATTTTGCGAGGTCATAATTACACTACTGAAACCAATGAGAAGGGTGAATTTATATTCACTAACCTAACAGGTGATTCAGATGTGTTAATTATATCCTCTGCGAGGATTATGGCCAAGGAGGTGCCAGTGAAGTACAGTCCAACTCAATCAAATGATTTGGGGGGTATAAAAGTAGCTGTAAAACAGCTCAGTATGGATAAGAACTTGGTAGGTCTTCTAGATGAAGATATGATAGGTGATGATGATGGCGGTCTTTCGCAAGATGTCAGCCCAATGGTTATTCTATCTAACGATATGTATCTTAATAATATTGCTTACCAATTGTCTCCAATGCGTTTTAAAGTCCGTGGTTATGACAACAACTACGAACAGAAATTCATTAACGGTGTAGCTTTTAATGATCAGATCAGAGGAGTATTCAACTACTCTGCTATTGGAGCGCTCAACGATGTTACTCGTAATGGTGATGCTGCCGATTATCTAGCGCCTTCTCGTTTCTCATTCGGAGGTATTGGAAGAGCCGAAAACATCAACATGCGTTCGGGTAACTATGCTCAGGGTGGAAAAATATCAGCCTCATACACGAATCGTAATTATTACGTACGTGGTATGGCTTCTTATGCTACAGGCTTAAGAGACGATGGTTGGGCATTTAACATCTCTGTGGGTGGTCGTTATGCTGACCGTGGTTATATTGATGGTGTGTTTTATGATAACTTCTCTTATGCTATTGGCGCTGAAAAACAATGGGATGAGGGTAGACATAGCATCTCGTTCATAACATTTGGTTCTCCTGTTCGTCGTGGACAACAAGGAGGTTCTTACCAAGAGGTTTACGATCTAAGAGATAATAACCTATACAACCCAAACTGGGGATATCAAAACGGTAAACGTCGTAACTCGAAAGTAGTACGTTCGTTTGACCCAACAGCTGTAATTTCTCACGTGTGGAAAATCGATGAAAACATGAGATTAACCACAGGGGTTGGTGCACACTATAATATGTATGGTGGTACAGCGCTAAACTGGTATAACGCTCCAGACCCACGTCCTGATTACTACAGATACTTGCCTTCTTATTTTGAAAATGAAGAGGTTCAAGACTACTACAAATATCTTTGGAGTACGGGCGATCCCAATGTAACTCAGGTGAACTGGGATAAGATGTATGAGGCTAACCAAATGGCAGCTCGACAAGGCAATGATGCTGCCCTTTATATGCTTGAAGAACGTCACAAAGACTTGTTTGAGATTTCGCTAAACTCAACTTTTGATGCTGATATAAACGAAAATATGAAGTTTATTGGAGGTATCGGACTTCGCAACTCTCAATCGTATCAGTACAAGACCGTAAAAGACCTTTTGGGTTCTCAATACGTACTTGATATTGACAAGTTTGCAGAGCGTGATTTCCAGGGTGACCCGAATGCAGTTCAGAATGACTTGTTAAAGCCTAATCGTAGAGCTTATGGTGGTGATACTTTTGGCTACGACTTTAAGTTTAATGTGAACAATGCTAATGTTTGGTTCCAAAATGTCTATAAATACCGAAATGTTGACTTCTACTATGGAGCTAAACTTTCGTATACAGACTTCCATCGTAAGGGTTATATGATGAACGGTAGATATCCAGACAACTCTTATGGTCGTGGTGATAACCATTCATTTGTTGACTACGGTATGAAAGCAGGATTGACCTACAAAATCAATGGTCGTCACTTTATTACTGCCAATATTGGTTATATGACAGAAGCTCCAATGGTTGAAAAGGCTTACATCTCACCTAGAATATCCGATTTTACTTCGGACGATATGAAGAGTGCAGGGATTTTTACAGCTGACTTAAGCTATGTATTCTCTATGCCTTCTATTCATGGACGAGTGTCACTGTTCCAAACGAGCTTCTTTGATCAAATGATGAGATCAAGTTACTATCACGACTCTGAGCGTACTTTTGTTAACCACCTGCTTACAGGAGTTGATAAAGTACACCGAGGAGTAGAGTTGGGTTTCAATTATAAATTAAACGATAACTGGAACTTTGACTTTGCAGGTACTGTAGCTCAATATTATTACAATAACAACCCTGAAGGAACTATCAGCTATGAGAATGGTAAAGAGATGGGAATTCAGGAAAAAGTTTATTTAAAGAATGCTTATGTAGGAGGAACTCCGCAGATTGCAGGAACTATCGGTGTTAACTATTTCTACGACTTCTGGTTCGTGAGTATGAACTTAAACGGTATGGGAAGAAACTATATTGATATTTCACCTATGCGCCGTCTGGCTTCCAATTATGTAAATGTGAACCCAGGTACTCCCGAGTACGAAGCATATCGTGACCTAACACATCAAGAGCGTTATGGAAGTGCATTTACTTTAGATTTCTCTCTTGGAAAGATACTTTACCTTAAAAATAGAAACTCCATCAACTTTAATCTATCTGTAAATAACTTACTAAATAGAGAGAACGTAAAGACTGGTGGTTACGAGCAAGGACGTTTGGATTTAGAAAAACCCAATAAGTTCCAATCTCGTTATTTCTATATGCAAGGAATCAACTGTTTCTTAAATGTTAGCTATAAATTTTAATTAAACGATCATAAAGCAAATTAGATATGAAAACAATACATAAAATACTTGGTCTGCTTCTCGTATTGGTAGTTGCAGCCGTTGGCTGTTCTAAAGATTATGACATGCCACCTCTGAACAAGCCTGTTTATACAGGTCCAGAGGAAAACATTACCATAAAAGAACTTAAAGAGAACTATAAGAATGTTGCCGAAGGCACACCCCAGCTTATTGAATTCGAATATATTCTTAAAGCAAGAGTGATCAGCAGTGATGCTTCGGGTAATATCTTCAAACAGGTTTATATCGAAGATCACACAGGGGGTATTAACCTAGGTGCTGATCAAAACAACATATCAACAGATTACGCTCTAGGACAAGAGGTGTATATTAATCTACATGGTTTGTATATGGTCTCTTATGGAGAGCAGTTACAAATCGGTTATGGTGATACACAAGCCAATCGTATTCCATGGAATATCTTCACTAAGCACGTGGTTAAAAACAATTGGCCAAATGTTGAAGCTATCAAACCTACAGTTGTTACTGACTTTAGCAAACTAAGTGATAAAGATGTTAATACGCTAGTGGAGCTAGAGGGTATTTACTTCACTGATGGAGGCAAGCTTCCTTATGCTGAAGATCAAAAGACTGTTAATAGAAATATTAAAGATGCTAAAGGAAATACCATCATTCTAAGAACTAGTGGTTACTCGAACTTCTACAAAGAGATCTTACCTTTTGGTACAGGTAGTGTTGTAGGTATTTTGAGTAAACATAGAAGTGATTGGCAGTTGATGATTCGCTCACTTGACGATGTCTTGACTTTTGATGGTAAAGCACCAGGTGAGACCGACCCAACTGAGCCAACTGATCCTGAAGACCCCAATGCTAAACCTAACATGACTATTGCTGAATTTGCAGCTAAGTATGCAGGTGCTGCATCAGCTGCAATGAAGATTGAAGACGATGTTAAAATCGGAGGTATTGTGGTGAGTGACGATACTGACAGTAACGTATTTAAGAAAGTTTATATCGAAGATGAAACGGGTGGTATTACTGTGGGTGTAGATGATAGCTTCGTTTCTAAAACTCTAGCTTTAGGGACAAAGGTTGTCTTTAATGCCAAAGGTCTTGATGCAATTTTCTATGAAGGTCTACTTCAGATTGGTTCGTCAACTGCACAAGCTAACCGTATTAGCCTAGCCGACTTTGAAAGTCGCATTACAACAGTTTCAGTGGGCAATAAGGTTACACCTAAAGTTGTAACCATTGAAACATTGAACAGTAGCAACTTGAACACCCTTGTCCAGCTTAGTGGTGTAACTATTGTTGAGGCTGGTCAGCCTTATGCTAATCCTAAGGTCAATACCAATAGAACAATCAAGGATGCTAGTGGAAAGACTTTGACAATGCGTAATAGTGGTTTCTCTAAATTTGCTGACCAAATTATGCCTTCAGGCAATTTGACTATTGTTGGTCTTGTAGAGACACATAAAGGTGAGTGGCAAATGACTATTCGCAGTACAAGTGATGTAACTCCTTTTAATGGTGAAGTACCTACAGACCCTACAGAACCTACAGATCCGACTGATCCTGTAGATGGAGTAGTCTTGAAAGAGAGTTTCGGAGCCAAATTTGAAAAAGGTGATGCAGCTTGGCCAAAAATCGCAGCCTTTACTGGCTATGACGACAAAGCTGTTGTTTACTCGGACCCAACTAATGTTTCTGATATCAGAAACACTAAAGATTTGGACAATCACGTTTGGCTTAAAGCAAATGCTGATTCTGAATTTGTAGTTGCTGGCCTTGTAGGTGTAGGTGGTAAAGAACTTAGCTTGAGCTATGCTGTTGCTGCCAATGTTTATAACGAAACTGATGCAACCAATCTTAATAGTGTAGAGGTTTGGTATAACGGTAAGCAATTAACCACTGAATCCAAAGAGGTGAAAGGTAAAGCCGACTTAAATAAGTTTTATACCCTATCTATCAAAGGAATTCAAGGTGTTGACGGAGCAGAACTCAAGTTTGTTGCTAAAGGTGCAAACAATAAGTTCGGTCTGCGTTTGGACAACCTAGAAGTAAGTGTTAAATAAGAACTAAAGAGATAATAGTATGAAAATTAAATATTTACTACTGACTCTTTGTCTTTCGTTTGGGTTGACTTCGTTGAAGGCCCAGAAGTCGTATGCGACTTACTGCGTGTCTTTTTATAATGTTGAAAACCTTTTCGATACCGAAGATGATGTGGATAACCCTGGTGACGACGAATACTTACCTAGTGGTGCCAATAAGTGGACACAAGATAAGTATGAAAAGAAACTGGACAATATTGCCAAAGTAATTAGCCGAATTGGTGCTGATTACACACCCGCAGGTCCAGCCATCTTGGGGGTAGCAGAGGTTGAGAATCGCCGTGTATTGGAAGATTTAGTAAAGAATAAACGTATCGCTGATGTGGGGTATGAGATTGTGCATTACGAATCTCCCGACTGGCGTGGTATCGATGTTGCTTTGCTCTATAACCCTAAACTGTTTAGAGTAACCAATAGTGTGGCAAAACCCTATGTACTTCCAGACAATCCTAATTTCAAAACACGTGACCAATTGGTTGTGAGTGGTTTGTTGGCTGGAGAACCTATGCACGTTATTGTTAATCACTGGCCTTCGCGCTACGGAAGTAAATCTTCCGAACTTCGTGAGCATGCAGCAGCAATAACAAAATCTTTGGTTGACTCTTTGCAAAACATTAACCCCGATGCTAAGATTGTTATTATGGGTGACCTTAACGACGACCCTAATAACAAGAGTACACGTGTGGTGCTTAACGCTAAGAAATTTCCTACGGATGTTAAACCTCAAGGGTTGTATAACCCGATGTGGAGATTATACGATCAAGGAATTGGTTCTCTTGCCTATCAAGGGAAGTGGAACTTATTCGATCAGATTATAATTTCCGAGAGTCTTCTTTCGGCTGCTCCATATACATTGAAGTTTTGGAAAGCTGAGGTGTTTAACAAAGAGTTTTTAACCAATAGAGAAGGTAAACGTAAGGGATATCCTTTCCGTACTTTCGATGGTAATAATTTTATCAACGGGTATAGTGATCACTTCCCAACCCTAATCTATTTGCTTAAAGAGCTTAAATAGTAGTTGATAAACGAGATGATATGAGGCACTTTCTATATATTTAGGAAGTGCCTTATTATTTATATATGGATATTAAAGAAAGATTAGATGAGCTAAGAGCTCAATACAATAGACCCGAATTTATCGCCAATGACCCCATTCAGTTTTCGCATCAATACCAGCGCTTGCAAGATATTGAGGTAGTTAGCTTTATTGTGGCTACAATTTCGTGGGGAAAAAGGCCAATGATTCTAAACTCCGCCCGAAAGATTTTGGACAAGATGGGAGCATCTCCTTACGATTATATAATGGGTGGAGGTTACGAGTCGTTGGGTACAGCCAATCTACACCGCACCTTCTTTGAGCACGATTTGTACTATTATTGCAAGGGGCTTCAGGCTGCATACCAACAAAGTAGGAGTTTAGAGCCTATTTTTGGTCAGGCCGATTCGCTTTGGGAAGGGATAACTAATTTCCGCACGCTAATAGCCAAAGCAAATGATGAGATATCAACTAAACATATCTCCAACCCACTTAAAAACTCAGCTTGTAAACGTTTGCATATGGCGCTTCGCTGGCTAGTTCGAGACGATGGAATAGTCGATTTAGGGCTATGGAAAACAATCTCTCCGAGCAAATTATTCATTCCCCTAGATACACATGTGGCTCGGGTATCTCGAGAACTCGGGCTTCTTGACCGTAAAGCAAATGACCGAAAAGCTGTTGAAATGCTCACTACTAGCCTAAAAGAGTTTGATCCTAGCGACCCAATCAGCTATGATTTTGCATTATTTGGTTGGGGGGAGGACCGTTAGTTCTTAAAAGATAACTATCTTTGCACAACTTTTGAGAAAAAGTAATTCATTGAGAATCGAGTAATTAAAAATAAATAATACAATAATATAATGGCTTTACAATGTGGTATTGTCGGACTTCCTAATGTAGGTAAATCGACACTCTTCAACTGTTTATCGAATGCAAAAGCTCAGGCAGCTAACTTCCCCTTCTGTACTATAGAACCGAATGTGGGTGTGATTACTGTTCCTGATGAACGCTTAAATAAATTATCCGAATTTGTTAAACCACAAAAGATAGTACCAACAACTGTTGAAATTGTTGATATTGCGGGCCTAGTTAAAGGTGCAAGTAAAGGTGAGGGTTTAGGAAATAAGTTCTTGGCCAATATCCGTGAAACTGATGCAATTATTCATGTGCTTCGTTGTTTTGAAGACGAGAACGTAACCCATGTTGACGGTACTGTGGATCCTGTTCGTGATAAAGAGATCATCGACTCGGAGCTTCAACTTAAAGACTTGGAGACTGTTGATCAACGTATCCAAAAGATTTACAGACAAGCTCAAACTGGTGATGCAGCAGCTAAGGTGCAACACAATGTGCTTCTGAAATACAAGGCAGCTCTTGAAGAGGGTAAATCGGCTCGTTCGGTTGAGTTTGAATCTCAAGACGAAATTGATGCTTCTAAAGAGCTCTTTTTATTGACTAACAAACCCGTGATGTATGTTTGTAATGTTGATGAAGATAGTGCTGTTTCGGGTAACGCTCATGTTGAGGCTGTTCGCCAAGCTGTAAAAGCGGAGAAGGCTGAGATTTTGGTAGTTGCTGCTAAAACTGAATCAGAAATTGCTGAACTAGAATCGTACGAAGAGCGTCAAATGTTCCTAGCCGATGCAGGTCTTGAAGAGTCGGGTGTGAGTCGTTTGATTCGTGCTGCATACCAATTGCTTAACTTGCAAACTTATTTCACAGCAGGTGTAGTTGAAGTAAGAGCTTGGACTTTTGAAAAAGGATGGAAAGCTCCTCAATGTGCTGCAGTAATCCATACTGATTTCGAAAAAGGCTTTATCCGTGCCGAAGTAATCAAATATGAAGACTTCATCAAATACGGTTCAGAAGCTGCTGTTCGTGAAGCTGGTAAGCTAGGCGTTGAAGGTAAAGAGTATATTGTCCAAGATGGTGACATTATGCACTTCCGTTTTAACGTATAAGGCTTAGTACTCAAAGATATTTTGAAGATAGAGGATGTGTTTTACATAATCCTCTATCTTTTTTTATGTACATTGGGATAGAATTATTTACTTTGAATAAATATTAATCAATAAATTATAATTGAACACGATATGCTGAATTCATTACCTCTCTTTATAGAATGGGATCCAAGTCCAGTTCTGTTTCATTTAGGAAGTATTCCTATTAAATATTACGGTCTGTTTTGGGCTATTGGTATAGCCTTGGGCTATTATGTAGTTCGCTATCAATATCGTGATAAAAAGATATCTGAGAAGATCTTTGAACCTCTGTTCATTTACTGTTTTATTGGAATTTTGCTTGGTGCTCGATTGGGGCATTGTCTATTCTATGACCCTGAATACTATTTGGCTAATCCATTAGAAATATTTCTGCCTATTAAATTCCTCGACGGTGGTGGGTGGAAATTTGTCGGTTATGCAGGTTTAGCGAGTCATGGTGGAACCCTAGGGCTAATCGTTGCTTTGTGGATGTATTGCCGCAAAACAAAGATGAACTACATGGATGTGCTTGATATGATTGCCGTGGCAACTCCGATTACAGCTTGCTGGATTCGTTTGGCTAACCTGATGAATTCCGAAATTATTGGTATGCCTACCGATGTGCCTTGGGCGTTTGTGTTTTCGAGCGTAGATAATCTGCCTCGCCACCCAGGACAGCTTTATGAGGCTCTAGCCTATCTACTTCTGTTCTTTATCATGCTGTATCTCTATAAGAAATACGATTCAAAACTACACCGAGGTTTCTACTTTGGTTTCTGTCTGGTTTATATCTTTACTTTCCGATTCTTTATCGAGTTTATTAAAGAAGATCAGGTTGATTTTGAAGCAGGAATGGCTCTTAATATGGGACAATGGTTAAGTATCCCATTTATCATTATCGGGTTAATTAGCATTTTTTACGGCAAAAAGCTTGATCAAATGCAGCCCAAAAGAGTTCAAAAATAGAACCTTATCATAAGTTCATTAAAAAGAAGAGTCAATGGTCGGCATTCGTAATGAAGTGTGGATTTTACCTACCGTAGGTTGTGTTAACGGTACAATTGCTGAATTGGCTAAAGGATTACAAGAAGAAACTAAAGGGGTGGGTGTAGATGCTATTCTTGCATACCCTCACAACTATGGTTGTTCTCAACTTGGCGAAGATCACGAAAACACACGTAAGATACTTCGTGATATGGTTTTACATCCAAATGCTGGTGCTGTCTTGGTAGTAGGACTGGGCTGTGAAAACAATCAGATAGGAGCTTTCAAGGATTTCTTGGGCGAATTTGATTCTGATAGAGTGAAGTTTTTGACTACTCAACGTGTTTCTGATGAGTATGAAGAGGGAATGAAATTACTTCGAGAACTTTATGCCTTGGCCTCTAAAGACGAACGTGTGGATGTTCCACTGAGTGAGTTGAAGGTTGGTTTGAAGTGTGGAGGTTCGGATGGTTTCTCTGGCATTACGGCAAATCCTTTGCTTGGGGCCTTTTCAGACTTACTGGTATCACAAGGTGGAACAACTGTTTTAACTGAGGTGCCTGAGATGTTTGGAGCTGAAACCATTCTTATGGAGCGTTGTGAAAGTAAAGAGGTCTTTGATAAGACTGTTCACTTGATCAACGATTTTAAAGCCTACTTTATAGAGAATAAACAACCTATATATGAGAACCCTTCACCAGGTAATAAGCAAGGAGGTATTTCAACACTAGAAGAAAAATCACTTGGTTGTACTCAAAAAGCGGGAACTTCTCCCGTACGTGATGTACTGCTTTATGGTGATAGATTATCTACTAAGGGATTAAATCTGTTGAGTGCACCTGGCAATGACTTAGTAGCAAGTACAGCTTTAGCTGCATCTGGTTGCCATTTAGTTCTGTTTACTACAGGTCGTGGAACTCCATTTGGAACTTTTGTTCCTACTCTTAAAGTCTCTACCAACTCTAAGCTTTCTAATTTTAAGCCTGGTTGGATTGATTTTAATGCAGGCGTCTTGTTAGAGGGTGAAAAGATGGATGATGTGAGCCTATCCTTTCTACACTATATTGCAGAGGTTGCTTCAGGCAAACTAGTTAATAATGAGAAAAATTGAAGGCTCTGGTCATCTTTTGGCGAGTATGTCTGATGAGGCTTCAGCCAATGCCAAAAAATATCTTACAAAGATGGGAGTCAACATAAGACTCAACACAAGGCTAAAAGATTATGATGGCGATATTGCTTATTTAGATTCGGGTGAGCAAGTTGCTACGCGTTCTCTAATTTGGGTTAGTGGGGTAACAGGTATCTCAATTAAAAATATTGATGGTAATAGGATTGGTAGGGGGAACCGGATTTTGGTTAATACGTTTAATCAGCTTGAAGGTTTGCAGGATGTGTTCTGTATTGGTGATTTGGCTTTGAGTCTTGACGATCCAGCCTATCCAAATGGGCATCCACAACTTGCTCAAGTTGCAATTCAGCAGGCGCGTATGGTGGCCAAAAATTTAATTCGGTTAGATAATCATCAAGATCTGCTTCCATTCAGTTATAAAAATTACGGTTCAATGGCTACTGTGGGTAGGAATAAAGCAGTTGCCGACTTAGGGAAAGTAAAGCTTGGAGGTAAACTGGCTTGGTCTATGTGGCTAGTTGTGCATTTAAAATCTATTCTAGGAGTAAGAAATAAGTTTTTTGTCCTTTTACAATGGGTATGGAATTATTTCACTTACGATCGCTCAACAAGATTCATTCTTTATCCAAGAAAAAACTACGTGGTTGCTAAACAAGAAGAGTACGAACAGGTACATCACCAAGGTGATGATTTATAATATTTTTTAATTGTCATGCTAATGAAACTTAATTGAGTGGTTCCATCCTGTTTAGGTGTCAATTATCGTCTCCTATCCTGTTTCAGTTGATTTGATCGTTTGAATAATGCTATATTTGTGACAGTAAGTTTATTATTGTAGTCACATAATTGTAGTATTAGTGTTAAAACTTTTTTCTCTTAGGCTCTAATAATCTTAGATTATAATCCATCTTAGTGTTGAAAGAATAGTTTTAGAGTAGATCTTTAAAACATCAAAGATAAAATTCGAGTTTGTTTCTAGAGTTTGTCCTAGGGGGCTATACCAATTTAAGGTGGTATAGCCCTCACTCATTTTTAATGGACTGTGATATTCGAATTAGTCTCCTTTAATTATCTTCTTAATATCATTGAGTTTATTGAGTGCCTCCAGAGGTGTGAGGTGATCAACACTCAGATTGATGATTTCGTCACGTACCTGAGAAAGGACAGGATCGTCTAGTTGGAAGAAACTGAGTTGTACGCCCTCTTCAACTTTCGTAGGAATTATGGTCTTTACTGGCTCTGCTGCCATGCTTCCGCTTCGGTTGACCGATTCGAGTTGCGCAAGAATTTCGTCTGAACGTTTCACAATGCTGCTAGGCATGCCTGCCATCTTAGCCACATGAATACCAAATGAGTGTTCGCTTCCTCCACGCTTGAGCTTTCGCAAAAATATCACCCGATTGTCAATCTCTTTAACTGCAACATTATAGTTCTTGATTCTATCAAACGAGTTTTCCATTTCGTTGAGTTCGTGATAATGGGTGGCAAAAAGAGTCTTTGCTCTATTCTTAGGTTGATTATGGATATACTCCACAATAGCCCAAGCAATTGATATCCCATCGTAAGTTGAAGTTCCTCGACCTAGCTCATCAAAGAGTACAAGACTCCGATCAGACAGGTTATTAAGGATGTTTGCAGCCTCGTTCATCTCAACCATGAAGGTAGATTCGCCCATCGAAATATTATCGCTGGCACCAACACGCGTAAAAATCTTATCGACTACACCTATTTCAGCTTTTGCTGCAGGCACAAACGAACCAATCTGCCCCATGAGAGTGATTAGTGCAGTTTGGCGGAGTAGAGCCGACTTACCCGACATATTTGGTCCCGTAATAATCATGATTTGCTGTGTCTTATTGTCGAGATATACCGAGTTAGAGATGTATTGTTCTCCTAGGGGTAGTTCTTTCTCAATAACAGGGTGTCGCCCTTCCTCGATGGATAGCACGTCGTTGTCTTTGATTATGGGTCTGAGGTATTTATTGGCTTGTGCTATGGTGGCAAACGATAACAAGCAGTCTAGGGCTGCGATTTGGTTGGCGTTAACCTGTATGGCCGAAATATATTCAGCTAAATCAATAACTAGGGCCTCAAATATTCTCGTTTCTAGGGCTATGATCTTCTCTTCGGCTCCCAAAATCTTCTCTTCGTAAACTTTAAGCTCCTCAGTAATGTACCGTTCAGCACTCACGAGGGTCTGTTTTCTTATCCAGTTAGCAGGAACCTTATCTTTATGCGTATTTCGAACTTCAATATAATATCCAAAGACATTATTATAAGCAATTTTCAAACTCGGAATGCCCGTTGCTTCAATCTCTCTTTTTTGAATTTGAAGTAAGTAATCTTTTCCCGAATATGCAATTTTACGTAAGTCGTCCAATTCTTTGTCTATTCCCGAACAGATGATATGTCCTTTATTAATAAGTAAAGGCGGGTCATTTTCAATTTCAATATCTATTCTATCACGAATCTTCTCACAAAGGTTAAGTTGATTCCCCATGCGATTTAGGCTCTTATCCTCGGCCTTGAGACAGGCTTTCTTTATGGGTTCAATAGCCTGAAGCGCTACTTTAAGCTGAACAACTTCTCTTGGTGATACTCGTCCGACAGCTATTTTAGAGACTATTCTCTCCAAGTCACCAATAAGGTGTAACTGAGTTGTAATAAGCTCTCTAAACTCGGGGTGTTTAAAGAAGTACTCCACTACATCAAGTCGATTATTGATCGATTCAACCTCTTTTAGTGGGAATACCACCCAACGTTTTAAGAGTCGTCCACCCATCGGTGTGGTGGTTTTATCTAATACCTGAAGTAGGCTGCTTCCACCGTCGTTCATACTGCTGAGCAGTTCCAAGCTACGGATGGTAAATTTATCTAGCCTTACAAACTTATCCTCTTCTATTCTAGATAGGGTGGTTATGTGGTTAATATTGTGGTGCTGAGTAATATCAAGGTATTGAAGAATACCTCCCGATGCAATCAGACCATTGGGTAGGTGATCTACCCCGAAGCCCTTGAAATTGGCTATTTGGAAATGCTTAAGAAGTTTCTCAGTTGCATTTTGCTCAGTAAAAACCCAGTCATCAAGTTCGTAAGTAAAGAATTTACTACCAAATCGCTCTTCGAACAGGGCCTTCTTGCCTCTTTCGAATAAAACCTCCTTGGGTGAGAAGTTGGTAAGTAGTTTGTCAATATAGTCGGCATTCCCCTCAGCAGTCAAAAACTCACCTGTTGAGATATCTAAGAAAGAGATACCTAGAACAGATTTGTTAAAATAGATAGCTGCAAGGAAATTATTTTCTTTGTTGTTGAGAATATGTTCGTTGATAGAGACTCCAGGAGTTACTAACTCGGTTACTCCACGCTTGACAATGCCTTTGGCTGTCTTAGGATCTTCGAGTTGGTCGCAGATTGCTACACGCTTACCTGCACGAACTAATTTGGGTAAATAAGTATCTAATGCATGGTGCGGAAAACCAGCCATTTCTACATAGGTACTCTTTCCGTTCGCTCTTCTGGTGAGTGTGATGCCAAGTATCTCTGATGCAAGAATAGCATCGGTTGAAAAAGTTTCATAGAAATCCCCACATCGAAATAACATAACAGCGTTGGGATGTTTCTTTTTCAAATCAAAGAACTGCTTCATCATAGGAGTTTGGGCTATTTTTTGAGTCTTCAAGGTGGTTTTGGGTTTAAAAGTTTATGATTGCTTTATACTACGAACGGCAATTTACTTCATTAGTTCAGGGTACTTAATGAATTTTCAGAATACGAGTTAATGCTCTTTATAACTCTCTTACAAAGGTAAGCAATAAATATTTTAATAGTTAATCAGTGGGTAGGATATTGGAGGGGCTAATTGGTCTCTGTTTACACCTTAGTGGCTAGGTTTAAAACGACTAAGGTGGAAATAGTAAACGAGTTACTCGTTGCAGATAAATCAAAGGGTGGTTATAATTGTGGTAGCTACTGACTCTAAATTTTAAAGGGAGCTTAGAATTAACTCCCTCATTTTATGTTGCTCTAAAGTGATGGTTACTTATAGATTCATTATCTTTGCTCTTCAAAATAGAAGTATTATAGATTATAACGTAGAATCACTATAAAATTATTATCAATTATGGAGTATAACTTTAGGGATATAGAGAAGAAATGGCAGAATAAATGGGTTGAAATGGATACCTATAGAATAGAAGAAGATCCCTCAAAAGAAAAATTCTATATTCTAAACATGTTCCCATATCCTTCAGGTGCTGGTCTACATGTGGGGCACCCTTTGGGCTACATTGCATCTGATATTTATGCTCGCTATAAAAGATTGAGCGGTTTCAACGTGTTAAACCCTATGGGGTATGATGCTTACGGATTACCTGCTGAGCAGTATGCCATCCAAACGGGCCAACACCCAGCGATTACTACTGATCAAAACATTAAGAGATATCGTGAGCAGCTCGACAAAATCGGGTTCTCTTTTGATTGGAGCAGAGAGATTAGAACCAGTGAGCCAGAATATTACCATTGGACTCAATGGGCATTTGTACAAATGTTTGAGAGTTATTTTGATTCGGCTAGTCAAAAAGCTGAACCTATAACTAAGCTCGTAAATCATTTTGAGCAAAAAGGAACACAAGATTTGACGGCTTCTGGGTCAGACGAACTTGAATTCACTGCTCAAGAGTGGAAAGCGATGGACCAAAAAGCGCAACAAGAGGTTTTGATGAACTACAGAATCGCCTATCTAGGTGATATGATGGTGAATTGGTGCCCTGAGCTTGGTACAGTGCTGGCTAACGATGAAGTTATTGATGGTCTTTCAGAAAGAGGTGGTTTCCCTGTAATCCAAAAAGTGATGCGTCAATGGTGTTTACGAGTTTCGGCTTATGCACAACGTTTGCTAGACGGGCTTGAAACTATTGATTGGACCGACTCACTAAAAGATACACAGCGCAATTGGATTGGTAAATCTAACGGTGCTGAGATGCAGTTCAATGTCAAAGATAGCGATGTAGCGCTTACTATATTTACCACACGTGCAGATACTGTTTTTGGTGTAACCTTTATGGTTCTTGCACCTGAGAGTGAATATGTAGCTGCTTTGACTACCGATGAGCAAAAAGCTGAGGTTGAGGCTTATGTTGAGAAAACAAAGAAACGTACCGAGCGTGAACGTATGTCCGACAGAAAAGTTACGGGTGTTTTCACTGGAAGTTATGCTATCAATCCATTAACCAACGAAGAGATTCCTGTTTGGGTTGGTGATTATGTTTTGGCAGGCTATGGTACTGGTGCTATTATGGCTGTTCCTGCACACGATGGTAGAGATTATGCTTTTGCAAAACATTTCAACCTTGAAATTCGTCCGCTCGTTGAAGGTTGTGATGTATCTCAAGAGAGTTTTGATGCCAAAGAGGGTATTATGATTAACTCTCCAATAGCTGGAATTGATTCGGATTTAAACCTGAATGGTTTAACCATTATGGATGCGATAGCAAAAACGAAGGCTTATATCCACGAGACTAAACTAGGTCATATCAAAACGAATTATCGTCTTAGAGATGCAACCTTCTCACGTCAACGTTATTGGGGAGAACCATTCCCTGTGTATTATAAAGACGGGTTGCCATGTATGGTCGAAGAGCAATACCTTCCTATTGAACTTCCAGAGGTAGAAAAATTCTTACCAACAGAAACAGGTGAACCACCATTGGGTAGAGCTAAGGTTTGGGCTTGGGATACAGAAAATCATGCTGTGGTTGAAAACAGTAAGATTGATAATAAAACTGTTTTCCCATTGGAGCTTAATACTATGCCAGGGTTTGCAGGTTCTTCTGCTTACTTCTTACGCTACATGGATCCACATAACGATAAAGCGCTTGTTTCTCCTGAGGCTTGTGAATATTGGAAAAATGTTGATTTATACGTTGGTGGTACTGAGCACGCTACAGGTCACCTTATCTATTCTCGTTTTTGGAACATGTTTCTTTACGATATTGAGGTTGCTAGCTGTGCTGAACCATTCCAGAAATTGGTTAACCAAGGGATGATTCAAGGACGTAGTAATTTTGTATACCGTATCAAGGATACCAACAAGTTTGTCTCTTTAGAAGAAAAAGATAAATACGAAACATCAGCACTACATGTAGATGTCAATATTGTGGAAAATGATATTCTTGATCTTGAAGCTTTCAAGGCTTGGAGACCTGAGTTCAAAACTGCTGAGTTTATTCTTAATGCTGAGGGTAACTATAAATGTGGATGGGCTGTCGAAAAGATGAGTAAATCGATGTTCAATGTTGTAAACCCTGACCAGATTGTTGATCGTTATGGTGCTGATACACTTCGTATGTACGAGATGTTCTTGGGGCCACTTGAGCAATCTAAGCCATGGGATACAAATGGTATCGATGGAGTTTACCGATTTATCAACAGATTCTGGGGATTATTCTTCGACCGTCAAGGAAATGATTTGGTAGTTGATGCTCCAGCTACTGCTGAAGAGTTGAAAGCTCTCCATAAGTTTATTAAGAAATCAACTGAAGATATTGAAGGCTTCTCTTTCAATACCTCTGTGAGTGCGGCGATGATTTGTGTAAATGAGCTCACTACACTCAAATGTCACAAGAGAGAGATTCTAAAAGAATTAACCATTATATTGTCTCCATTTATTCCTCACGTATGTGAAGAGTTGTGGTCTATACTAGGCAATACTACTTCAATCTGCTTGACTGATTGGCCAAAATACAATGAAGAATACCTGAAAGAGGCTGTTAAAACTTACAGTATATCTTTCAATGGTAAATCAAGATACAGCATGGATATAAGTGCAGATCTTAGCCGTGAAGAGGTACAAGAACTGGTGCTGGCTGACGAGCGAACTGAGCGTTGGTTAGAAGGCAAGATGCCTAAAAAGGTAATTGTTGTTCCCGGTAAGATTGTGAACTTGGTATTTTAAATCTATCTTTAAGGT
This sequence comes from Bacteroides propionicifaciens DSM 19291 = JCM 14649, assembly GCF_000375405.1. Taxonomy (GTDB): domain Bacteria; phylum Bacteroidota; class Bacteroidia; order Bacteroidales; family Bacteroidaceae; genus Bacteroides_E; species Bacteroides_E propionicifaciens. The sequence continues at coordinate 21,852 of NZ_AQWS01000011.1, read as the reverse complement.
AAGCTATATTATTTGGCTTACCTTATTTTTTAATTGAAATAACGTAACAAACCAAAACCTCTATGACAGAACTCAAAAACAACCAAAGTTGGTCACTCATGTTGCGTGACTATTTGTCGATATCGTTGGGAATCTTATGCTACTCGGTTGGGTGGGCTCTCTTCTTGCTTCCTTACAAATTACCACTTGGTGGAACAGCAGGTATAGCGACTCTGGTCTATTATGCTACAGATTTTCCTATTCAGTTTACTTATACTATAATCAATGTTGTATTGCTACTGGTAACCTTCAAGATTTTAGGTAAACGGTTTACTGTCCGAACACTCTTTGGAGTTGTAATGATGAATATCTGTACCTTTATTACCCAAGAGCTATTTAAAAATGCAGATGGATCAGTCTTGCAGATTTTAGGCCCTAATGAAGTCTTTATGGCTTGTGTTGTAGGTGCTGCTATGTGTGGGCTAGGACTTGGATTAGTATTTATTAATAACGGTAGTACAGGAGGTACTGATATTGTAGCGGCTGTTGTTAATAAGTACCGTGATATCTCTCTGGGTCGTGTAATCTTGTTTTGCGACTTTGCTATTGTCTCTTCAAGTTACTTTATAGAGGGGGATTGGAAAGTTGTTCTAATGGGTTTTGTGACCCTGTTCATAATTACTAGTGTGCTCGATTGGGTAGTTAATAGTGCGAGGCAATCGGTCCAGTTTTTTATATTCTCAAAACATCATGCTGAAATTGCAGACCAGATAATCCAGAAGACAGGTCGTGGGGTTACACTGGTCAAAGGGGTGGGTTGGTATAGTAAAAATGAGGTAAATGTCTTGATGGTTTTGGCAAAAAAGACACAATCGATTTATATCTTTAGACTCGTAAAAGAGATTGACCCAGATGCTTTTATATCACAAAGCTCTGTGATAGGTGTTTATGGTCAAGGATTTGATAAAATTAAAGTAAAGTGATGAGTAAGAAAATTGTATTTGCAACACATAACGAGTATAAATTAAAGGAGGTAGCAGAAATGCTATCTCCTGCTTTTGATGTACTGGGACTTAACGATATTGGCTGTACCGAAGATATAGAAGAAACCGAAGATACTTTGGAGGGCAACGCCTTCTTAAAGGCAGCTTATGTGTTCGAAAAGTATAATCTAAACTGTTTCTCCGATGATACAGGTTTAGAAGTTACTGCACTTGATGGTGCACCAGGTGTTTATTCTGCAAGATATGCAGGGCAGGGTAGAGACTCTAATGATAATATGGATAAGCTACTTGCTAACCTTAAAGTTAAGTCCGACCGTTCTGCTCAGTTTAGAACAGTGATAGCACTAATCATAAATGGTGAGCGCTATCAGTTTGATGGTATTGTAAAAGGACATGTCGCTAAAGATAAGCGTGGAACCAACGGGTTTGGATATGATCCTATATTTGTACCTGAAGGTAACGATAAGGCTTTTGCCGAATTGGGTAATGAGGTTAAGAACCAAATTAGCCACCGTGCTCGCGCTACTCAAAAACTAATTGATTTTTTAAGTACGCATGAAATCTAATTTAATCTGTATTCTTCTGAGCTTATTATTCTCTTTTTCATTAGCTGCTCAACAGCTAAGCGATACTGAGGTTAAGATACAAGAGCTTGGTTTTGTAGATATTCGAAAAAAAGACCCTTCCATTGTTGTAGATATGATGTATGCTAAAGCAGATAACTTTGTAGGAGTTGTTATGTATAAAGATTTGCATACTGCTTATCTTCATCCTTTGGCTGCAAGCTCTCTTATAAAAGCCCATCAAGAGTTAAAGCGCAGATGTCCCAAGTGTAGGTTTATCGTTTATGACGCAACTCGCCCTATGTCTGTACAGCAAACCATGTGGAATAAGGTAAAAGGAACTGCTAAGGCTAAGTATGTATCTAACCCTGCCAATGGGGGAGGATTGCATAACTATGGAATGGCGGTCGATATCTCGATCTTAGGTGGTAGTGGAAAGCCACTCTCTATGGGTACCAAAGTCGATCACCTGGGCTATGAGGCACATATCGATCAAGAAAAAGAACTTGTAGTAAAAGGAATTATTACTGAGCAAGAGCGAAAAAATAGGTTATTATTGCGTGAAGTTATGACTCACGGTGGGTTTAAACCTCTAAAGTCGGAGTGGTGGCATTTTAACCGAATTTATCGAGCTGAAGCCCGTAAAAACTATAAAGTTGTACCCTAGTTATGGTATTAAATGATAAAATAAAATCTTTTGTCGAGACACATCGCACAGCAGATGTTCACCAGCTGCTGTTTTCTAAGCCTAAAGAGCTTACACCCGATGAGCTTAAACTAGCAATACAACAAATTGATGGTTTGCAACGATCTGCTAAAAAACTTCCGACTTGGCACGCTAACCCTGATATTATTTATCCTGTCCACCTCTCTCTTGAGCAGTGTTCATCTGAAGAGACTGCACGCCTAAAATCTGAGCTTGTTCAAGGTGATGCAATGGTTGACTTAACAGGTGGCTTTGGTGTTGATACTGCCTTCTTGGCTACACGATTTAATAAAGCTGTTCACATCGAACGTGATTCAGACTTATCGCAAATTGCCGAGCATAACTTTAGAGCACTCGGGATGGATAACGTGACTTGTCATGCTATGGATGCTGTTACCTACTTAAGTGGGGCAGACAATCTTGATTTAATATTTATTGATCCTGCACGAAGAGATAGTCATGGCGAAAAAACGGTTTCAATAGCCGACTGTACTCCAAATTTGCTTGAACTTCAGAAGTTGTTTAGGCAGAAATCCAAAGGAGCGTTAATCAAACTCTCTCCTATGCTAGACCTAACACAAGCTATAAGAGACTTAGATGACGTTGTTGCAGTCTACGTTGTCAGCGTTCGTAATGAATGTAAAGAAGTGCTGCTCAAAACTGACTATGTTTCGGTTCAATCTGACAGGCTCGATGTACATTGCATTAATTTACTTCCCAATAATTCAAAAGAAGTTTTTACATTTGACTTCAATAAGGGTGTGGTCGATATTAATTACGCTTCGTCGGTAGGTGCGTATCTCTATGAGCCTAACGGCTCGATTTTGAAGGCAGGTGCTTTCAATCGATTAACACAGGCTTTTAATATTGCAAAACTACATCCCAATAGCCATTTATATTCTTCAGATGAATATATAGCTCATTTCCCAGGGCGAATAATTAAGGTTAGTAAGGTCTACGGCTTCGATAAGCGATCCTTAAAGCAATTGAAGTCTGATGTTTCTCAGGCCAATGTGATTATTCGTAACTTTCCTTCGTCTGTACCTGAGCTTATCAAACGTTTAAAGATAAAAGAGGGAGGGATAGACTATATATATGCTACGACACTTAGTGACGAGAGCAAACTTTTGATTAAAGGAACAAGATGTAAATAATTATACAGTTATATGTTAGATGTAGTATTTTTAGTAGGAGGGTTATTGCTAATCCTTTTTGGTGCAAGTTGGCTCACTGATGGAGCTTCTTCGGTAGCCAAACGTTTTAATATACCACCTATTGTTATAGGTTTGACTATTGTTGCCTTTGGTACTTCTGCCCCCGAGTTGGCAGTTAGTGTCTCTTCGGCTATTCAGGGGAGTGCTGATTTGGCAATTGGTAATGTGGTGGGTAGTAATATATTCAATATTTTACTTATTGTGGGGTGTACGGCACTTGTTGCTCCTATAACGATTTCAGAAGGAACACTTAAGGTTGAGATACCTTTGACAATCTTAGCCTCATTTATTTTGGTAATTCTGGCTAGTGATATTGCGTTGGCTGGAGCCTTGTCCGATTCATTAAGTAGGGCTGATGGTTTGATTCTTCTCTGTTTTTTTATTATATTCTTGAGCTATACGTTTTATGTGGCCAAAAAGAGTGGTAGTGAGTCGTTAGAGACGCAAGCTGAGGAGATTCATGTGATGTCTTTCTTGAAATCAAGTCTATTTATTGTAATAGGTTTAGCGGCTTTAGTTTTCGGTGGTAAGATCTTTGTTGAGGGATCTTCAGATATTGCAAGAGCTTTGGGTGTATCGGAATCTGTTATAGGTTTGACTTTAGTGGCAGGTGGAACATCTTTGCCCGAGTTGGCAACCTCAGTTGTTGCTTCGCTTAAGAAAAACCCCGAAATAGCTATTGGTAACGTGGTGGGAAGTAGTTTGTTTAATATCTTCTTTGTTTTGGGTTGTAGTGCGACAATTACGCCCCTGGAGATAGGAGGGATCACTTCTTTCGATTTGTGGACCATGGTTGTTTCTACTATTTTACTCTTCGTTGTGTCGCTATGTTTTGGCAAACGGATCATCAAGAGAAGTGAGGGAATTGTGTTTATATTGCTGTATGTGGGCTATGTAACCTACTTGATCTACAATATCTAGGTGCAGAGTTTCTCTGTTATATAATGTAAGATATCCATCAATTCGTGTATCTTTAGGCTTTCAATTACTTTATTTAAATATGTCAATAGAAATTAAAAAGGTTTCTTCTAAAAATGACTTGAAGAAGTTTATTCGCTTTAACTATGAGTTGTATAAAAGCAATCCCTATGCTATTCCCGACTTATATGATGATATGTTAAACACTTTTGATAAGAATAAGAATGCTGCTTTCGACTATTGTGAGGCTGACTTTTTCTTGGCTTACAAAAATGGAAAACTTGTAGGAAGAGTTGCAGCACTAATTAATACACGAGCCAATAAGATTTGGAACGAAAACAAAGTCCGATTTGGTTGGATAGACTTTATCGATGATGATGAAGTCTCTAAAGAGCTTATAAAAACTGTTGAGAACTGGGGGTTAGAGCGTGGAATGACGCATATCCACGGGCCGCTTGGTTTTACCGATTTTGATGCTGAGGGTATGTTGATTGAAGGTTTTGATCAGCTTGGTACGATGGCTACTATTTATAATTATCCTTATTATCCAGAACATATGGATAAAATGGGTTTTGTAAAAGATGCCGATTGGGTTGAGTTTAAGATATATATTCCCGAAGAGATTCCCGAAAGACATGCACGAGTTTCTAAGATAGTACAACAAAAACTAGGCTTAGAAATTATTAAGTACACCTCGGGCAAAAAGTTAGCTGCAGACTACGGTCAAGCTATTTTTGAATTAATGAATGAGGCATATCAGCCTCTTTATGGTTTTGCACCTCTAAATCAGAGGCAGATCGATCAGTATGTTAAGATGTACTTACCTATTGTCGATTTGCGTGTGTTATCCCTGGTTATTGATTCGGACAAGAAATTAGTTGCTGTGGGTTTGTCAATGCCATCTCTTTCTTCAGCTCTGCAAAAAGCCAAAGGAAAGCTTTTACCTTTTGGCTGGTATTATTTGCTTAAGGCACTATTCTTCAAAAAAAGATCGAATATTCTCGACCTTTTACTTGTCGCTGTTAAGCCTGAGTATCAGAATAAGGGTGTTAATGCAATTGTGTTTGCAGATATGATACCTAATAGCCGAAAGCTTGGCTTTACGATAGCTGAGTCTAATCCTGAACTCGAACTCAATGATAAGGTTCAAGCACAGTGGGTTAATTTTAAGACTGATCAACATAAGCGTAGAAGAGCATTTATTAAAGAAATAAACTAAAACTAAACTATGAGTGAGATCTTGGAAAATAAAACTGGAAGTGTAGCTTATACTGATGATAATATTCGTCACTTGAGTGACATGGAGCACATTCGTGTGCGCCCGGGTATGTATATCGGTAAGCTTGGTGATGGAACCTATGCTGAGGATGGTATCTACGTTTTATTAAAAGAGGTACTTGATAATAGTATAGATGAGTTTAAAATGAATTCGGGTAAACAGATAAATATATCTGTAACCAATAACCTTCAAGTCTCGGTAAGAGACTTTGGCCGTGGTATTCCTCAGGGCAAGCTTGTAGAAGCTGTTAGCGTCTTAAATACAGGAGGAAAATACGACAGCAAAGCCTTTAAGAAAAGTGTTGGTTTAAATGGTGTGGGTATTAAAGCTGTAAATGCCTTGAGCTCTTGCTTTGAAGTAAAGAGTTATCGTGAAGGTAAGGTTCGACATGCTATTTTTTCTAAAGGAATTTTGCAGTCAGACATTACTGCACCTTCGGATGAGAAGACCGGAACTTATATCTATTTTGAACCTGATGAGACACTTTTTACAGGCTATAGCTTTAGAGAGGAGTATATCGAAACAATGCTTCGTAACTACTCTTATTTGAATACTAGCTTAACGTTGAATTTCAACGGTACTAAAATTATATCTAAGAATGGTCTCCAAGACCTGCTCGAAGATAACCTAACCTCTGAAGGATTATACCCCATAATACATCTTAAGGGTGAGGATATTGAGATTGCCTTTACTCACACTACTCAATATGGAGAAGAGTATTACTCTTTTGTAAACGGACAACATACTACCCAAGGCGGTACGCATCAAAGTGCATATAAGGAGCATCTTGCCCGAGCTATTCGCGACTTTTATGGCAAGAATCACGATTTTTCGGACATCCGTAATGGTTTGGTTGGTGCTATAGCAATCAATGTTGAAGAACCGCTTTTTGAGAGTCAAACAAAAATCAAATTGGGTTCAGCTAATATCGGCCCAAAGGGACCGACCGTAAATAAGTTTGTGGGCGATTTTGTCAAGACTGAAGTTGACAACTTCTTACACCGGAACCCCAAGATAGCCGATGTATTGCTTAAAAAAATTCAAGAGTCGGAGAAGGAACGTAAAGCTATTGCTGGTATTACTCGTATTGCTCGTGAGCGTGCAAAGAAGGTTAGCTTACACAATAAGAAGCTTAGAGATTGTCGTATTCACCTGAATGATAGTAAAGGAGATGCGAAAGAGAGTTCTTCCATCTTCATTACCGAGGGTGACTCAGCAAGTGGTTCTATTACTAAAAGCCGTGATGTAAATACTCAAGCAGTATTTAGTTTGCGAGGTAAGCCCTTAAACTCTTATGGACTAACTAAAAAAGTAGTTTATGAGAATGAAGAATTTAATCTTCTACAAGCTGCTCTTAATATTGAAGATGGTATTGATGGGTTACGTTATAACAAGGTAATTGTAGCAACTGATGCCGATGTTGATGGTATGCATATTCGTCTGCTACTCATTACTTTCTTTTTGCAGTTCTTCCCTGATCTGATTAAGAAGGGACATGTTTATATCCTTCAAACCCCTCTTTTTAGGGTGAGAAATAAAAAACAAACTCGCTATTGCTATAGTGAAGAAGAGCGTGTAGAGGCTATTGGTGAGTTAGGTCCTAATCCTGAGATAACACGATTTAAAGGGTTGGGTGAGATTTCCCCTCACGAATTTAAGCACTTTATAGGCAAAGATATGCGTCTAGAGCAGGTTAAATGGCGTAAGACCGATATTGTAAACGATCTTCTTGAATTCTATATGGGTAAGAATACTATGGAAAGACAAGAATTTATTATTGAGAACTTAGTAGTTGAAGAAGATATTATAGTCTAAGACAATTATTTATGAGAAGAGCATTATTCCCAGGTACATTTGACCCCTTTACCATCGGGCATTATTCTATAGTTATGCGAGCGCTAGCTTTTATGGATGAACTAGTAATAGGCATTGGTATTAATGAAGCTAAGAATACGCATTTCCCCATTGATAAGCGGATTCGAGTGGTTACTGAATTTTTCAAGGACGAACCTCGAATTAAGGTTTTGCCCTATGAAAATCTGACTGTCGATTTTGCGATGGATGTTGAGGCTGGCTTTATTATTCGGGGCATTCGTACGGTCAAAGATTTTGAGTACGAAGAGTCTATTGCCGATATAAACAAAAAACTTACAGGGATAGAGACTATTCTTCTGTTTACTGAACCTGAATTAAGTTGTATTAGTTCCACTTTAGTACGCGAATTATTATCCTATGGAAAAGACATATCACAGTTTATTCCTCAAGGGATGGAAATATAATAACTTATGAGATATCTCTTTTTGCTTCTCTTTAGTGGCATAATTACAACATACTCGGTAGAAGCACAAGAGAAAGCACCAAGAGCTGCTGCTCAAAAGCTTCATATGGCTGAGTTTTTCATTGATCAACTCTATGTTGATTCGGTAGATGAAAATGCACTGGTAGAGGCTGGTATTCGAGGTATGTTGTCTAATTTAGACCCTCACTCAACTTACTCCACTCCCGAGGAGGTTAAAGCTCTCCAGGAGTCTATAAAAGGAGAGTTTGTTGGGATAGGGATTCAGTACCGAATGCAAAATGATACACTTTACGTTATTCGAGCTCTTGATGGGGGCCCATCCAAAAAAGCTGGTATCATGGATGGTGATCAAATTATTGCCGCTAACGGTCAGCCTATCGTTGGTTCGCACATTACAACAAAAGATATATCGGATCTGCTTAGGGGGCCTAGAAAGTCTAAAGTTGAGCTCACGCTTTTTCGAGATGGTCAACCGCATCTGTTATCTATAGAACGAAATACAATTCCGATTAACACCATTCCTGCTGCCTATATGCTTACTCCTGCTGTGGGCTATATTAATCTAGAAAGCTTTAATACAAACTCACATGTCGAATTTATATCAGCGCTTAAAGCTCTCAAAAAAAAGGGGTTAAAAGATCTTATTTTGGACCTCAGAGGTAACAGTGGTGGTCTACTTAATATTGCTGTTGATATTTCTAACGAGTTCCTCAAAGCCAAAGAGAGAATTGTCTACGCACAAGGTAAACGTGTTGATTTGGGCAGTTTCTATGCTACAGGTTCTGGCAAGTTTAAGGATGGTCGACTTATTATTCTGCAAGATGAGTATTCAGCCTCGGCTAGTGAAATCTTGTCGGGCGCCATTCAAGATTGGGATAGGGGGTTGATTTTGGGTCGCAGATCTTTTGGTAAGGGGCTTGTGCAGCGACCAGTTGATCTTTTAGACGGTTCAATGATTCGTTTGACTATTGCTCGATATTATACACCTTCGGGTCGACATATTCAGAAACCCTATGCTAAAGGCTCCGATAATCAACTTAAGTATCGGATGGAGCTTCTTGATCGATTAGATCGTGGGGAGTTAGTTCATCCGGATAGTATCATGGTGGTTGATTCACTCTCTTTTCGAACCCTTGTTAAGGGTAGGTCCGTTTATGGTGGTGGCGGAATTATGCCTGATATTTTTATACCTGTAGACTCTGTTCTTTTATCACCCGTATTTCGTGGCTTGAATCAGCCAGACACTCTTAATCCTCTCTTTAAGTTTATTCATAGCCAGCGTAGTACCATTCTTTCGTCTTATGATTCTACTAGGTTTATTGAGAGCTATGTGGTTCCCGAAGACTTAACTGTTAGTATTCGTAAAGCTTTGATGAAGGGATATAAAGATACGACCGATTCGCAGGTGGATATTCTTAGTGTTGATAAGTTTATAAATAGTTGGTTGAAATCACTTATAGCTCGTGATTTGTATGGAGATTTAGTCTATTATCAAGTGCGTAATAAAACCGATCAGGGGGTACTGAAAAGCCTTGAAGTCTTAAATTCGGATACATATAGGGCAGAGCTTAACTAGCGAAGGATCTTTTTGCTTAAGTATTGGATTGGATACCATACGGAGATAAATCCAACTACAATTACAGTAACGATAATTAGTAGTAAATCGGTTAGCTGTAGGCTAACAGGATATGCAGAAGTGATGAATTGGAATCCATCGTTCAACCTAATAAAGCCAAAGTGCTCTTGCAAGAGTGTTAGAATAACACCTAGCACAAGTCCGACTCCCGTCCCTATGGCAGTTATTAGTCTACCCTCGTAAAGGAATATCTTAGCGATAAACTTTTTGTCTGCTCCGATATTCATGAGTATCTGCATATCATCTCTTTTCTCTATAATTAGCATAGATAGTGAACTTACGATATTGAAGCATGCGATAAGTAGGATGAATATTAAGAAGAAGAAAGAAATTAATTTTTCTATCTTCATAATGTTGAAAACATCTGTTTGCTGTTCATACCTATCAAGAATAGTATAACCTTGTCCTAGAATCGCAGCTAGCTTCTCTTTGACCTGCTTAATACTTGCTCCCTCAATGAGTTTTAATTCAATTGCGGAAATCTGATTCTTCTTTTCGAGTAAGTCTTGCGCAAACTTTAGTGAACATAGAATATAACTACCATCATATTTCTGTTGTCCAACCGAGAATATAACCCCTGGGGAATATAGATATGAAGTATTAAAAGAGGTACTTGGGTTACTCATATTTATTTTTGCTCCAGGTTTTGGTGCAAAAATCTCAAGAGGTTGGATGTGATGTATTCCTGTGCTAAGACTAGAAGCTAGCTCTCCTCCCATGATGCCATAATTAACAACTTCATCGTATAAAATAAACTTGCCTTGCCCAAAGAGTAGGGTATTGATCGAGGTGACTTTATGGAAATTGTCATCTACTCCTTTGAGCGTAATCATGGTTTGTAGCTCTTTGTATTTGACCATAGCATTTTCTTCGAGAGTAGTAGTCTGTAGTTCGACTTCAGGAAGATTGCTGATTTTATTTAGTAGTTGGGAGTTAGAAGAGAAGGTTTTGCCTGTTGTTGATACTATCTTTAGTTCAGCATCGAAAGAGGTGAAAAAACTTGCTACTGACTCTTGAAAGCCATTAAACACCGATAGTGTGCATACTAGAGTTAAAGTAGCAAGAGCAATCCCTGAAACAGAAATTGCTGAAATAATGTTGATTGCGTTATGCTTCTTTTTAGAGAAAAGATAACGCCAAGCTATTTTTAAAGGGAGTTTCACTGATCTAGTAAAGAATCAATTCTTTCGGCATAATCAAGTGAGTCGTCCACGTAAAATTCGAGTTCTGGTACAATTCTTAGTTGGTGTCTTACCTTTTGTCCTAAATCAAAACGGATAGCCTTAGAGTTGGCATTGATATTTTTGATTAACTCTTCTCTCTTGTCTTGAGGGAAAATACTTAGATAAGCCCTTGCAATACTAAGGTCTGATGTCACTCTAACCGCGCTAATAGAGATTAAAATGCCGTTAGTTGCTTTTGTTTGCAATAAGAAGATGTTGCTTAATTCCTTTTGAATTAAGCGTGATATTTTTTGTTGTCTAGTTGTTTCCATTTTCTATCCTAGTTTTTTTATGATTGTTAAGCCATCGCGAAGAGGTAATATAACTTTTTCAACGCGTTTGTCATTGACAATGTAGCTGTTAAATGCCTTGATCCCGATGGATTGCCAGTCATTATGTTTTGGGGTTTCGAGTACATGCCCATCCCAAAGGGTATTGTCGGCAAAGATATAGCCTCCTTTTGAGAGTTTGGCTAAAACCATCTCATAATATGCGATATAATTTCTTTTATCACCATCAATAAATGCCATGTCAAAAGTTACGTCCATTTGCGGGACAATATCTAAAGCATTTCCAATGATAAATTCTATCTTATCGGCGTAAGGAGAGTTTTCTAACCAAGGACGGGTAAAGTCTTCTTGCTCATCATTGATTTCAAATGTGTAGAGCATTCCTCCTGATTCTAGACCTTCTGCGAGACAAAGAGCTGAATATCCACTATAAGTCCCTATCTCTAAAATATTACGAGGACGAATCATAGATGTAAACATCTTTAAGATTCGTCCTTGTATATGTCCAGAGGCCATGCGAGGTCGAAGAAGATTGACATGAGTTGCACGATAAAGTGCTTTCAGATAATCGCTCTCGGAGTCGCTATGATCAGCAATATATTGATCTAAAGCCTCGGTTTCTTTCATTTACCAAATTATAAATATCTGTTTCTGTTAGGTAAAACGTAGTCATCAGCATATTTAAGCACATCTTCTACAGTATTGATTTCTAAGAAAGAAGTACGCATATTTCTTCTGCCGCTGCTTAGGTAACAAACACTGTCTTCAGCGTTAAGTCTACCGTCTTTAACCAATTGGTTAAGAGCTGCGAAGTAATATTCTTGACCGTTAGCTTTTTCTGGCATGAAGATCGCTTCAACACCGTAAGAAAGCGCTAGGTGACGCATTGTTTTTTCTTTGTAGCAGATAGCTAAAACTGGAGCTTTACCACGGAATGCAGCAATGTTACGAGCTGTACGGCCGCTATAGCTGTCAGTGATGATAGCACCAATACTCATCAAAGCAGAAGCTTTAACAGCTTGTTTAGCTAAGAATGCAGTAACGTCAGGATTAACCAAAGGTATTCTGATGTCATTTTCGTCTAGCTTATCTTGTTCAGCTTGAGCTGCAATTGTAGCCATTGTTTTAACAGCTTCAACTGGGTATTTACCGTATGCAGTCTCGCCGCTAAGCATTAAAGCATCAGTACGGTAGTAAATTGCGTTAGCAATGTCAGTAACCTCAGCACGTGTTGGACGCGGGTTGCTAATCATTGTGTGAAGCATTTGAGTAGCTACGATAACTGGTTTCTTTGCAAGAATACATTTTTTGATAAGTCGGCGTTGGATTCCAGGTATTTTTTCTTGAGGAACTTCGATACCTAGGTCACCACGAGCAACCATGATACCGTCAGAAATTGCAATAATTTCGTCGATGTTATCAACACCTTCTTGGTTCTCAATTTTAGAAATGATTCTGATGTCACTGTTGTGCTCAGCAAGAATATCTTTGATGTCTTGAACGTCACGTTCGTTACGAACGAATGAGTGAGCGATAAAGTCGATATCTTTTTTGATTGCAAAAAGAATGTTGTTTCTATCTTTTTCAGTTAGTGAAGGAAGATTGATACGTACACCAGGAACGTTAACACTCTTACGGCTAGCCAATGTTGCGTCGTTCATAACTTCGCAAACTAGGTGGTCGTTTTCTTTTTCGTGAACGTGAAGGCAAAGATCACCATCGTCAATAAGAATATCTCTACCTACTTCGAGGTCGTTGATGAATCCTGTATATGATACAGAGATGCAAGCTCTAGTTGTAGTTTTGCTAGGGTCAGCAACGATCATAACCTTTTCACCAGTTTTGTAATCGATTGGCTCATCACAAGCAGTTGTTCTTACTTCAGGACCTTTAGTGTCGATAAGAATACCTATTTTATTAGATACTTCTCTTACGTTGTTGATTAATACTTCAAGACCATCTTGGGTAGCGTGTGCTGTATTCATACGCACAACGTTCATTCCTGCTTCATAAAGTTGTTGCAAGAAATCAACCTCACAACGTCTGTCAGAAATTGACGCTACGATTTTTGTTTGTTTTAACATCATAATATATTTATATTTAATCTGCTCTAATTATTTAACTAATAAGGCCTCTAGAGCTAAGCGATAAGAATCCAGTCCGAATCCACAAATGACTCCTTTACAGCCTGCGGCAATCATTGAGTGATGACGGTACGACTCTCTAGCCTGTGTATTTGAAATGTGAACTTCAATTACAGGGCAAGTGATGGCTCTAATGGCGTCCAAAATAGCTATTGATGTGTGTGTGTAAGCTCCGGCATTTAATATTATGCCGTCGTGTGAGAAACCAACTTCTTGAATCTTATTAATAAGTTCTCCTTCAATGTTGGACTGAAATGATGAGAGTTCGATTGTAGGGTATCTTTTCTCCAAAATGGAGAAGTAATCATCAAAAGACGAAGACCCATAAATAGAGGGTTCTCGCTTCCCTAGTAGATTAATGTTGGGTCCATTAATTAGTTGAACTTTCATGTTTTCGATAATCTATTTTAATATCTTTGTTTTCAGACTTGATACTATTCTGCAAAGATATTAAAATTTTACTGTTATGGAAGATTTTTCAGCGAATATGAAACAGCTTTTACAAGTTATATCCAATTATAGACAATATTTAAAACTTGAAAAATCTCTATCTCTCAATACGTTGGATGCTTACTTACTCGATTTGACCAAACTTACCGACTATGCAAAAAGCATAAATCGATCAGTTCTTGAAATAACACTGCAAGATTTACAGGGTTTCTTGGCCGAATTGCATGATTTAGGAATTCATCCTCGTTCGCAAGCTCGGATACTTTCGGGTATTAAGTCGTTTTATCACTACCTGCTTCTGGAAGAACTTATTGAAAATGACCCTTCACGTTTATTGGATGGCCCTAAATTGGGTTTTCACATTCCTGTCTTCTTGTCTGTAGAAGAAATTGATGCTATTGTTCAGGCTGTTGATGTGAGTACACCTGAGGGCGTTCGGAATCGGGCGATACTCGAAACACTCTATAGTTGTGGTTTGCGTGTTTCGGAGCTAACCGGTTTGAAAATTTCTCAGTTAAATTTTGAAGATCAATACGTTGTAGTGGATGGAAAAGGGAGCAAACAACGTTTAGTTCCTATTTCAGAGTGCTGTATTCAACTCATTAAATATTATTTGACGGAGCGTGGGGCAGTTGTTATAAAAAGAGGTGCTGAAGACACCTTGTTTCTTAATCGCCGTGGTGCTGGTCTATCACGTGTTATGATTTTTAATATTGTAAAGAAGTATGCCGAATTGGCTGGTATCTCAAAGAATGTAAGTCCACACACTTTTCGACATTCTTTTGCAACTCACCTGCTGGAGGGGGGGGCTAATCTTCGGGCAATCCAAGCTATGCTGGGCCACGAGTCTATTACAACTACTGAAATATATACCCATTTAGACAAGAGTTTGATACGCCATGAAATACTAGAGTACCATCCTAGAAATAAATAATTTAAAAGTAGTAGAAAATTCTTGAATTATAGTTATTTTTGTCCTATAATATAAATTAAGTTGCAAATTGTTCATTTTGTAAAGATTACAGCTAGTGTATGTTTTATACAGAAGAGGGATAATTTGATAACTTTGCGATAAATTATAAACACTAAATTTTTGCCAAAAATGATGACTAAAAAGTTGTATTTACCCGTATTGGTTGCACTTGTTGTAGTGCTTTCTTCTTGCGGAAGTAAAATGAGAGGTCTTTCATCAGACTATTTCACTACTAACCCTGTAGTCCTAGAGGCTGTAGGAGGTAAAGTTCCTGTTACTATTAACGGAAAATTCCCAGAAAAATACTTTAACAAAAAGACAGTTGTTGAAGTTACTCCTGTTCTGAAATGGAAAGGTGGAGAATCGAGAGGTAAGACTGCTATTTTCCAAGGTGAGAAGGTTCAAGGTAACCATCAATCAATCGCCTACAAAATGGGTGGTAACTACACAATGAAAACATCTTTTGATTATGTTCCAGAAATGGCACAGTCAGAATTGTTCTTAGAGTTTAAAGCTCTTAAAGGTAAAAAAACGTATACTATCCCTGCAGTAAAAATTGCTGATGGTGTTATTTCTACTTCTGAGTTAATCAAAAACACTCTAGGTTCAGCAAACCCTGCATTGGGACAAGATGCTTTCCAACGTGTTATTTTAGATGCTCATAAGGATAACATTATGTTCCTTATCCAACAAGCTAACATTCGTACAAACCAACTTTCTAAAGCTAAAGACTTCAAAAACCAAGTTCAAAGCATTAAAGACGCGGTTAACAAAAGAATCAGTAGCGTAGAAGTTTCTGCTTATGCTTCTCCTGATGGTGGTGTTGAGCTTAATACAGGTCTTGCTAAAAATCGTGAGAAAAACACAGAAGCTCTAATCAACCGTGAATTCAAAAAAGGTGATTTAGCTGATGTTGTTGTTGATGGTAAATATACAGCTCAAGACTGGGAAGGTTTCAAAGAACTAGTTTCTAAATCTAACATCCAAGACAAGAACCTAATTCTACGTGTTCTTTCTATGTACCCAGATCCAGAAAAAAGAGAGCAAGAAATCAAAAATATTTCTTCTGTTTACTCTACTCTTGCAAAAGATATTCTTCCAGAGCTTAGACGTGCACGTTTAATCTTGAACTACGAGATCATTGGTAAATCTGATGAGGAAATCTCTAAATTAGCTAAGTCTAATCCAAGAGAACTTAACATCGAAGAACTTCTTTATGCTACTACGCTAACAGAAAACCCAGCAGAACAAGAAGTAATCTTTACTAAAGTTACTGAGTACTTCCCTGGTGATTTCCGTGCTTATAACAACTTAGGTAGATTAGCTTACCAAGCTGGTAACCTTGCAAAAGCAGAGTCTTTCTTCAAGAAAGCTTACTCAATCAATGCTGCTCCTGAGGTTAATACTAACTTAGGTCTTATCGCTCTTGTACAAGGTGATAATGCTACAGCTCAAACTTACCTAGGTAAAGGTGCTGGTGCTAAAGAATTGAACGAAATCATGGGTAACCTTTACGTTGCTCAAGGTGACTATAACAAAGCAGTAAGCGCATTTGGTGATGTAAAATCAAACAGTGCTGCTCTTGCTCAAATCTTAGCTAAAGATTATAACAAAGCGAAAAACACTCTTGATAGTATCAAGAATGCTGATGCTTACACATCTTACCTAAAAGCTGTTCTTGGTGCTCGCACTAACAACAATGCAATGGTTATTGATAACTTAGCTAAAGCTGTTAAACAAAATCCTTCATTAGCTAAAAAAGCAGCTACTGATTTGGAATTTGCTAAATACTTTACAAATGTAGACTTTGTAGCTATCTTCTAATTGAAAGCTTAAAGTTTTTGAAATAATGAAAATAGGCTGTGTCAATACGACACAGCCTATTTTTTTTATCTTTTAATGAGCCTGATGTTTAGCATATAGTCGTTAGTCTTAATAAGTCTAATCTCTAGAGGTGGTAAATCTTCTCGGTTATGGAATATGATAGTAGTTAGCTTATCTTCACTTTGGCTATCATATGCTGCAAAGCAATTTGAGTCTGTTTTGAACTCTCCTCTGACAAAGCACCCGCGTGGAGTGATTTTAAAGATTGAATTGAGTGGCGATGTTGCTGAAATCCATTGACCACTCTTCAGCAGGTTATAGTCTTGGTCAATATACTTAAAGAGTTTTTTCCACTCTTCTGTACTGGGTATAGCCCATCCTTGAGGATTAAGAGCTTCGGACTCAATTGCTGCACGATTGTAGAAGTGTTCATCTCCACAATATGAACTCATTGTGTAGCCCGCATTAATAACAGTCTTAGCCTTTTCAAATGCTAACGGAGTATGATCTGATTTAAACTCCTCCTTCCAGTTCTCAGTGGTCCAATATTGTGTTCCTATTTTTACAATTGGATATTGGTTAGCTAGAGATTCTTTTTTACTGTTTAGGTAAACCTCTTCACTGTGAATATAATCAGGAGTTTTCGGTTCAGAAAAACAAATTTCACCTTGTGTGTCGATGAAGAAATAGGTATTATCTACCTTACTTCCATGTTTTGCTATGCTAAAAGAGTTATCCTTTTTATCCCAAATTATAGTATCTCCTACTATATTATCTTTCAGATTAAACGTTTTTAGGCATATTCCCCTGTTGGCAACTTTAAGATCTTTGTCGATGGGGTAGATTACGACTGCTTCAGTTTTCATCTCTTTATTAACCAACAGTTCTCGGCAAACTTGCGCTCTAATAATGCCTTGCGAATTTACTAAACGGTAAACATTTGTGTTTTGGAACTTAAACATTGTGGTTTGGATCGCACAGGTTTCTATTTGGGTATTAACTTCATCGTTCTCTCCTTTCTCCCATGGTTTAATATTTGATTCTGCCTTGGCTATTTCAATCCCTTTTGAGGGAGTATAGTTTATGGTTAATCGATTTACTGTCCCCGCTTTTAAGTTCCATTTTTTAGGGAATGAGCACTTATAGGTTATGTTCTCCGCTAGGATAGTAATCTGCTCATCTGTAGATGTTGCTTCTTTGGGTATATACAGAAAAGAGCAGCCTTTTATAATTCCATCTTGCACTTGCCATTGGGCATTAGGTTGCAAATCGAGTTTGTTGGTGTGCTGAGTGAAAATGCCTTTTTGTGTATCAAACAAAGCTTCTGTAGGTTGGTTTAAAATTTTAAGTAAGGGTTCTGTGCCTAATATCTCTTCGGCAGAATAGCCTTGCGCGGGCTTGATTTCTACTTCTACCTTTGCTAGTGCATGTTTAAAGTTCAGCTGCTGAGGTTTTAGATCAGCGAATACATTTTCTTTTCGTGCGATCAAAAAGTCTGTATCCACCTCTTTAGCCTTATCGGACGAATTGCTCTTAATCGATACTCTAAGGAATCCTTCATCGGTGAGGATATCTTTTTTATAGGGATAATAGCTGATAATCGTTGAAGGATCTTGTGTCTTGGGATAATATAGCTCTTTCGAGGGTATAAAATCTTCTCCTTCATGAAAGGTAAACTGAATGTTCTTGAAGTAAGATTCATTTAAGTTGTCTGTGTTGGTGAGCAGAAAGAACCCTATGGCATCTTTAGTCTCAAACTTCTCTTGACTAACTCGTGTGGAAGGGGGTAGAATGTCTGTTGTAATTCTGATGGGGACATCGCTATCTTCTAGCGGTTCTTTGATCTCATTGTAACAGGATGATAAAAACAGGGATACAACAGTTATCCCACCAAAAAGTGATTTAGCTTTTTGAATACTCCTTTTAGTCATAAACTTAGGGTTAAATATTAAAAAATACTCAATCTCCTAAAGAGGTTGGGTTGTGAATTGTTTTCGTAATTATAGTCGATTCTATATTGTCGAAATTTTAGCGGCAACACACCCGATTTATAACATCTAATTTAGTATTAAATATTATAAATTATTTAAAACATTTCTCTTTTTTTGACTTGATTGTAAATAATATTTTTTACTAGTTGGGAGGTGATATACGAGTAGGTGGTATGAGTCTTCCGAGTAGGTCGTTTGGCCATAGCGAGTAAGTTGTTTTACTAAAGCTTTTAGAAGCATTCATAAATAGGGTGTTTATTAAAGCAATTTTGAAAGGTGGTTTTTAATAAAAATCCTATATTTGTAAAATTATTGGCCTCGTAGTTCAACGGATAGAATAGAAGTTTCCTAAACTTTAGATCCGAGTTCGATTCTCGGCGAGGCTACAATAAAAAAAATCGGCTTGATAATCTTTAGTGATTACCAAGCCGATTTTTTTTATTGTTGATTTGCTCTACTTTTATTGGTTTAGAGAAGCAATGCTGTCGCTTACCAAGGGTTTAAAGCTTGGCGATAAAACCTCATCGTATAAAGGTGTTCTAAGAAGCTTTAAGGCGATGTCTACATCTTCGTCCTGTTTCAAACGTTCGATGGTTGTTCCGCGTTGGTAGTAGTAGCGCTTGATGATTTCGATAGCCAGCATCTGTTTAATGTCTTTTTCAAAGTAAGTTAAGTCTTTCTCTAAATTATGAGATAGCTTTTGCTCTAGGGCAGTAAACTCAGTTTGTGCATCTTCGAGGTAACCCTCAAATTCGGCAATCTCTCTCAGGCTTTTTAGAACCTTTTCACTCTGTTGGTCGTATTTGAAATCTTTTCCTTTTACAAACTCTTTAAACTCTGTATAGTCGGCATCGGTCAATGCAAACTCCTGTGCTGGTGGAATAGTCTTATGTTTTAGTGCGTATTCAGTAGCATAGTCGAATGTCATATTCTCGTTAACCAGGTAGAATAAGATATTTGGTAGTTTTTCTGGAGTCACTTCGATATCGGGAATAACGCCAATACCGTCTTTTACTTCACGACCTATCGAGGTGTGAAAAATTGTGAGTAGGCTATCGGGGGTTCTCTCAAGTTTACCATCAGGACCACGGTACGAGTAATCGATTGCTTGTACACAACGTCCGCTTGGTATATAATACTTAGCAGAAGTAAGCTTCATGTTTGCTCCGTAAGGAAGTGCTCTAGGAATTTGTACAAGCCCCTTACCGAAGGTTTTAGTACCCAATACCACAGCTCTATCTAAATCTTGAAGTGAGCCTGCTAAAATCTCTGCAGCGGATGCAGTAGAACCACTAACCAATACTACGATTGGGATCTCAGTGTCTAAAGGTTGATTTTTTGTTTTGTAAGTGCTGGATGCTTGTTTGATCTTGCCTTTGGTGGTGACTATCGTTTTGCCCTTAGGTACAAAGTAGTTGATGATGTCTACTGCTTCGTCGAGCAGACCACCTCCATTATTTCTTACATCTATAACAAGTGATGTAGCACCTTGGCTCTTTAAATCTAAAAAGGCTCTCTTGAAATCGGCAGCAGGGGTTCCCGAAAAACTCACTAGTTCAATATAACCGACACTATCTTTGAGCATTCCATAATAGGGAATGGTAGGGAGTTGAACTGATTTTCTAACAATTGTAAACTCCATAGGTTTTTTAACTCCTGGGCGTTGAACTTTAAGTGTAAAACTTGTTCCAACTTCACCTCGGAGCATTTCACTCACCTGTTGGTTGTTTTTGTCTTTTAGGCTCACTGTGTCGATCTGTAAAAGAACATCGCCCACCTTTAAACCGACTTCAGCTGCGGGCATACCTTCATAAGGTTCTGCTATCATGGAGCATTTCTTTTTGGGGTCATATGTAATAAGCGATCCAATACCTCCGTAGGAGCCCTTTATCATCTGTTCTAGCTCGCTTTGATCTTCGGCTGGATAGTATGAGGTATAGGGGTCTAATGAGGCTAGCATTACATCTATTGCTCTTTTTATTGTTGCGTTGGCATCAATGGTGTCAACATAAAACATATCCAATTCTTTTACTACGGCATTGAATATGTCGATGTTCTTTGCCATCTCGAAGTTGTGATTTTTCGATGGACGAAAAGAGTAAATAGCCAAAGCACCTACAAGAACTGCTGCTATTATTACTATCTTTTTTATACTATTCTTCATTAATCTATATTTTAGGTTTAAGTGAAATGAACGATTTAAAGGTACCTACTTTTTTGTTAACTCAGCTATTTCCCATTTAATCTTATCCCAAGTTTCGATGGGTAGAGCTGTGCCTACGACCTGAATAATATACCCTGATAATAGTGCTCCAATATTTGCACTAGTTTCCAAATCAAAGCCGTTGATGTATCCGTAGAGAAATCCCGCTGCGTAATAATCACCAGCTCCTGTGGTATCAATCACACAATGCTTCTGATA
Organism: Bacteroides propionicifaciens DSM 19291 = JCM 14649; assembly: GCF_000375405.1. GTDB lineage: Bacteria > Bacteroidota > Bacteroidia > Bacteroidales > Bacteroidaceae > Bacteroides_E > Bacteroides_E propionicifaciens. Next base: position 937 of record NZ_AQWS01000011.1, on the reverse strand, counting down.
AACACAGATAGGGTAGGTTTGGTTTATTGACTTAAGATATGATCCATTCGACCCCACCTTTACAATTGCTATTTCACATAATTCGGCAATGTAGTTTAAAGCTTCGGTAGCATCCGTGGTTCGGGCAAAAGCATAAGCCTCCTCTTCATTGGCGAACACGATATCAATGAAATTGGTAACCAAATAGGTGAAAAAATCCAAGTCTTCAGATACAATATTATAACTTGCCATGTCAATACATACTTTTAGCCCCATTTCTTTAGCTAATTTAACAGCATTAAGTATTAAGTCATGGTTTTGGACCAAATACCCTTCGATATAGAGTATATCGTATCCTGAATACATCTCAGTTAATATTTCGGAGGCTGATAATTCTGCTGCAGCCCCTAGAAAAGTACCAAATGTACGTTCACCATCTTGGCTGATGAATGTTGAAGCTACTCCTGAGGGTAAGTTATTGTCGTGAATGAGATTTGTGTGGACTCCTTTTGCTTTGAAAGTTTGTTCGAAAAAGCTACCATAAGCATCATTTCCGATCTTGCCAATGAAGCCAACGGGTGATCCGAGTGAAGCTAAAGCTTGAATTGTGTTGGCTGCAGAACCTCCTGTTGTCTGAGAAACCTCCATAGAGGAGATTATTTTATTTAAATCTTGAAATTTAGATGCTGAGATAAGCTGCATGCTTCCTTTGGCTAATTTCATGTTATCCAGTGAGTTATCATCCTTTAGTATGACTAGCAGATCTATCAAGGCATTACCTAAACCAATAATTCTTCTCATTTTGTGATATTTTTTTCACAAAGATATTGCATATTTCAAAAAAACCTATTACTTTTGCAACGCATTTGATTGAAAAATGATTCTTCCTTAGCTCAGTTGGTTAGAGCACCTGACTGTTAATCAGGGGGTCCTTGGTTCAAGTCCAAGAGGAAGAGCT
>NZ_AQWS01000010.1 GCF_000375405.1 Bacteroides propionicifaciens DSM 19291 = JCM 14649 | reverse complement strand
GTGGCAGAAAGTTTCTTCAAATCTCTGAAAACAGAATTGATTTATGGAACTAAACTTATGGGAGCAAAGCAAATGAAAAATAGAATTTTTGAGTACATTGAAATTTGGTATAGAAAGCAACGAAGGCATTCATACCTAGACTATCAAACTATTGAAGAGTTTAACAACCAATACAGAAAACAGAATATGAATAATGTCGCTTAACTATTTGTACAAGAAAAGTTAGGAACTCCAGTACGAAGTGATGAAGGCTTGTTTGGCAATTCAGAATAAGTACAACAAATCAATCCCATTTCGTCCAGACCATGGACATCAAATGCTTGATGACTTGACCAAGCATACCAATCCTGGATATTCGGCTATCGGGCGATTACGTGGCTTGGCTGAGTTACGTGGCTTAGAGCTAGGTATTGCTAAAACCTTATATCGTTAATGTACGCTGGTTAATATATCAAAGGGACGAATACTTATCATGAGTATTCGTCCCTTTGTTTTTTTAAGACTATAGTAGTTTTTGATTCAAGCCTATATACTCTTATTCAAGATCAGTTCGCCAGCCAAATATATCCATTCAAGTATGTAGCGAAAGCAATCCATATTATGTAAGGAAGAAATAGATAGGAACTTACTTTAAATGCTTTATAGGTTTTAATTATATACATCAATACAAGTATGTCGAGTATCAAAATATTGATTAAACCCAACAGTGGATTTTGCAAATAAAAGAAGCTGAAACTCCAACTGAAATTAAAGAGCAGTTGTAAAATAAAGAGTATACCTATTTTTCTTTTTTCGGGCGTACTGCTGTTCAAAACTAGACCGATTGATGCCCCCATCAGCAGGTAGATTATACTCCATGCTATTGGAAAAATTATATTCGGTGGAGTTAGAATAGGCTTATTCAGCGTTGGATACCAGGTTTGTATCGCATCAGCTTGAAAATAACTCGCCGTCATTCCTACTAGAAAACAGATTAGTATGGGTACGATTATATTCAGTGCCTTTCTCATAATTATTTGTGTTGGTTAAATTTACCATAGGTGTAATTACTGTCAAAACACTTTATATACATTATTGTTTGAAAGAGCTGAATATCTAAACTTTAATCTTCAATAAATCGTGGTTTTGCTGCTCTTAACCCAAAGAAAGTCATGATAACTATCATTACTAGCAAGAAATAAAAAGAGGATTTCCACGAAGTGTCCCAGTCGTGGAGCATCCCAAAAACAGGAGGTCCGCAGGCTGCTATTAGGTAGCCTACCGATTGTGCTTTACCCGATATTTTAATGGTACCATCCATGGTTCTGCTTTTTATTGAAAAGAAGAGTATTGAAAGTGTAAAGGCGAGTCCGATGGCTGTGCCAATGATAATTGCCGAAAGGTAAATAAGCTGAGCTTTGAGTACGACAAGCATCCCTACACCAATAAACATCAGAATCCCCACTGCATAAATCATTGCCGATTGGTCTTTCATTCGTGAGGCAAGAATCGGGCTGATAAACATTACGGGTAGCATGGCTAGTTGTATCACAGAAAACACAATTCCTGTTTCAACTTCGGGCATGCCGTATGTTACCAGTACCGTTGGTAGGAGTGCAACTAAGCAGTAATAAACTAAAGACTGGATTCCCATAAATATACTGATATTCCAAGCTTGCTTAGAACGGAATACGTTGAAACTACTTTTCGCCTTTGATTCTTCTTTTGTCTTGGTCTTTGGAGGCTTGTTGTTCTTCTGAAGAGTGGTTTCCACACTTATAGCAAGCAATGCCATAACTCCCCAAACAATCCAAATTCCAAGTGAGCCTCTCCAGCCCATACCTGTCCATTGACCGATGCTGATGCTTAGACCAGCTGCTATAGCTGCTATCAAGTTCATTGCTACAGAGAATACCCCTGTCATAACACCCACTTTCTGTGGGAATGTTTTTTTGATATAGGCTGGTGTAAGTACGTTACCGATGCAAATACCTAGACCAATCAGAAATGAACCGATGAATAGCATGTTTGTACCTTCCGAAACTCGGAGGTAAAGTCCTAATATTAAAAAAAGTAGCGAGTAGATTAAACTGTAATTAATGTTCATATTCACAGCTATTCTGCTGATTAAAACCGAACAGCTGGCAAAGACAATGAGTGGGATTGAAGTCAAAAGGCTACCCTCAAGGGTTGTGAGGTTAAGCTCAGTTATTATTTCGCTCAGTACAGAGCTGACTGCTGTCATTGGGGAGCGTAGCCCACCTGCAATCAAAATTACGACAACTACACTTAATATGGATAGTCCTATTTTATTGTTTTTACTCATACTATAATCGATTGAAAAAATCTTAATAAATTGTTGAATACAAAGATACTCTTGTCGGTTTTACTATTTTTGCCAAAAACAATATATAGAACGCCATAATGAAACACCAGATAGAAGAATTTAAAGATAGGAGCTCAGTGGATGATCTTGTCGCTGATGCTTATGTTTGGTTTGAAGATAATTGGCATCATGAAAAGTTACCCCATACGCATAAGTATTATCAACTGACTTATGTTGAAGAGGGGTATCAGTATTTTCACATTGCGGATAAGATTTATTTTGTACCTCAAAACCATGTCATACTGATTCCTTGCGATACTTTGCATCGTACAACTTCCGACTCCAAAGCAGTGATTCTAAAAGTTATTCTGTTTAAAACCTTACCCGATAAGATTTTCTATCAACAAACTCGGGTGTTTTCAGCTCCTTCGGTATTGAAAGAGATGCTTCTGTATGCTGGAAAATGGAATAAGTTGACTGATCAAGATGAGGAACAATCGGCTTTTTTATATGCAATGCTCCTTAGCTTACCCTATTTTTATCAAGAAAACAACTTTCTGGAGATTCCCATTCCTCGTGATGCACGGCTAAATGCTGTATGTGGGTATATCAATCAAAATTATCGTTATAATATTAGTACAGATCAACTTGCCGATGTAGCAACGATGTCGGAAAGAAACTTGCAACGCATTTTTAAGCAGGAAACAGGGATTACGCTTAAAAAATATATGCAACTTATTCGCATTCTTAAAAGCATAGAATTGCTCGATACCAAGCAGTATACCCTAACTGAAGTAGCTTATCGGGTAGGGTATAAGAGTCTTTCTGCTTTTACCAATTCGTATGCTACGATTATGAAGACCAAACCCAAGAAAAAAGTATAGGCTACGGGCTAAGCTAAAATGACTTACTCGCTATGAGTAAGTCACTAGGTTGGAGCAGGCAAACGACTAAGTCATTTTATTTTATGGCCTAGATCTTAACAATCATCTTACCTTTATTCTCTCCTTTGAACAGCCCTATAAAGGCTTTGGGGATGTTGTCGAAACCTTCAACTATGGTTTCAGTAAAGTTTAGTTTTCCTTCTTTTACCCATTGGCCTAGCTGTTTCATTCCCTCAGGAGCTCTAGCAGCATAGTCGGAAACAATAAAACCTTTAACTAAAGCACTAGTTTTTAGAATAGCTGGCAATATTCTTGGTCCCATAGGCATCTCTGTAGAGTTGTAAAGAGAGATTTGGCCACAAAGCGCCATTCTCGCAAAACGTTTGAAGCGAAAGATAATTGCATCTGAAATTTGTCCACCTACATTGTCGTAATAGCAGTCAATACCTTCGGGACAATATTTGTCGAGCATCTCTTCAATATCTTCAGTCTTATAATTGATAACGTGGTCGTATCCAAACTTACTTTTCAATAATTCACATTTCTCGTCAGTACCTGCAATTCCGATGGTGCGGGCACCCTTGATTTTAGCTATTTGGCCAACTACACTACCAACAGCTCCAGCAGCACCCGAAACCACAACAGTTTCACCAGCTTGTGGGTTGCAAATATCAGTCAGGCCAAAATAAGCTGTAAGTCCTGGCATACCGAGTACGCCTAAGTGATAACTCTCAGGGACACCTGGTTGAATCTTAGTGAGTTCTTTGGCATTCATAACGAGCTGTGTAGCCCATGACATCATACCTACCACTACGTCACCTTTAGCAAGGTTTTTTGAGTTAGATTCGATTACTTCAGCAACTACTCCCCCAGTAATGGGTTTGTCGAGTTCGAAAGGTGGAACATAAGACTTACTAGGACTCATTCTACCTCTCATATAAGGATCAACAGATATATATTTTGCTTTTAGTAATACCTGGTCTTTCTCAAGTGGTTGGATGTCGATATCTTCGTATCTAAAATCTTCTTGCTTAGGCAAACCTATTGGTCTGCTTGCTAAAACTATTTGTTTTGCTTTCATAATCTTATTATTTAGAGTTTTGAACTTCATAAAGCCATTTTATTTCTTCAGCCCAAGCTGTTTCATCGGGTGTTTCTAAAATAATTGGCATATTGTCGAATCGGGAATCATTCATCATTTTAACAAAGAAATCCGAGCCGATAAATCCTTTACCGATGCTGTCGTGGCGGTCGACTTTTGTACCCACCTCTTTTTTAGAGTCATTCAGGTGAATTCCTCTTAGGTAGTTAAATCCTACAGTATTTTGAAAATCATTAAAAACTTCGTCGTATTTATTTACCAAGTCATAACCTGCCGTAAAGGTGTGGCAAGTATCTAGGCAAACACCGACTCTTGATTTGTCTTCTACCTTATCAATTATATGAGCAAGTTGCTCAAAAGTATAACCTAAGTTTGTTCCTTGACCTGCTGTGTTTTCAATAACAGCTGTTACACCTTTAGTTTGATTTAGAGCAATATTTATGCTCTCAGCAATGCGGTCTAGGCAATCGTCAATGCTTATTTTTTTAAGAAAACTACCAGGGTGGAAATTTAACAGTGATAAGCCGAGTTGCTCGCAGCGTTGCATTTCATCGAGAAAGGCAGCTCTACTTTTATCTAAACCTTCCTGCTCAGGATGTCCTAAATTGATAAGATAACTGTCGTGAGGAAGTATGTAGTCAGAAGAGAGGTTGTATTTTTGGCAATTGGCTTTGAAGAGCTCGATACTCTCTTGAGTTAGTGGTTTGCTAACCCACTGTCTTTGATTCTTTGTAAATAGGGCAAATGCTTTAGCTCCGATGTTATGAGCATTAATAGGAGCATTTTCAACTCCACCTGATGCACTAACATGTGCTCCGATATATTTCATTATCTAGTAATTATTTAGTTATATTGTGTAATTATTTAATTAGCTCGTCTTAGTTTATAGGGATATGTCCTGTCATAAGAGTATCTTTAACCCGCAGTTGTAGGTTGACGACACTGTTCTATTAACACGTAGGACTCATTTGAGTTCAATAAAAGCGACTGATAAATGATTCTTAACGAATACTGTGTATTCAGTCAAATTATAAAGATATTAAAACAGAATATAGTAACGAATGAAAATCTATAATAAGCTTTTACTCTATCAAAATAAATTCCTGATTCCTTATATAAATACTGGGCTCAAAATACTGGGTTTGTTGGCCGGTTTAGCCTCTGTAGTTTTTATACTAGCCTTTATCTATCGCTACGGATATGATCTCAACGAAAAAGACATCATTCTTGTAAATAAAATTTACAGGGCAGTGTGGCTCATCTTTTTAGTTGATGTGGTTTTACATATGGTTCTCAATGTTGATGACGCAAGGCGGCAGTTCAAAAAGACCACTTGGACCTTAAGTGTTTTGCTCTTATTGACCTTAGTACCTGTGGTCTTTGATAGGCCAGCCGAAAGTGGTGGAGTATTGTTGTTTTGGGATTTTACCAATAGTAATCTTTATCGGTATGGTTTGCTGTTTTTATTCTCTTTTTTTAATCTCTCTAGTGGCTTAATCCGATTACTTGGTAAGAGAACTAACCCTTCACTAATGCTTGCTGGGAGCTTTATCGTTATTATAATTGTTGGTTCACTTTTGTTAAAACTCCCGACAGCTACTATCAATGGTATCGATTGGATAGATTCTATATTCTTATCGACAAGTGCCGTTTGTGTAACAGGTTTGACACCTATCGATATCCCCGCAACATTAACTCCTGTGGGTATGACAATTGTTATTATTCTTATTCAAATAGGTGGGTTAGGTGTGATGACTTTTACTAGTTTTTTTGCTCTTTTCTTTATGGGTAATACGAGTCTTTATAATCAAGTTGTTGTTCGGGATATGGTGAGTTCTAACTCGTTAGGATCTCTGCTATCTACGTTACTCTATATATTGGTCTTCACCTTAGTCATTGAGGGGATAGGGGCATTTTCAATTTGGATGACTATACACGGTACGCTTGGAATGGATATGGAGCAAGAGATTGCTTTCTCGGTTTTCCACTCGATTTCGGCTTTTTGTAACGCAGGATTTTCGACTCTAGCCGATGGTCTAGGAGATGTGAGGGTATATCATCAAAATGGGATTTATATTGTAATCTCTGTTTTGATTATTCTTGGTGGTATAGGTTTCCCAATTCTTGTGAACTTTAAAGATGCACTCATTACCAAAGTCAAACGTATGATTGCCTACTTTAGGCATAGTAAACCTCCTTATATCTACCGTTTATATAGTTTAAATACACGAATTGTACTTTATTTGTCACTTGGATTGATACTCTTTGGAACTATCATGATGTCACTCTTGGAATGGAATGGTGTATTGGCAGGGATGCCATTATCTGAGAAGATAACCAAGGCTCTGTTTTTATCCATTAACCCACGTTCAGCGGGCTTTAGTTCGGTTGATATTAACGACATGAGGTTTCACTCTTGTATTATCTTTTTTGTCTTAATGTGGATTGGTGGTGCTGCACAGTCGACTGCTGGTGGGGTTAAGGTAAACACACTCGCCGTACTTCTGCTCAATTTCAGGTCTGTACTTAGGCGCAGTGATCGCATTGAAGTCTTTGGGCGTGAAATCTCAAATCAGTCGGTCAATAGAGCTCATGCTACGGTTTTTATCTCTTTGGGTGTTCTGTTTATAGCTTCCTTCTTGCTTACGCTCTTTGAGCCCGACACTTCTCCTTTGCTACTGATTTACGAATGTGTCGCAGCTATGAGTACTTGTGGAGCAGGGTTAGGGATTACCCATACTTTTGATAATCCAGCTAAGGGTTTATTAATCATACTTATGTTTATTGGTCGTGTTGGGATAATTACTATCATGATGGGAGCGGTTAAAAACCGTGCTAAACGAAATTGTCATTTCCCTGTTGGGGATATAATAATCAACTAAAATGAAATATATAATTATAGGTCTAGGAAACTTTGGCTATGTACTTGCCGAAGAATTAGCCTCTATGGGGCACGAGATAATCGGTGTAGATATGAACGAACAAAAAGTGGATAGCATTAAAGATAAGATTGCTACAGCCTTTGTTCTTGATGCTACAGATGACTATGCACTGACTGCTTTACCACTCTACAATATTGATGCAGTAATTGTTGCTATTGGTGAAAACTTTGGAGCTTCAATTCGTGTGGTTGCACTCTTAAAACAGAAGAAGGTGAAGCATATCTTTGCTCGAGCCATTGACGATATACACAAGTCGGTTCTTGAAGCCTTTGATATTGATAAGATACTTAGCCCAGAGGAAGATGCTGCTCGTAGGTTGGTCGAGCTTTGGGAGTTTAATACTAGTACCGAGGCCTTTCGTCTTGGAGATAGCCATTATGTAATGAAATTTCTTGTCCCCAAGCATTTTGAGGGATATTTTGTAAGTGAACTCAAGCTCTCCGAGAGCTTTAATCTTAACCTAATTGCTATTCAGCGTGAACGAGCCATAAAGAATAAGCTGGGTATCAACGTTACCGAGCATTATATCATTGATAACCTCGGCGAAGAGGAGAAACTTTTTGCGGGTGATGAATTGGTTTGCTTTGGTACGTATAAAGAGTTTAAAAACTTCTGGAAAGCATATTAAAGCGTTGTTTTTAAGTGAAAGATAAATTACGGAAGATTATTCACGTTGACATGGATGCCTTTTATGCTTCTGTGGAGCAAAGAGACAATCCCGAATACAGGGGGAAACCACTTGTTGTGGGTTCTGACCACCCAAGAGGTGTTGTGGCTGCAGCAAGTTATGAGGCCCGAAAGTATGGTATTCGTTCGGCTATGCCTTCTATGAAAGCAAAAAAACTCTGTCCTCACTTGATATTTGCCGATGTTCGATTTCATGTTTATGAGGCAGTTTCTGCACAGATTCATGCTATATTCCACCGTTATACCGATATTATAGAGCCTCTATCGCTTGATGAGGCTTTTTTGGATGTGACCGAAAATAAGGTGGGTTATGAGTTGGCCGTGGATATTGCTTTGGAGATTAAAGCAGCCATAAGGGAAGAACTAAATCTGGTTGCTTCTGCTGGTATATCGTACAATAAATTCTTGGCAAAGATCGCCTCTGACTATCGTAAACCCGATGGAATATGCACCATTCACCCCTCGCAGGCAGATCAGTTTATAGAGCAATTACCAATTGAATCGTTTTGGGGTGTGGGGCCAGTCACCGCTAAGAAAATGCATAAGTTAGGCATACATCGGGGAAGCGATCTAAAAGCTTGGTCGATTGTTGGCTTAGTGCAACATTTCGGTAAAATGGGGCGGATGTATTATGATTTTGCTCACGGAGTTGATGATAGACCTGTAGAGGAGATTCGTATACGCAAATCTCTGGGATGCGAAACCACACTCGAAAAAGACATTACGGCTCAGTCTTCAGCAATTATTGAGTTATACCATGTTGCTACCGAATTGGTTTCACGTATTGGAGAAGACGGCTTTCAGGGGACTACATTGACCTTGAAGATAAAATTCAAAGACTTTAGTCAGATTACTCGGAGTATCACTCAAGAGAATAGCTTTGAATTGTTAGATGATATATTGCCTCAAGCTAAGAAACTACTTTCCGAAGTCGATTATGAAGACAATCCTATCCGTCTAATTGGCTTATCTGTTTCAAACCCAAAACTGGAGTCGGCTGACAAACCTCTTTATATTCAGTTGAAGCTTGACTTTAAAGATGAAGAGTATTAAAGCTCTAAACGATAAAAATTTGTTTCTCTAATTTTGAACCCAAGTTTTTGATAGAGCTTATTGGCTGGTACTCTGCTGGGCCTTGAGGATAGTTCAATGCGTTTTACTCCCTTTGATTTGGCTAACTCTATAGCCTCACATAAGATCATCTCACCTAATCCCATTCCACGAGCAGTTTGATCGACAACAACATCTTCAATGAAAGCCTTTTTGCCGGTAGGAATAGTGAAAACTACGAGTGACAACATTCCTACCAGAACATTATCTTCGCTGTAAGCACCGATAAGGGCTGAGTTTTTGTCTAAAACTAACTCTTCAAGTGTTGCTTGAGTTACTAAGTTGTGAATTGGTGTTAGCTGAGGTAGAAGGGTTATAACTTGGTCTACAAGCTTCTGATCTACCTGATGGATTTCTCTTATTTCTATACTTTTCATGTCTAATGGGGCTATGTTTTTAGCTCTTTAGGCTTACCAAAGAAAAAATCCACTGGGAAAGGTTTCTCTAAAGGGTGTATTTATAAATGCACTATAGATCTGATATAGCTCTTCTTGAGTTTCAGCAGCATGATTAGCATAAATATCAACCTGACTAGTATCTAGCAGCTCTGGATATTGATTATGATATATTGAGAAAACAGTCGCTCCCAAAACGTTATTGTGATTGTATTCTACGAAATCTCGAATGAGTGCCTGATGTTCATCAATTATGCTATAATAGATGTTTGAAGCAGACTGAGCGTTAATCGTATTTTGAATCTTATACTCTAATTGTTGATTCTGTTGATAGAAGCTGTATAAGGCATTATTAAGAGGAGTTCCTCCGATTATCAGTTCGGTAGGAGATATGGAGATGTTGATCACTCCAGGTTCTAGAATTATGGGTGTCATGGGCAAGTCATCCATAAATAGGGTTACCATTTGCGGAGTAGATTTAGTTATCCCTTCCATGTTAAATTCACCGTGGATAATTTGAGCAGAATCGACTGTGACTAAGTTCGATTCTTCTGTTAAGGCTTTTAAGTAAATTGTCTTTCCACTCAGCATATTTAGGCTAGCACTTCCTTTAACAGTGTACTTCGGCGTACATGATGTGGCGGTAAGAACAATAAATGTAACGAGGAATAATGGTAATTTTCTCATATCGTGCATTTGTAAAATGTGTCTAAACTTACAATCAAGAATGAAAGTATAAAAGTGTTTTATCGATATTTATATGTTCTCGTTTATTATTTGTTTAATAAAGCTTATAAACTGTCAGTAAAATGGCCCAATTTATTAACTTTAGCTATTTTTGTGTTAGTCGAGTATTCATTATCTCATAGTGTAAGATATAAATTAATTCTAGACTTTGAGGTTTTGGACTCTTAAATAATTAAAAAGAAGATTTTATGTCATCTACATTTGCACCTTTTGCAAGACCTTTATATATCATGGTTAAATCAGTTGGGTCTGTTTGTAACCTCGCTTGTGACTACTGTTACTACCTTGAAAAATCCAATTTATATAAGGATACATCTAATCATATTTTAAGTGATGAGCTACTTGAGAAATTTATAAAGGAATACATAGAGTCTCAAACTATGCCCGAAGTTCTTTTTACTTGGCATGGTGGAGAAACCTTGATGCGACCACTCTCTTTCTATCAAAAAGCAATGGAGTTGCAAAAGAAATATGCAGGTGGTCGTCGCATTGACAACTGTATCCAAACCAATGGAACACTTCTTAATGATGCTTGGTGTGAGTTTTTCAAACAGAATAACTGGCTAGTAGGTATTTCTATTGATGGGCCACAAGAGTTTCACGATGAATATCGTAAAAACAAACAAGGGCTACCCTCATTTGTCAAGGTGATGCGTGGTATTAATCTACTCAAAAAACATGGTGTCGAATGGAATGCACTTGCTGTAGTCAACGACTTTAATGCCGACTATCCCTTAGACTTTTATAACTTCTTCAAAGAAATTGGCTGTAAGTATATTCAATTTACACCTATAGTTGAGCGTATTTTAAACCATAATGATGGTAGGCATTTGGCTACTGTCCAGGCTAATGAATCAGCTAAGCTTGCCGATTTTTCGGTATCTCCCAAGCAATGGGGTAATTTCATTTGCACTATATTTGACGAATGGATAAAAGAAGATGTAGGTTCAGTCTTTATCCAATTATTTGATGCAACTCTAGCCAACTGGATAGGAGAGCAGCCAGGGGTTTGTACTATGGCTAAAACTTGTGGTCACGCTGGCGTTATGGAGTTTAATGGGGATGTCTATTCTTGCGATCACTATGTGTTCCCTGAATATAAGTTAGGTAATATACATTCAAAATCCTTGGTTGAAATGATGTATAGCGAACGACAACAGAAATTTGGACAAGATAAGTTTACAAAACTTCCGAGTCAGTGCAAGTCTTGTGATTATCTGTTTGCTTGTAATGGAGAGTGCCCAAAAAACAGGTTTGCTCGTACCAAAGATGGGGAGCCTGGGCTTAACTATCTCTGCCAGGGCTATTACCAGTTTTTTGATCATGTTGCTCCTTATATGGACTTTATGAAAAAAGAATTACTCAATAAGAGAGCTCCCTCAAACGTGATGGATGCTGTGCGAAATGGAGAAATAAGTAAATTTTAAACAATTATAAATACACTATGCGTAAACTAAAAGTTTTATTATTAGCGCTGCTGACCTTCGCTGTTGGTAGTGTAAGGGCTGATGAAGGTATGTGGTTACTTCAGATGATGAAAGAGCAACATCTTGTTGATATCATGAAAGAAAAAGGTCTGAAGCTTGATGCTGACGATTTATATAACCCAAACAAAGTGTCTATTAAAGATGCTGTGGGTATTTTTGGCCGTGGATGTACTGGTGAGATAATATCTCCTAGTGGGCTTATCCTTACCAATCACCATTGTGGATATGGAGCTATTCAACAACTCAGTAGTGTTGAAAGCGACTATTTGACAGATGGTTTCTGGGCGAAAAATAATTCAGAAGAACTTCCTGTACCAGGATTAACTTTTGTTTTTGTTGAGCGAATTGTTGATGTGACGGATATTATAGATCAAAAGGTTAAGAATGGCGAGTTTACTGAACTTGAGTCTTTCACACAGCCAATACTATCTAAAGTTGCTGATGAATTGTATGCAAAAAGCGACCTTTATGAGAAAAAAGGTATCTCCGTACAATTACTACCTTTCTTTGCAGGTAATAAATTCTTTATGATCTACAAAAAGACCTATAATGATGTACGTATGGTTGCTGCCCCACCTTCTTCTGTAGGTAAATTTGGTGGTGAAACAGATAACTGGACTTGGCCACGTCATACGGGTGATTTTTCAATCTTCCGTATCTATGCTGATACTCAAGGTGAGCCAACTGACTACAATGAAAACAATACTCCTCTAGTAACTAAGAAACATCTTGCTATTTCGTTAAAAGGAATGGAAGAGAATGATTATGCTATGATTATGGGATTTCCTGGTAGCACAAGCCGTTATTTAACTGTTTCTGAAGTTAAAGAGCGTATGGAAGCAATCAACGAACCTCGAATTATAGTTAGAGGCGCCCGTCAAGAAGTGCTTAAAGAAGAGATGAATGCTAGTGACAAAGTACGTATTCAATATGCAAGTAAGTATGCTGGCTCATCAAACTATTGGAAAAACTCTATCGGTATGAATAAGGCGATTATCGACAACGATGTGTTGGGCGATAAAGCTAAGCAAGAAGCTAAATTTGCTGAGTTCGCAGCTAAAGATAACAATACAGACTACAAAAATGTAGTTTCACAAATCAATGCTGTAGTTGAGCAAGAGCAACCTCTTGTTTATCAAAACACAATGCTGGTTGAAACCTTCTTTAGTGGAATTGAGTTTATTACTCCTTATGCCATTATTGACGACTTGCTTTTGGCAGTAGAGTCTAAAGACACAGAATTAGCCAATAACGTAAAAGATAATCTGCGTAAGATTTATGACCAGATTCACAATAAAGATTACGATCACACTGTAGATCGTAAAGTAGCAAAAGCTTTGATGCCTCTGTACGCTACATTAATCAGTGATTCACAACGTCCTTCTTTCTATAGTTTTGTCGAAACTCAGTACAAGGGGAACTACGATAAATTTATAGATGAAATGTACAGTCGCTCAATCTTTGCAAGCAAAGAAAACTTAGAGAAGTTTTTAGCAAAACCAACTAAGAAAGTAGTAAGTAAAGATTTATCTTACCGTTACTCTAAATCTATTATTGAAAAATATCAAGATCTATTTGGCTCAGTTAGAACATTTGCCGACCAAAAAACCTTATTACATAAAATCTATGTAAGAGGACTGGGTGAGATGAAAGAGCCTGCTCCTTCGTATCCAGATGCAAACTTTACAATTCGTTTGACTTACGGTAGTGTGAAATCATATATCCCTCGTGATGGTATGTTCTACAACTACTATACTACAACGAAGGGTATCTTAGAAAAAGAGGATGCTTCAAATAGAGAATTTAATGTTCCTGCGAAGCTTAAAGAATTAATCCTAAATAACGATTACGGTCGTTATGCATTGCCCAATGGTGAAATGCCAGTATGTTTCTTAACAACGAACGATATTACTGGTGGTAACTCTGGTAGCCCTGTGCTAAATGCCAATGGCGAACTTATAGGTTGTGCTTTTGATGGCAACTGGGAGTCACTCAGTGGAGATATTAACTTTGATAATAAACTTCAGCGCTGTATTAACTTAGATATCCGCTACGTATTGTTTATCCTTGATAAACTTGGTGGTTGTGGACATCTAATCGATGAAATGACTATCGTAGAGTAATAAAAACAACTAACTTAGAGAGGTTAGAGGCTGTAGCTTCTAACCTCTTTTATATTTAAACTAAAACTATCATGAAAAAGAAACTATTAGTAGCTCTTTTATCGTTGTGTTCGGTAAGTTCGTATGCCGATGAGGGAATGTGGTTACTACCCGACCTTAAAACCCAAAATGCCGCAACAATGTTAGAATTGGGTCTCGAAATTCCTATTGATCAGGTTTATGCCGAATCTGCTTTATCCCTCAAAGATGCTGTGGTTCATTTTGGCCGCGGTTGTACGGGTGAGGTAATCTCATCTCAAGGTCTGGTGCTTACTAATCACCATTGTGGTTATGGAGCTATTCAGAAACTAAGTAGTGTAAAACATGATTATCTTACTGATGGCTATTGGGCTAAAGATCTTCAAGGTGAGTTGCCTGCAGAGGGGCTTACGGTTACTTTTATCGATAAGATTCTTGATGTAACTCGTTTTGTAGAAGATCAACTATCCAAAAATGAGAAAGAGCGCGCTCAAAACTTCCTATCAACAACATTCTTAAATAAAGTAGCTGAGCGTTTTGCTAAAAAACATAAGATTAAACAAACACCTTTTACCGAAATCGAGTTACGTCCTTTTTATGGAGGTAATCGCTATATGCTTTTCGTGAAGACTGTTTATAAAGATATTCGCTTGGTAGGCACCCCGCCATCTTCTATAGGTAAGTATGGTGCAGATTCTGACAACTGGATGTGGCCTCGTCATACGGGAGATTTCTCTCTATTCCGTATCTACGCCAATGCCGATGGTAGTCCTGCCGACTATTCTGAAAAGAATATTCCTTTGCATCCTAAAAAACACTTATCTATCAACCTAAATGGTATTCAGGACGATGAGTTTGCTTTTTTAATGGGTTTTCCTGGTCGTAACTGGCGTTATATGATAGCAGATGAGGTTGAAGAGCGTATGCAAACCACCAATTTCTTGCGTCAAACAGTGCGTGGCTATCGCTTGAAAGCTTTGATGAGTGAGATGCAGAAAGATGATGCTGTACGCATTCACTATGCGAGCAAATATGCAGGTTCAGCCAACTACTGGAAAAATGCTATTGGTATGAATGAGGGGTTGGTTCGCCTCAAAGTGTTAGATACTAAAAAAGCTCAGCAAGAACAGCTATTAAGTTATGGTGTTCAAACAGACAATCCTGCCTATCAGGAGGCTTTCGATGCTATACGTGATATTGTAGCTCAGCGACACGATGCTAAGCTTCATGCAGAGGCTTTAGCGGAGTGTTTCTTAAGTGGGTTAGATGTAACTCATATTCCATCTACAGCTGCACTCAAATCAGCTTTAGAATCAGGTAAATCAAAGAATATTGAGCAAGCAAAGGAATCACTTATTAAAAAGGCTAACAACTACTTTAAAGAGGTTCCTTACCCTGGGGTTGAGCGAAATGTAATGACCCAGTTGCTAACGGTTTATAAAGAGATTATTCCTGAGAATCAAGAAATAAATTTGGTTGCTGCTTCAAATCCTATCTATAAGGGGAATATACACAGTTTAGTTGAGGCTATATTTACGAAGTCTATATTTGCATCTCCAGATAATTTTGAAGGCTTTATTGCTAATCCGTCGCTAGCTGCGCTCGAAAATGATCCTTTGATCAGTTTTCGTGCTGAAGTTGCTGCTGCTATAGAACTTGAAAACAAGAAGACTGCAGAGGCTAATCTTGCTTACGATTTAGCGCATAAGACTTGGGTTGATGGAATGATGCAGCTTCGTCAGGCCAATGGTTTGCCAATCTACCCCGACGCCAACTCAACAATCCGTCTGACCTATGGTAGCAAACGCGGTTACAAGCCTTCGGATGGTAAGTGGTTTGAGTCATATACTACACTTGAGGGAGTTATGGAAAAAGAAGATCCTAATAATTGGGAGTTCGTTGTTCCTGCTCGTCTTAAAGAGTTGTATCAAACCAAAGATTATGGTCGCTATGCTAACTCAAAGGGTGAGATGCCTGTTTGTTTTATTGTTGATACCGACAATACAGGTGGGAATTCGGGTAGCCCAGTGATGAATGGTAAGGGCGAATTAGTTGGTGTAGGCTTCGATCGAAATTATGAAGGCTTAACAGGCGATATTGCCTTTAGACCCTCTTCACAACGTGCTGCTACTGTTGATATTCGCTATGTTTTATTCATAATCGATAAGTTTGCTGGTGCAAAGCACATCATAGATGAATTAACACTTGTTGAATAGATTTATAGTTTCAGATGGAAACTAAACCGAACAAAGTGCATTGCATTATGTTTTATACTTAAATTAGCAGCATTGACATGCTAATGCAATAGTTGTACATTAAAACAAGTAGATATGGAAAAATTTAATGAATTGATAAAATCCGAACAACCTGTACTGATTGACTTCTTTGCAGAGTGGTGCGGCCCCTGTAAGACTATGATGCCGATTTTAGATAAGGTTAAAGAGTCTATAGGCGAAAAAGCGAGAATTGTTAAGATTGATATTGATAAGTTCGGTGAATTAGCTACTGAATATCGTATTCAAACTGTTCCGACTTTTATTATCTTTAAAGACGGAGAACCTCTTTGGAGACATTCGGGTCTAATTGCTCAAAAGGAATTGATCTCTATGCTAGAAAAATACATCTAATTAAGAACTAAATAAATAATAAATGAGAAAATACATAGCACTTTTTGCCATTGCCGTACTTAGCGTAACAAGTTATGCTTTTACTAAATCTTCAGCTATTGAAGAGACTGCTGAAATTCAGAATGTTGAGGCTAAAGATGGTGAGGTAATAAAAATGAATAAAGAGATGTTCATTAAAGATGTTTTCGACTACGAGAAATCTAAAGAGTGGGCATTTAAAGGCGATAAGCCTGTTATCATTGACCTGTATGCTGATTGGTGTGCACCATGTCGAATGATTGCACCTATTCTTAAAGATTTAGCTAAGGAGTATGATGGTAAAATCACCATCTACAAGGTAAATGTGGACAAAGAAAAAGAACTTGCTGGTCTGTTCAATGTAACAAGCATTCCATTATTGGTGTTTATTCCTAAAAATGGTACACCACAATTGATGCCAGGTGCTGCAGATAAAGCAACCTACAAAAAAGCAATTGATGAGTTCCTTTTAAAGGAGTAGTTATCTAAACTTTAATATAAGAAAGAAGCCTGTTTGATTAATTTCAAACAGGCTTCTTTTTTTTATTGTCTAGTATGTGGCTGTATCTAAGCTTACGATTATTAAGATTTTAAGTCTAATAAGCTAGGATTAACTTGTGTTTGAATGTATTTGTTGCGTTTTTATAAGCACTCAAAGGATTGTCTATGTTTTTATTTTATTATAAATTTGCACCTTAGTGAGTACCACTCTTAACTAAGTTTGATAAAATGATTGAAAAATTAGGCCTGAAAGAATTAGAAGATGTTATCTTTCATAAGAAAGAAATTATACTGTCTGAGGATGACTTGAAAGTTGTCGATGATAGTTTTTATTTTTTAAAAGCATTTTCTAAGGATAAGATAATATACGGTATCAATACGGGCTTTGGTCCGATGGCTCAATTCCGAATTGAAGACCGACACTTAAAGGAACTTCAATTTAATATTATTCGTAGCCATTCAACAGGCGCTGGAGACCCTCTTCCTGAAATATATGTAAGAGCAGCTATGGTGGCTCGCCTTTTGACTTTTCTTCAAGGTAAATCAGGGGTTCATCGTGAGTTGGTGCTTCAGCTAGTTAGCTTCATAAATAATGAAATCTATCCTTTTATTCCTGAGCATGGTAGTGTGGGGGCTAGTGGAGATCTAGTTCAGCTTGCTCATATGGCATTAACGCTAATTGGAGAAGGAGAAGTATTCTATCAAGGTGTTTTACGCAGTACATCCTCTGTTTTTGATGAGCTAGGTTTAAAACCTATTCAGATGCATATTCGTGAGGGGTTGTCGTGTACTAATGGTACCTCTGTTATGGTTGGAATTGGGCTTGTCAATCTAATCTATGCAAACCGACTTTTCGATCGTGCTATAAGTTCATCTATTCTGATGAATGAGATAGCAAGTTCTTATGATGACTTTATGTCTTTACCTTTAAACGAGGCAAAGCATCATGTAGGTCAACAAGTAGTTGCTCAGCTGATGAGAGAGCGAATAAAAGATAGTAAATGCGTACTCAAACGTGAGTTGGAACTTTATACTAAAGATAACACAGAGAAAGTCTTTCGACATAAGGTGCAGCCCTATTACTCACTGCGTTGTGTCCCTCAGATTTTAGGGCCTATATATGATGCCTTGGCTAATACAGAACAAGTATTAATCGATGAGGTTAACTCTGTATGCGATAATCCAGTAATTGATAAGGATACACAAAATGTGTATCACGGAGGCAACTTTCACGGTGACTATGTATCTTTCGAAATGGATAAACTCAAAATGGCCATAACCAAGTTAACAATGCTTTGTGAGCGTCAGATTAACTACTTATTTCATGACAAGATAAATGAGATTTTACCTCCATTTGTCAATATGGGAACGCTAGGGTTAAATTATGGTTTGCAAGCCTCTCAGTTTACAGCAACTTCGACTACGGCTGAATGTCAAACACTGTCAAATTCTATGTATGTGCATAGTATTCCAAACAATAATGATAACCAAGACATCGTGAGTATGGGCACTAACTCGGCTCTTTTAGCAAAAAGGGTTGTGGATAACTCATTTCAAGTAATGTCAGTATTGTACATGGGGATAGCGCAAGCTGTTAGTATTTTAGAGATTGAAAAAGACTTGAGTACTCATACACATAAGATATTTAAAGAAGTGAGAGATTTCTTTCCTGCTTTTGTGGATGATACTCCTAAATATAAAGAGATAGAACGAATGATTACCTTTTTAAAAGATAATAGATGATGAAATGTGCATTAGTTACAGGGGGGAGCCGAGGTATTGGTAGGGCTATTTGTGTTAAATTGGCAAGTATGGGCTACCATGTTTTGGTAAATTATCAAAGTAATGATGCTGAGGCTAACAAGACCTTAGACCTGATTAGATCATGTGGAGGAGATGGTGAACTACTGAAGTTCGATGTCTCTGATGCAGAGGCTGTATCAAATGTGCTAACGAGTTTCGTGACTTCTCATCCTGAATCATGTATTGAAATCTTGGTTAATAATGCAGGAATTCGTAGAGATAATCTCTTGTTTTGGATGACCCATGACGAATGGCATAAAGTGCTTGATATAAGTGTTGATGGGTTCTTTTATGTCACACAATCACTACTGAAGAATATGTTGGCTAATAAGTTTGGGCGTATTATCAATATTGTATCTTTGTCGGGGCTCAAAGGTATGCCTGGACAAGTTAATTATTCTGCCTCTAAGGGTGCGATAATATCGGCTACAAAAGCTTTGGCCCAAGAGGTTGGTAGAAAGAATGTTACGGTTAATGCTGTAGCACCAGGGTATGTCGAAACAGATATGACAGCTGATTTGGATGAGAAATCATTGAAAAACATGATTCCTCTAAGACGATTTTGTCAGCCTGAGGAAGTTGCTTCTTTAGTGGGTTTCCTTGCTTCAAAAGAAGCAAGCTATATTACAGGAGAAGTAATCTCTATTAATGGAGGATTATATACTTAAAGTAGATGATGGATAGAAGAGTTGTGATTACAGGGATGGGAATCTATTCTTGTATAGGAAAAAATAAAGAAGAGGTTAAAGAATCTCTCAAAGAAGGAAAATCGGGGATTGGTATTGATCTAAATCGTAAAGAAATGGGTTATACCTCTTCTCTGACGGGTATACTAGAGAGACCTAACTTGAAAGGTGTTTTACATCGAAAAGAGAGACTCTATTTGCCTGAACAAGGTGAATATGCTGTAGTAGCTACACTTGAGGCTTTCGAACAAGCCAAAATAGACAAAGACTTTTTAGAAAATAACGAGGTTGGTATTCTATATGGTAATGATAGTAGTGCTGAACCTGTTATTGAAGCAATTGATATTATCCGAGAAAAAAAGAATACAGCTCTCGTTGGCTCAGGTTCAATTTTTAAGTCGATGAACTCTACCGTTACAATGAATTTATCGGTGATTTTCAACCTTCGAGGTGTGAATTTTACCATTGCTGGTGCTTGTGCTAGTGGTTCTCATGCTATTGGTATGGCTTATTTCTTGATCAAATCGGGGATGCAAGATCGTATCTTATGTGGTGGAGCTCAAGAGGTCAATATCTATTCTGTTGGTAGTTTTGATGGTCTAGGTGCTTTTTCATCTCGTGAAGATGCTCCTAAAGAAGCTTCTCGTCCGTTCGATAAGAATCGCGATGGTCTTGTGCCCAGTGGTGGTGCAGCAAGTCTTATGCTAGAAACGTATGAGTCGGCCGTAGAGCGAGGTGCTCCAATTCTTGCAGAAGTGGTAGGATACGGATTTTCTTCGAATGGGGATCATATCTCAGTACCTAATGTTGACGGGCCTAAGCGTTCGTTGATGATGGCTTTGAAGAACTCGGGCTTATCTCTTGAGGATATTAAATATATTAATGCTCATGCTACTTCAACTCCTGTTGGAGATATGAATGAAGCAAAGGCTATAGCTGAGGTTTTTGAGGGATTAAATCCATATGTAGCCTCTACTAAGTCTATGACAGGGCATGAGATGTGGATGGCAGGTGCTAGTGAGGTGGTTTATTCTGTTTTGATGATGAATAACAACTTTATAGCTCCTAATATCAATTTAGAAGAACCCGATGAGGTAGCTTCTAAATTGAATATTCCCACTAAAATAATTGATTTAGAGTTCGATGCATTCTTGTCAAACTCCTTTGGATTTGGAGGGACGAATGCCACTTTAATCGTAAAGAAAGTATAATATAAACACAAACATAAAATGAATAACGAACAGATAATCGAAAATATAAGAGAAGTTTTGGCTGAGGAATTTGAAGTGGATATCGACACAATTCAGCCCGAGGCTCCTCTACAGGCAACCTTAGAATTAGACAGTCTTGATCTAGTGGATATGGTTGTTCTTATTGAAAAGAACTTTGGTTTTACGCTTACAACTACCGATTTTCAGGAAGTGAAAACATTCCAAGATTTATACTCTTTGATTATTAAAAAGGTTTCTGAGAAAGAATCATGAAAAAAAAGTGGGAGGGACAGACACGTGGTGGTCTGTTTGGTTACCTGTTCTTCGTTTACTTAATTCGGATCTTCGGAGTTCGTTTTGCTTATTTATTTCTGGGTCTGGTAGTGATTTATTTCATTCCATTTGCACCAGAGGCTACGCGAAGTATTTGGAAGTATGCTCGTGAAATATGCAAATACAACATTCCTAAATCCGTAAGATTGCTATTTAGCAACTATTATCGTTTAGGCCAGATTTTAATTGATAAAGTTGCTTTGGGTATGGGTAAATCCAATGAATATCATTTTGAATTCGAAAATTACGATGAGTTCTTATCTGTACTAAACCAAGATACTGGGGTAGTCATGATAGGTGCTCATGTTGGTTATTGGGAAATAGGTGCACCCTTCTTCGATAAATACGGTAAAAAGATAAATATCGTGATGTTTGACAATGAGCATCAACGTATAAAAAGAGTTTTAGAACGGCACTCACAAGCTCAGGATTTTAAAATTATACCTGTAAATAAAGATAGCTTAGCTCATGTCTTTGCAATTACTAAAGCACTGTCTGAGCATGAATACGTTTGTTTTCAGGGAGATCGATTCGTGCGTGATGAAAAACTGCTTGAGTCGTCTTTACTGGGTAAGAATGCTAAATTCCCATTAGGACCATTTTTATTGGCTTCAAAGATGAAGACTCCGGTTGTCTTTTATTTTGCAATGCGTGAACCTAAACGAACCTATCGTTTTAAATTCTTTGTGCTGGATGGACTAGAGTCGGTTAAAGGTGTACGACCAGAGCAGTCTCTTCTAAATGCTTATACTAAAGCACTTGATGAGGTGCTTAAAACTTATCCAGAACAGTGGTTTAACTATTACGATTTCTGGAAATAAGACTTACTTTTAAGAAAAATACTATGATTAATCCTCGATATACTAAGGAGCAATATTTCGCAGCTGATGCACAACGCATTGCACATGAAATTGCTTTTGGACCTGTTACTTTCCAAGTCTCTCGGTTGATGGTGAAATTTGGCATCTTTAGCATTTTAGCTGATCAGAAAGAAGGTCTTGCACTTGAACAAATCGCTCAAAAGACGAAGCTATCAAACTATGCTGCTCAAGTATTGCTCGAATCTTCACTCACTATTGGCTCTGTGATTCTGAAAGAGAATAAATACCTCATAACAAAGCTTGGCTGGTTTCTTGTTAACGATGAGATGGTTAGAGTTAATATGAACTTTAACCACGATGTTAACTATAAAGGAATGTTCCATTTAGAGGAAGCCTTGTTAAACGGAAAACCTGAGGGGCTAAAGGTTCTTGGGGATTGGGAAACCATTTACCAGGGGCTATCTTCTTTGGATGCAGATGTTCAAAAGAGTTGGTTTGACTTTGATCATTTCTATTCTGACAACTCTTTCAAGCAGGCATTAAATATTGTATTTGCTGAGCCTGTTTCGAAGCTAATGGATATTGGGGGAAATACAGGCAAATGGGCTTTGAACTGTGTTGATTTTGCTAAGGATGTTGAGGTAACGATTGTTGATTTACCTCAACAGATAGAAATGATGAAGCATAATACTTCTTCAAACCAAAATGCTTCTCGGATTCATGGGGTAGGGTTAAACTTGTTGCAGAAGGATACTAAACTTCCTGAAGGACATGATGTGATTTGGATGAGTCAGTTTCTAGATTGTTTCTCAGCTTCTGATGTGATGCGTATTCTGAAGAAAGTTAGAGAAGCTCTAAGCGAGTCGGGCCGTATTTTTATAATGGAAACACTCTGGGATCGTCAAAAATATCCAGCTGCTTCTTTTGATTTGGCTCAAATTAGTCTTTACTTTACTGCTATGGCCAATGGAAATAGTAAGATGTTTTATTCTGAAGACCTTTTTGACTATATTCGTGAGGCTGGGCTAGAGGTAGTAAAGCTAACTGATAATTTAGGATTAGGGCACACATTGCTAGAATGCAAATTAAAGAAATGATATGATTGAATTACCTTGTGTGGGAGAGTCTTTATTGAGTTTAATTCCTCAGCGAGCACCTATTATAATGGTTGACAAGTTTAGAGGTCTTGAGGACGATATTTCATTATCTAACTTAACGATTCTAGATGATAATATTTTTATTGAGGGGCAAAGCTTTACTGAGTCTGGACTCATAGAACATATTGCTCAATCTGCAGCAGCTCGAATTGGCTATATTTACAAATTAAAGAACGAAGAGGTGCCCATAGGCTATATTGGCTCGGTGGATAAACTAACTATTCGTAGTTTCCCCAAGGTGGGTGATATTCTTGATACTCAAATAAGGGTACTTCAAGAGATATTTGGACTTACTCTGATTTATGCAGAGGTATATATTGGTACAACACTGATTGCATCCTGCAATATGAAGATATTTTTAGGAGATGAGAAGAAATAAAAAAGAGCTTAAAGAGCCAACTTTGATAAATAGAACTCGTGTCCATGTTCGTTTTAGTGAAACTGATGCTATGGGAGTTGTTTGGCACGGCAATTATTTGAAGTTCTTTGAAGACGGACGTGAAGCTTTTGGTAGGGAATTTGGCTTAAGCTATACTACTATCTATGAGAATGGATATACAGCTCCAGTTGTGGATATTCACTGCCAGTTTAAGCAATCACTAACATTTGGTGATACAATTATCATAGAGACTAGCTATCATGCTTGTCAAGCAGCCAAACTACAATTTACATATACGGTATTAAGAGAAAGAGATGGACTCATTATGGCAACGGGTCAGAGTACTCAGGTTTTCTTAAATTCCTCAAATAAACTAGAGTTGGTTAACCCTGTTTTTCTAAAAGAATGGAAAGAGAATCTAAAAATCCTATAGCGTGCTATATCATTGGTGATGCCATGATTACGGCTTTGGGAGAAACCACTTCGGAGAACTTACGGGCTATAAAAGAATATCAGTCAGGTATTCAGTTGGATGGCTCGGGGGATTTTTTGTCTCGACCAATTCAAGTAGCTAGGATAAAACAAACAGTATATGACAGCTTTGCTAGGTATGATTCTTTGGAGTTTACCAAAGCAGAAACTTTGATTGTAAGTGTTATTGAAGATTTGATTTTACAATATCAAGTTGATTTACAATCATTCGATACTGGCTTAATTTTGGCTACTACCAAAGGAAATATTGATCAGCTAACTCTGTCTGATGCTATTCCTACCCAAACATGGCTTCCCGCTCTGGGGCTTAAAATAGAACAGTATTTCAAGACCACTAATCGGATTAAAATTATATCCAATGCCTGTATATCTGGTGTGTCTGCATTAATTGTAGGTAAGCGGCTGATTCAAAATTCCACTTATAAGCAAGTTGTGGTGGTGGGTTGCGATGTGTTATCACCTTTTATAGCGAGTGGATTCTCTTCTTTTAGATCTATTAGCCCCACGCAGTGCAAGCCATACGATGAATCAAGAAACGGATTAAACCTAGGTGAAGCTTGTGGTGCATTATTGCTTAGTGCTACACCATCAGCTGATGCTATTATTTTGTCGGGTGGTGCTATAACGAATGATGCCAATCATATATCTGGCCCCTCTCGTACAGGCTATGAACTTCATTTGGCTATGGATAAAGCTATGAATGAGGCTAATATTCTTGCTAAAGATGTGAGCTTCTTGGACCTCCATGGTACAGCTACTGTATTCAATGATGAGATGGAATCTAAAGCTGTTAGCCTTTCTGAGCTAGCAGAAGTTCCCGTGCAAAGTTTAAAACCTTACTTTGGTCACACCTTAGGAGCTTCGGGTATTATTGAAACTATTATTTCTGCACATGAATTAAAAGATGGAATCTGCTGGGCGACTCTTGGATTTGAAAAAACAGGTACATCAGTTCCTCTTCGTGTAAGTAATTTACATCAACCTTTAGATATGATGCACTGTGTTAAAACTGCCTCAGGCTTTGGTGGGTGTAATGCTGCTATAGTGTTAAGTCTACCTGAGTTTCAGAAACCTTCTGAGAGTTCTGAGCCCATTACAGTTAGTCGGCTAAGGTCGGTACTTGTAGAGGATAGTAAAATATTTGTCGATAGCGGGTTAGTCTTTGAGTCAGCAGAAAAAGACTTTCCTACGTTCATTCGTCAGGCAAATAAGAATTTCGGATTTGTTAATCAGAAGTTCTATAAGATGGATGATCTTTGCAAATTGGGATATATTGCCTCATCTTATCTCCTGGAAGGGATTGACTTTGATTCCGAAAAGACGGGGATTATTTTATCTAATAAAAGTTCATCGTTGGATACAGATCATAAACATGCAAAGCTTCTTTTTAAAGAAGGAGAGTCTGGAGTGAGCCCGACTGTATTTGTTTATACCCTGGCCAATGTTGTACTTGGTGAGCTTTGCATACGACATAAGATTAAAGGAGAAAATACATTCTTCATAACAAATAGCTATGAAGAAGCTGATTTGATAGATTACAGTACTTCGGTAATGCGTAGTGACAACCTAGATTATTGCATCATGGGTTGGTGCGAATTATTCGAAGACAATTATAAAGCAGAATTTAAACTACTGAAGAAAATATAACATGAATCAATTGATACAAACACTTAAAGAGCAACTTATTGAAGCTTTAAATCTCGAAGACATTACCCCCGAAGATATCGAAACTAGTGCTCCATTATTTGGGGATGGACTGGGTTTAGACTCGATAGATGCACTTGAAATTATATTGATTCTCGAGAGAGAGTATGGCATCAAGATTGATAATCTTGAAAATGCTAAAGAGGTGTTTTATTCTGTACAAACACTCGCTGATTTTATTGACAAGAATCGTAAATGATAAAGGTTTTTGTCACTGGAGTTGGGGTGATTTCGGCAATCGGAACTTGTTTGGATGAGAATATGCAAGCCTTGCGTTTGGAGAAAACAGGAATTGGTGTCGATAAGTATCTGTCAACTAAACTTCAAGTTCCTGTAGGGCAGGTTAAATACTCTAACGAGGAGCTAAAGTCACTATTAGGGCTTAATACCGATTGTATCATCTCGCGTACGGCTCTTTTGGGAATGCTGGCAGCTAAAGAAGCTATTATTGATGCTAATCTGGAGTTTAAAACTCAAAAGATTGGTTTGATCTCTGCTACTTCGGTTGGTGGAATTGATTTAAGTGAGAACTTTTATAAGTCATTTCGTGAAGATCCAAATTCTGGTGGGAATCTTGAAGAGGTCTTAATGCACGATTGTTCTGCCAGTACTCTTGCTATTGCTCAGCATCTGGGGATCGAAGGTTTTACTTCTACAATTAGTACTGCTTGTTCTTCGGCTTCAAATGCTATTATGCTAGGTGCTAGAATGATAAAAGCAGGCATGCTCGATACGGTATTAGTTGGTGGGACAGATGCTTTATGCCGATTTACTCTTAACGGTTTCAATTCTTTGAAATTATTAGATGAAGAGGTTTGTAGGCCGTTTGATCAAAATCGTAAGGGATTAAACTTGGGTGAGGGCGCAGGTTTTCTTGTTTTGCAGGACGAGAGCTGTCTGAGCCGCACTCCTTATTGTGAATTAACGGGATACTCTAATGTAAACGAAGCCTATCATCAAGCGGGTAGTACAGCAGAAGGTGATGGTGCATTTGCCGCTATGACAGAAGCTTTGAGGGTTGCCGGTCTTCAACCTTCTGAAATCGATTATGTCAATGTACACGGAACAGGTACTCCAACCAATGATTCCTCTGAGGGTAATGCCCTGAAGAGACTTTTTGGAAATCAAGTTCCTGCTTTTAGCTCCGTGAAGTCTTACATCGGACATACTTTAGGAGCCTCTGAAGGTATTGAGGCAGTTTACTCTGTTTTGTCAGTAGCTAAGGGGTATATTTATCCAAACTTAAACTTCGAAGATTCTATGGTGGGGTTAAATTTATATCCTGCAACAAAGTGGGAGGAAAATGCTCGCATTAAGCATGTGCTATCTAACTCGTTTGGATTTGGTGGCAATAACTCTTCACTGGTATTTTCAGCAATAAAATAAAGTATGAAGCCCATATATATTAATAAAATATCTTCTTTCGATTATACCGTAGGTGAGTACACGGGTATTCCATGCGCTAAAATTGCTGACCCTGATTACAAATCTATCATATCCAATGCCAATATGCGAAGACGTATGAGTAGAGTTATAAAAATGGGGGTGTCTTCCGCTTTAATTTGCTTAGGTAATCAGGCTGATATTGCTTTGGATGGCATAATTACAGCTACGGGTTGGGGATGTTTAGAAGATACTGAGAAGTTTTTGAATGATATGATAAAGTATGACGAAGGGTCACTCAACCCAACAACATTCATTCAATCGACTTTCAATACAATTGGAGCCCAGATTGCTTTACTGCTGAGTGCTAAAGCCTATAATATGACTTATGTGCATCGTAGCTTAAGTTTGGAAAGTGCTTTAACTGATGCTATGCTTCTTTTAAACGAGGGTAAGCAAAATGTTTTAGTTGGTGCTTTTGACGAACTTACTTCCTCTAGTTTTACTACACTTAGACGCTTAGGAATTTATCGGAATTGTTTAGCGGGTGAGGGGGTTAACTTCTTTCTTTTGGGTACCGACAAAACAGATACAACCCTTGCTCAAATAAAAGGACTTACTACCTTGCCTACTGGGACTAACTCGGATAGTGTTAGTGAGTCAGTCATTCGCTTTCTTTCAGTCTATGGGTTACATCCATCCGACTTAAGCCTTATTGCTTTAGGAAAGAATGGAAAACTCGCCTCAGATCGTATCTATGATGAAGTTATTTCTATATTAGCACTCAAAGATGCTTCTGTACTCTTGTTTAAACAGACATGTGGTGAATACCCAACAGCAATGGCCTTTGGATTGGTTAAAACTGTTGAGCAGCTCTCTTCAAACTCTGAGGTTGGAAGTTATGCCCTACTATTGAATATCGATGAGGCTTTTGGCTCTTCACTGATTTTAATTCAACATTAACTATGGTTTGGTTACTATGCACTTTGCTTTTGCTGGTTTCACTCTTTCTGTTCTATGCTTCTTATAGCATACAGGCTGGAGTTTACCTAAAAGCAATCTGTCGTATAAAAACTACACAACGAGTTGTGTATCTAACCTTTGATGATGGACCACATCCCATTCAAACACCTAAGATTTTATCTATACTAAAAGCTTATAATGCTAAAGCCTGTTTTTTCTGTATTGGCTCTAAAGTTGTAGGCAATGAAGCGCTATTAAAAAGAATCTATGATGAGGGTCATTTGATAGGCAACCATTCTTTTACGCATTCAGGTCTGTTCCCTCTTTACTCCAAATCAAAGATGAATACTGATTTGAATTGTTGCGATGAGTTGCTAAGTCGGGTTATCGAGAAGCCTATCTACTTGTTTAGACCTCCATTTGGTGTAACTAATCCCACCATAGCTCGTATTGCACGAGATCGAGGTTATCAAGTTATTGGTTGGAATATTCGAACACTTGATACGCAGGGTGGGGATATAAGTCGGATTCTGAAAAGAATAAAGAAGCGTATTCAGCCTGGTTCTGTCATCTTACTTCACGATCGCTTGGATAATTCCGATCAGATACTTCTCAAAACTCTAGACTTTCTGCAAGAACAAGGCTATAGATTCGACAATCTTCCTGAATCAGCTTTTCGTGATTAAATATTTGTTAACTTTGAATTTATAAAAGAGAGCAGAGTATGAAGAAAATATCGTTCACCTTATTATTATATATTCTTGGTGTGCTGAGCGTGCAAGCCCAACATTATACACCAATAAAAAGCCTAACCGATTTTGAATCACATCTAAAAGAAACTTCAGGAAATCTTAAAACAATAGAAAGTGATTTTAAGCAGGTAAAGTATTTAGATGTCTTTGATGAAGAGATTAAGTCAAGTGGAAAGTTCTATTATAAACAACTCAATAAAATCAGAATGCAGTATGATAAGCCTCTAGATTATTTAATTGTAATCAACGGACCTACATTGAAAATCCGTTCTGACGGGAAAGTGGCGACAACTGATTTAGGTAAAAATAAGATGATGCAGCAAGTGCAGGAGATGATTGCGGGGTGCATGATTGGAAATCTATCGGGATTGACTAAAAACTATACTGTAGACTACCTTGAAGATGCTAAAAGCTATTTGCTTCAATTAACTCCCAAAAGCAATGCCGTAAAAGCTTATTTATATCGCATAGAGATGGTTATTCTAAAGGCGGATATGTCGGTAGATCGTCTTAAAATATCAGAAACAGAATCAAATTATACCGAGTATTTCTTTCTGCATAAGAAGTTAAATCAGCCAATAGATGAAAATATTTTCACGGTCAACTAGTCTTTGCTTACTCTTATTTGTCGTATTATGTGGTTGTGGAACTAGCCAGCTTGCACAATCTTCCTGTAGTGAGCCTTTGATTCAAATTAATACTGAGGTTTCAAACAAATTCGACCTGAGTTTGAATATTGGCAAACATCACTTTAGTGGAATGCTGATTATGCGTGAAATGAAGAATGGTGATATACGCATTATCGGAACGACTTATTTTGGACTTAGCTTATTTGATTTCTCAATAGATAAGCAACACGATTTCCATGTAAATAAATGTATAGAGCCTCTTGAGCATAAAAAGCTACTTCAACTCTTGGAGAGAGACTTTAAATTATTGCTTCTGCCCAATCAAGATCGTCGACTATTAACCGATACACGTTTCTTTAAGAAGTTTCGGAAAGGTAGTGGCTTTGGTAAGACAGATATCTGTGTGTTTGAGCAGGGCCAAGAGACCTCTTCGAAAATTGAATTAAGACACCCTTTGATTAAATTGTATATAGTACTCCACCCCTTATTGGATAATTAAAGAAGATTATGACAACCATGAATGATTTTTTCGCCGTTAAAGAGCTTGAATATCTTAATCAGCATCTATCGGCTGTTGTAGGGCTTAATCCTCAACACGACATTTACGAAGGGCATTTCCCCAATCAACCTGTGGTGCCTGGAGTATGTTCGATTTACATGATTAAGCAGTTATTGCAACAGTATCTTGGAACGTCAATTCGATTCACTAAAATTGGTTCGACTAAGTTTTTGAAGATGCTTGACCCAAGACAAGATACTGAATTGAGTTTTAATATAGAGATGGGGCAGCTAGTGGACAGTACAATTAAACTTCAAGTTATTGGTACGGCCAATTCGGAAGTGTTTATCAAGCTTAAAGGACAAATAGCAGTTGATTAATGAAAAATATAAAGGACTCTTATTGGATTGATCGGCTCAAAGAGCTAGGCGTAGTTGTTATTATTCCAACCTATAATAATGACCAAACCCTGTCTGCCGTTATATCTGATGTTAAATCGTATAGCTCAAGTATCATTATTGTAAATGATGGCTCAACTGATTCGACATCCGAAATTCTTGCTAAGACTAGTGATATTCATCTGATAACATATTCTGCTAATAGAGGAAAAGGTGTCGCTCTTAAGCTTGGTTTTATTCGAGCCAAAGAGATGGGTTTTAGATATGCTATTACGATTGATTCGGATGGTCAGCATTTTGCAAGTGATATTCCACACTTTATAGATTATATCGAGCAACATCCCGATAGCCTCATTGTAGGATCTCGAAATATTGCAGAAGAGAATATGCCAGGCAAAAACACTTTTGCTAATAGGTTTTCCAACTTCTGGTACTATGTCGAAACTGGAGTAAAACTTGCAGATACTCAGTCAGGTTTCCGTTTATATCCTCTTGAAAAGCTAAGCTTAGACAAGTGGTGGTACACGGCTAAGTACGAATATGAACTCGAAATAATAGTATTTGCAAATTGGAAGGGTATTGCGGTGGTTAATGTTCCTATCAATGTATATTACCCTCCCAAGGGCGAACGGATATCTCATTTTAGGCCACTAGCCGACTTTACGAGGATTTCAATATTAAATACATTCTTGGTGATTATTGCCCTACTATTGATTCACCCTCGTAACTTCTTCCGTAAACTCAGTTGGACCAACATAAAGGCCTTTTTTGATAAGCATTTATTGAAAACTAAGGATAGTAACATCACAATAACAAAGTCAATTATGCTTGGTGTTTTACTGGGTATACTTCCCATTTGGGGTTATCAGATGATTGTTGCTGTTTTATTGGCTCAGTTCCTGAAGTTAAACAAGGTAATAACATTGATTGCTGCCAATATCAGTATTCCTCCGTTGACGCCCTTGGTGCTTTATGGAAGTTATCTGACGGGGGCTTTGGCCTTAGATCAATCTCCATCACTGAAGTTGAATGATTTTTCATTTGATGCAATAAAGACTGTCTTGGGCCAATACTTAGTTGGGAGCCTTCTGTTTTCAGTGTTTTGTAGTCTTCTTATAGGAGCAATCTCATTTGTTATTCTACGTCTAACCCGAAAGAACATTGTTGAATGATATCTTTATTAATCGGTATATATAGATACTTTAGAGCGCATAAGATTGTGTTTTATTCGATTCTGCTTGCTAGTGTACTCGTTTTGGGGTTTTATGCTCGCCAAGTACGGTTCGATGAAAACATATCAAGCTTTTTCCCTAGCACTCGTCAAGCCGAAAATGCAGAATTTGTATTTAGCAACCTTAAGATTAAAGATAAGGTTATTGTTTTCTTAAGCTCAACCGATTCTATTAATGCTGTTGACAACGAAGACGTTTCGATAATAGCTAATGAGCTACGTGATAGTATAGAGCATAAGCTAAAGCCTACATTGGTGAAGGATGTATTTCTAGAAGTTGATCAAAATCTAATTGAAAAGACCAGCAACCTGATTTACGACAATCTTCCACTATTTCTGGATAGTAGCGATTACCAACGCATTGATAGCCTAGTGACAAATAATAGTGCGCTTGATAATGAATTATATAAGGCGTATAGTCGTTTGCTAACACCAGCAGGTTATACCTTGAAAAACTTTGTTGCTCGTGACCCGCTAGGTATCGGTAATGAAGCCTTAAAGAATTTAGAAAACTTCCGTATGGAAGGCAACTATACCGTTTCAGATGGTCATGTGTACTCTGAAGACGGAAAGCACCTTCTGATGTTTATTACTCCAGTCTATGGCTTGTCTGAAACAGGACTTAACGAACAACTAATCGATGTGCTTGAGAAGCAAATTGACCAGCTGAATCGAGAAAACCCTACGGTTGTTGTAAAATACTTTGGTGGGCCTTCGGTAAGTGTTTATAATGCTCGCCAAATTAAGCAGGATGTCTTATATACCTCTTTATTTGCACTTGTTGTTATTACAGTGTTTTTGCTATTGGTGTTTCGCAAGAAGAGAGCTTTAATTTTAGTCTTTGCTCCAGTTGCTTTTGGTGTGCTGTTTTCACTCTGCTTTATATTTTTCATTAAAGGCTCTATCTCTATTATAGCCATGGGAGCAGGCTCTGCTGTTATCGGTATAGCGCTAAGCTATTCCATTCATATGTTGTCTCATCAGAATCATAGTAGCAGTGTTGAACAACTCATCAGGGAGATAGCTTCGCCACTCACTATTGGTAGTTTTACTACTATTGGTGCATTCCTTGGCTTACTTTTTACATCCTCTAAGATATTGCAAGATTTTGGTCTATTCACCTCTCTGGTATTGGTTGGAACAACACTGTTTTGCTTGCTATTTCTCCCTCAATTTCTCTCTCCGCAGTCTAACGATGCTAAGGGTTTTGTATTGTCTATTATAGATCGAATCAACTCTTATAAATTCGAAAAGAATAGATGGCTGATAGGTCTGATTTGTGTACTGACTATAATAGGGCTTTACGCCTCTCAGTATGTACGGTTTAACGACGATATGATGAAAATAAACTACTGGCCCAAGCATCTTGAGGAAGCTGAAATGGAGCTGAGTAGTATGTTTCAACAGGATAAGCAAAATGTATTCTTTGTTAGTGTAGGTACTAGCTTTGATAAGGCAGCTCAGGAGTATGCTAAAACCAACCAAAAACTTGATAGCTTGCAAGCTCAAGGCTTAGTAGAAGATTATGCATCTATATCTGATTTTGTTTTGTCTGAGGCTCAGCAACAAGACAGATTAGACCAATGGAATACTTATTGGCAAGAAGCAAACAAAGCTCGGGTTTATGATAATGTCTCAAGTTCGGGTGAGTCTTTGGGCTTTAAGAGAGATGCTTTTGCCAATTTCAAGCATTTAATTGATCGTTCATATACAAGCTTATCTGATAAGTTTACTTCTCAAGCCGATAACGGGGTTTTGGAAGATTGGATTACTCTGGCTGATGGTAAGGTTATGCTCATCACTCAGGTGAAGTTAAATGCTGATTATAAAGAGTTGGTCTATAGTTCTTTTAGTGATGATTTGGATTTGGTTATCTTCGACCGTGCTTATTTTACGAATCAATGGGTTTCAAGTCTAAATGCTGACTTTAACTTAGTGCTATTAATATCTTCAATTCTAGTATTTGTAGCTTTGTGGATTTCTTATGGTCGAATCGAACTTGCTATACTTAGCTTTTTACCCATGTTCTTGAGCTGGGTAATTATCGTAGGTTTGATGGGGATATTTGGTATCGAGTTCAACATCATTAATATTATTCTCGCTACCTTTATTTTTGGTATAGGCGACGATTTTAGTATCTTTATTATGGATGGATTGACTAAGAAGTATAGCGAAGGGGAGGAGATTATTAACTCACATAAAACAGCAATATTCTTTTCTGCTTTTACGATATTAGTGGGTATGGGGGTATTGATTGTTGCTAAGCATCCAGCTTTATACTCGATAGCCTTAATCTCTATTCTGGGGATTGCGACAGTTGTTTTAGTCTCTTATACCATTCAACCCGTTATCTTTAATTTGCTAATAACTAAGCCAACTAGCAAAGGACTTGCTCCAAACACCTTGTATGGGATTGTTCGTACGCTAGCTATGTTTGTATTGTTCGTTGTCGGTTGTTTGGTTATTAATATTTATATTCTAGTCTCTTACCTGATTCCTATCTCCAAAAGAATGAAGCAAGCCACTATTTGTTACTTAATGCACCTCTTTAGTAGGTTACTATTAAAATGTGCGTGGTTTGTCCGTAAAGACTTGGTGAATATTGGGAACGAACGATTCAAAACTCCGATGCTACTTATTGCCAACCATCAATCCTTCATTGATATTATTGGCTTGTTGGCACTCTCTCCTAAGATTGTCTTGATTACCAATAAATGGGTGTGGAATTCACCTTTATTTGGATATATTGTTCGTTCAGCAGGCTTTCAAAATGTAGATCAAGGATATGAAACCTCTCTGGAGAAGCTTCAGGATAAAATAAATGAGGGTTATTCTATTGCAGTGTTCCCTGAGGGTACTCGTTCGTTGGACGGGTCTATTAAGCGCTTCCGTAAGGGTGCTTTTGCTTTGGCTAAGTCTCTACATCTAGATATATTGCCAGTTCTGTTTCATGGCAATAACCTGATTATCGCTAAGTCTCAGCCATTCTATGTTTATAAAGGAAAACTGGCTTGCCGTATATTCGAACGTGTCTCTTATGATGACCCTGCGTGGGGTGATACTTATCAAGAAACGTCTAAGAATTTCTGTCGATTCTTTCGACAAGAATATGCTAGAATCGAAAAACAAGAAGCTTCGGCTTCCAATCCACTGGTTTATGAAGCGCTAGTTTCAAACTATATATATAAAGGTCCTGTAGTAGAGTGGTATATTCGGGTTAAGGTAAAGATGGAGAAATGTTATGACCGCTTTGATCGAATAATTCCTCGCGATGCAATTATTACTGATATTGGATGTGGTCTCGGTCCATTATGTTATTTGTTGTCCATGTTGTCTGATAAACGACAGATTCTAGGACTTGATTATGATTCGGGAAAAATCGCTATTGCTAAACGCGGTTGGTTGAAGACTCCTCAGCTAGATTTTGTATATGCCAATGCCTTAGATTATGATTTACCATATAGTGATGTGTTTATTCTCAATGATATGCTTCACTATATGGCTCCAACAGAGCAGGCTTTGCTAGTGAGTCGATGTTCCAATAAGCTGAACCCAGGGGGGCAAATAATTATACGTGATGGAGATTCGTCAAACCATAAAAAGCATAAGCTAACCAAGATTACTGAATTTCTTTCTACCAAAGTCTTTTGCTTTAATCAGACTGATGGTAATCTTAGTTTTACATCCGAGCAACAGATTAGGGATATGGCGATTTCTTGTGGTATGAGTGTTGAAGCTTTGCCCAATGATAAGTATACCTCCAATACAATCTATATTTTAGAAAAGCATAAAGGATGAATAAGTTTGATGTCGTAATAATCGGAAGTGGTCTTGGCGGACTCGAATGTGGTGCTATCTTGAGTAAAGAGGGCTACAATGTCTGTGTATTGGAAAAAAATAGTTTGATTGGAGGTTGCCTCCAAACCTATAAACGCAAAGGTTATGGGATTGATACAGGAATCCACTATGTGGGAAGCTTAGAAGAGGGGCAGTTCATTAATCAGTCCTTCAAGTATTTTGGAATTATGGATAAGCTGTCCATAAAAAAACTAGACGAAGACTGCTTTGACCAAATTCATTATTCAGGATCTACCTACAACTATGCAATGGGTAAAGAAAACTTCATCGAAACTTTAAGTACTTCTTTCCCTAGTGAACGTGAAGGCTTGGCTAGATATGTCCAAAAGCTTGAAGCTGTTGGACAATCTGTCAGTATCGACACGCTCAAGCAGGGTAAGCTGACTGATGGAGGTTTTGACTATTTCTTTACTTCCGCAGCAGGATTAATAGCAGATTGTACCACGGACAGTAAACTTCAAAATGTTTTGGCCAGTACTAGCTTGCTTTATAATGGGCTGAAAGGGAAGTCTTCTTTTTATGAGCATGGCATGGTGATGCAATCTTATCTTGAAGGTGCTTATCGATTTGTTGATGGGAGTGGTCAAGTTGCAGATGCTCTTGCTGGACAAATAGAGCGAAACGGAGGAGTCGTATTGAGCGATTCAGAGGTTACTCGCATTGTAGTCCAAAATGATGCTATTGTTGGTGTGGAGTTGCTAAGTGATGAACGTATAGATTGTGATTATGTAATTTCCTCTATCCATCCTCAATCTACACTCAAGATATTAGATAAGAATCGTTCAATCAGAAAAGTCTATGCTTCTCGTATCAATGACCTCGAGAACAGTTATGGCATTTTTTCAGTTCATCTCCTAATGAAGGAAAAGAGCTACGATTACCTGAATCGCAACATCTATATTCATAGAGATAAAGAGGTTTGGTATGATAAGCGAACAGATGCGCATGAGCTTCGCAACTGCTTGGTTTCTATGCAAGCAACATCACAAGACCCTCAATATGCTAACGTAATATCAATCCTTGCTCCCATGTATATGCGTGAAGTTGAGAAGTGGAGCAATACATTGCCTGAGCGAAGAGGTGCTTCTTACTTGGACTTTAAGGTTGAAAAAGCTGCCCAACTCTTGGATCTGGTCAAAGATTACGGTTATGATTTTGATGCTAATATAAAAGATATTCATACCACTACACCCTTGAGTTTTAGAGATTATACAGGAACTGTCGATGGTTCAGCTTTTGGTATTGTGAAGGACTTTAATAATCCGCTTGCTACGCTGATATCGCCTAGGACCAAACTAAAAGGATTATTATTCACAGGGCAGAATGTAAATGTACATGGAGCTTTAGGCGTTACAATAACCTCGCTGTTTTCTTGTGCTGAATTGCTAGGACAAGATTACCTCACCAAAAAGATTGGAAATGTTTAGACGAATTTTAAAATATACCGTAGTTGCTCATCTTGCTGTTCTTATGTTGATAGTCATGTTAGTTGCTGGGCTTTATTTTTCGGCCGACATGAAAGAACCTCAACATATCTTTGCTGATTCAAGAGAAGTTCAATCATTTCATTACGATAGTATTCGTACTTATGGAGACGATTGGCTGAGACAAAACAAGTATGGCTTATGGGAAATGAAGATATCAGGGTCTGATTTTGATCGAGGTTATGCCGCTGGCAAGCTAACCGAAGATTTACTCTATTACCAAGAGACCGTCTTTATAGACCAGATTAGACAGATTATTCCATCTGACTCTTATCTGAAGTTCTTACGTTCTTTTATCGTAGTATTCAATCGTAACTTAGGCGAAAATATTCCACAAGAGTATAGAAACGAAATTTATGGTATTGCTCAATCGTGTACAAACGAGTATGACATGATTGGCAATGCTTATGAGCGACAATTAAATTATCATGCAGCTCACGATTTGGGTCATGCCTTGCAAGACTACATGATGGTAGGATGCAGCTCCTTTGTCTCTTGGGATTCTTTTTCTTCGGATGGCAAACTGATTCTTGGCCGAAACTTCGACTTCTATGTAGGTGATGATTTCGCCAAAAACAAACTGGTTACTTTCTGTGAGCCCGATAAGGGTTATCGCTTTGCTTCGGTGGGTTGGGCAGGTATGATTGGTGTTCTATCGGGAATGAACGAAGCGGGGCTGGCTGTAACTATTAATGCAGCTAAGTCTGATATGCCAACTTCATCTGCTACACCAATATCGATTTTGGTTAGAGAGATTTTGCAATATGCTTCAACTATCGATGAGGCTTACGCCATTGCCAAGAGTCGTAAAACATTTGTCTCTGAATCTATCCTGATTGCATCCAAGAAAGATAATAAAGCTGCTATAATAGAAAAATCGCCTAAGAATATTGGCATATTCTACTCACCAATTGAGGGGCAAATAATCTGCACAAATCATTTCCAATCGGATGCTTTTAAGGAAGACTCTCGAAACATCGAAAACATTGAAACTTCTGATAGTCCATATCGTTATGCTCGACTCCAAGAACTACTAGCTCAGGAGTCTCCAATAGACCCTTCGAAGGCTGTAAATATCCTGAGGAATAGAGATGGTATTGAAAATGAAAAGCTTGGGCTTACTAATGAACTCGCTTTGAATCAGCTGATTGCTCACCATAGTGTTATTATGCAGCCCGATGAAAACATCTTGTGGGTTTCAACCTCACCTTGGCAATGTGGTGAGTATGTTGCTTATCATTTAAACGAGGTGTTCTCCGATAGTTTAGACTATTTTACGGATATAAATATCCCCGAACTTACTGTGGGTAAAGACCCGTTTCTCTTTAGTCCTGAATACGAGCAATTATTAACCTACAAAGAGATTTTATCTGTGCTTAATGATAAAATTAGTACGAATAGTACGATTTCAAATGATTCTATAGACCTGTTTGTGAAATCTAATCCTGATTATTATTATGTTTATGAAAGGGTTGGCGATTACTACAGCAGTTTTGATACCCATACAGCCAATCAGTATTGGACTATGGCGCTTGAAAAACCCATCCCTAAGAAATATGAG
Source organism: Bacteroides propionicifaciens DSM 19291 = JCM 14649 (assembly GCF_000375405.1). GTDB lineage: Bacteria > Bacteroidota > Bacteroidia > Bacteroidales > Bacteroidaceae > Bacteroides_E > Bacteroides_E propionicifaciens. Next base: position 44,262 of record NZ_AQWS01000010.1, on the reverse strand, counting down.
CGAGAAAGGATTGCTCTGAAAATCATAAAATAACACTTGTTTTGACACGATACCCCGAAATCCAATTTGAAAGTAAAGAGGCCATAAAGTCTTTTCAAGAGGAAAAGCTGAAAATTGCCTTGAAATATCTGTCTGAGAATTCTAAATTCTATCAAAAGATGTTTGTAGAACATCGAATTGATATTAATGGAATAAATACGCTCTTAGACCTACAGAAGATTCCTGTAACAACGAAGCAGGATCTTCAACTCTATAATGCTGATTTTATCTGTGTTCCCAAAGATGAAATCATCGACTATGTTACTACATCGGGAACCCTTGGCGAACCCGTAACTTTTGTCTTAACCGATAAAGACCTAGATCGACTTTCTTATAATGAGTTTCTCTCTTTCTCGACCACGGGCTGTACTCGTGAGGATGTATTGCAACTTATGACCACTATAGATCGTCGATTTATGGCTGGCTTGGCCTATTTTATGGGTGCTAGAGAGTTGGGGATGGGTGTTGCACGAGTTGGTAATGGTATGCCTGAATTGCAGTGGGATACCATTGGCCGAATCAATTCGAATTGCGGAATGATAGTACCGTCCTTCTTGATGAAGCTGATTGATTTTGCCGAAAAGAACGGTATAGATTATAATAACTCTACTTTACAGAAGTGCATTTGTATCGGTGAAGCTTTAAGAACCCCCGATACTTTCGAACTCAATACTCTAGGAAAGAAGATTCACGAGAAATGGCCTAATATGAAGCTGTATTCAACTTATGCTTCAACAGAAATGCAATCTTCTTTTACCGATTGTGAACATTTTTGTGGTGGCCATCTTCAGCCCGAATTGATAATTGTAGAGTTTTTAGACGACAATAATCAGCCTGTCCCTGAAGGTGAACCTGGTGAAGTAACTATAACCAATCTAGGTGTTACAGGAATGCCTCTTCTACGTTTCAAGACTGGAGATGTCTGCTATCATTATACAGACTCGTGTAAATGTGGTAGAAATACAACTCGGTTGAGCTCTATTCTAGGTCGTAAAGGACAAATGATAAAGTTTAAAGGGACAACTTTATATCCTCCTGCTTTGTTTGATATATTGGATAATATTCAAGATATTCACAACTATGTTGTTGAGGTTTACACCAATGACTTAGGTACGGATGAAATTTTAGTTCGCCTGAGTAGTTCTCTTCAAACTAAAGAGTTTGAGAAGAGTGTAAAAGATTTGTTTCGTTCTAAAGTGCGGGTTGCACCCACTATTCGTTTTGAATCAGCCGAATATATCTCTAAGGTTCAACAACCACCAACTAGTCGTAAGTTAGTCAAGTTTATAGACTTAAGATAAAAACTGTGTTTAGTACAAAATTTTATAATTATGAAAAAGATATTATTGTCTGCCTTTTTATTTGTGAGCTCAATGGTCTTTGGTCAAAGCAAGGAAGCTCTTAAGGATGTTAAAGAAGCAACCTTTTATGGCGTTGATTATTCTCATGTAGGAATTGTTGGTGCTGCTGAATCGTCGTCGAAGTTTATTTTTACATTTGATGAGATAAACTCTCTGATTCAGAGAGAGTACTCTAAGTATATTAAGAAGCTGGCCAAAAAAACCAAAGTTGATATAGTCAGCGTGGATCTAGGGCCTGTCAATCAACTAAATAGTGGTATAACTACTGAAAGTCTCGATAGGCCAAGCATAGTAACTCCTTTTGAAGAAACAGAGCTTCAAGATATCATTAATAGTATAGATTTTAAAAAGGATGAGGGTTACGGCGTAATTCTAATTGCTGAGGAGCTGAATAAGCCAAGAAATAGAGGAATTTACGAACTAGTATTCTTTGACTTGGCTAATAAGCAGATTATCACTCATGCCAAAATATCGGGTAAATCTCGTGGCTTTGGATTACGTAATTTCTGGGCCAATTCTATTCATTCAGCCTTTAAAGATATTAGCCTAAGACGATAAATTCACCTTGTTTGAATATATAAAGTAAAGCCTGTTTGATTAATTTCAAACAGGCTTCTTTTTTACTCTATACATGAGGAGCATTTATGGCTCTAGCTTCTAAGTTTTGAGTGAGTAGGGTAGTCACTTTGACCGACCTAGTGGTTTACCTCATGCGACTTACTCGTTTGTAAAAGGAGTAAAGCATCAGTATTTAGATAGTTGAACTAGAACTGACAGCCTAGGCTGATTCCAAACTGAGCTGGTGCACCTTTTTGCATAAAGCCAGTCCCCATTGATTCAAAATAGAAAGTCGCGTAATCTTTATTGATTAGGTTACGACCCCAAAGATCCATAAAGGCTTTTCCTTTGATGAAACTAATTCTTGAATTGACGGTTCCATAGAATTTTTGACTAACATTATTCGACTCTGTCCAATATATTCTTCCCACTCCTGAGTAGGTTGTGTTAAACAAAATACGATCTAGCCACGCTTGATTCTTAAGTTTGAAGTTTAAATCAAATCCTGTGTTTAGCGTATGTTTGGGTGTAAATGGAACTCGTTTGCCTGCGTAGTCAATAGTTTCTAGTTTGCCATTGATGCGTTCGTTGGTTTTGTATTCCGTGAATTTTGCATGCGTATACCCATAGGCAGCATGAAGGGTTAAAATGTCGTTGATGCGGTAACGCATATTTGCTTCAGCGCCGTAACTTCGACTTTTACCAGCGTTGACTGTGATTCTACCCAAACCACTTTCGGCAAACTTTGCAATTTGTTGGTTCTTTGTATTTAATAAGAATACCGCATAATCGGCCTTAAATCTACCGTCCAAAAATGTTAGGTGAGTCCCTATCTCATAGTTCCAAGTGTATTCGGGTTTGAAAACCGTTGACTTCTCAATGTCCATCGGTTCAGATTCTGGCATGCCACCTGTTAGCATCTCTTTGATATGTTCTGGCACCTTATCAATCATCTTATCGACCATTGCTTTGGTTGGAGCATCAAGCGAAGCATATTTCTCCATACCAGCTTTCATAACTCCTTGCATCATGTCGTCTCGCATGGTTGTTTGCATTTGCGACTGAATAAGGTCCGAAAACATCTGTACATTATAGCCTCCCGAGCGATAACCTCGGCTAATGGTTGCATATACCGAATTATCTCTATCGAAATCGTATTGTAGTGCAAATCGAGGAAGAAAATCTAAGTGGTTTTTAGAGAGCTTTCCGTTGAGCGTAGGGTTACTGCTCAGGGGAACATTATAGGGACCATATACCTTCTCAAACACTGGAGTGGTCGCTTTACCCGCTATATCGAGTCCATAATTGATATTGCTCCCTGATTTATAATCCAATCGGTTGTGTTCGTAGTTGATACGCAGTCCAGCTGTCAGAGATAATCCTTTGACAAAAACATCGTTTATTGTGGATTGATGATATACCGACGCGTTATATATGGGTGTTTTAAATAATCCATCGACAAGTAGGTCTTTGTCTTTAATGTAAAAGTCGGCAGAGACTGAAGGTTGCATAGGGAAAGGCATGCCTTCGGGTTGGACCTGAGGAATCATACCGTTTATCATCCCGATACCATGGGCAAGGCCCGTATCGACTCCTTTCTTAATCAAGCTATTAATTCCATCTTCATGAAACCAAACTGGGCCATGTGTGCGTAGGTTCTGATAGAAGCCAAAGATACCCGAGGTCCATTCCCAGCGTCGTCCTGGTTTTGACTTAAATATAACCTCCTCAGATAGAGTGTTTAACTTTTGCTTTTGAGCAATTGTAAAGATGTCTTTTGGAGAGAAGTCTTGGTCAATAAACATTCGGTCATTCAGGTTCTGATATCCTGTAATAGCCGATAAGTCAAAATTACAGGCTTGGTAGTTTAGGTTTAATCCCGCATTGAATAAACCTCTTCGGTAAGTTCCTTCACGGTTCGTAGCTGGATTAAAATACTCACCACTCTTATCATCATATCTTCCGTATGGGAATCCTCCTTCGTCGGTGTATTCGTAGTTGAGGTTTAAATCGAGTTTAAGGTTGGATGAGGGAATCAAAATTCCTCTAAATCTTCCACCTCCAGATAATCCACGGTCGATAACTTTGTCGTCTAGGTAGCTATTCTTGAAATATCCACCTTTACGTTTAAAGAAACCTGTAGTTGAGAAAGCAAAATTATTGCTAGCTCTATGGTAGTGTGAGAGGCTGGCATTGTAGTCGCCATAGGTTGCTGCACCTACCTTGAAGTCTGTTCCTTGGTAGTCGAAAGGAGATTTGCTATAAATCTTAATTAAGCCTCCCATAGTATTACGTCCATAAAGCGTACTTTGAGGACCTCGCAGAATATCTACTCGCTCAACGTCCGAGAAGTCGAAGTCGAAAGCAGATTTATCTATAAAAGGAACATCGTCAACGTAGAGCCCAACCGGTGGTGTATTTATTCTCGAGCCTATTCCACGAATATATATGGCAGAGGATAGTTTTGATCCGTAGTCGGGAATGAAAATATTGGGAACTACTCCTGTTAGGTCTTTAATCGATCGTACTTGATAGGCTTGTATGATTCTCTTATTGAGTTGCGTTACCGAGCTGGGTAGTTCTCTTAAGGTTTTATTCTCTTTAGGAGAAGCAATGATTACTACATCTTCTTCGAGGTTGTAGGTCTTAAGACTATCTCGAGGAGCTTCGTCGGGTGTATTTTGGCCAGCCCAACTGGGTGCCGAAATCAGGCAAACCAGTAGAGCTAAGCATATTTTGTTACTTTGTGTCATACTATAAAATTATATGTGTACAAAGTAACTTTATATTTAACAGCCAGTCAATCCTAATATGTTATGATTTTTGCTGTTTATTTGAACTTTCTCTAAATATACCGTGCTCCAAAACCAACACACAAATAACACCCATGACAAACCCATTACCTAGTATAGGACGTACGAGTGAAGGAATCTGAGCAGACATTTCGTCAGGCATAAATGCTATTAGCAAGGCGATCATTAGTGGTAAGCCAATAATAACTCCGTGGTTAAAGTTCTTAACTATATCGTTAGTTGCAACCATCTGGCATGAAGCTGAGAGTTGTGAAGCCATAAGATAGATCATGATACTTCCCATAACTACCTCAGGAATATAAGTAAAGAGTGCAAGAGCGTCGGGAAGAAAAGCACAAGCAAACAAAGCAATCCCTGCAGGAATCAACGCACGTCGTGAAGCACACCCCGTAGCGTTGATTAGTCCGAGGCTCATCGAATAGTCGACAGCACCGATTACTCCAATTGAACCTGAGAAAATATTTAGAGCTCCAGTGATTCCGACACCACGCTGGCTTCTTTTATCCATATGGTCTGCTTTTAATGCTTGACCTACCGATTGGATAGAGCCTAGTTCATTGACAAGTAGTGCTACGTAGCAAAACAAGAATGAGAGAATGATTGCTCCGTTAAACTTAAATGGAAGTACGAAAACTGGGTTTACCGCTTCAACAACTAGAGCATCGGTAGCGGGAGGAAGTCCATAGAATATGAAATATACTCCTGTACCAATTAGTAAAGCCAATAAGACTACTGTAGAGTTCCATACACCTTTGAGCAGTTTGTTAGCAAGAGTCATCAAAAAGACTGCACTCACGGCAAAAAGTAGTGAAAACACACCGTCACCATTGGAAAATATTAAATCAAGAATTACTGGAGCTAACGTAAAGGCTATCAAAGCCATTATAACAACAATAATACGCGTAGTAAAGATAAACTGAAGTTTGGACAATAGTTTGCTCAGGTAAAGTACTAATAGAAAAATACCTCCGATAATAATGGAGGTGTATATTTCTGTTATACTGTCTGTGCCCGAAGCGAGAATTCCAATCAGTAGAACCGATGCAGGTCCGATCACTACAGGTAGCTTATGTCCCCAAAGGACTTGAGCTGTAAGCCCAATACCCATAACTGCCATTAGCTTTTGTGTGTATAGGGTTTGATCTGCTGCATTAAAACCTTGTATGTGAGATACAACAGCTCCGATAATAAGCACCATAGGGATGGATACTAAAAACCACTGAAGGCCGTACATCATCAATGGGAAAGGGGCGAGTTTATCGTCCAAATTGTATTTGAATTTCATATAAGAGTAGTTTATAGATGTTTTATTGACCAACATCCGTGAACTGCTAATTTACGAGAAACAGAATGATTCTACAAAATTATTGACTACCAAGAGTAAAATATATTAATAGCCTGTAAACAAGCAATAAACTTAGTTTTGGTTAAAAATAAATGTTATTTATAGCTATAATTAGCCATAAAATGCTGAAATTAGCCAAAGAGACCTTCCTAGTCTCGCTTCCAAACTTTTTATTTTATGAAAATTAACAAAACTAATATTGCACGTTTATTAGACAAAGAGAAGATTGCTTATGAACTTGTTCCTTATGAAGTAGATGAATCTGATCTGAGTGCTACGCATGTTGCTGAAGGCTTAGGTCAAGATCCGCATCAAATATTTAAGACTTTAGTCTTGCATGGCGATAAGACAAAAGAATTTGTATGTATTATTCCTGGCATTGAAGAGGTCGACTTAAAAATGGCTGCTAAGATATCGGGCAATAAAAAATGCGAAATGATTCCAATGAAAGACTTGTTAACCACAACGGGATATATTCGTGGAGCATGCTCACCCCTAGGAATGAAAAAACAATTTCCAACCTATATTGATGAGCATTGTTATAAATTCGATTGTGTTTTTGTTAGCGCAGGAAAAAGAGGGCTCCAGATTAAAATAGCTCCGAAGGATTTAATAAAGATAACAAATGCGAAAGTTTGCTCTCTTTTTAATACCTAAATAGATATTTAGCTGTATATTTGCAGTTATTTTCATCAAAAAGATAGACGATACAACAAATACTAATCTATAAAAAGACAAATCTATGTTCAAAAATCATCCTAAAGGATTACTTGCCGCGGCCTTGGCCAACATGGGAGAGCGTTTTGGCTTCTATGTCATGATGGCAATTCTTCTGTTGTTCTTAAACTTTAAATTTGCTTTTGAAGGCTCAACAGGCGCTATTATTTACTCTGTGTTTTATGCTCTAATTTACCTGCTCGCATTAGTCGGGGGTCTTATTGCTGATAAAACAAAGAAATATAAAGGAACAATTTTAGTAGGTCTTCTTTTGATGACTGCTGGTTATGTGGTTCTTGCATATCCAACCAAAACCCCCGTAGACAATTATTCTGCAGTTCTTGCTTTTACAATCTTCGGGCTATTTGCTATTGCTTTTGGTAATGGTTTGTTTAAAGGTAACTTACAAGCTGTTGTAGGTCAGCTTTATGATAACCCAAAATACGAAAGTAAGCGTGAGACAGGTTTCCAAATATTTTATATGTTTATCAATGTAGGTGCTATGTTTGCTCCATTGATGGCTGTAGGATTAAGAAACTGGTGGGTTCAGAGTAACGGTTATGCCTTTAACTCGGATTTGCCTGCTCTATGTAATCAGTTTTTGGACGGTACTATCACTCCAATTGCCAAAGATCGTTTTGTCGAGTTGGCTAGCACTGTTGGTGGTGATCCTGCCAATCTAACTGAGTTTGCTAATAACTACTTGAATGTCTTTGTTACAGGTTATCACTTCTCATTTGGATTAGCGATTGTAGCTATGTTGATTTCTGTAGTGGTATTTATTATTAATAAGAAAAACCTACCAGACCCAGGTGTTAAGGTTGTTGTGGCTGATGGTGAGACTGTAGTTAAAGTTCCAGAAATGGACAAAGAAGAGGTTAAACAACGTCTATACGCTCTATTTGCTGTATTTGCTGTTGTAATTTTCTTCTGGTTCTCATTCCACCAAAATGGTCAAACCCTAACGTTATTTGCGAATGATTATACTCAACTGATTAAGATTAACTTAGGATTTACCTCCTTAGAAGGTGCTGAGGTATTCCAAACATTTAATCCTTTCTTCGTAGTATTCCTTACTCCCGTGATTATCGGTTTGTTTGGTTGGATGAAGGCTAAAGGCTTTGAGATGTCAACTCCTAAGAAAATTGCCATTGGTATGGGTATTGCTGCACTAGCATTTGCTGTAATGTCTGTTGGATCACTAGATTTACCTTCTGATTCAGAAAGACTTGCAATGGGTGGTTTAACAGATGCTCAACGTGTAACTCCGCTATTACTAATTGGTACTTACTTGATTCTGACTATTGCAGAGTTATTTATCTCGCCATTGGGTATTGCATTCGTTTCTAAAGTTGCACCTCCTCACTTACAAGGTATCATGCAAGGTGCTTGGTTAGGAGCTACTGCCCTAGGAAATCAATTACTATTTATCGGTGTTATTTTCTACAACAGTATTCCAATTTGGGCTACATGGTCAATCTTTGTAGTAGCATGTTTAATCTCAATGTTTACAATGCTATTCATGCTTAAATGGCTTGAAAGAGTTTCAAACTAAGCTGTAAACAAATTATATATCAAAAAGAGCGTCAAACTAATCAGTTTGACGCTCTTTTTTGTGGATAAACAATATCGTTAAATCACCATTCTATAGGAGTCTTGCCATGCTTTATAAGATATTCGTTGGTCTTACTGAAGTGGTGATTGCCAAAGAATCCTCTATGAGCAGCAAGGGGTGAGGGATGTGGAGATGTCAGCACCAAATGCTTCTTGCTACGTTTGATAAATTCACCCTTACGTTGAGCATAGGCACCCCAAAGGATAAAAACCAAGTTGTCTTTCTCTTGAGCCAAAGCTGCGATGGCAGCATCAGTAAAGTCTTCCCAACCTCTATTTTGGTGTGATCCTGCTTGATGGGCTCGTACTGTTAGTGTTGCATTGAGCATCAGTACACCTTGCTCGGCCCAATGACTCAAATCTCCAGTAGTTGGAGGCTTAGTACCTAAATCACCTTCGATTTCTTTATAGATATTTCTGAGTGATGGTGGAATCGCTATATCTGGGTGTACAGAAAAGCAAAGCCCGTTAGCTTGCCCCTCTCCATGGTACGGATCTTGACCTATAATGACAACCTTAGTTTTATCGAAAGGACAGAGATCAAAGGCGTTGAATATTTGTGAAGCGGGAGGATATATCGGACCATTATTGAGATATTCCTTCTTAACAAAGTCTGTGAGCATGCTGAAATAGGGCTTTGAAAATTCAGGGCTAAGTGCTTTTTTCCAACCATCTTCAATTTTTACTTCCATATCTAACTTAAGTCTTTTATCTAAATGAGATTTATATTGTGTTGTTTGCAATCGTCGCGCATTTCTTTGGGCCATATGCTAGCTTGGATTTCTCCAATATGTGCTTTACGAAGGTAGAACATACAGAGTCTCGATTGACCAATTCCACCTCCTATACAGAGAGGCAAAGAGCCCTCTATTAGTCTTTTATGAAAATAGAGTTCAAGTTTATCTTCAGCACCAGCCTCTTTGAGTTGTTTGAGTAGAACCTCTTTGTTTACACGAATCCCCATAGATGAAAATTCAACAGCTCTACCCAGCACTCTGTCCCAGAGAAGTAAATCTCCATTCAATCCAGGTAAATTATTGAGTCCAATGGTAGAGTAGTCGTCGTAGTCGGGTGCTCTTCCGTCATGCTTTGTTCCATCACTGAGTAGACCACCAATTCCGATGATAAATACTGCTCCATACTTATGACTTATCGCATTTTCTCGTTCTTTCGGAGTTAAATCAGGATATAGTGCACGTAACTCTTCTGAGTGAATAAAGTGTAGTTCTTCTGGTAAATACGGCTTTATTTGAGGGTAACTTTCGTAAACCATGTACTCAGTTCTGACCATGGCTGCGTATATTTTCTTTACAACCTGAATTAGAAAGTCAACATTGCGCTCTTCCTCAATTATAACTCTTTCCCAATCCCATTGGTCAACATAGAGCGAGTGTAAATTGCCCAACTCTTCGTCAGAACGAATAGCATTCATGTCGGTATAGATTCCATAACCTGGGTCTATATTGTATTCCGCTAAGGTAATTCTCTTCCATTTGGCGAGCGACTGAACCACCTCAGCTTTTACATCACCCAAGTCTTTAATTGGGAAAGATACAGGACGTTCTATACCATTGAGGTCGTCATTTATACCTAGACCTTTAAGAACAAATAAAGGAGCAGTAACTCTCCTTAATCTTAACTCTGACGACAAATTGATTTGAAAGAAATCTTTTATTTGTTTAATCCCTAGCTCTGTCTGCTTAAGATCTAGTATCGGTTTATAGTTATCGGGTTTTATTAAATAGCTCATATTAAGTCTCTTTTTGTGTTACAAAGATACTAATTTCTACTTGTTATAAAACCATATGTATATTGAATCTTTCTATTTATGACTAAATGAAACCTGTTATGTGCTGTAGGTTTCTAAAAGATAGTGAAAACTGTAATAATTATGATATAAAAACACTAGGATGATCTGTTTTATTTCTTTACTTTTGTATTGCAACTGGCCCAATAGCTTAGCTGAATAGAGCATCAGATTCCGGTTCTGAAGGTCATGGGTTTGAATCCCATTTGGGTCACATCTAATCTTGATAATAAATGGTTTATAGTACATAAACCCATTTTGAACACATTATCTGGATTTAGAGTACATTTTTAATAGAAAAGAGGATGTGTCAAATTGGCACATCCTCTTTTCTATTTTATAACACTTGGTTCTTCATATAACTTTACATTTGTCACAAATCTGATACATATATTAAGTATTACCCCTGATTTAGTGTTTTTCATGCTCTTAAAAGCTATAATCTATGGCTATAATATATAAGTTAGCGGCTCTCTTTTACTTGTAGTTATTTTATAACTATTTTGTAATGAGGTATTAATAACATAAATAATTGAAATAGGATGATGACGAAATTACTAAAAATGTTTACAGTACTATGTCTTAGTGCCTTTGTATTATCGGGGTGTAACGATGATGATAATGCTGTTGTAAAGGAACAAACTGATGACGATGATAACCAAGAATTAGTTGGTAACTATAAAATAGCAGTGGCTTCCGACACACATTACTTTGATCAATCACTACTGATTAAAAATGGATCAGCTTTTAAAGACCTATTAAGGTTTGACCGAAAGCTATTGTTGGAGAGTGGTGAAATTCTTGATAATATGTTTGAACAAATTATTGCTCAAAATCCACAGTTCTTGATGATACCTGGTGACTTGACCAAAGATGGTGAAATGATTAGTCATGTTAATTTTGCAAAGAAACTAAAGCTTGTTGAAGATGCTGGAGTACCTGTTTTTGTGATTCCTGGTAATCACGATTTGAACAATCCGCATGCATTCGAATTTGATGGAAATAAACGTAGAGCTGTAGCACATGTCAATCCTGACGAGTTTAAGGTTGTCTATAAAGACTTTGGATACGATGAGTCTGAGCAAGTTGAGGCTGGACCTAGGCTTAGCTATGTAGCTGAACCTGTAGATGGTTTGTGGCTTATCAGCATTGACTCCAATATTTATGAAAATAATATTGCTGAGAAGTTTCCACGTACGGGTGGCGCACTCGACAAAGAGACTCTCGATTGGGTTTTAAGAAAAATAAAAGAGGGTAAATCCAAAGGAAAGAAGATGATAGCTATGATGCATCACGGCATTATTGATCACTTCAAGCACCAAGCTGTTCTGGCTAAAGACTATCTTGTAGACGATAATATGAATATTACTGAGGCTTTCGCTAGAGCTGGGTTGCAATTTGTCTTTACTGGGCATGCTCACGCACAAGATGTTTCGATGCGAACCATTCAGAATAACGAAATCTATGATATTCAGACAGGCTCATCTATAACTTATCCTTGCCCTTATAGGACAGTGACCCTTACGGACGATAAATTCAGCATTCGTAGTCATGATATTTTGTTAAACAGCAAAACTACTGCTAATAAAGAGTTAAGAGCGTATGCTTATGATGATGTGTATTTGAGTATTTTCGATTCGATTGATTCTATCCTTGAGGGCAGTAATAACAGTAGCCAATTAAGGAATGCTATAGTGAGTGTAGTCAAGTTTATTCGAGATATAAATAGACCCTTGTTGCAGCCACTTATTACTGAAATTTATACTAATCTGGCTGCTGGTGATGAAGAAGGAGTTAAAACTCAAAATATAGACAGCTCAACAGGTTTGAAAATAAAGACAATGGATTATGTTAAAGATATTTTTAATAGACTAGGCTTAACTTCACTCTATCCACTTGTTGACGATATGACTTACGATGTGTGGCCAAGTGATAATAATCTGGATATTCCCCTGAGAAATAACTAAGTGTATGCTAAACTGTTTTTAAATATATAGTAAAAGGTGAGTCCAAAATCTGAGCTCACCTTTTCTGTATCTAATATTTCCATAAAAACTTATTAAAACCAAAGGGTCATTTTGACCTACCGAGTAAGTCGTTTGGTATAAACCAACCTTTGGTTTGAGAGTAGCGAATTACTCTTCTAGTTTATCTTTTAAGAATTGTCCTGTATAGCTATCCTTGTGTTTAATAATTTCTTCGGGAGTTCCTGTAGCTACTAAATATCCGCCTTTATCTCCTCCATCAGGGCCTAAGTCGATGATATAATCTGCACATTTAATTACATCCATATTGTGCTCAATAATTAGCACCGTATGTCCTCTTTGAATTAGAGCATCGAACGCTTCAAGCAATTTTTTGATGTCATGAAAGTGAAGTCCTGTTGTGGGCTCATCGAATATAAATAGGGTTGGGTTGGCTTTTTCTTGCGCCAAATAGAAGGCTAGCTTAACACGCTGATTTTCTCCACCAGAGAGTGTTGACGAAGACTGTCCTAGCTTGATATAACCAAGTCCTACATCTTGTAGTGGTTTTAGTCTCTTTACTATTTTGGTCTCTTTATGCTGCTCAAAAAACTCTATAGCTTCGTTTACAGTCATTTGAAGAACATCGTAGATGTTAATCCCATGAAATAGTACCTCTAGGGTTTCTTGCTTGAATCGTTTGCCGTGACAAGATTCGCATTCAAGTACCAAGTCGGCCATAAATTGCATCTCAACGGTAATTGTTCCGTCACCCTTACACTCTTCGCAACGTCCTCCTTCGCTGTTAAAGCTAAAGAAGCCTGGTTTGTAGCCCATCTGTTTAGCCAAAGGTTGATTGGCCCACAGTTTACGAATTTCGTCGTAGGCTTTGAGGTAGGTAGCTGCATTTGATCGTGAGGAGCGGCCAATAGGGTTTTGGTCTACAAACTCAATATTGTTGAGCAACTTAATGTCCCCAGTTAGTTCGGTGAATTCGCCTGGGCGTTCTGTTATTTCATCGAGTTCTCTTTTGAGCGCACGATAGAATATGTTTTGTACTAGTGTACTCTTTCCCGAACCCGATACTCCCGTTACTACGGTCATAATATTGAGTGGGAACTTCACATTGATGTTTTTGAGGTTGTTTTCTCTAGCTCCGATGACTTCTATATAATTGTTCCAGGGTCTGCGTAGGGTAGGGACCTCTATTCTTTCTTCTCCAAGTAGGTATCGCACAGTATGACTATTACTGCCTGCTTGCAAGTCGTTCATGTCGCCCTGATAAACTACTTCACCTCCAAGTCGTCCTGCATTAGGGCCTATGTCTATGATATAGTCGGCTTGGCGAATAATATCTTCGTCGTGCTCAACCACGATTACGGTGTTACCCAAATCTCGTAGTTGTTTTAGGACGTGGATTAATTTGTCTGTATCTCTACTGTGCAAACCAATGCTTGGCTCATCAAGGATATATAAGCTCCCCACTAAGCTACTACCTAGTGAGGTTGCCAAGTTAATACGTTGACTTTCTCCACCGGATAAGCTGTTACTGAGTCGGTTGAGCGTTAGGTAGCTAAGACCAACATCCATAAGAAAACGGATTCGGCTATTTATCTCCAACAAAACACGTTTAGCAATCTGTTGTTCGTGAGCATTGAGTACCAGTTGATCAAAGAACTCTTGAAGTTCTCTAATGGGTTTATTTACCAACTCAGTTATCCCACATCCTCCAACTTTTACGTAGCTAGCTTCGGGTTTCAAACGAGTTCCCTTGCACATGGGGCAAGTTGTTTTTCCTCGGTATCTAGCAAGCATGATGCGATATTGCTTTTTGTACTGATTCTCTTTGAGCATTTTGAAGAAATCATTGATTCCCTCAAAATATTGATTGCCCTCCCATAAGATTTGCTTTTGTTCTTCTGAAAGGTCGTAGTACGAAGTGAAAATAGGGAATCCAAACTTATCCGCATTGGTTATAAGCTTGTCTTTCCATGCACTCATCTTTTCGCCTCTCCAACAGAACACCGCATTTTCGTACACAGATAAAGATCGGTTTGGGATAACTAGGTGTTCATCAATTCCCATTACTTTTCCGAATCCTTCGCATTCAGGGCAAGCACCAATCGGAGAGTTGAAAGAGAACATCTGATCGGTTGGCTCTTCAAATACTATTCCGTCAGCTTCGAATTTATTGCTAAATTCAATAAGCTCCGACTCTTCTGCTTTAGGATAAAAACGAAGCATACAGGTTCCACCGCCTTCATACATCGCAGTTTCTACCGAATCGGTTAGTCTACTAATAACATCTTTAGAATCCTCCACTTTTATACGGTCGATGAGCAGATAAATCTGATCTTTAGCCTTGGGCGTGTAGTCATCAATACGAATAATCTCACCATTGACCTCAATACGATTAAAGCCTTGCTTGAGATCCATTTCAAGTTGTTGCTCTAAGGTTCTATCTTCGGGTACTCTAAAGGGGGTAAGTACTGTAAAGCGTGTCCCTTCAGCATACGACAACATTTCTTTAACGATGTCGTTCATGCTATGCTTTTTTACCTCCTGTCCGCTGATGGGACTGAAAGTTCTTCCGACTCTTGCATAGAGTAGGCGTAAGTATTCGTAAATCTCTGTAGATGTTCCTACGGTCGATCGAGGATTTCGGCTGATTACTTTTTGCTCAATTGCAATGGCTGGAGGAATACCCTTTATAAAATCACATTCGGGCTTGCTCATTCTGCCCAAAAATTGGCGAGCATAGCTTGAAAGACTTTCAACATATCTGCGTTGACCTTCCGCATAAAGTGTATCAAAAGCAAGTGAAGATTTCCCTGAGCCCGATAGGCCAGTAATTACTACCAATTTATTTCTAGGAATCTCAATGTCAATGCTTTTTAAATTGTTGACGCGAGCACCTTTTATTGATATATTATTTTGTTTGGTCATTCTAAATCGTTCTTTTTGATTGATTTGCAAAGTTAATGAATTTGTCTCTCATTTCTTATTAATACTAAAAGAGTTGAGGTATAATACTTCTTAACAGCCAGAGAGTTTTAGTTAATAAGCTGTATTCTATTTAAACGGCTGTGAACTACTTTTCCATCTATATATAATGCTTAGCGGTTTTAAAAGTTTATATTTGCTTTGCAAAACTAATTTATTAAAAAGAATGAAGGGTTATCTATATTTATTTGCCTTGCTTATATCCTTGGGTCTGACTTCTCTACAGGGGGTTAATGCTCAAGATCAGCCTAAAAGAGAGTTTAGAGCTGCTTGGATTCAAATTATCAACGGTCAGTTTCAAGGGTTATCTACAGCTGAAGCACAGGGCCGCTTAATCGATCATCTTGATGCTCTAAAAGCAGCCAATATGAATGCTGTTATTTTTCAGGTTAGAGGTGAAGCTGATGCTTTCTATGCTTCTAATTTGGAGCCATGGAGTCGTTTCCTTACAGGACAACAGGGTAAAGCACCCAATCCATATTGGGATCCCCTTGCCTTTATGATTGAGGAGTGTCATAAACGAGGCATGGAACTTCATGCTTGGATTAATCCTTACCGAGCGATGACAAACATCAATAAAGAAATCGCGGTATCGCATCCTTACATCAAATATCCAGAACGCTTCATTACTTATGGTAATCAAGTATTCTTTGATCCTGCACTGTCTGAAAACCGAAATTATATTAGCACGATAGTTGCTGATATTCTTAACAGATACGACGTCGATGCAATCCATATGGATGATTACTTCTATCCATACCCCAAAGATGGAATGGAGTTTGAAGATGACTTAAGCTTTGAACGTTTGGGTGGAAGCTCGTATGCATCTCGTGGCGATTGGAGAAGAGATAATGTTAACTTACTTATCAAACAAATCCACGAAACTGTTCGTGAGATCAAGCCTTGGGTAAAGTTTGGTGTGAGTCCATTTGGTATTTATCGTAATGAAATGTCTTACCCCTATGGCAGTAAAACTAATGGTCTTCAAAACTACGACGACCTTTATGCTGATGTGCTTCTATGGGTAAATAAAGGTTGGGTGGATTATAATATTCCACAGATATATTGGCATGTAGGTCATCCTGTTGCTGATTACCATGTACTTGTTGATTGGTGGGCAAAGCATAGCAATAACCGACCACTCTTTATTGGTCAATCTGTGCCCAATACCATTCAGAATGAAGACCCTCTCAACCCGATGATCAATCAGCTTCCTATTAAGATGAAGTTGCAACGTTCTTACCAATCAATTGGTGGAAGTAGTCAGTGGCCAGCCACTTCTGTTGTTGAGAACGAAGGACGTTATCTTGAATCATTAATGTCAACTTATCACAAATACCCCTCTTTAGTTCCTGTATTTGACTTTATGGATGGCGAAGCCCCTAAAGCCGTACGTAAGATAAAAACTACTTGGACTTCTGATGGCTATATGATGTTCTGGACAGCTCCTAAATCTAAGAGTATAATGAATGAGGCTGCACGCTATGTGGTTTATCAATTCAACAGAGGTGAGCGTATTGACTTAGAAGATCCTTCGCATATCGTAGCGATTACACCGAATACGTTTTTTAAGCTTCCCTATGAAAATGGTAAGAGCAAATACACTTATGTTGTAACGGCCTTGGATCGTTTGCATAATGAATCGAAGTATAAAACAAAAAAGGTAAAACTCTAAGAGCCTTACCTTCTAAAAATAGCAAAAGGGTTAATGCAGTTTGATGTATTAACCCTTTTTTCTTTATATCATGTTTAATAGATGATCAGTCCAGCAAGTCCGCAGAGGATGATGAGTAATATTGGGTTTATCTTATACTTCGATCTAGAAAAAAAGAAAGCTAGTCCAAATATAGCTACGCTGATTACAAACGAATACATATCGGTTGATGGGGCAGAGAAATTCTCCTGATTCATTAATACTAAAGCAGCAGCAGCTAGAAGACCAACTACAGCTGGCCTTAAACCACTAAATACAGCCTCGACCATGGGGTGAGAACTATATCTCAAAAAGAACTTACTAATCAGTAGCATTAAGATAAACGAAGGCAGTACTACTGCAAAGGTCGCCGTGATTGAACCCCAAACGCTACCATTTGTTGCTGTATATCCCACATAAGTTGCGGCATTAATACCGATAGGGCCAGGAGTCATCTGACTGATAGCCACAATATCTGTAAACTCTTGCAGTGATAGCCACTTATAGTTCGTTACAACTTCTCCCTGTATCATTGAGAGCATCGCATATCCACCACCAAAGCCAAATAAGCCAATCTTAAAGAAGGTGTAGAATAATTGTAGATAGAGTATTATCATGCTTTATTGTTTTTAAGTCGTCCCCAAACAAAACCCCCAACACCTGCTACAGCAATAATCCAAACGGGAGATACGTCCATAAGCCAGATCAGTAAGGCTGATACTACAGGTATCCAGATAGTATATTTTGATATGCGTGCAGTCTTAGCCATTGAAAATGTAGGTGCTGCAATCAGAGCTACTACAGCAGGACGAATAGCCTTAAACATCTTTTCTACATAAATATTATTCTTGAATGACTGAAAGAACATGGCAATCATCAAAATAATAATGAAAGAGGGGAGTACCGTTCCTAAAGTTGAGACGATTGCTCCTTTTACTCCTTTTAGTTTATAGCCAATGAATATAGATATGTTAACGGCTAAGATTCCTGGAGCCGATTGAGCGATAGCCAGTAGATCGACAAAATCCTGTTTGCTAATCCATTGTCTTTTGGTTACTATCTCATTCTCAATGATTGGGACCATAGCATAGCCGCCACCAATAGTGAATGCCCCAATTTTAAAAAATATTCTGAAGAGTTGAAAGTATTGTTTCATCTTTGTTTTTCCTTTGCATACTTCGATGGTGTCATATTATAGTGCTTTTTGAAGACTTCTCTAAAATACTTGGCATCGTTGAAACCTGTTTTGTCAGCAATCTCGGATATGGTAAACTCTTTTTCAAGTAAGAGCTTTGCTGCATAATTCAGTTTAATAATTCTAATGTAGTCAGAGGGTGTTTTGTTCGTTAAGTCTTTGAGTTTATTATAAAAACTTGTACGACTCATATTTAATATTGCACAAAGTTTATCGACCGTAAAGTCGGGTTCAGACATATGTTTTTCGACACTTTCCTTAATTGTTGCAATGAATTTCCATTCCAAGTTTGTTGTACAATGTTCACAGTCTATAGATTCTTGAATCTCTAAGCTCGCATACCTATCTCTAAGTAGTGCCCTGTTCGATAGTAGGTTAGCTATAGAGGCTTTAAGAATTCTATAATTAAAAGGTTTTAGAATAAACTCATCCGCTCCATTTTGGAGTCCTTTAATAATATGCTTCTCTTCATTGCTATCAGTCATAAGAATGATAGGTATATGCGAGGTTTCAAATTCTGACTTCAATGTTGCCGAGAGTTCTGTCCCCTTGATATCCTCTAAATTCATTCTTGAAATTATGATTGAGGGCCTAAGTCGTTTGGCAATACTTATAGCCTCTTGACCTTTAGGGGTATTTATAATCTCATATGTGTCAGAGAAATTATTATTCATTTGTTCAATGATGTCTGGGTCACTTTCAACCAAAAGTATCAATAGTTTATCGGTGCCCGTACCATTAACCGTTGATATTGAGTTTAGTGATGGATTTACATTCAGTGGGCTAGTTTTGTTGGTATCAGGAGTCGAGGTTTCTTTCTTATGAAATTGGCTAACTAATTCAGCATCCGTAATAGCTTGATGATAAATTGGTAAGTTTAGTCGTATGTAATAAGATTTCTTATCCACATTCTTAAATTGGATACTTCCTTGATAGAGTTTGAGTAATTGTCCGATGAGCTGCAAGCCTAAGTTGTCAGTTATGGTTGTATTCTTTTGAATTGCATCGTCGATAAACTTGCCATTGGTTGAGTCTTGAATAGTTTCTATAGGTAGAGGTTTACCTTCATAGGTAATCTCTAAGAACCATTCGTTTTGAATCACGCCAATAATAATATTAATCGACTTAAAGTCGTCGGAACACTCTATTATTTGGTTGAGCAGGTTACTCAAGATTGTTCTAATCTTCTCATTGTCCATCCAAATCTTAAATTGCCCCGTAATCGTGTTATTGAAGTTTATGTCAATTTGCTTAATTTCGGCAACAGGAATGGTCAGCTTTACAATGTTCTCTATAAAACTAGGCAGGTTATGTTCTGATAAGTACAGTCTATTCTTATTTTTCTCCATTCGCTCAAAATTGATGGTTGTATCGTTTTGAGTCAGTAGGATATTTAGATTTCTAAGGACAATTCTGATATTACTCATTCCTTCAGTCGTCAGGTCTTCTTTCTCCTTAAGCTCCATTAAGGGTTCTTGGATTAGCTGTAGGGGCACTCGAATATCATGAGCTGTGTTATAGTAGAACTGCTTGGTATGATCTACTAATTTGCGTTCGCTTCTCTTTATGAGGTATCGAATCAAAAGAAGTAGTAAGATAATAAAGCCTACAACATAGATTACCTTTGCGGCTGCACTCCACCAGAATGGTTGTTTTACATTGATTTGAAGCGTTCTTTCCTCGAGCGTTTGATTTAATGAGCCACTAAGTATGGTTCTAACTTTAAGAAAATATGTGCCTGGTGATAGGTTTGAAAAGACCAATCTGGTATTTGGGCTTGGCTCACTCCACTCATCGTTTAAACCTTCCATCTGCCAAGAATATAAAATATTCGAAGGATTGTCAAAGTTGATTGACCCAATTTCGAGTGCGATATTATTATCTCTAAATCCTAGGGTGATTTTATTTGTTTTATCTATAAGCTGCGTCAGTATACTTTGTTTTTGCGAAGGGTAAACTGATCGTTGATTTACTTCTAGTTCTTCAAATACTAGCTTTGATTTATACTCTGTTGGGAATATGCATTCTTGATCAAATAAGATCACTCCATCAGCACTTCCAAATAGAATTTCTCCGTTGCTAAGTTGTATCCCTGAGTTGGTATTAAAGAACGTATCAAGCATGCCTTGATCCTTGGTCCAATTGTAAATCCGTTCAGTATCCTCTTCGTAAAGGGATAGCTCTGAATCTGTTGCTAGATAAACACGAGGTTGGTCTTTATCAGGAACAATCGACTGTATGGAGTTGGACAGGAGTGAGGAGTTTTGAGTGTGAAAGTGCTTGAATGTGTTTGTTACACTATTAAAGAGGAATAACCCATCATTTGTGCCTATGTAAAGCACTCCATCTTTGTTTTGATAAAGTACATTAACCGAAGGGTTGCTAGTAGGCAGATTGATATGGCGACTATTACCATTAGTTTTATCCAATAAGAATAAGCCTTTGGATGTTCCAATCCATAGATTAGACTCATTCATCTCTTCCAAGCTTGTTATAGCAGATATATTATTAAAATATCTTATCTGCATTTTTTCAGGATCAATCTGTCTTAGGTTATAGTAGCCACCTACCCAAATTGATTGATTCGTACCTTTGAGGATTGCTCGAATGCATTTATCAGGCTCACTAATCTGCTCTTTTTCATTAGATAGTAAAAGCTTATGACGTTTGGTTGATTTATTGATTTCGTATAATCCAGAGCTGTAGCCACCTGCCCAAACGATACCTGGTCTAACTTCATTGATGGTTAGGAACATATGGTTGTTAATGTCTTTATCATTATCATACGAGGATAGATACGACTCCCATCGGTCTTGTTTAGGAAAATAGACACTGATCCCGTTATTGGTAGCAAACCAAATATCTCCATCTTTGTCTTCGACGAAATCATTAACTTGATTATGTATGAGTCCTGTATTCTTTTTGGGGATATGTTGAATAACGTCAAAGTCGAGATTATTACGGTCGGTTCGTATGGTTACTCCATTAGGGTAGTTAGCCATCCAAATTCTATTTTCGTCGTCTATAAGAATATCTTTTATATTATTTCCATTCATTTCACCTACTTCGTCGTAGTTCGCTACAATAAAAGGCTCCCAAGTGTTATTCTCTAAATCTATCTTAAAGACTCCAGCACCATTGGTGGCAACAAGAACTTCTGAGTCAGAGAATGTTGTAATTTCGTTAACACTTGCAGTTTTTAGATCAAATGGTTCGGATAGTTTCCCCTCGTCAATTTTATAGATGTAGAGTCCTTTCCTTAAAGTTGATATAATTAGTGAGTGTGTAGCTTCATGATAATATAATTTTTCAATCTGCTTTTCTAAGTTATTAAGTAAAGGGGTAGTATTATTGAGTCGTAAAGTATCTCCCGTAATAGTCGCTCCATAAATGCCGTTGGTAGTACCTATTGCAAATGTGTTTGGCCTCATCTCCGTAATTGCTGTAGCAGCATATAGTGGATGTTGGGTAATAGTAACTTCTTTATCTTTTTTAGAATCGTAGATATGCAAATTACCTTTGCTTCCCATCCATATTTTATTATCACTATCAATATAATTGAAGCTTAGTAAAAGTATTTCGTTGGTTTCGTTAGGGTAGCTATATATATAATCAAACTGGTCTGATTGCTCATTAAATCGAAAAACTTTACCATCTGACCCTACCTGAAAAAGTAGGCTGTCGGCTGTGAAGTATAGAGATTTTAAATGAGCAGAGGTGTTTAAAATCTTGTGATCGACCGTGAAGTTGTAGTGTTTAAAAGCTGATCCGTTATATCTATCGGCTCCTTTTTGGGTTAAAAACCACATATATCCTTTGTTGTCCTTAGATATACTATAAACGTGGCGGTGGCTTAAACCATCTTTGATGTTAAGGTAGGTATAAGTCTGAGCTTGGCTTATAAAAGAGAAGCAAAGGAGACATAGAATGTATGTGAGTCTCTTCATTATAGTAATTTTTTATGTCATGAAAACTATTCTAATGCTTTATAAAGATATAACAATTATAGATTAAAACTGCTGATTTGTCAAATATACTTTGATTGAGTGAGTATTAATGTATTGATAAATAGGATAATAAGTGTTTCTAAATTGGCTGGATGCTTTATGAATTTACCTTTTCCTATTTATTTATGTTAGAAATATAAAAGTTAGCTTCAAATGAAATAAATTGTAAGTACTACATATTATATCTGTGTTTAGATAATAAAAAGGAGAACATGTGCTTGACATGTTCTCCTTCAACGTTTGTTTAATAAAGAAATATTATGGGTCTAGGTATCTTATTTGTTCTTTTCAATCCAAAGACGTGCATTAACAAAAGCCTCAATCCAAGGAGTGACTTCATCATTTAGACGCTCTGCTGGATAGTTCGCATTTTGCCAAGGGAAAATAGCTCGCTCAAGATGAGGCATCATAGCAATATGACGTCCATCATGACTTGCCACAGCTGCAGCAGAATAGTCAGAGCCATTAGGGTTACCAGGATAAGTATCATAGCTATATTTAGCAACGATATTATATTGGTCTTCCTGGCATGGCAAACTGAATTTACCTTCACCGTGCGCTACCCAAATCCCCAGTTTATAACCACTTAGAGAACCGAACATCACTGTTCTGTTTGTTGGTATAGTTACACCAACAAAAGTCGACTCAAACTTATGAGAAGCATTGTGTAGCATTTTAGGTTTCTCTGTGTGGTCAGGATAAATCAGGTTAAGCTCCATCATAAGCTGACAACCATTACAAATACCAAGAGAAAGTGTATTCTCACGTTGGTAAAAGCGTTTAAGTGTTGCTTTGGCTGTTTCATTGAATAAGAAACCTCCAGCCCAACCTTTGGCTGAACCCAGAACGTCTGAGTTTGAGAAGCCACCACAGAAGACAATAAAGTTTATATCATCTAAGGTTTCTCTGCCACTTGTAAGGTCGGTCATCATAACGTCTTTAACATCAAAACCAGCCAAGTACATTGCATAAGCCATTTCTCGCTCACCATTTGTACCTTTTTCACGGATAATAGCCGCCTTTACACCCGAGAGTTTAGTACGGTTAGCATTCAGCTTATATTGAGCTAGTTTACCACTAAAATGAGGTGGATAAGCAAATTCTAATGGTTGTTCTTTATAGTTTGTAAAACGCTCTTTGGCCATGCCATTTTGAGATTGGTGTTTATCCATGATGTATGAGCTAGAATACCATACGTCTCGTAAATAATCGATGCCAAACTGGTAGGTTGCTTTGTTTTTGCTCACAAGGATATGTCTTTCGTCTGTAGGACGCCCGATGCGAACAATACCAACTCCTTCTTCTTCTAAAAGATCGAGTAGGCTATCAGCTTTCTTATCTTCAATCTGAACGATGATTCCTGGGTTTTCAGCAAAAAGAATCTTAATTAAGTCTTCTTCGGCGAATACATCCAAGTTGATTTCCATACCACCGTCGGTATTTGCAAAGCACATTTCGAGTAGTGCTGTGATTAAACCTCCAGCAGATATATCGTGACCTGATAAGATATGGCCTTTGTTTATTAAGCCTTGTACAGCATTGAAAACATCTTTAAAATACTCAGTGTTTTGAACTGTCGGTGCGTCTTGTCCCACCTTGCCTAGAGTTTGAGCAAATGCAGAACCTCCAAGTTTGAGTTCATCGAAGCTGAAGTCAATATGGTAGAATGATGTCTTAGGTTTATTTACCATTACTGGAGAAACCACTTTCTTAACATCAGATACTTCGCCCATTGCCGAAACTATAACTGTTCCAGGTGCAATAACACGATCTCCATTAGGATATTTCTGTGTCATCGAAAGGGAGTCCTTACCTGTAGGTACATTAATGCCTAAGTCACAACAGAAGTTGCTCAAAGCTTCTACTGCTGTATATAGACGAGCGTCTTCTCCTTGTTGAGAACGACAAGGCCACATCCAGTTCGCCGATAGTGATACAGTATCTAAGCCATCGGTTAGGGGAGCGAATATAAGATTAGTTAATGCTTCACTTACTGCTAAGACTGATCCATGTGCAGGGTTTGCTAGGCCGGCTTGTGGGGCATGTCCTATAGAGGTTGCAATACCTTTTTTGCCTTTATAGTCTAAAGCTACAACACCACAGTCGCTAAGTGGAAGTTGAATTTCACCTTGACATTGTTGACGCGCTACTTTACCTGTTACCGAACGGTCTACCTTATTAGTAAGCCAATCTTTACAAGCAACAGCTTCAAGTTGTAATACATCGTCAAGATATTCGTTGAGCTTGCTTATTTCATAGGTTGGCATTTCGTAGTTGCGTTCAACCGTTTTATCGTCCATGATGGTTTTGGGTGATGAACCAAACATTTGTTCCATACTTAGATCAAATGGGCGTACACCATCGCCTTGCACAAAGCTAAAGCGGTCGTCACCTGTAGTTTCACCAACTATATACATGGGTGCTCTTTCACGTTCAGCTATTTTTTGAACCTGCTCAATAGCCTTTTTTTCAATTAGTAAGCCCATACGTTCTTGCGACTCGTTAGCTATAATCTCTTTGGCAGATAATGTTTTATCACCAATTGGAAGCTTAGTCATATCAATCTCACCACCACAGCCTTCAACAAGCTCTGATAAGCAGTTAACATGTCCTGCTGATCCGTGGTCATGAATTGAAATAATGGGGTTGTGCTCTTGTTCAGTAAGCGCACGTATAACGTTGTTTGCTCTTTTTTGCATCTCAGCATTGGCACGTTGGACAGCATTGAGCTCAATACCGCTATTGTATCGTCCGGTATCAACAGATGATACAGAACCACCACCAAGTCCGATGCGGTAGTTGTCACCACCGAGCACTACTATTTTATTTCCTTTTTCGGGTTTACCTTTTATGCTGTCTTCTTTGCGGCCGTAACCTACACCGCCAGCAAGCATAATCACTTTATCGTATCCGTAAACCTCGTTGTTTTCGGTGTGCTCAAAAGTAAGAACCGAACCACAGATTAGGGGTTGTCCAAACTTATTACCAAAATCAGAAGCACCATTAGATGCTTTAATTAAGATTTCGATAGGAGTTTGGTATAACCAATTACGAACGGGTAGTATATGTTCCCATTTGCGATCATCTTCTACTCTTGTATAAGAAGTCATATATACTGCTGTACCTGCAATGGGCCATGATCCTTTTCCGCCAGCCATACGGTCTCTAATTTCACCGCCTGTACCAGTTGATGCACCGTTGAAGGGCTCTACGGTTGTTGGGAAGTTATGAGTTTCGGCTTTGAGTGAGATTACGCTCTCAATCTCTCGTGTGGTGAAATAGTCTGAAGTGCTGTGTTGGGTAGGTGCGAAGAGTTCTACCTTTGGTCCTCTCGAGAAAGCTACGTTATCTTTGTATGCCGATACAACTGCGTTGGGATTCTCCCGAGTTGTTTTTTTAATCATATCAAAGAGCGATGATTCTCTTTCTTGTCCGTCGATAATAAAGGTTCCACCAAATATCTTATGGCGGCAGTGTTCTGAGTTGATTTGTGCGAATCCGAAAACTTCAGAGTCTGTCAGTTTGCGTCCAAGGTCAGTTTCTAATTGTTTTAGATAATCGATCTCTTCAATTGACATCGCTAAGCCTTCTTGTTCGTTGTACAGAGTAATATCCTCGATAGTCTTAATGGGTTCAGGAATTCTCTGAGAAATAAAAATGCGCTGATTAAGACCTTCGTATAAATGCTGTAGCATAGGGTCGTAATCAGCGCGTTCGTTTTCTACAGGATAGAATTCTTCAATTCGTTCTATTCCTTGTATCCCCATGTTTTGGGTTATTTCTACGGCGTTTGTACTCCAAGGAGTGATCATTTCAGGTCTGGGTCCCACAAGATAACCCGATATGGTTTCTTCTTCTAATGGGATTGCCTCGCTAAATAACCAGGCTAATTTCTCTTTGTCTGCAGGAGGTAAGTCTTGATTGCAGTTTACCGCAATAAGGGTCTCGTTGGTCGTTTTAAAAAAAAGGATCATGTAGTTCTAAAATTAACGATTAAGATTAAGAAACTAAACTTTCTCGCGTTAATGCAGGTTTTAGCCCTGCTGCGAGCCAGTTGCGAAGAGCAACACGCTCAATACTCACAAAGATAATACAATTATTAGGGAATAGTATAAATTTGAGAAAATATAAAATACCCCCTTAAAGTTTTAAGATGAAACTTTAAGGGGGTAAAATATGCTATTTATTAATCAGATAGATTAACGAAGTTTTTTGAAACCATAAACAGCTAGATCGCCAAGTTCTTCTTCGATACGAAGTAGTTGGTTGTATTTAGCCATACGGTCTGAACGACTCAATGAACCAGTCTTGATTTGACCGCTGTTTGTAGCAACTGCGATGTCAGCGATTGTAGCATCTTCTGTTTCACCAGATCTGTGTGAAGTTACAGAAGTGTAACCGTGACGGTGAGCCATATCGATAGTATCAAGTGTCTCAGAAAGTGTACCAATTTGGTTAACTTTGATCAAGATTGAGTTAGCACAACCTTGCTCGATACCTTTTGACAAGAAGTCAACGTTAGTTACGAATAAGTCATCACCTACTAGTTGACATTTGTCACCAATTTTTTCAGTAAGTTTTTTCCATCCGTCCCAGTCGTTTTCGTCCATTCCATCTTCGATAGAATCGATAGGGAAGTTTGTCATCAATTCTTCTAGGTAAGCAGCTTGTTCTTCTGAAGAACGTTTTTTACCGTGCTCGCCTTCGAAAAGTGAGTAGTCGTAAACACCATTTTTGAAGAATTCAGAAGCAGCACAGTCAAGAGCGATAGTAACATCTTTCTTAGGCTCGTATCCTGCAGCTTTGATAGCAGCGATGATAGAGTTAAGAGCATCTTCAGTACCTTCTACTTCAGGAGCAAAACCACCTTCGTCACCAACAGCTGTACTTAAACCTCTGTCTTTAAGAATTTTCTTAAGTGCGTGGAAAATTTCAGCACCCATACGTAAAGCTTCCTTGAATGATTTAGCACCAACTGGGCGAATCATGAATTCTTGGAAAGCGATAGGAGCATCACTGTGAGAACCACCATTGATGATGTTCATCATTGGAACTGGCATAACATAAGTGTTAGTACCACCAATGTAACGGTATAATGGTATTTTTAAATAAGCTGCAGCAGCTTTAGCAACTGCAAGAGAAACACCTAGGATAGCGTTAGCACCAAGTTTTGACTTAGTTTTAGTACCATCTAGTTCTAGCATTTTGTGGTCGATAGCTCTTTGTTCAATAACTGAAGCACCGATTAACTCAGGAGCGATAATATCATTGATATTAGCAACAGCTTTAAGTACACCTTTTGCGCAGTAACGGTTTTTGTCACCATCGCGAAGTTCTAAAGCTTCATGCTCACCAGTTGATGCACCTGATGGAACAGATGCACGTCCCATGATTCCACACTCTAAATGTACGTCAACTTCTACTGTAGGGTTACCTCTTGAATCAAGAATCTCTCTACCTACTATTTTTTCTATTCTCATTATTAGTTTTAATTAAAACAGTTAATAACCTATTAATTATTGTCCGTAAAAATAGTCAATTTTTTGCTGACAAGCGTAATAAATAAAGAATATTATTTATAGGTGGCCTATATCTTTATAAGAGGGAGCTCTCAGGGTAGTTTTGAGGTGGCAAGGTGCTTCTGAATTGAGCTAAAAGCAAGAAATATTCATTTGATAGGCTTAAATGAGCAAATTCGCCAATCAAATGCAGATATCAATTTGTTTTATAAGGTGCCATTGTCTATTTTTACAAATAGATAAGTTTAAAATTAAAATAATATAATATGACAATAACAGAACGTTTTTTGAAGTATGTTAGCTTTGATACGATGTCTGATGACACCACTAATATAACACCAAGTACTCCTGGTCAAATGGTATTTGCCAAATACCTTAAAGAAGAGCTAATCGCACTAGGGCTTAGTGAAGTTACTCTTGATGAGAATGGCTATCTGTTTGCTACTTTGCCATCTAATATAGATAAGGATGTACCTACTGTTGGCTTTATTGCTCATTTAGACACGAGTCCTGATATGACGGGCAAAGATGTTTCTCCCAGAATTGTAGAAAAATATGATGGGAGTGATATCATTCTATGCAATAAAGAAAACATCATACTTTCACCCAAACAGTTTCCTGAGCTTTTGAATCATAAAGGTGAAGACTTAATTGTGACCAATGGTCACACGCTTCTAGGAGCTGATGATAAGGCTGGAATTGCTGAAATTGTTACTGCTATGGAGTACCTTATTAATAACCCAGAGATTAAACACGGTAAAATCCGAGTTGGTTTTAATCCAGATGAGGAAATAGGTCTCGGTGCTCACAAGTTTGACGTTGAGAAATTTGGCTGTGAATGGGCTTACACAATGGATGGCGGTGAGCTAGGAGAGCTGGAGTTTGAAAACTTCAATGCTGCTTCGGCTGTTATTACAATACAAGGCCGTAATGTGCATCCAGGGTATGCTAAAAATAAGATGATTAACTCAATTACAATCGCTAATCAGCTAATTTCGATGTTTCCACGTCACGAAACACCTGAACACACTGATAAATACGAAGGTTTTTATCACCTTGTAGGTATTGAAGGAGGAGTTGATAAAACAACCCTGACTTATATTATACGTGATCACGATCGTAAAATATTCGAAGAGCGTAAGCAAAAAGTGACTGAGTTTGTCAAGAGATTGAATGCCGAATTGGGTTCAGGTACGGTTGATTTGGAATTGAAAGACCAATATTACAATATGCGTGAAAAGATTGAACCTATGATGCATATTATTGACTTGGCTGCCGAAGCTATGAAAACTGTTGGTGTAGAACCCAATATTAAAGCGATTCGTGGAGGTACTGATGGTGCTCAACTTTCATTCAAGGGTTTACCTTGTCCTAATATCTTTGCCGGAGGCTTAAACTTTCACGGGAGATATGAGTTTGTGCCTATTCAAAATATGGAAAAAGCCACCAAAGTTATCGTAGAACTAGTTCAACGAATAGCGAAGGTCTAATCAATAATATTAATCTGACTTTTAACTATAAAAAAAAATAACATGAAGACCACACCATTTACACAGAAACATATTGAGTTGGGAGCAAAAATGCATGAATTTGCAGGCTTTGACATGCCCATCCAATATCAAGGTATAATAGATGAACACCTAACCGTATGCTCGGGAGTAGGAGTGTTTGATGTTTCGCATATGGGCGAAATTTGGGTAAAGGGAAGTAAAGCCCTTGACTTTTTGCAACGTGTTACCTCAAACGATGTAAACAAACTTAAGGTTGGTAAGATCCAGTATTCTTGTTTCGTAAACGAGAATGGTGGTATAATTGACGACTTTTTGGTTTATAAATATGACGAAGAGAAATACCTCTTGGTTGTTAATGCCTCGAATACCGAGAAAGATTGGAAATGGTGTGTAGCTCAAAATACAGTTGGTGCTGAGCTTGACAATGCCTCTTCATGGATGGCTCAACTAGCTGTTCAAGGACCTAAAGCTATTGATACACTTCAGAAGCTGACTAAGGTTGATCTCAAGGATATTCCTTATTATAGCTTTGTTGTTGATGAGTTAGCTGGTGTGTCGGATGTTATCATCTCTAATACTGGTTATACTGGTGCTGGAGGTTTTGAGCTTTATTTTTACCCAGAGCATGCGATGCAGATTTGGGATGCTATTTTTGATGCTGGTGAGGAGTTCGGAATTCAGCCTATTGGTCTTGGTGCTCGCGATACACTACGTTTAGAAATGGGTTTTAACCTTTATGGCAATGATATGTCCGACACAACTACACCGCTTGAGGCAGGATTGGGTTGGATTACTAAGTTCGTTGAAGGCAAAAACTTTATTGGACGTGAGATTTTAGAGAAACAAAAAGCTGACGGTGTAAAGCGCAAACTTATCGCTTTTGTACTCGAAGATAAGGGTGTGCCTCGTCAAGGGTATCCTATCGTTGATGCTGATGGTGAAGTTATTGGTGAGGTAACATCTGGGACGATGTCGCCTTCACTTAAAATCGGAATCGGTATGGGGTATGTTAAGACAGAACATGCCACTGAGGGTACGGAAATCTTTATTCAGGTAAGAAATAGAAGCCTTAAGGCTAAGATTAGTAAGCCCCCTTTCCGCAAATAAATAACAGATATAGAAACAAACCAAAAACTCCTGATTAAACACTATAGTTCAATCAGGAGTTTTTATATCTGTATATAAAGGTGTTAGGATTACTCCTCGTCCCAATCTTCATCAAAATCACCAAAGAAGGTAAGTTCAGAAAAATCTTCAATCTGTCTTCTGTCTTTTTTGGTTGGTCGTCCAGTCCCTTTGGCTCGATCAATAAAACCACCGATTCGAGCGCTTTCGAGTAATTCGTACTCTGAGGCTGGGGTAACATTTTTTCTCATCTCATCGACTAGTTTTGCGCCTACGCGTTTGTCGATAGTTTTTAAAACTTCAAAGGAATAGGTTATAGGAGGCTTCCTAACACTAACGATGTCTCCCTCTTTAATTACTTTCGAGGGTTTTGCTGGTGCATTATTTACCGAGATTCGGTTTTTTTTGCAAGCATCAGCTGCTATTGAGCGTGTCTTAAATATTCGGACTGCCCATAACCATTTATCCAATCGTGCTTCAGCCATAATATTGTATTTTAATTTATTATTTTCTTTTGTTAAACTGGTTCATTGTAATGTCTATCCCAGCTAAGCAAAAACTTTTAATAATGTCTTGTGCTACTTTTATATGCTCATCCATTTCTGATAGCTCTTCGCTAGAGAATGGGTTAAGTACGTAATCTATTTGGTGTCCACGACTAAACTCACTGCCGATTCCAAATCGTAAACGAGCATAGTTTTGTGTTCCCAAGATTTGTGCAATGTGTTTTAGGCCGTTGTGACCTGCATCGCTTCCCTTGCTTTTTAGCCTAAGTGTACCGTAGGGTAGTGCTAAATCATCTACTAAGATTAAGACGTTTTCTAACGGAATTTTCTCTTTTTGCATCCAGTAACGAACAGCATTCCCGCTTAGGTTCATATAAGTTGAAGGCTTCAATAATATGAGTTGACGTCCTTTGATGGAGGTTGTGCCGACTGCTCCATATCTGTTGTCACTAAAAACAACATTGGACGCTTTAGCAAAAGCGTCCAATATCATAAATCCTATATTGTGTCGGGTCTCGTGGTACTCAGGACCAATATTACCCAATCCAACAATTAAATATTTCATTATTTCTCTGCAGCACCTGCAAGACCTCTTGCAGCACGTGTCAATCTTACGGCACAGATTACAGCAGCTTTTGCATTTAAAATTTCAAGGTTTTCGAAAGATACTTCACCTACTTTGATAGTTTTACCAAGGTCAAGGTTAGATACATCAATCATCAATCTTTCAGGGATGTGATTGTATAGAGCTTTAACTTTCAGTTTTCTAGTTTGTGGTTGAAGTTTACCCCCAGCTTTAACACCTTTAGCAAGACCTGTAAGTCTAATAGGTACTTCCATTACGATTGGCTCATTTTCACTTACTTCATAGAAGTCAATGTGAAGGATAGCATCTGTAACTGGGTGAAATTGGATATCTTTAAGGATCGCCTTAGTAGTTTTACCATCAATCTCAAGATCGATAACAAAAATGTCAGGAGTATAAACTAAATGACGAACATTGCTTGCTTCTACAACAAAGTGAACGTTTGTTTCACCACCATATAATACACATGGGATACCACCGTTTGCACGGATTTCTTTGATTGCTCTAGCTTGTTCTGATGAACGCTCAGCAATAACTCTTGATGAGCCGTTAATTGCGATTGATTTCATTTTAAATCTTTTTTTGTGTTACTCTAAAATTAAGTTCTAAATTGCTTAATTTACCATTACACGATGTGACTACTCACATAGTATGCTGTAAAAAGCGGTGCAAAAATAGTGATAAAATCTCAATATTCAAACTTTTTTACTCAAAGTCTATATCTATTTTTATCTCATTGTTACCAAGTTCTGATTCTACCATGAGTTTTTCTGATTCATCGGTTGATTCAGAATTATAGTTCATGCTTAATGGATCATGCTTTCCTTGCTTTTCTTCAATGTAGCTAAGTGCTTCTTGGAAGCCTTGTGAAAACTTTTCGAAATCTTCTTTATAAAGAAAAATCTTATGTTTTTCAAAGCTCACTCTAGCGTTTTCGCCTTCGCCAGTAACTGTTTTCTTACTCTCTGTTATAGCTAAAAAAAGTTCGTCTTTTCTATTCCTTTTTACATCAAGATAATAGATTCGTTTACCTGCTTTAATAGCTTTTGAAAAGATTATTTCTTTATCATTAAAAACTGCGTCGTTATTCATCTTTAAGTCTTCCATTCTCTTTATATATAGATCAGTTTATAAATCGGTGTCAAAATTCGATAATTTTTTGATACTCTCAAAAGAAAATGCGATAAGAATAAAATAAGACATAAAAAAAATGTTTTTTATGCGTTTAATGCTCTAAAATAACTACTTTTGCTTCTTGTTAATAACCGCATTATATATTGTATTAAATTATGATTAACAGAGTTCTTATTCGTCTGAAATTGATACAGATAGTTTATGCATACTATCAAAATGGTGATAAAACGATCAAAGCTGCTGAGAAAGAGCTGCTTTTTAGCCTTTCTAAAGCGCACGATTTGTATAATTATCTTCTACTTTTAATGGTAGCCATTACAGAGTTTGCTGAAAACCGTATCGAAAAGTCGAAATCTAAATTAGTTCCTACTCCTGAAGATTTAAATCCCAATTTAAAGTTTATTCAAAATAAGTTCATTGCTCAGCTTGCTGCTAACAAGGATTTATTGGAATATAAAGAGGTCCAAAAACGTACTTGGGGCGACGATCTTAACACCGTTAAAGAGTTTTATGAGCTTATCACGAACTCTACAACCTACAAAAAGTACATGGCATCTGCTACTTCTACTTACGAAGATGACAAGGAATTGTGGAGAAAACTTTACAAAAACTACATTTGTCCTAGCGAATCTCTAGATGAAACATTAGAAGACATGAGTCTTTATTGGAATGACGATAAGGAGATTGTTGATACTTTTGTTCTTAAAACAATCAAACGTTTTGAAGATAAAAATGGTGCAGATCAACCTCTCTTAGGTGAATACAAAGATGATGAAGATCGTGAGTTTGCAGTGAATCTGTTTCGTTACACCATTGAGAATGGCGATGAATATCGTAGCTTGATTGGTAAAAATACCAAAAACTGGGATCTTGATCGTGTTGCCCTTATGGATGTTGTATTAATGCAATGTGCTCTTGCCGAAGTTAATCACTTTCCAAACATACCTTTAAATGTAACATTTAACGAGTATCTTGATTTAGCTAAACTGTATAGTACGCAAAAAAGTGGCTCTTTTATTAATGGAACGTTAGATTCTATAGTAAATGAACTCAAAAAAGAAGACAAATTAATTAAAAACTAATAACTTTGTTATATACTCAAAGTTATAGCTATAATTTAAAAAAAGAAATATGAACTTTATGAACATTTTATTACAAGCAGCAGGGCAACAAAGTAGTATTCCTATGTGGATTATGTTAGGTGCTATGTTCCTGATTATCTACTTTTTTATGATTCGTCCACAGAATAAAAAACAAAAAGAGATTGCTAACTTCCGTAAAACCCTAGAAGTTAATCAAGAAGTTATCACCGCTGGTGGTATTCATGGTGTAATCAAAAACATCGATGGTACAATGGTTGAGCTTCAAATAGCTAATAACGTTAAGATTATGATTGACGTTAGCTCTATTTTTGCAAAGCCAACAGTTCAAGAAAAAAAGAAATAGTTGAAAGGAGAATAAACTATGTTCAACATTCAGAACATAAATACAGCCTTTCAAAGGATATTTAATAAGGTAAAGAACTTTCTGCTCAGACCAAAGAGTAGAGAGTTCTTTATTTTTTTATTGTTTTTTGCTATTGCGTCTGTTTTTTGGCTGTTGCAAACTCTAAATGATGAGTATGATAGAGACTTTAGAGTCCCTGTTAAGCTTATACATGTCCCCGACAACCTAGTCTTAACTAGCAATAGAGTAGAGGCTCTTGATATTAAAGTTAGAGATAAGGGAACAGTCTTATTAAATTATATTGTAGGTGGTAATTTATCACCAGTCGAGATTGATTTTACAGCCTTTTCTAAAAGGAATATGAATGAGGTTAAGTTGGCTACAACAATCTTAGAGAAAAGAATTGCTTCTAAGTTTAGTGCCTCTACCAAATTATTGGCTATAGAGCCCGATTCACTCGAATTTATCTTTGCTAGAGGTGTAGCTAAGCGTGTGCCTGTAGGCCTAAAAGGTAAGATTGAAGCTAATTCTCAATATATCATTACAGATACTATAATCCGACCTGACTCTGTTTCGATCTATGCACCTGCAGATCTATTATCGCAGATTAATGTGGCTTACACTTCTGATATTGAGCAGCTCAACTTAACAGATTCTACGAGTCTTAAAGTCCCCTTAGCGTATATTAAAGGTGTAAAATACCTACCCGAAGAGATTCAGGTGGAACTTCCCATTGATATACTTACCGAAAAAACGGTTCGAGTTCCACTTCATGGAACCAATTTTCCATCTGATAAGATACTTCGTACTTTTCCTTCAGCTGTTGATATAATATTTCAAGTGGGTACGCGTTCTTTTAACCGTTATTCAGCAGCCGATTTTATGGTAGATATTGATTATCAAGAGCTATTAGATCTCACTACCGAGACTTATACACTACGGATAACTAAGTTCCCTCAGGGGGTTCAACGCCTACGCGTATCACCTCGTAAAGTTGATTTTCTTATCGAACAAAAAACAACTAATTCGTATGATTAAACTTGGAATTACTGGTGGCATAGGGAGTGGTAAAAGTGTTTTATCGCGCATCCTAAAGGCTTTAGGATATCCTGTATATATTGCTGATGATAGGGCTAAAAGCCTAATGGTGAGTGATGATAGGATTATCAACGACATAAAAAAACTATTGGGTGAGCAATCTTATATTGATGGTAAGCTAAATAAGCAATGCATTGCAGCTTATCTTTTTGACAATCCTGGTAATACAGCTCGAATTAATCAGATTGTACACCCACGTGTACGAGTTGATTTTGAGCGTTGGTGTGCATTTCATAATCAGGCAGAAATCTTGAGTTTTGAGTCGGCGATCCTTTTTGAAGCCAATTTCTTGGATGCAGTTGACTACTCCGTATTGGTTTATGCACCCGAAACTATGCGTATTAATCGGGCTGTGGCACGCGATAACTCTACACATGAACTGATAAAAAAACGCATTTTGGCACAAGCTTCTGATGAGTGGAAAATGGAGCAAGTCGATTATGTTATTCGTAACGATCACCAAGATCCATTGCTTCCACAAGTATTGCAGATGGTTGGCGATCTCCTCAAAAAATAGAATAATGATTATAATTCAAGAATCTCTTGAATATATCGTTGCTTGTCTCACATTGGTGTGCTATTTTTGTAAGATATAAAGAATTTAATTTAGAGAACATGTTAAAGACAATTTTATCAATTGCTGGAAAACCCGGCTTATATAAGTTAGTTTCACAAGGTAAGAATATGCTTATCGTAGAAACTATTAGTGCTGACAAGAAACGTATGCCGGCTTACTCTGCCGATAAAATAATTTCATTGGGCGATATCGCTATGTATACACACGATTCTGAAGTGCCTTTAGCTGAAGTTCTTGAAGCTATGAAAGCTAAAGAAGAAGGTAAAGTAACTTCAATTAATGGTAAAAAAGCATCTTCTAATGAGTTGAAAGCTTATTTGCAAGAAGTTCTTCCTGATTTCGACGAAGACCGTGTATATGCAAGTGACATCAAAAAATTAATTAGCTGGTATAATCTGCTTATCGAAAACGGTATCAGTGATTTTGCAGCTAAAGAAGAAGAGGTTGCTGAAGCTGAAGAATCAGCTGAGTAATAACTTATTACCGAGAGCTAAAAAAGCAAGTACTTTACTCAAGTGCTTGCTTTTTTTGTATCCTTAAGTCTTATCGTTTATGTTAAAACTAAGTCACTCCATTAAACCTTATCATCTATTTTGCGTCTAATTAATAGTTGCAACAGTATTTTATTAGATTATTAATTAAAGACAATAATGATGAGAAAGACTATTTTAATTTTAGCAGTGTTACTGCTAACTACCGTAAATATAGAGGCTCAGAATCGTAAAAGACCTCATAGAACCCGATTGACGCAGACCGAAAGGCTCGATATGCGTGCCGAAAAGCTAACAGGTGTAATGATCTCGACTTATAAGTTGAACGAGACACAGCAAAAATCATTGCTCGAACTCAATAAAAAATGGTTGAGTAATAATACAAATTCTGGAACTAATAAAAAAAATGTGCGTAATAAACGTGCTGATTACAGAGGGAGATCTCGTGGAGTGGATAGCCTATAC
The DNA here is from genome assembly GCF_000375405.1 of Bacteroides propionicifaciens DSM 19291 = JCM 14649. GTDB lineage: Bacteria > Bacteroidota > Bacteroidia > Bacteroidales > Bacteroidaceae > Bacteroides_E > Bacteroides_E propionicifaciens. Next base: position 7,688 of record NZ_AQWS01000010.1, on the reverse strand, counting down.
CTTGCAAATCCCACCTTACATCGTGAGGCCAGGATTCAGGAGCTATCATCTCAGGTTGATCAGTACAAGGGTGAGTTAAAGAAGATTATGACTTCTTCTCAATTTAAGGCCTATGAGAAAAGATTGCGTGAGGGTGTTGCCCAACTTTCGAAATAATAATTAACTTTACCTTATAAATATAAACCAAACTAAATTTTTTATGAAAAAGATAACGCTGTTATTTACCTTTCTGTTATGTTCAATTGGTTTGTTTGCAGGTAAAACGTTGCCAAGTGATATAGAGCAATTGCCAGCAAATGCTCAGAAGATGATTAAGACCCATTTTCCAAAGTCGAATATTGTTAAGATTGTTCTCGAAGAAGAGACTTTTGAATCTAAGGTTTTTGATGTTCGATTTGAGGGTGATTATACTATACTTTTTGACCATAAGGGAAATTGGTTTTTGGTAGACTGTATTAAAGATCCAGTACCTACGTTGCTTATCCCTGCAGAAATCACCAAGTATATCGTTGAGAACTTTCCTGGCGATCATATCACACAGATAGAAGTGGAAAAAAGCGGTTATGAGGTAGAACTCGAAAGCGATTTAGCTATCCGATTTGATAAAAAAGGAAAAGTAAGGTTTTAAGTTTAAACGTTTAAATACGTTGGGTAATAAAACAATAAGCTCGGAGTGAATAATTTATTCAACTCCGAGCTTATTTGTTTTTATTGCTATTTCTACTCTAGGATAGGCTATCCTTACGGGTAGGTGGTTTACTTGGAGCCAGTGGCTCGTTACTACTAAATGACTTACTCGTTTTTAGTCTGATTTACCCGTAAGTGAAACTTACATAGGGGTATAGTTGAGCGCTAAACCACCCTGGCTTGTCTCTTTGTATAGTGAAGGTAGGTCGTGACCTGTTTGTTTCATTACCTGAACTACTTGGTCAAAAGAGATGCGGTGTATTCCGTCCGAGAAGGTTGAGAATATATTAGCATCTAAAGCACGAGCCGCAGCAAATGCATTTCTTTCGATACAAGGAATCTGTACAAGTCCACATACGGGGTCGCAAGTCATTCCTAAGTGATGTTCTAAAGCCATTTCGGCAGCGTACTCTATCTGTGCAGGGCTACCACCAAAAAGTTGGTTTGCAGCTCCAGCAGCCATTGAACAAGCTACACCAATTTCACCTTGACAACCCACTTCTGCTCCAGAAATAGAAGCATTGTGTTTAACTATATTTCCTATAAGCCCGCCAGTAGCTAAGGCTCTTAAAATTCTTAATTCGCTAAACTCTCTACTTTGTTCGAGGTGGTACAGCACAGCAGGCATTACTCCACAAGAACCACAAGTTGGTGCGGTTACGATCTCTCCTCCCGAAGCATTTTCTTCACTAACAGCAAGTGCATAGGAGAAAATTAATCCACGAGATTGAAGAGAGCGTGTGTAACCAGACGCTTTGATGTTGTATGCAGCAGCTTTTCTGCGAATGCAGAGTGGACCAGGCAAAACACCTTCGGCGTTCAGACCACGTTGGATTGAGTCTTTCATGGTCTTCCAAACCTCGGCAAGGTAGTCCCAGATATCAGAATCTTCGCACTCTTTTACGTATTCCCAATAGGTCTTGCCTGTGCGTTGACACCATTCCATGATTTGAGTCATGCTACTCATGGAATAAACATCCCTGGTTTGAACGTGCGATTGGTCTCCCTCTTCGGCCAGTGCACCACCTCCAACACTATAAATTGTCCATTCGTCCATTTCTTTGTTGTTGGCATCGAAGGCTTTGAATGTCATTCCGTTGGGGTGGAAGGGTAAAAATATTTCGGGTTTCCACTCAATCTCTATCGGAGCGTGTGGTTCTAAGGTATCGATGATGGCAACATCGGTCATGTGTCCTTTGCCTGTTGCCGCAAGGCTACCATATAGAATTACTTTGAAACGTTTGGCCGAAGGATGTTTTTCGAGAAAGAGCTCAGAAGCTTTTCTTGGTCCCATAGTATGACTGCTCGAAGGTCCTGTACCAATGCGATAAAGTTCTTTGATAGACTTCATCATTATCGGCTTATTCGATTTCAGATTATTATTACTCAAATTATTTCCGCAAGAGCTACAATTTTTTAGTACCATTTCTTAATCTTAAAATAAAAGAAAATAATTAAACCTACAATGAACATGATGGCCCATGCCATTAAATATCCAAACTCCCATTTAAGTTCGGGCATTTCGATGAAATTCATTCCCCATACCCCAACCAAAAATGTCAGTGGTATAAAGATAGTAGAAACAATTGTCAATCGTTTCATTATATCGTTCATTTTTAAATCGTTATTCGACATATATAAATCGACTAGGGTAGTTAGTAGTTCACGTCCCATCTCGATGTTTTGTAGCACGAATTGTAAGTGGTCGTTTACGTCATTGAAAAATGCTTTATTCTTGGGGGATATAATTCGGTTATTTGTGCGTAGAAGTCGAGCATACTGATCTTTAAGAGGTAAAATAGCCTTCTTAAACTTGATGTAATCTCGTCGTTTTGATTGTATAGTTACCCCCATATTTCGTGGTGTATTGACCGTGAGTAGTTGGTCTTCTAAATCTTCAAGAGAGTCGTTGAGTTCCATCAGTGCAGCAGTGTAATTGCCGATTATACTGTGAATAATTACACTCATAAGGTAGTCGGAACCTCTTTTTCGTAGGTGAAGAACGTCATCGTTGATGGCGGCCATTACCTCATCCAGAAATGGGGGTGTACGTTCGCAAAAGGTTATGATGTAGTTACTACCCAAGACTATAGATATCTGCAGGGGTATGTAGTTATTATCCTGGTCGAGTTCAAAATACTTTAAGACAGCCAGTACGAAAGTCTCGTACTCTTCGATTTTACTAGGGTGATTTACATTGAGAATATCTTGAGTAAGCAGAAAGTCGAGCTCTACATGCTTAGCTATTTTCTCGATGACACTCACTTCGCTAAGCCCATCAACACGTATCCAATAGGTTTCATTCGAACTGAAAACATGTTCTTCATCCCAATTGTCAAGGGTTTTGGTATTAATGCCTTTGGACGAGTAGGATATAAGCTGTATGGAGGTGGGTGTGGTGACCTCTCCGTTATAACTGAATGTTTCGTTTAATAAATTGTTTTTCATAACTCCTATATTGATATTGCTGATATAAGCAAAGATAATCAATATAGGAGTCCTTCAATGAATTACGATTTGTTTTCTTGATTAAAACTCTACTACCGTAATTCCTGAGCCACCGAGTTGAACGTGTTCGTCACGATAAGATTTGACCGCATTTATCCCCGAAAGGTAGTCTCTGATGAGTGAACGTAATGCGCCAGTACCAGTGCCGTGCAGAATGCTAACGCGGTTGACACCAACCAAAATAGCGTCATCAATGAAATAAGTTACGGCTTGCAAAGCTTCGTCTCCACGCATTCCACGCAAATCGATATCTTGCTTAAAGTTTAGCTTCTTCTCTCTGATGTTCTCGTTGGTATCGCTACTAATATAGGTGGTCGAGGCTTGTGGTGTTTCAATGGAATCACTGTTTTCGAGCCTATTGAGCTTAGTGGTTGTTTTTATTGAGCCAAAGAGCACGGTTGCGTTCTTGTTATTAATCTCTAGTACCTCGCCAGTTGTGCGTTGTCCTTTCATGCGTACTCTGCTTCCTACCTTAATAGGTTCTTCCTTTTTAGCAATTACCACGGGTTGATTGGTAGTTGCTTTATCGGGTTTATTTTTCTTTCGCTCTTGTTTTTCGATGAGCTGCTGCATCTTTCGAGAAATCTTATCTTGCTTCTCGTCGGCCTCCATCTGGGCAATACGTGCTCTAAATTCATCTAGCTCTTGGCGAACTATTTTTGTTTTACCTTTTTCGGCTTGGGCCTCTTTTATTGTACGAATGGTGTTCTCAATTCGCGCATTGGTTTCGCTTAGTAGGCTTTCAGCCTCTTGTTTTGATTGACGGATAATCTCTTTTTTCTCTTTTTGAAGCTTGGCAATGTCCGCAGTATACTTTTCGAGAGCATCTTCCATCTGTTTCTCCTGCTGACGAATATTTCGACGTTTGCGTTCCCAATATTGTTTGTCTCGCACAATATCTAGAAGGTATTTATCCGCATTGATATATTCAGCTCCTACAAGGTCCGAAGCATCGGCTATGATGTTTTCGGGTAGACCAATCTTACGGGCAATCTCTACCGCAAATGAGCTACCGGGGTTACCGATTTCGAGTCGGAACAGGGCTTGCATGTGGTGACGGTCGTAGAGCATCGCTCCATTGACAATCCCTTCGTGGTCTTCGGCAAAGTGTTTCAGATTCTGGTAGTGGGTTGTAATCACACCATAGGTACCCAGTAGGTTAAATTGCTTGAGTAAAGCTTCGGCTATTGCACCTCCGATTTGGGGCTCTGTTCCACTACCAAACTCATCAATAAGCAGTAGACTCTCTTTATCACCATTCTTGACCATCGCTTTCATGTTGGTTAGGTGAGAAGAGTAGGTACTCAGATCGTCTTCGAGTGATTGTTCATCGCCAATGTCCATAAGGATACTCTTGAATATACCAGTTTTACTGCTTTCATGTAGAGCGATAAGCATACCCGATTGTAGCATATACTGTAGCAGTCCGACTGTTTTAAGACAAACCGATTTACCTCCAGCATTTGGTCCTGAGATTAGCAATATTCGTTGTTTTGCATTGAGTTCGATGTCGAGTGGGACAGCTTTTTTTCCTTGTTTCTGAAGGGCTTTGGCTAAGAGTGGGTGGATTGCAGCTCCCCAGCTGATAATAGGTTCGTTGATTAAACTCGGCTTAATGGCATCCATATCGTTGGCTAAATGCGCTTTCGAACGTATATAATCTATTTCGGCAAGGAACACGTACGAGCTAAGTATCTCCTCAATATACGGTCTTAGTTTGGTCGAAAACTCCGTTAGGATACGAATAATCTCTTTTCGTTCTTCGCCCTCAAGTTCACGGATTCGGTTATTGGCTTCTACCACTTCGGCTGGTTCAATAAATACAGTTTTACCACTTGCAGACTCGTCGTGAACAATCCCTTTAATTCGGCGCTTCAAAGAGGGAGCAACGGGGATTACCAATCTACCGTCTCGAAGAGTAGGGGCAGCATCTTTATCGACAACTCCTTCCGACTGTGCTGCTCGTAGAATTCGATTCAGGGAGCGAGATATTCCTGAGGTTGTGCTGAGCAACTCTTTACGGATGCGCATAAGTTCGGGAGAAGCATTATCTTTCATTTTGCCATACTTGTCTATAATTACATCAATGGCTTTAACGAGTGATGGAAAAACAAACACATCCCCAGCAAGCTTGTTGAGGTGAGGATAGGCAGGTTTTTCTTCCTGACAATCTTCAGGAATGGCTTTAAGGAAGTTTACAATTTGGTTAATGGTATCGAGTGATCGGCGAAGATCGAATATCTCCGATTCATCGAGATACATCCCCTCAATGCGTACACGTTTGAGTGATTGGCGTACGTCAAAGAAGTATTGATCGGGGAAATTAGCTTTCTCGCGAATAATTCGAAGAAATTCTTCGGTCTGAAAAAGTTGTTCCGAAATCTCATCAAAATCGGTCATAAAGTCCATCTCATCGATGCGGTCTTTTCCCAAAGTGCTTAGACACTTTGACTTAAGAATCTCTCTGATTTGGTCAAAACCTATTTTCTGTTCGAAGTTGTGTGGATATATCATTTCTAGTCTTTCTGTTTTCTGGTACAAAATTACAATTAATTGAATAATTTCTAATCATAAGTTTGGAGATAAAAAAAAGATTAGTACCTTTGCAACGCTTTCGAAAGGAAGTAAGGCGCTAAGTGAAGTGCTGACCAGGAGAGATGGCAGAGTGGTCGATTGCGGCGGTCTTGAAAACCGTTGAGCTGCGAGGCTCCGGGGGTTCGAATCCCTCTCTCTCCGCTGAGAGCCCAAGACAAAGGGCGACAAAGTATAGACAAACCGTTCAAATTGAGAGATTTGGACGGTTTTTTTGTGTGTTTGTGGCTGGGGAGAATGACAAGGAATAGACAAATAAAGCCCCTTTGCATTTCCCAATTCGTCTACCATAGCTTAATTGGACAATTTGGTAGACGAATTGTCCAACATTGGAAGTTTGTTGTCCAGTTTTGGCTAGTCTGCATTTAGCTCAATTTAAAAAGATATAATACATTTATAATTTAAAAATTGAGTTTATGAAAAGTACATTTAGTGTGATTTTTTATCTCAGAAGAGACAGGAAAAAGAGGGACGGAACATGTCCGGTAATGTGTCGAATAACCATTGACGGTATCGATACTCGTTTTAATACGAAACTTCATGTTCAATTATCTAAATGGGATGTGAATGCAAACAAAGTTTCAGGTATTAATCCTGAAAGCCGAAATCTGAATGCAAGGTTGGATGATATTAAAGCATCATTGCATAGAATTTATCATGATTTACAACGGTTTGATATTGTAACTCCAGAGAAAATCAAAGGTGAGTTTTTGGGCCTTGATGAAAGTGGAGAGACAATTCTAAAGTTGTTCGATAAACATAACGAGGATGTGGCATCAATGGTTGGAATTTCGAAATCAGCAGCTACATTACAGAAATATAATGTAACAAGAAAACATGTGGCAAACTTCATCAAAAAGAAGTACCGAGTATCTGACATGGCTGTGAAGTCAATTAATGATATGTTTTTACGTGATTTTGAAGTCTATCTTTTGACTCAGGAAAGAGTGAGCCATAATACAATGGCGAAGTTCATGCAATTCTTTAAACGAATAATTATTTTAGCTCGTAACAATGGTTTAATTGTTCATGATCCATTTGCTAATTATAAAATTCAACTGAAGAAAGTGGACAGGGGATACCTTACAGAACAGGAAATGAATAAAATCATCCAAAAAAAATTTCCGACTAAACGATTAGAACAGGTAAGAGATATATTTATTTTTTCATGTTTTACTGGACTAGCATACATTGATGTGAAAGAACTAACTAAAAATCATATCAGAATCTCTTTCGATGGAAATATCTGGATTATGACTAAACGACACAAAACCAAAGTTAATGTAAATGTCCCTCTAATGGATATTCCTAAGAAAATATTGCAAAAATATGAAGGTGAACTTCCTGATGATAAAATTTTGCCAGTTCTAAGCAATCAAAAAATGAATGCTTATCTGAAAGAAATTGGTGATGTATGCGGTATTACCAAGAATCTTACTTTTCATCTTGCAAGACATACTTTTGCAACTACAGTTACATTATCAAAGGGTATACCAATTGAAACAGTTAGTAAAATGTTAGGACACACCAATATTCAAACAACTCAGATATATGCTCGTATCACCAATGAGAAAATCAGCAAGGATATGAGGGGGCTTTCCGCTAAATTTAATGATAGTGAGAAATTGTTTGGATAGGCTCCCGACAATATCATTAATAATGAATTAGAGAAAGATGTAATAACTATAACCCACGAAACAGCTTCGACTCTGTGTTATTAATTGGATTAATGCAGAGTTGGAGCTGTTTTTTTTGGAAGGGAAGTAACGAAAAATGGACACTGTCTCAGGAAGTGTGTAAGTAAATTAAGCTTGGGTTGGGTTATTGTTATAGCCTGACCCTTTCTTTGTAAATAATTAGGAACTGATTTAAAATTATGCCCCAGTCCCTGATAGGCATTG
>NZ_AQWS01000009.1 GCF_000375405.1 Bacteroides propionicifaciens DSM 19291 = JCM 14649 | reverse complement strand
ACATCATATCACAAGGATGTAGCTAGAGTAAAGTTAGCGTTGTGGTTCAATAAGGTTGAGCATAAAGAGTCTCCACACTTTAAAACTGTAATCAACACCTTTAAGAATCACTACGAAAGAATACTAAACTTCTTTGAGTCTCGATTCACTAATGCATCTGCCGAGTCTTTCAACGCAAAGCTTAAACAGCTAAGAGCTACTTTCAGAGGAATTACAGACACTAAGTTCTTCCTCTTTAGAGCAACAGAGCTATTTGCTTAATATGTTAAATCCCCAAGAATATGATGTGAGCCGTTGGTAGGCTTTCATCTCGGCAGAGATCTTGGCACTGTCCACCACAATCTCTGCGTGGAAGATCTTCTGGTCAATACGCTCATCAAAGTTGTCGGACACTGCCCCCACGAACATACCTTGCGTGAGGTTGGAAATCTTACTTGCAGGGATAAGGCTATCCATCTGTGTGGAAATGGAGGTGGACTTGTCGTTGCGGTTGATGGTCATAGATTGGCGTTGCTGAAGCACCTTGCCGAAACGTTCGGAGAGAGTCTTGGCAGTTTCGCCCACAACCTGCCCACTGAACACGTTTCCTACTGTGTTCTGAATTACCTTACTTTCCTTATCGCCATAATCACGAGTAAGCTGCGAGAAGTCCTGAAAACCCAAACACACCGCCACCTTGTTACTTCGTGCTGTCGCTATGAGGTTATCTAACCCACGAAAATAAATAGTCGGTAACTCGTCGATAATCACCGAAGATTTGAGTTGTTTCTTCTTGTTGATAAGTTTGACAATACGAGAATTATAGAGTCCCAATGCCGCTGAATAGATGTTCTGACGGTCGGGGTTGTTCCCCACAACAAGGACTTTCGGCTCATTCGGGTTATTGATGTCGAGTGAAAAGTCATCACCCGTCATCACCCAATAAAGAGCAGGTGAAATCATACGGGATAGCGGTATCTTGGCACTGGCTATCTGTCCCTGCAACTGGTCTTGCGCTCCGCCTTGCCACGCATCCATAAAGGGCGAAAGGTAGTTGGCAAGTTCATCGTAGGAAGTGAGTATCGGAAATATCTGTGCGTAAGGACGATTAAGGAACTCAATGGCGTGAGGGAAAGTACAATACTTTCCGTTCTCATAGATTTTCAGAAACCATATAATGGCAGCCAGCAAGATGATGGGCGATTCCACGAAGAAGTCCCCTTGCTTCTGTATCCATGAGCGGTTGAGATTAAGCATAATGGTATAGGCACTCTCGTACGCGTCCGATATATCCGTCATAAAGGCTGGGTTAATGGGATTACATCGATGTGACTTCCTCGGATCATCGAAGTTGATCACATAGAACTGTGGCTTTACTTTGTAAGCGTCCAAATGATGGAGCAGGTGATTGTAGGCAATCTCTGAAAGGTCGGGGAACTTGTAATCATAGATATACATGGCAAAGCCTTTTTCTATCTGCTGCTTGATATAGTTGTTTACGATAGCGTACGACTTACCCGAACCCGGTGTTCCGAGCACCATCGAGGCACGGAATGGATTGACCACGTTAATCCAGCCCTTGTTCCATTTCTTCTTATAGTAGAAGCGCGTAGGGAGATTGACGGAGTATTCATTTTCCATCAATCTTGTTTCCTGCATGAAACTCTCATTCTCCGTATTGAAAACATCGTCCATCAAATTATTTTTGAGCAGTCGGCTCATCCATACGCCACCCATCAGCAGACAGATATAACCAACGGATAGCGTGAAGATATAGAGCGTAGCTGCCCCGACCTTACCGATGGGCAATGCCAATAGCCACCAGTTGAGAAAGAAAAAGACGAAGCCGGAGAAAAGTACCGTCCAAATCTTTGGCCATGTGATTTTCTCCTCTTTTACGCCCTTTGTCCCAAGGCAGGACAAAGCAAGGAACACCACACAAAATAGTTTCGTCCATAAGATAGACGAAAACAAGTTCGTTGTACGCTGGAAATTCATCAGTATCTTGTTGATGATACCGAGCGTAAAGTGCCACTCGTTAAACGCCTCATAACAGAACCAATAACAGTTAATTAAGAGAAATATCACTGATATTCCCCGCATAAAGTCCATGACTTTACCCAATGCCCTTAAATCATCTTCCTGTGCCATAATGCTATGTTTTTGTAGCCTCCTCCAACCCCTCCGAAGGGAGGGGAGTTGGAAATGCTCGTTGATTTAATGTTTTCTTCGTCTAATATTTACTTTGCTTTGCTTGCGGAGCTTACGCTGCCATGCCGCTTCCTTCCAATCATCGTTGCCCATAGTTCCGAATGACTCGTCCACCATATCCTCTATAAGTTCATCAACAATGTTATCGCCTTCTTCTGTATTCTGTTGCAAGGATTGAATGGTCGGCGATTGTTCCAAACGAACAAACGGATTGCCATACAGCGTTTCATCCAAGAACGGATTGTGATAAGGATTTAAGAAATAGGCATTGAACACATTGGCGGCATATCCTTTGCCTAATCTGGAGCCATTGAGCGCAATGCCCTCTTTATCGTCAATAAAGGTAATGCCATAGATACGACCGCTTTCGTTCTTTCGGACTACCATACGCAAGCCCTGCTCCTCCAGTCTTTGTCGCAGTTCTTCCTCCGTCCGAGGAGAGGTATGCATTGTTTGTAACACCTTGCCTCTTATAGTCGGTACCAACGGCTTGACAGCTTGTCTTGATTTCTGCATCCTGTTCTGTATGGCAGTATAGCCCACACCACGACCGATGTCCGAGGCATGGATGGGTGTGCCTGCCTTGTTGCCCTTGTTATCTGTGGGCACATAGACCAATCCGTCATATCGCCGTCCCCGAAACTCCGTTTTTACTTCTTCTACGGCAAGGTTATATTTGCTCAGAATGGCATTGAGTTCGCCCAATGAACAGAAGCGATAATGCTTCAGCACCATGCGGAGGATACTTGCCACCTGCTCCTTGATGTTTCCTTTACCAATATCCACCTTGGGCATTGCTGTTTCAGCCTTCTCGCTGACCTTTGAACTTGGGATAAGACCGTATTTCCTTTCCAAGGCATCGGTAATCTGCTTGCTTCTTCGCTTCTCAAATCTGTCGTTGATTTTCTTTCCCTCTCCGTCCACCCGAAGCGACACGATGTGTATATGCTCACGGGCAATGTCACAATGCTTGAACACGATGTAAGGTTGCTTGCCGTAGCCGAGTGCCTCCATATACTCCTTGGCAATCTGCGTGAGTGCTTCATCGCATAGTTTCTCGTCCGGATGCGGATTGAGGGAGCAATGGAATACCGTTTTCTTCGTTCTGCATTTCTTGGGTATCAATGCCTCCATGTCGGCAAGCACTTCCTCCATCGTATAACGTCCCTCCCTGTCCTGATACAACTCAGCGGCAAGAAGAATGCTCGCTTCCCCTTTCTCCACCTTTTTGAAATTGTAGCCGAGTGCCCCTCCAAGGTTCTCCGTACTTGAAATCTTCGCTATCATTTCTTGCGGTAGTCTATGGTCAGACGGATAGCCTGTTCCTGCAAGGCAACGATTTGAGCCGAGAGTTTCTCCAATTTTTCAAGCAGGATTTGTGCGGTCTTCACGCTGTGGTAGCTGTTGATGGCACGCACGGTCTGGTTATAGAGTACGCCAATTTTATGGATTTGTGCTGTCAGTTCGGAGAGTTTTCGATAGTATTCCACGGCAGATTTATCCACCGTAATCACCTTGAAACACTCGCCAAGAATACGTCCACGCACGAAATCCGACTTGGTTTCTGCACCCGAACGCAGAAACAAGTCAATTGCCCTCTGCTGGTCTTTCGGGTTGGGAAGGCGTACATGCCAGTTGTCCCAACGAGGCTTTTCTGACGTTTTCCGTTCTGAACGATGTTCCTCTTTCTTATCCATATCCGTTCTGTTTTCTTAATTACGACTTTGGAGGAATTCATCTCCCCCTCGGGGCAAGGGTCTTTGTGGTACAAACTGCGGTTTGTGTTACAAAGACACACCTTGCCAATATCAAGAGTTGATACGATTGAAGTATCCACCCTTTTGGGGTGTCTGCTTCGGGATGTTACCTCCATGTTTTATTCTCGTCTGCAAAGTTACGGCGGATTTTCAAATATCTCATTATCAACGATATTCACTCTTTTTCCTTTCATTTTCCTCAATTTCCCTAAGGGTTGGAAATGACTGATTTACTGACTTACTTTGCAACTGATTTAGGTCGCGACTCACTCATTGACCAACTCTGTTACCAACTAACTGAGCTCAGTCGATAAGTTCATTGGTCAAGGACTCGGTCAGTCGTCAAGTCAGTAGATGAGTCGGTCAGTAAGTCGGTTCAGGAGTCAGCCCGTCCATCAGTAAATAAGTCAAGACGGACTCCTTTACTGACTGACTGATTAACTTACTCACTCATCAACTGAGCCAAGAGTAAACCACAAAGCAGATAAAACAAAAAAAAAACAGAAACAATGAAACAACAATCCACAAGACAGCCTGTATTTTTAGGCTTTGCATCTCAAAAAGGCGGTGTGGGCAAAAGCACCCTTGCCGAAGTCCTCGCCTCCATCCTTTATTACGAAAAGGGAGCCTCTCTCTTGGTCGTGGACTGTGACGGGACACAAGAGTCCTTTTTCAAGCTGCGGCAAAGAGAACGCCGTATGATTGAAAATGACGAGGAACTATCCCGGCAGATGACGCAATTCTTTACCAAATTCGGAAAACAGGCTTATCCGATCATCCGCTCAACACCGAAAGATGCCATAAAGGATGTCAAGGAATACGTCAGTTCACATGACACCGAGATAGGTCTTGCCATCTTCGACTTTCCCGGTCATGCCGGAACCGAAGACCTGCTTCAACTTTCCATAGACATGGATTATATCATCACTCCCATCGAAGCCGATCCCCAATCCCTGGTCTCCAGTTTTGCATACGCCAAGGCCGTCAGGGACTTGGGAATAGGTCTGAGCGATGCGCACATTAAGGACCTGCTCTTACTTTGGAATAAGATTAACCGCAGCGCCAGCACCATTGTCATGGACTATTACACGCAGTATGCAAAGGAACAGGAAATCAATCTCTTTGATGCCCATGTGTATCATTCTGTAAGATTTTCAAGAGAGTTGGGGCAAGGTGGCGTTAAGGGGGTGTTCCGAAGTACTTATCTTCCCCCCTCGCTATCCTTGCGGCTTCCAACGGGGATAGACTTGTGGGTGGAGGAAGTGATGGAGAAATGTCATATTATACCTCAATAGCCTATGAATTCCATCAACGAAGAACGGAAGAAAATCCTGCAACAAAAGCTCAAGGAGATGGGTAATTTTGGGGTGCAGGTACGCAGTCCGGAAGATTCCCCCTTCTATGACCAGCCCACGGACTATGAACGCGAGTTAGAGCGCTTGAAGCCTGATAAGGAGCAAGTGGAGGCAGAACCGTCCGGGAGTTCTGCGCCCGTGTGTGCAGAAGCGGCAGGCACTGCCGGGCTTGCATCGGAAAGGAAGCCTAAAGTCAAGGAATGCAAGGAGGAAAGTATAAGAGCCAAATTGTCTTTTGAGGAATATCGCGAACGCTACCTTAATTGTTCGCAACGCGGCAGCGGAAAATCCGGATTCACCATCAACAGTGATATTCTGCAACTGCTCAGGGATGTTCTCCGTGATGTCCGTTCCAAAACCACCTTGACCTCTTACATAGAAAATATTCTACTTGAGCATTTAAGAGAAAACCAAGCCATGCTCAACAAGGCAGCGGCACAGTATAAACGTAACCAAACACTCAATTTATGACCGATACATTATTATTCGATGCCTTCCTTCTTTTAGGATTGGCATGGATGCTTATCAGCATTGTCTATTTCTGCGTGCGAATGGACAGGTGTTTATCTCCTGTTGGAAAGCATGCTGTCAATGACCAAGCAGAGGAACCGGAGGCTGCATACCTCCAATTCCTCAAAGAAGATACCCAAAACAGTTCAAGGCTTGCGGACTGTCCGGATATAGAGAGTTACCGTAACCGCTTTCTCCAGACCTCCCGCTTTACTCAAAGAACGGCTTTTACCATGAACGTGGAAACCTTGCAGTTGCTTCGCAATGTTCTCCATGATTTGAATGAGCGTGTGCCAATGGCTTCCTATATAGAGAATATCTTACGGGAGCATTTACGGGCACATCAGAACCTGCTCAATGATGCCGCCGACAAACAGAGAAGACTGAACACGTTAAAATTGTAAACGATGGAAACGATTCTTATCAACATAATCCTTCTATTGGGCGTGGTGTGGCTGATACTCGGCATTGCATACCTCTGGAAAGTGTTTCAAGACTCTGCAACCCAATCGGGGAAGATTACCCTGGACCGGAAAGAAAACAGGCAAGGCGAGAGCCCCAAGCCTGCCGTTTCCCAAGAGCAGACAGACAATGCCCGCCATATTTTGGTGGGCAGGAGCAAGCCTTTCGTTTCCCCGTCTGTCCCCGAAGTTCCCGCTGTTTCCCCAACTGAAAATCCAGCCGAAAAACCCGGTACTTTTGCAGGGGAAAATCCTCCGATACCCGAAGAAACAGAAGATGCGGAAGGTACAGCCGAAGAGAACGAGATGCAGATTGACTACACGATGGACGAACCAGACGAGGACAGCATCGTCCGTGAGGAACTGCAAATTGCGGATGCTGCGATGCCGGAGGTCTCACCGTCCGCCATTCTCGCACGGGACTTAGTTCGTGTCAATGGTTGGCACAAGAATGATGATGCGCTTGACGGGGTAAACGAAGCAGAGGTGCGGGACACGCTGCAAAGCATTCGGGATACACAGCTCATGGACTATATCAAAGAGACAACGCTCAAGCAGGAGAAAGACCATCAGAAACTCCTTGCCGCCATCCGCAAGGCGGAGGAAGCGGAAATGATGAGCGAAGAAACAACCTATCCTGATAATGATACAACACAAGATGGCGATGATGTGTCGGAAGAAGCCGACCGTCCGCTGTCCTATTATCTGTAAAAATGATTTCTTGATTTTCATATTTCGGAGGAATGCAGGGGGTGGCTCAAAAGTAAAACAATCAGCCAATATCTGTCATACGATAAAACCGAGCCACCCCTGACACCTCCACAAAAAGACAATTCGTTTAACAACTTAAAATAAACAGCAAAATGAACAACAAAAAAATCACAATGATGCTGCTCCTGCTGATGGCTACCGCCGTGGGAGCATACGCACAAGGCAACGGCATGGCGGGTATCAACGAAGCCACGAAGATGGTAACCTCGTACTTCGATCCGGGCACGAAACTCATCTATGCCATCGGAGCCGTAGTGGGCTTGATTGGCGGAATCAAGGTCTATAACAAGTTCAGTTCGGGAGACCCCGATACGAGCAAGACCGCCGCCTCTTGGTTCGGTGCGTGTATCTTCCTCATCGTGGCAGCAACCATCCTGCGCTCCTTCTTCCTGTAACAATGGCTGAGTGGGAAATCAACAAGGGTATAGGTCGGACGGTGGAGTTCAAGGGCTTGAAGGCGCAGTACCTCTTCCTCTTTGCGGGAGGCTTGCTTGCCGTCTTCATTCTCGTGGTCGTACTCTACCTCTGCGGAGTCAGTCAGATTGCCTGTCTCATCATAGGCGTAGTGGGTGCCACCCTCGTGGTGTGGCAAACGTTCTCCAAGAACCGAAAGTACGGGCAGTACGGGCTGATGAAGCAGGGGGCGGTGCGTATGCACCCACGCTACCTTGTGAACCGCCGGACCGTCTTTCATCTTATCCGTAACCTTCAACCCAAAAGAAAGAAGAAATGAGAAATGTAAGCAAGATAACGACCTTGGAATCGAAATTCCCGCTGCTCTCCGTCGAGCAGGGGTGCATGGTGAGCAAGGATGCGGACATCACGGTGGCTTTCCGCGTGGAACTGCCCGAACTCTTTACCGTCACCTCCGCCGAGTACGAGGCGATACACTCGGCTTGGCACAAGGCAATCAAAGTGCTGCCTAATTACAGCATCGTCCACAAGCAGGACTGGTTCATCAAGGAGGATTATCGGGGCAGGCTCTCCGACGGTGGGTTGAGTTTCCTTGCCCGTGCATCCGAACGGCACTTCAACGAGCGTCCGTACCTGCATCACAGCGTTTACCTGTTCCTTACCAAGACCAACAGGCAGCGCATGGCGCAGCAGAGCAATTTTTCCTCGCTCTGCCGTGGACATCTCATTCCCAAGGAAATCACTGGCAGGGACGAGGTGATGAAGTTCATGGAAGCCGTCGATCAGTTCGAGCGTATCATCAATGACACCGAACAGATAAGGATTACCCGCATGACGGAAGAGGAACTGATCGGAACAAGAGAGAAAGGTGGCTTGCTGGACAGGTATTTCTCCCTCTCGGAAGAAGGACACGCCTCACTGGAGGACATCCGCCTGGGTGCCGACCTTGTGCGTGTAGGTGACAATAGGCTTTGTCTGCATACGCTCTCCGACACGGACGACCTGCCAACTACGGTAAGTACCGACAGCCGATATGAACGGCTCTCCACCGACCGGAGCAACTGCCGACTGTCCTTTGCCGCTCCCGTGGGCCTGATGCTGCCCTGCAACCATATCTATAACCAGTATATCTTCATCGAGGACAGCGACGCCAATCTTGAACGCTTCGAGAAGCAGGCAAGGAACATGCACTCGCTGGCACGGTACAGCCGTAGCAATCAAATCAACGAGGAGTGGATACAGGAGTATCTCAACATCGCCCATTCGCAGGGCTTGACTTCCATCCGTGCCCATTTCAATGTGCTGGCATGGAGCAGCGACAAGGAGGAACTGCGCACTGTCAAAAATGACGTGGGCAGTGCCCTTGCCCTGATGGAGTGCCGACCACGCCACAACACCATTGATGCGGCAACGCTCTATTGGGCGGGTATTCCCGGCAATGCCGCCGACTTCCCTGTGGAAGAGTCGTTCTATACCTTCATTGAGCCTGCTCTCTGCTTCTTCACGGCAGAGACCAACTACAAGGACTCGCTCTCTCCCTTCGGCATCAAGATGGCAGACCGTCTTTCGGGAAAGCCCATCCACTTGGACATCTCAGACCTGCCGATGAAAAAGGGCGTGATTACCAACCGCAACAAGTTCATTCTCGGTCCTTCGGGCAGCGGCAAGAGTTTCTTCACCAACCACATGGTACGCCAGTATTACGAGCAGGGGGCGCACGTCCTCTTGGTCGATACGGGTAACTCATATCAGGGCTTGTGCGAACTCATTCACCGCAAGACCAAGGGCGAGGACGGGGTATATTTCACCTATACGGATGAACATCCCATTTCATTCAATCCTTTTTATACCGATGATTACGTCTTTGACGTGGAGAAAAGGGAGAGTATCTGTACCTTATTGCTCACGCTCTGGAAGAGTGCCGATGAGCATATCACCAAGACAGAAGCAGGCGAACTTGGTTCTGCCGTCAATACTTATATAGAACTTATCCGGACGGATCATACCATCGTTCCCTGCTTCAACACCTTCTATGAGTATCTGCGGGACGTCTATCGGGAGGATATGCAAAAGCGGGACATCGAGGTAACGCTCTCGGACTTCAACATCAACAACCTCCTGACGACACTGAAGCAATACTACCATGGCGGTCGCTACGACTTCCTGCTGAACTCGGACAAGAACATTGACCTGCTCTCCAAACGCTTTATCGTTTTCGAGATAGACCAAGTGAAGGACAACAAAGACCTCTTTCCCGTGGTGACCATCATCATCATGGAAGCCTTCATCAACAAGATGCGCCGATTGAAAGGTATCAGGAAAATGATACTCATAGAGGAAGCGTGGAAGGCGATTGCCTCGGCAAACATGGCGGACTATATAAAATATTTGTATAAGACCGTCAGAAAGTATTTCGGTGAAGCCATTGTCGTGACGCAGGAGGTGGACGACATCATCCAGTCGCCCATCGTCAAGGAGAGCATCATCAACAACAGCGACTGCAAGATACTGCTCGACCAGCGCAAGTACATGACCAAGTTCGACGGCATACAGGCGATGCTCGGTCTTTCGGAAAAGGAGAAGAGCCAAATCCTCTCCATCAACCAGAACAACGACCCGAACAGGCTTTACAAAGAGGTGTGGATAGGCTTGGGCGGTATGCAGAGTGCCGTCTATGCCACGGAGGTGAGCATGGAGGAATACCTTACCTACACCACGGAGGAAATAGAAAAGGTAGAGGTCATGCAGTGTGCGGAACAGCTCGGCGGCGACATCGAGACCGCTATCCGCCAGCTTGCCAATGAAAAAAGAAACAATAAGAATAAATAAGTACGAACAATCAAAATAGCAGTAACAATGAAAAAGTTTTTATTCATGGCTCTCTTAGGATTGAGCCTATCGGTTTCCAAAGCCCACGCACAGTGGACGGTCTATGATCCGGGCAACTTCGCGGGCAACATCGCCAACTCCGTCAAGGAGATTGCCACGGCTGGCAAGACGGTGAAGAATACCTTGGACGGATTCAAGGAGGTGGAGAAGCTCTACAACGACACCAAGAAGTATTACGATGCGCTGAAGAAGGTGAACAATCTCATCGGCGATGCCTACAAGGTCAAGGAGTGCATCCTCATGGTGGGCGACATCTCGGAGATTTATGTAACCTCCTACAAGCGTATGCTCTCGGACAAGAATTTCCGTCCCTCCGAACTGGCTGCGATGGCTTCGGGCTATGCCAAGCTGCTGGAGCAGAGCGGTGAGAGTCTGAAGGAATTAAAGTCCGTTGCCAAATCGGGTGTTCTCTCCATGAATGACCACGAGCGGATGCAGACGATTGACCGTATCTACACCACACTGCGCGAATACCGCTCGCTCGTGTCATACTACACACGAAAGAACATCTCCGTGAGCTACGTCCGTGCCCGTGAGAGGAACGACCTCGCCTCCGTCAAGGCACTCTACGGCAATACGGCAAGCAGGTACTGGTAATCCCACAGGCAGGACAACAATAAAACATTTATCAAACAAACTCGCTTATGGATTTTGCCAGTTTACACGAGCTTTTACGCTCCACCTATGACGAGATGATGCCCCTCTGCGCCCAGATGACGGGTATCGCCAAGGGGATAGCGGGCTTGGGCGCACTCTTCTATATCGCCCTTCGGGTGTGGGCTTCCATCGCCCGTGCCGAGACAATCGACGTGTTTCCGCTGCTCCGCCCCTTTGTCTTGGGCTTCTGCATCATGTTCTTCCCGACCATCGTGCTGGGAACGATGAACGCCGTGCTCTCGCCTGTGGTGCAGGGGACGGAGATGATGGTGCACCGGCAGGAGGGCAACCTTGCGGAGCTTACCGCCAAGAGGGACAAATTGCAGGAGGAAGCCTATCTCAGAAATCCCGAAACGGCTTACCTTGTATCGAACGAGAAATTTGACCAGAAGATAGAGGAAATGGGCATCATCGGTCCGGAGGATGCCGTGACGATTGCGGGGATGTACGCCGAGCGTGCCGCCTACCAGACCAAGCAATGGGTGATGAAACTTGTTCACGACCTGATGGAACTGCTGTTCCATGCCTCGGGACTTATCATCGACACGCTCCGTACCTTTATGCTTATCGTCCTTTCGATACTCGGTCCGATTGTATTCGGCATTGCCGTGTGGGACGGTCTGTCGGGTTCGCTCACGGCTTGGTTCTCACGCTATATATCGGTCTATCTGTGGCTGCCCGTCAGCAGCATCCTCACGGCACTGCTCACCAAGATACAGGTGCTGATGATGCAGAAGGACATCGAGGCGCTCAGCGACCCGAACTACCTGCCCGATTCGGGGACGTGGTATTACATCGTCTTCTTCCTCATCGGCATCGTGGGCTACTTCTGCGTGCCTACCGTGGCAGGCTGGATTATCGAGGCGGGCGGCGGTATCGGCTCCTACGGTCGCAATGTCAATCAGACGGCACAGCGTGGCGCACAGGGTGCATACACGGGCGGCAAGTATGTGGCAGGTGGCGCAGGTGCAGCCATCGGCAACGTGGGAGGTCGTATCAAGGGCAGGCTGTTCAAGGGGAAATAGGAATCAGAAAACAAATAAAATGAAAATTGAACTATGGAATTCAAATCACTCACCAATATCGAGACTTCTTTCAGACAGATACGGCTCTACGCCTTTGTCTTCGCCATCGTATGCGTGGCGGTAAGCGGTTATGCCGTCTATGCCTCGTATGCCTTCGCCAAGGAGCAGCGGGAGAAAATCTATGTGCTTGACCAAGGAAAGTCGCTCATGCTCGCCCTCAGCCAGGACGCAAGCCGTAACCGTCCCGTGGAGGCAAGGGAGCACGTCCGCCGCTTCCACGAACTGTTCTTCACCATCGCGCCCGACAAGGACGCCATAGAGGGAAATATGCAGCGTGCCTTCCTCCTTTGCGACAAGTCGGCTTTTAACTATTACAAGGACTTGGCGGAGAAAGGCTATTACAACCGTGCCATATCGGGCAATGTAAACCAGCGCATAGAGGTGGACTCCATACGCTGCAACTTTAACGCTTACCCTTACGAGGTAACGACCTACGCACGACAGTTCATCGTCAGACAGAGCAACGTCACGGAGCGAAGTCTTGTCACGACCTGCACGCTGCAGAACTCCGTGCGCTCGGACAACAATCCGCAGGGCTTCCTGATGGAACATTTTCTTGTGCGTGAGAACAGGGATGTTCAAACCTATAAACGATAAGGCTATGGCAAGGAAAGGAAACCATCTGCTCGCCCGCCATTATCTGAGGCTTCATCTGTGGCTCCGCCATCGGTGCGAGAAGCTCACGATAAGACAGCGCAAGGAAATCGTCTATGGGCTGAGCATTGTCTATCTTATCTGTTCCCTTTGGATGATAGCACAGTTCTTCCTGCCTCCAAAGGAGGAGAAACTGCCTATCCCCAAGGGAACGATAATAGACAGCAACATCTATACAGATAGTGTGTTTATACAACTTTATCAACGATATTCAACTAACAGCAATGAAAATGGATAATAAACAGAAAGAACAACTGAAGAAAGGCTTGGTCTTCGGAGGGCTGGGACTGCTCTTTGCCCTCTCGATGTGGTTCATCTTCGCCCCGTCGGGCAAGGACAAGACCGCTGCCGGACAGGGATTGAACGACAGCATACCGCAGGCGACCACTGAGCAACTGACGGGCAACAAGCTAAAAGCCTACGAGCTGGGCGACAAGGCGCACGAGCAGCAGCAGGCACGTGAGGAGATGGGACGACTGTCCGACTACTTCGCTGAGAATACGGCTCCAACGGAAACGGAACGTGCCGAAGCAGCTGCTTCCACGGCAAAGATTGAAAGCTCGATGCGCCGTTATGAGGAAAACAACCGCCTGCTCAACTCTTTTTACGCCCCCGATCCGCATGAGGAGGAGCGTGAGGCGATGAAACAGGAGATAGACAACCTCAAAAAGGAATTATCCTCCAAAAGTGAAAGAGAGGACGATGAAGAGAAACGACAGCTCGCCTTGATGGAAAAGAGCTATCAGATGGCAGCGAAGTATCTGCCCAAGACATCTGCCATACCTCCGTCCTTGGGCAATGCCTTCTCGGACGGCAAGGAAAGCACCGCCACAATCACCGATATGGAAACTGCAAAGGGGCAGGTTACGCAAGCCAACACTCCCACAATGGAAGTATTGGCAGAGCGCAGGCAGGTGGTGTCCTCGCTTAATCAGCCGATGAGCGATGCGGATTTCATTGCGGAATACGGCATGAAAGCACGCAATTTAGGTTTCCATTCGCTCACAGGCACGGCTGCTCCCTCGATGCGAAATACGCTCAAAGTGGTCGTGGACAGGACAACCACACTCAAGGAGGGCGACAACGTGGTGCTCCGTCTGTTGGAGACTGCCAAGGTGCAGGGACTGCGTATTCCACGGCAGAGCCGGTTGATAGCCGCTGCCAAGATTGAGGGCAACCGTATGCACCTGCTCATTAAGAGCATTGAGGTGGGCGGCCATATCATAGCCGTCAAACTCTCGGCATACGACACGGACGGACAGGAGGGCGTGTATATCCCCGGCTCGGAGGACATCAACGCTCTCAAAGAAGTCGGGGCGAACATCGGCGGCTCGATGGGGACATCTTTCACCTTTGCTTCCTCCGCCAAGGACCAGATTATCTCCGAGGCGGCTCGTGGCGTGATGCAGGGCGCAAGCCAGCTTCTCCAAAAGAAACTGCGCACCGTCAAGGTAACGCTCAAAGGAGGCTATCGCCTGTTTTTGGTTCAGACCAAATAAAATAATGGAAAATGGAAAGTAAACAATAACATCAAATCAATAACAGCAATGAAGAAACTTATTTTATCAGTGATGCTACTTGCATCAGCAATGGGGACAGCCTTTGCTCAAGAGACAGACAGCAATGTAGTGCTCAATCCCAATCGTCCGCTCTCTTCGGGCGAACTCTTTCAAGGTATGAGCCGTGCCATTCCTGGCGCTCGTGTCGTCCTGCCATACGGCTTGGACGTCACCTTTGACAAGACCGTGCATCTCATCTTTCCCTCTGCCGTGCGCTATGTGGACTTGGGTTCACAGAACATCATCGCCGGGAAAGCGGAGGATGCGGAGAACGTGTTGCGCGTGAAGGCTACCGTCAAGGACTTTGAAACGGAAACCAACATGAGTGTTATCTGCGAGGACGGCTCTTTTTATGCCTTCAACGTAAAATATGCCGATGAGCCGGAGATGCTCAGTGTGGAGATGAAGGACTTCCTTTCTACAACGGAGGGAAGACTACCAAGCAACCGTGCCGACATCTACTTCAGGGAACTCGGCAACGAGTCGCCCGTATTGGTCAAGCTGATGATGCAGACCATCTATCAGAACGACAGGCGCACCATCAAGCACATCAGTACGCAGCAGTTCGGCATGAAGTTCCTGCTTCGTGGATTGTATGCCCATAACGGCTTGCTGTATTTCCACACCCGTATGGAAAACGGCACGAACATGCCGTATTCGGTGGACTTCATTACGTTCAAGGTGGTGGATAAGAAAGTAGCAAAGCGCACCGCCATACAGGAACAGGAGCTTCAGCCCTTGCGTGCCTGGCATCAGGTGATGCAGGTAAAGGGTAAGGATAGTGAGCATTCAGTGTTCGTGCTGGAACAGTTTGCGCTTTCGGAGGACAAACATCTCGAAGTAACGCTCTACGAGCGAAACGGTGGGCGCACGCTGACCTTTTATGTCGGGCAGGAAGACCTGCTGCTCGCCAAGAAGATTGACAACCTCAAACTCAAATGGTAGGCTTTATGAAGAACAAACTCATTTTATCGGCTTGCGTGGCGGTGGCCATGACTTTCTGTCTGCCGTCGCACGCACAGCGACTGATACCGGGGCAGAGGGGAATAGAAGTCGTGGGCAGCATTCCCCTTATCAAGGGAGAAAAACTCTTTGCTAAGGATAACTTCGGCATTGGCGTATCGCTTACCCGTTACTTGAAGCGTGAGAACTATACCTTTGTCTTGGCAGAGTATGAACAGCAGAATATGCCGTATAGAGAGTATGAGGTGAAACTCAAAGATGCACTTTTGCAGGTAGGTTATATGCACCCGATACTCTCCGACAATGGCAAGAACGTGTTTCTCTATGCTGGCGTGTCCGCCTTGGGTGGCTACGAGGAACTGAACGGGGACAAAGAATTGCTGCCCGATGGGGCAACATTGCTTGACCGCTCACGCTTCGTCTATGGCGGTGCCGTGCATGGCTCGGTGGAAGTGTTCCTCACGGACAGGCTTCTGTTTCTTGTCAAGGCACAGGGGCGTTTCCTCTTTGGAACGGACATACATCATTTCCGTCCTGCACTCTCGGCAGGGCTTAGGTTTTATTTTTAAGCAAGAAGAAAAATGAAAAAGAAGATTTTAAGTTCTATGTGGGTAATGGGCGTGCTTGCCTTTGCCGTGTTTTGCCTATCTGCTTGTGATAGGGAGTTGGATGTTCAGCAGTCTTATCCGTTCACTCTCGAGACGATGCCCGTTCAGAAGGACATCAGCAAGGGACAGACGGCAGAGATACGCTGCACCCTCAGACGAGGGGGCGAATTTGCCGATACACGCTACACCATCCGATATTTCCAGCCCGACGGCAAGGGAACACTGAAAATGGACGACGGGACGGTGTTCAAGCCCAACGACCGCTATCCGATCACGAAAGATGTGTTCCGCCTGTATTATACCTCGCTCTCCACCGACCGCCAGACGATTGACGTGTACGTGGAGGACAGTTTCGGTAAGATGCAACAACTGACTTTCAGTTTCAATAATGAAAAGGCGGAGGACAAAGGAAAGTCCGCCGCAGTAGCAACCAAAGTTTTGAACGATGCGAACGGCTAAACGCTTTGCCTTATTCTGTATGGTGTGCCTGTTCTGCCAACCGATCCTTGCCCAGCGCAGGGTACGGTTGGCGGACTTGCCGCCTTTTGAGCGTGCCGTGGCCGTCGTGAAATACTTTGAGGGACTGCACGGCTGGAAACATTATCCATACGTCGGGTATGGTCATCAGTTGCAGCCGGGTGAGCATTTCACGGCAAACATGACGGAACGGCAGGCGGACTCGCTGCTCCGTGCCGACCTTTGGAAATGCTTTGAACACTTCAATGGATATGGCAAGGACGCCCTGCTGCTGACCTTGCTTGCCTACAATGTGGGCGTGGGGCGACTGCTCGGCTATGGCAAGCATCCCAAGAGCCGACTGCTGCGAAAAATAGAGGCGGGAAACAGGAATTTCTATAACGAGTATGTGTCTTTTTGCCGATATAACGGGAAAGTTCTGCAAGGGTTAGTAAAACGCAGGCAAATAGAGTATATTTTATTTCATTTGCCATAAAATGGGCAAAATGTCATAAGGTTTGGTTTGGCATAGAATATGCTATAATAGGATATTAGATTTTAATTATTTACGAAATGGATGTTACCAAAGATTTTCAAACATTCGTGGATTCTATTTGGGATATGAATTACCACGAAATTTATGAGTTGTACCAAGCAGCAATTGGGAACGAAGAGAGTGTTACCCTGTATAGAGTAGAACCTGCTAATGGCAGTGATGACACTCTAATTATCCATGAGGCAAGCAACAATGCATTAAGACTCACTCCTAAGGCTAAAGAATTTTTCCCAAAATGGATTGAGGCAAACCTTATGGAAGGATTTGATGCAGAATCTTTCTATGGAATGAAATATTCCATGGAGAGAGATGCAGAGCAGGAAGCAAGAGGAAGAAAATAGAAGAGGCAGCAAGGCGTTATTTATTTTTCTGAGAATGTAAAGTAAACTGTGTCAGTCTACAACAAAAAGTAGTTTAACACGTTTATTTTATGATGGCAAACGAAGAAATTGATTACAAGTTGGCAGCCGAGCAGTTGCGTACAGGCAAGCCTTTGTTTGGAAAAGACGGTGCATTGGCACCTATGTTGGAGCGTATCTTGAATGCCGCTCTTGAAGGTGAGATGGATGCTCACCTGAGTGAAGGATCCCGTGATTCAGGCAATCGTCGTAACGGAAAGATGTCTAAGAGGGTTCAGACACAGTATGGTGAAGTGACTGTTGACACTCCCCGTGACCGTGATGGCAGTTTTGATCCTCAGACCGTCCGCAAACGCGAGACGATTCTTGCAGAGGGTATGGCCGACCAGATTATAGGCATGTATGCCTTTGGCACCAGTACCCGTGAGATTAGTCGTTACTTTGAGCGTGAGTTTAATACCAGGCTTTCTGCTGAGACCATCAGTGCGATAACCGACCGTGTGCTGCCAGAGATTAAGGAATGGAAGTCCCGTTCATTGGATGCCGTCTATGCCATCTGCTGGCTTGATGCCATCCATTACAAGGTCAAGGATGACAGTGGCCGTGCGGTCACTCGTGCCATCTACAATGTTCTGGGCATAAACAAGGAGGGTCACAAAGAGTTACTTGGCATGTACATTGCAAAGAGTGAGGGAGCCAACTTCTGGCTGGAAGTGCTTACGGACTTGCAGAACCGTGGCGTGGAGGATATCATGATATGCTGTGTTGACGGGCTGAAGGGCTTCCCTGATGCCATCCAGAGCGTATTCCCCAAGACGGCTGTGCAGCTATGCATTGTGCATCAGATACGCAACTCCATCAAGTACGTTGGCAGCAAGCATCAAAAGGAATTCTTGAAGGATCTGAAGCTTGTCTATGGTGCTGTCAGCAAAGATGCTGCCGAGGCAGAACTTGACAATCTTGAACTCAAATGGGGCGATCGGTACCCCATCGTCATCAAATCATGGCGAGACAACTGGGAGCGCCTGACAGAGTTCTTCCAATACACGAAAGAGATACGCCGCCTCATCTACACAACGAATACTGTCGAGGGCTACCATCGTCAGATACGCAAGGTGACGAAGAACAAAGGCGTGTTCCCATCTGATACGGCCCTGGAGAAACTGGTCTATCTGGCCTACCGTAACATCAGTGGTAAATGGACTATGCCCCTGTCAAACTGGGCACTCATCTCACAACAATTGGCCATAAAATTTGGCGATAGGTATGAAATTATGTAACTTTGCGCCTAAGAAGGCTCCTCATCTGGAAAACGCAATTAAAAATTGCGTCTCCCAGATGAGGTAAAAATACAAGGAATAGAGCCTTGACACAGTTCAATTTACACTCCCATTTTTCTCGATTATTAAGAGAAGAAATTTCTTTGCGACTTTCTTTTGCTTCTTTACTTTGGTCGCCTGCTCGTTCAAAGACAAAGAAAAGAAGCCACGCAAATTTTCGGTTTGCGTGGCTCGTGGTCTTATTCAAGGTGCTGTTCCTGCACTTTCGTTATTCTGTCTATCCTTTTATTGGGATGTCTGTCAAATGCCCAATTTATCTCATCATCGGGCAGGGTGCTGTGAATGCTTCCACCCATGACCAACCCACAATCTTGCAGGACTTTCTGCCGTGCTTCCTCCTTGCTCTCAGCGACCACATCGAATACACCATCGAAAACATATTGCGTATATACCAAAATTCTCTGTTTCATCTTCGTAATCTTAAAATTCAACAATTAACAATCTATATTCCATTGGCTTTCCACTTGACAATCTGCGGTGCGTGAGCCAAAAGTGATGTGCGCCATATCCATAGACAAAATATTTGTCCAGCGCAGTTTCTTGGGCAATTAGGAGGAGTGCTGTCTGCAATTCCTCCTTGTTCTCGGCTATGGTTATTGCATTGATAACCCTTACAATGATATTGGGTATCTCATCTGCCCAATTTCTGATGATGCCTTCTACTTGTACTTTCATATCTCTGATTATTTAATGGTTCATGTTATGCCGTCGCTTTCATTCGTTGGCTGATTAGCCTTCGGTTGGCATTGACAAGATTCACTATCTGCTCGTGGTATTCCGTGTTCTTGTTGCACACTCCACGACTTTGCACCACTTCCAAAGTCTTTAATGACACCTCTACTGTCTCAATCCGTTCGCCCTCAATGGTAGCCGATAGGATTAGTGAGTCCTCTTTGAGATAATACTCATTGGAGAATACGCAATGGTGCATGGTCGCTCCCTCCTCCAAATGCTCCCGCACGCTCTCCAATACGTGGACTTGGATTTTTCCGTCCGTGAATGATATACCGAAGAACTTGGATTTGAGTTCTTGGAAACGCTTTTCATCTTCCATCGCCTTTTGCCGTTTTTGGGCTATCTCCTCCCTTTCCCTTTGTCTGTTGAGTTCCGTATGTCTGCGGTCGTGCTCGGCTTTAAGGTCGGCAGGACAAAGGTACTTCGGGCTGTGTGTGTCCCTGCCCAATCTGCGGAGCATGTCCACATAGTCGCACCAAAGGGAAATGTCGGTTATCTCGTAGCCGTTGCGGACTGCAATCTTATAGGACTGCCAATACTCGTCAAACGCTTTTCTTTTGCCAAGAAAATAGCGCAGGTGGTCCGTACGTCCCGACTTCATCAATGTTTCGGCTCGGCTGTCGGAAAGCAACGCAGGTATCAGCGTTGTTGGCTCCATGCCATAGAAATTGTCCTCAAAGCCATTCCTGCGCAGGGTGTCCGACACCTTGAACTTCGGATACATCGGGGAATAGGCGGCATATCGGTAGGCTTCATTGTCGTTGCGGATTGCCATAGGGGTGTAGAACGAAAAGGTATCGACGTACCAACCCATCGTGCGTGGAATGGCGACTATGGCTTTCCTTCCCTCAGCGTTCCACCAATACTGCCCGATTTCAAGCGCATGATATTCAGCCTTGCAGCCTTTCTCCATTCCTGCCACGAGGAGGAACATTCGCAACACTTGATATTCTCCATGAGCGGTAAGTGTCGTGAAGTAGTGCTTCTGCTGCAATTTGCGCTCAAAGGTTTCCTTGACCTTCAACTTTGCCCTGCAATGAGGGCAGATGCAGGTTTCTTTCGGTTTGTCCATCACCCAACTATGTCCGCAGTCCATACAAGTGGTGCGACCTTTGGGCAGTCGGTAGGCGAAGTGGTCTATACACTCACGGAATGCCCACCTGCTCTGTGTCTTGGTTATCGGGCGAAGGTGCTTGCTCTCGGCAAGGACTGCCTTCTCAAACTTATTTCTCGGCTTCATTTTTATGTCCTCCTTGTTTTATTCGTCACGGAATACATATCCGCTCTCAAACCAATACCCCTCGTCAAAGAGTTCGTCTGCATACTTGTCATAATCGAAGTATCGTTCTGCAAACTCGGATAGTTCGTGTTCCATTCCTACCATTTCCCTTGCAAAATCTTCTTTGCTCACATATCTGCCTACGAAAGCGGAATGAAATTGCTTCATTAGGAAATAAACGGAAGTGGTCAAGTCCTTGCCGGTATTCTCCAACCATATCCAAAAGGCACTCACGTTCATACCGTCCAATTTCTCCAACTCGTCCCGAAGTTCAAAGAAGTTGCTGTCCAAATGCCCCTCGTCAATGAGTTCTTCGGGAATGTTCTCCCAATCTTGGAACATCAATTCGGGTTCTTCCTCGTCTTGGTGGAGTTCGTGGCACACTTCCATAAACTCGTCATGGTCGTAACAACTCGAAAGGTCTATCCACTTACCTTTTAGTGAGCCTTCGTTGTACTTCCCATAAGTACTTACATAGATGCGTGCTTCGCTTAAATCCTTTGTTTCCATTTCTTTGCTGTCTAAGGGGTTAAAAATCAAATAATGATGGTTGTACTTGTGTTGCTGCGCTCTCGGTCTTCTTCCCTCGTGCGTTACGGCTCTGTATCTTGGCAAGTTCCTCACGCTGATATTGCTCAATGGCTTGCTTGCGTGCTTCGGCTTTCTCCTCCTCCGTGAGTTCCACAACGTGGTTTACCATTACTTGGCAGTCGGTCGCCTTTCCCACCTCTATCTCGTCCTCGTCATAGTAGTGGACTGCCATAGAGTAGATTTCATCGTCGTCAAATCCGTTGCAGCCACTTTTCTGCACTTGGTTAAGTATGTAGGTTACACACTCCTCGATGCTCTTGTTAGGCTTCATCAAATTGGGGGCAAACAAAGGGTCTGTCGCTGCACGCTGATTGAGATACTCGGCTATCGTCCGTGTGAAATGTTCTGTTCCTTTCATTGTATGTTGTCTTAATCGTTTATGTTTCTTTTTTTCTTATCTGCCGGCAATGTCTGCAAGGGTCAGTTCCTCCGTCCAAAATTCCTCGCCCGTGTGCTTGCCGAAAGCGGAGTACATAAATCCTCCTTTCGGGAAAATGGAAAGGCGGTAGGTGTCAAGCCTGTTTTCGGGACTTGCAAGTGTCCTCGTCCTCGTCCTCGTCCATCTCAATGAATGTCCAATCCTCCTGCTCCAAGAGTTTCAATATGTCCTCATCGTCCGTTTGGAAAAAATCCACCGATGCGCCATGGTATCGGACCGAGCATAGTTCGCTGTCCTCCGAAATGGTCTGTATCGCTTCCATTCTTTTCCGTATGATGTTCCTCCACACTTCTCCACAATGGACAATGGCAAAGTCGCATCTGTCCCATTCGCTGTTCGTGTATGCCCTGACCAAAATAGTATCGGTCGCTTTTTCTGCTCTTTTCATATCTTTGCTTATTGTTTTGTTTCTTATCTGACTGACACATCGGGCTTGTTGTCGATGATGTCTTCCCCATACTCTCCGAACACCTCTATTGTGGGCTGTCCTTGATTGTCCTCTATGGAAAGGCTTTCGGCTGTTTCATACAAG
Source organism: Bacteroides propionicifaciens DSM 19291 = JCM 14649 (assembly GCF_000375405.1). Classification (GTDB taxonomy): domain Bacteria; phylum Bacteroidota; class Bacteroidia; order Bacteroidales; family Bacteroidaceae; genus Bacteroides_E; species Bacteroides_E propionicifaciens. The sequence goes on along the minus strand of NZ_AQWS01000009.1, from coordinate 60,832 downwards.
GTTTCTCCGTCTGTGATGAAAACCACCTTGTCATCTTCAAGGCAAAGCACGTCCTCTCCCTGCCACGACTTGACAATGGCGACGGCTTCCTCGTAGTTCTCCGCTTTCACTTCAAATCGGGTGCGCTCCCAACAAGTAACCTTTCTGTCTTGGTAAAAACTGAATTTCTGCATAGCGTTTATTGTTTTGGAATTTCCACTATCTGATTGACACGTCCATATAAGTAGGCTCTTAGGCTCGTTCTGTCGGGTGCGTAATACTCTGCCCATTGTCCGTATTGAGCCACAAGGTATTTCTTCAGCACATCAAGAAAGTCAAATCGGTAGCCCATTAGAGGTACGGCTGTACGGAAGTAGGTGTTTGAGTTCACGGCTTCGCATAGCCAGTCCTTTTCCTCACGGCTCATCACTTCGCCACGATTGAGTTTCGCACGCAGGAGATACACTTTGCTGCTTGAAAGGCTCTCCAATGGTTCAACGTCCCACTGCACGAATTTCGTAGCCAACACTTGCTCACTTTGTCCAACCACAGATTTAATGCGGTAATGAGAGGAGGAGCTATATCCTTTTTTCTTCATCGAAGATGTTATGTTTACTTTCTGCTTATCCATAGCGACATTTTTTTTATGCGTCCAAAGATCGGAGTATGCTGATTCCTTTTTGTAGCAATACACGAGGTAGCGGGGCGGGGCTTGCACAAGGTTTTGGCGAAAAATACTACCCGCAGGGATGGAGATTTTTCAGACAAACCGAAGGCACCGACCTTGGGAAAGCCGCAAGCCCCGTACTACCTTTGCGGATAAAAAGGGAACAGCCCGTCTTGCGACATCGCATATTGTGGAGCCGTGGAAGAGAAGCGAAAGTGCAACGCTTGAAATGGAAAACAAAAAAGGTGGCTATCCGCAAAATGCGAGATAACCACCTTATGAAATATAAATGAAAGGTTTACAAAACCGTGCTTCTCAAAGCACGCAAAGCAGGCTGGCGCAGAGTATCGCCAGCCAGAACAGAAAGCTCAGAAGCGTAAATGTCACTTTCAGGATTACACGGACTATAAAGCGTAGTATCAGAAAACCTGCAATGACTGACACGGCAGTTACGACTTGCGGGGTTACCATCTTTGAGATAAGGTAAACTGCACCGATGACAAGGGAAAGCAGAAGGACGGGTTCGATGAAGCGTGTCCAACCGAAGCGGCGGACTTGCTTGGGAGAAGTAGGCTGCTGCCTGTTCCTGTCGGTCTTGTTCGATGCGTCTGCCTTGATGAAGGCAGGTGTGTGAACGTCTTGATTCATGATGATTGTATTCATAATCGGGGCTTTTAATAGTTCAAGAGCAATAACAAGATACTCTGCCATACAAAGCCAAGTGTTTGCCCAAACTCTTGGTGTGTGGGGGAGAGTGGTTATCTTGGCTCTTGACACTACAAAAGCTCCCGATGGTGTTACATCAAGTTATGCTCTCACTGCCTATCGTTGGCAGACCATTGACCTCGATGAGCAGAACGATTGTCCCGGTCAGCTCGGTGTATAGTTTCTCATACTCCGGACTTGCGCCGAAGTCGTCCGTAAGATCATATTTTCCGAAAACGCTTTGTACAGCCTTGTTTTTCAGAAGTATCGGGGAAAGCCTTTCGGGGAGTGGGGAGGGAAGTTCCTTCTCAAACTCATTCTCCAGCACGGAAACAAGCGTATCGTACTTGGAGAAATGCAGTCCTCGATGCAGCACCTCGCTTGCCATTGTCTCTGCTTCGGGATGTGAGAAGCCTTGCGCCACTGCATCGCAGTAAGTGGTAAGGGCTTCATCCGCTCTTGCCGTTATGAATGGTTTGTCACTCAGCATTTCAGGGAAATGCTCACTGAGGTAGTTCTCTAACTTCAGACAGAAGAAGGAAAGTTCTTTCTTTGTCGTTTCCATAAATCTTTTATTTTAGGGTTATACTTTATTTGTTATCGGATTCCCATCGCCTTGTTGAACTTGTCGAGCTTGCCAGAAAGTTGCTCCATATCATGCTCTATCTTCTTGTTGGTGATGCGGGCGTAGATTTGTGTGGTCTTGATGTTGGTATGTCCCAGCATCTTCGACACGCTTTCCATCGGAACGCCCTTGCTCAGTGACATTGTGGCGAATGTATGGCGGGCAAGATGGAAGGTCAGATTCTTCTTGATGCCACAAATATCGGCAATTTCCTTCAAATATGCGTTGGTTTTCTGATTCGTTAATATGGGAAACAGTTTGCCGTCTCGATAGGTCTTGTGGCTGTACTTGGCGATGATACTCTTGGGTATATCCAGCAAGAGTACATTTGTTTCAACATTCGTCTTTTGCCGCTTGGTCATAATCCACTGCTTGTCATCGAGCGTAACGATGTTGTCTGGTGTGAGATTGGACACGTCAATATATGCCAGTCCCGTGAAGCAGGAGAATATGAAAACGTCCCTTACCAGTTCTAAGCGGTGGATATCCAGTTCTTTGTTAGCAATCTTCATGATTTCCTCGTCCGTGAGAAAGCCGCGATTGACAGGCTCCAAGTGAAAACGGTGGTTGAGGAAGGGGTCGTGAAGAAGATAGCCACGTTTTTGCGCATAGATGGTTACGGTCTTGAGTGCCTTCATTTTCTTGACAGACGTGTTGTATGCGCAGCCCGCCACCGTGCTCAGATACAACTCAAAATCCTGTACTACGGATGGTGTGAACTCTGTGAGCCCTATATCCTTCCTTCCATGCTTATAGACAAGGAACTCTGCGAAATGTCTTCTCAAAACGCTGTATTTCTGAAGGCTGTCCTTGCTGATGGTATGTCCTACACGCTGTCTGACATCTTCGTTGAACCTGTCGAATACAGGGAGAAAAGTTGTGTACTCCCTGTCTTTCCCCACAAAAAACGAGCGGATTTTCTCCAATGACAGGGAGGGGTCGTCCTCAAATTTGTGATAGATGTTATTCAGTGCAGCAGAAATAGAGTCCAATGCGGCATTGGCGGATAAGGCTTCAGCCGTCCGGCCTTTGAGCCGACTTGTGGCATTGTTCCATACTGTCTTGTCCACGAAGATTTTCGTAGATCCCAAATTAGCCATCTCTCCGTTAAGGAATACCCGGAGCATTACAGGCGACTTTCCTTCTTTGTTCTCATAGTTTGAGCGTAGGTAGAAGGACACCTTGAAATTTGTTCTCATAATGCATCTTTCTTTTGTGTAGCACTCGGCTGCAAAGTTAATATTTAATACGTTGAAAAAGAAAGAGTTGATGCCGTCAATATGGTATTCAGAATACCGTCACTGCTACATTTTTTGCTGCTGCATTTTTTGTGTAGCAGTATGTGTAGCAGAAATTGACCGAAAAATGACCATCAAAACATAGGATTATGCCGTCAGGCAATGGAGGTATATACAAAGAAAAATCGTTGTAAAACCTTGATTTTACAACGATTAGCTAATTTTTGAAGGCTAAAATGACAACCTTTGTGAAGTCCTTTTGAAGCCTATTTGCGGAGAGAGAGGGATTCGAACCCCCGGAGCCTCACAGCTCAACGGTTTTCAAGACCGCCGCAATCGACCACTCTGCCATCTCTCCTAATGCACCACTCTTAGTGCGGAACTTCCTTTCGAAAGCGATGCAAAGATATAAATAATATTTACAATATCCATAATTTACAAGCTGGTTTTTTTGAAATAATTATCAGTTTACAACTAACGTATAGAGTATCAGAACCTTTACAAAATAGATTATTATAGTTAAATAGCTGTCAGAAAGCAATTATTTGACAAAACCGAAAACAAGAAGGCTAATATTTATGTTTCTAGATATCAAATCAGAAATAAGAAATCAATGCTCAAACCATTAAATAGAATTGTACAAAAGCTAGGGGTTAAGACCTTATATTATTTATTTATAGCAGTCAATCTGATTCCTAGTCTTTTTTTGGTCTTTACTGAACCCTACAACATGCCTGGAAAAGTCGCACTACTGCTTTTTCCTATCGGTGTATTACTTATTCTGCTATCACTTTTGAAAAGAGCTGGGTTAGTCAAACTATTCTTACTCCCATTATTCTTTTTCCATGCCTTTCAACTTGTAGTTTTTAGCCTATTCAAAGAAGACGTTGTGGCAGTCGATATGTTCTTGAACCTAACCACAACCAATGCTTCAGAAGCCAATGAACTATTGAGTAGTATACTTGCACCTACTATACTCGCATGCCTAATTTATATCGTTACAATTATTTTAGTCATAGCTGAGTTCAGAGCAAGAAAATATTATACGAAGAGCTTTCTGAAGACAAATTTAATTGTTGGCTTTATTCTAACAGTAGTCTCATTCACACTCTTCCCCGTATCTAAAGACTATAACACAGAAGAGTTTGATCTGCATACAAATATATACCCCATTAATGTACTCTATAATATGGGTTTCGCAATTAATAAAATGGGGAAGATTATTGATTACTCTAAGACTTCGGGAAACTTCAGTTTTCAGGCTAGCCGAGATGCCAGTAAATCCGAAAACGATATATACATACTTGTTGTAGGAGAGACTTCTCGGGCAGACAACTGGGGAATATACGGCTATGAAAGACAAACCACCCCAAATCTATCCAACGATTCGAATTTAATCGTCTTTAGGGATGCCCTGACTCAATCGAATACAACACATAAGAGTGTATCAATAATATTATCGCCTGCATCTGCTCAAAATTACGACCAAATATATAGCCAGAAAGGAATACTTGCAGCTTTTGATGAAGCGGGGTTTGAAACAATCTTTCTCTCCAACCAAGCCAGGAACAGTTCATTCATAGAGTACTTTGGTGATCAAGCTCACCATACAGAATACTATAGAGATAATGAATCAACTAAAAACCATTATGATGAGGTATTGCTTGAACGCATTAAATACTATGTAGATGCAGCAAACAAGCCCACTTTTATTGTAGTGCACACCTACGGCTCTCACTTCAACTATGGGGAGCGATATCCATCAGAGTTTGCAAAGTTTCAGCCCGACCACTTCTCTGCTATTGAGGTAGCCAACCGGGATAGAATGGTCAATGCATACGATAATAGTATCTTATATACAGACCATATCCTTCACGAAATTACAACTATTTTAAATCAGAGTAATAAAAGCTCTGCTATGCTCTATTTATCCGATCACGGCGAAGACATAATGGATGATAGAAGAAATCGTTTTTTGCATGCTTCACCTAACCCAACTTACTATCAACTAAGGATTCCCTTTATCGTTTGGTTTTCTCCTAAATACCAAAACACGCATACACAAAAAGTGGAATTAGTAAAGGCTAATAAAAATAAACCTGTATCCAGCAATATGGTGTTCCCTACCCTACTTGACATTGCCAATATTGAAACTCCATTTCTAGAGAAAGATTTATCGTTAGCAAATTCAGCCTTCACCCTCCAAGAGCGAATGTACTTGGATGATCATGATGACCCAATCCACTACACCAAAACCAATTTAAAAGAAGAGGATAAAGCCATGCTATTAAAGCGAAGAATAAGCAAGTATTGAATAGTATAGCTAGGAACAAAACGAATAAGCCCCTACTCATATTTGGTTATGAGTAGGGGCTTAAAACATATTCATGGAGAAACTACTTCTTTAATAAAACTTTAAAATCGTTATCACTTGGACCTGAATCCTTAGTAATAAGATCCGTAAGAGGGAATATCTGTTTAAAACTTTCACTAGTGTGCTCAAGCATTGCTTTAGCGTAGTCGTATGTTAAAACCTTTTCATTCGTATCTGGATCAATAAAGCTACTCAACACACCTTTCTCATCACCACCACACATGTTTGTGTAAATCTCGGTAGCAAATGGTTGCAGAATTGATGGGTCCATGGTCATTAACACTTCAGCAGCTGGCCCAATCATTTGATTAATAGGACTAGAACTATCACCACCAGAGTTCAAAGCAACATTAATAATTCCAAATATACTTTCGTTAATGTCGTCGAAAGCAAACTCGCGAAGCTCTTTATTATTTGTGATTTCACTGTTCAACAAAATGTCGTGACTTTTGATACAGAAGAGATCCTCAGTAATGTTTACCATTCTAAAAGGACAAGGATAGGTAATCGATGATCCGGTTTGAATATCGTATATATCTTTATCGCCAACGGTCAAAGAAGAAATATCTTGTGCATGCGAATGCCCAGTAAAAATAAACTGTAAGCCTGCTTCAGCAAATCTCGGAGCAATAGTATTGTAATTAGGGATTATATAGTCACTAGCTATTTCTCCTTGTTTTGGGAAATGCTCAACCAATCCGTGATGCATCATAGCAATCACCTCTTTACCTTGAGCACGACCTTCAGTAATTTTCTCGACTATCCAAGCTACATGCTCTTCATCAAGTTTTCCACCCGTACGAGGATAGTTTTCTTCAATATTGTTTTCGTAGATACATGCATCAATACCAATTACCCATAGTCCTTCTAGTGGCTCAAATAAGTAACTAAGCTTCGGACCTTTTTCAATTTGAGCTTCAGCATCATAACCAAACTCTTTGTAAATTTCCATAAATTCTCTTGGGGAAATATGATCTACAGCAGAAGAGTTATCACCATCAAATTCATGCGCATTAGGATTGTTGATATCATGGTTACCAGGTATCACCAAAACCTTAATTCCTGCTTCTTTTACTCTGTCTAGTTTCTGAGCAAAATTAAGGTGACTAACTTTCTCACCATCTTTTGTTAAGTCTCCAGGAATGATCAATAGTTCAGGTTTCTTCTCTATGATTTGATCAAACATGTTATCCAAAATTGCATTACTCTCAGCAAGTAGTTTTCTGTCAGTATTCAAAAAGTCTTGAAATGCTTTACCATCATTTACGATTAAAGATGGATCAAAAAAATGGGTATCTGATGCTACAGCTATTTTAAAACTGAGCGGCTTTTTAACTGGTTCTTTTGTGTCAACCTTATTGTCGTCATCTGAACAAGCACTAAATAAAAACACACTTGCAAATACAAGCATAAATAGTTTAAAAATGTTTTTTTTCATTTTGTGAATGGTTTAAGTAATTAGTCGTTTAATTTATATGTACTCCATGTGAACCTCCCTATTCTAAAGGGATATAGCTAACAGGTAGTTAAAATAAATTCAATTTATAAACAAAAATTAACTATCAAATGTGTAATTATTATTCTGAGAACACACCACCCACAAGCCCCGAAAAGCTAATATCTAAGTATTACTAGTGAATTTATTGCATAATATTACAAACCATACACACTCGTTAATGTTAAATATAATAAACATTAGCTTATTAATTAAAAGCTAGAAGAAATGCCTACCTGAAAAATAATCAACCTCATAACTGGGTATTATTATGACAAAATAGAAGATATTAAAAGCTATATATTCAGTGATAGATGAGGTTCTAAGAAGAGTAGCATACCAAATAGATTTTACTATTATACAACATCTCAGAGGTTACTGTTTAGATTCGTCTATATTTTATTATTTTTGTAGATATAGGTATTTATATTTTCAGATATATGAAAGCAAAAAACAAAGACCAAGGTCGAATTATCATAAAAGTTGGTAGTAATGTACTTAGCCGCAAAGACGGTTCACTAGACATTACTCGAATATCCGCACTCGTTGATCAAATCAGCGAGTTGCGCAAACAAGGTTATGAGATTATTTTAGTCTCTTCGGGAGCTGTCGCAGCAGGAAAGTCAATGATAAAACCCAAAGGTAAACTTGACTTAGTATCGGCTCGTCAACTTTATTCAGCTGTGGGCCAGGTACGTCTAATTAATCAATATTATACATTGTTCGACAACCACGATTTAACTTGTGGACAAGTTTTAGCGACCAAAGAAAACTTTGCCACACGCAGGCACTACCTAAATCAACGCAACTGCATGACCGTGATGCTTGAGAATGGAATTATACCCATTGTCAACGAAAACGACACCATTTCTGTTAATGAACTGATGTTCACCGATAACGATGAGTTGTCAGGTTTGGTTGCCACAATGATGAATTGCAAAAGCTTGATTATCTTGAGTAATATCGACGGAATATACAACGGAAACCCAAACGATAAAAAATCACAAGTAATTAAAGAGATTGATACAACTAAAGACAATATAGAGGAGTACATCCAAACTACCAAGTCAAGCGCTGGTCGTGGCGGGATGCAAACCAAATACAATATTGCCCGAAAGATTGCTGAAGAGGGTGTTGAAGTAGTGATTGCTAATGGAAAGAAAGAAAACATATTACTTGATTTGGTCAATAACCCCGATACTATCTGTACTCGCTTTACTGCTTCAACAAAAAGTGTTTCAAACGTTAAGAAATGGATTGCACACTCCGAAAGCTTCGCTAAAGGTGAGGTCCACATCAACCAAGGTGCACGTGAAGCCCTAACAGGCAAAGGTGCAGTTAGTTTGCTACCCGTTGGGATTACCCATATCGAAGGTGCATTCGAAGCTGATGATATTGTAAAACTCATCGACAATAATGGCCAGCAAATAGGTGTCGGCTGTACTGCGTTCTCAAGCGAAGAGGTTGAAAAGCTTATAGGCCAAAGCAACGTTAAGCCAGTGATTCATTACGACTACTTATTCATAGACTAATTATGGAAACTACAATATTCAAAAAAACTCAAAAAGCTTCACAAGAGTTAATACTACTCAACTCAACTCAGATTAATGAAGTTTTACTTGCACTAGCCCAAGAAACAGAAAAGAGATTTGATGAAATTATCTCTGCTAATGAGAAAGATTTAGCACTAATGGACATCAGTAATCCAAAGTACGATCGCCTAAAGCTAACAAAAGAGCGATTAGAGGGTATCGTGGATGATATTCGTCATGTAGCAACCCTCCCCAATCCACTCGGCAACGTGTTAGACGACCGCACTCTTGACAACGGCTTACGTTTAATTAAAAAATCTGTTCCCTTTGGCGTGATTGGAGTCATTTTTGAAGCACGCCCCAATGTTTGTTTCGATGTATTCTCACTCTGCTTTAAATCAGGGAATGCTTGCATTCTCAAAGGCGGATCAGATGCTGCTCATTCAAATCAGGCAATCGTAGAGATCATACGTGAAGTTTTAGTCAGTAAAAACATTAATCCCGATGTCTGCACACTATTGCCAAACGATAGAGAATATACGCATCAGCTACTAAACGCTCAAGGATATGTCGATTTGATTATTCCTCGAGGTGGAACTAACCTTATTCAATATGTTAGAGAGAATAGCCGCATACCTGTGATAGAAACAGGAGCAGGAGTATGCCATACCTACCTTCATACAACTGGCGATAAACTAATGGCAAAAAATATCATCACAAATGCTAAAACACGAAGAGTTAGCGTCTGCAATGCTTTAGACTGCCTAATTATAGATAGTTCGAGACTTGAAGATCTCTCTTATCTTTGCGAAGATTTGGCAACTAAACAAGTAGAGATATGGGCTGACCCCAATGCTTATAAGGCTTTAGAAAACCACTATCCCACTACTTTGCTACATCATGCTAATCACGAGAGTTTTGGAACTGAGTTTCTTGATTACAAAATGTCTATCAAAACCGTAACTTCAGTGAACCAAGCCATTGAGCATATCTCAGCTAACGGCTCTAAGCATAGTGAAGCGGTTATAACAACTGACACAAAAGTAGCAGACTTATTTGAGACCGTAGTTGATGCTGCTTGCGTTTATGTAAATGCTTCGACAGCCTTTACAGATGGTGCACAATTCGGACTAGGTGCTGAGATTGGTATTAGCACTCAAAAAATGCATGCTAGAGGTCCTATGGCTCTGGCTGAAATATGCAGTTACAAATGGATCATTCAAGGTAACGGACAAGTCCGCAACTCTTAACTAAGACTAACATATCTCGATCTTTTTTGATCAGACTAATAAATAAAACAGTAAAGGCTTGAGCTTTTTTTAATTGCTCAAGCCTTTACTATTTTACAACCACTTACTCGCAACAACCTATGGGGTAACTCGTAGATACTAAACCACCCCTTGGTTTTAAATTCTAACCCAAGCAACTCTAATCAGAAGGCTTAATAAAAACTTTAGAACTTAGAAATATTAACTATAGAGAAATCACCTCATATATGATATTTTATTAAATTACAACCCTTCGTATTTCAATTCAGAGACACACTTCCCCCTAAGTGTTAAAGGTTTAGATTCTAATCTACTTTTAATGTTGTTCCAAAATAGATCTAATCTTAGGACTTTATATTTGTCAGAAGAAACCTAATGATGCAAATATGAAGAAACCTATCTTCTTTCTAATCAGCATATTCATGTGCTTTGGTGCATTCGCCCAAGACGAAAACACCTACAGATTTACTTCGGCAGAAATCGAAGCCATTTTCTTACAACAAAATCTTCAGCTTATTGCTGAGAGAATGAATATCAGCCTTGCGGATGCTGAAATCGTACAAGCCAAACTTTGGAAAAATCCTACTTTGGAGATTTCTGATGTAAACCTTTGGAGTACAAAGAGTCAACGCGATGGCGAATCGTTCCCCCCACTCTTTGGGTCGTTTGGCCGAAACACACAGTTTTCGGTTGAGCTAAGCCAGCTTATCCAAACAGCCAATAAGAGAGGTAAACTTGTTGCCAGAGAAAGAGTATCAAAAGAAATTGCCATCCAGGAGTTCGAAGTAGTACTTCAAGGTCTGAAACTAGAGCTACGCAAATCAATTAGTGAAATCAGCTATCTTCAAAACTATTTGGTAGTACTTGACAAGCAAGAAGAGGCCATTAATAAATTGGTTGAGTCGTACAAGAGACAAGTACAAAAAGGCAATATTGCAAAAGCTGAACTTTTCAGGCTACAATCTTCTTTACTAGAAGTTGAAAATGAAAGTAACGAAACAAAAGTCGATCTTAACGAGCAGATTAAAACACTGAAAGCCTTACTATCGATCGACCCACTTGTAAATATTAAAATAGTTGGGAAGCAAAGTAGGCTCGTAGAACCCGATGCGTTGTCGCTACCTGTTTTACTACTACAAACCATCGACCACAAAGCGGATGTAAAGCTTAGTAGGCTTCAAACTAAACTTGCCGACAAATCGTTAGCCTACGAGAAGTCTCAACGTGCTCCAGATGTAACCGTCAGCGCCAATTATGACCGATTCGGTGGGATTTGGAAAGATTTTATCGGATTCGGGGTAAGTATCGACTTGCCAGTATTTAATAGAAATCAAGGAGGGATTAAAGCTGCTCGAATCACTCAAACCCAGAGTCAGTATTTGGAACGTCAACAAATCAATGAGGCACAACACGAAGTGGTAGAGGCCTATAATAACTACCTACAAGCCTATAACTTTCATGACAAGGTGTGTGCAAACGATTTTATAACAGAGCTTGACGATATGCTCGAAGCCTACTCAAAAAACTTGCTTAACCGAAACATTAGCATGCTCGAGTATATAGATTTCGTTGAGTCATATCAAAGCACAAAGCAGACTGTGCTCGAAGCTCAAAAAAACATGCAAATTCAGTTCGAGGAACTACAATATAGAATTGGTAAAGATTTAAACTTAGCATTATGAAGAATAAGAATATAATTACACTCGTACTCATGCCTTTTTTATTATTGGCCTGTTCAAGCAATAAGGATAACAAAGCGCAATCCACGCAAAAAGGTCAAACTGCATTTTTAGAGCGTGTGCAAACCGTACGTGCCGAACTTAGTAATCAGGATCAGGAACTAATTTTAGCAGGGAAAGTTAGTTCAGATCCCGAAAAGACAGTAAGCTATACACCAATAATAAATGGAGTCATCGACCGCACTTATTTCTCTTTAGGCGATAAGGTAGTTAAGGGTCAAGATATGCTTAAGATTCGTAGTACGGAGTTAAGTTCTTTATTGTCGGAAAAGTTATCACAAGAGACTGAGGTGCGTATTGCTCAACGTGAATTAAAAACAGCGCAAAGCATGTACGAAGATGGCATGTTCTCGGAGAGTGAATTATTTGAAGCTGAAGGAAAGTTGCAACAAGCACAAGCAGAACTCCATAAAACAAAAACTGATATTGCAGTATATGGTGTGCAAAATGCAGATGGAACCTTCTCTGTAAAATCTCCACTAACGGGCTATGTAATAGAAAAAAATGCCTCATCAGGAAATACATTATCTGAAGGAAGCGATCCTCTCTTTACCATTGCCGATCTAAGTAGCGTTTGGGTGATTGCCAATGTCTATGCAAGCAACCTAAAGTTTGTACGCGAAGGCATGGAGGTTGAAATCACTTCACTGTCCTACCCTGGTGAAGTATTCTATGGTAAGATTAGCTCTATTCCACAGGTCTTTGATGCTGAAGAAAAGGTATTAAAAGCTCGTATTGTGATGAAGAATCCGGACCTGAAATTCAAACCAGAAATGGCTGTGGTAGTTAAGGTAAAAGAGCTTAATGCAGCAAAATGTGTTGCAATTCCCTCCGAAGCACTAATCTTTGATCATAATCAATACTTTGTAGTTATCGAAAAATCGGAAGGACAGTTTGAATACCAACCAGTAACCTTGCAAGGTCATCACGATAAAATATCTTATATAGCCTCTGGTCTAAAAGAGGGAGATTTGGTTGTTACCAATAACCAATTATTAATTTATTCAAGTCTTAAAGGAATCTAGCCTTATGCATAAATTCGTACAAAATATCATTGCATTTGCCCTACGCAATCATATTCTAATTTTATTCTTAACGGCAATACTTTTTGTTGCAGGGATAGCTTCCTACATCAACACACCCATTGAAGCTTATCCCGATGTTACGAATACACGGGCTCGAATCATCACACAGTGGCCAGGCCGTAGTGCGGAAGAGGTGGAGAAATTCATCACCCTGCCTATCATGCGAGAGATGAATACAATACCTCGTAAAACAGACGTGCGTTCTACTTCACTCTTTGGACTATCGGTAGTTACGGTTCTCTTCGAAGACGATGTTGATGATTTCTATGCACAACAATACGCCTCTAACAGAATGCAAGGCCTCGACCTTCCCGAAGGTGCTGACCCTTCGATAGAGCCACCATCGGGTGCAACTGGTGAAATCTTTAGATATGTAATCAATAGTGATTTGCCTATCCGAGAGGTAACAGCTATAAACGAATGGGTAATCGAGCGTGAGCTCTTATCTGTTCCTGGTGTAGCCGATGTGAACAGTTTTGGTGGAGAAGAAAAAATATATGAAATCAAAGTAAACCCTGTTGAATTGGCTAATTACGGTCTATCACCACTAGATGTTTACGAAGCCGTAGAAAACAGTAATATCAACGTGGGCGGAGATATTATCCAAAAAGGGAATCAAGCCTTTGTGGTTCGTGGTATCGGTCTGCTTGAAAGTATCGACGATATCGAAAATATTTTGATTGAAACTCGTGGAGGCACGCCCATCCGCATTAAACAAGTAGCTACAGTCGGTATCGGAGCAAAGCCTCGTTTGGGTCAGGTTGGTCTAGACGATAAGGACGATGTTGTACAAGGTATTGTAGTGATGCTTCGTGGTCAAGACCCTGGAGCTGTTATCAAGCTTGTTAAAGAGAAAATCACTGAACTTAACGAGAGAATACTTCCTGAAGGTGTAGAGGTTATTCCTTTCCTCGATCGCACCACGTTGGTTCAAACTACAGTTAACACTGTGGTTAAAAACCTCGCAGAGGGTATTCTCCTCGTTTCGTTGGTAGTCTTTATCTTCCTTTTCAATTGGCGTACAACCCTTATTGTGGCAACAGTAATCCCACTCTCTTTCTTGTTTGCTATCATAATGCTACGTATTCAAGGTCTGCCAGCCAATTTAATCTCCATGGGAGCACTCGACTTTGGACTCCTACTTGAGGGGACTCTAGTCATTGTAGAGATTATCTTTGTAGCTATGGAAAAACGAACCCACGAATTGGGGGATCGCTTTACAAAAACCTCCAAAGACGGGCTTATTAAAAAGAGTGCTGGCCGTGTAGCAGGCAGTATCTTCTTTGCTCAGCTTATTTTGGTGGTGGCACTATTCCCGATCTTCTCTTTTCAGAAAGTTGAGGGTAAAATGTTCTCACCACTCGCCTTTACCTTGGGTTATGCCCTACTAGGTTCGCTAATCTTGGCCTTAACTTATGTACCGGTGATGTGTAAACTACTAATGAAGAAACCAGTAAAAGATAAGACCAATTTTATCAGCCGTTTCTTTATTGATAATCTATACAGAGTTTCAGTATTTAGCTCTAAACACCGTAAAGGAACTATCGTAACTTTCTGCGTGGTCTTAGCTATATGTATTGCTCGCTTTATGTTTTGGGGTACCGAGTTTATACCCAATATGAACGAAGGAGCTATCTATATTCGTGCAACTCTGCCCAATAGTATTAATTTGGACGAGTCCGTAAGAATAACCAAAGAGATGAAACAGAAACTTCGTGATTTTGAGGAAGTCGATTTTGTATTAACACAGACAGGTCGTCCCAATGACGGTACCGACCCAACAGGATTCTTCAACATTGAGTTTCATGCAGAGTTAAAGCCCGAAAAAGAGTGGAATCGCAAAATCAAGAAAGATGATTTAATCGAAGAGATGCAAGAGACACTAGACATTTATCCAGGTATAATATTTGGGTTCAGTCAACCCATCCAAGATAATGTTGAGGAGTATGTTGCTGGAGTAAAAAGTTCGCTTGTTATTAAGATTTATGGCAACGACCTCTACCAACTCGAAGCCTTGGCCGACTCTACCGCATCTGCTATTCAGGGTATCCGTGGTGTAAAAGATGTCAACGTATTCAGAAGCATCGGACTGCCCGAACTTCAAATAAAACTTCAAGAGTCACGTATGGCTACTTATGGGGTATCAATGGCCGATGCACAAGCAGTTATCGAGATGGCAATTGGGGGAAAAGCTGCTACACAGTTTTATGAAGGCGAACGTATATTCGATGTGCAGTTACGTTTCCAAAAAGAGTATCGTACAGACGAGGAGCAAATTGGCAATATACTTATACCTACTATGGAGGGGCAATATGTTCCGTTAAAAGAGATTGCTGACATCTCATTTATCACTGGCCCAACCTTTATCTACCGCGACGGTAGTAGCAGATACATCGGTGTAGGATTCAGCATCCGTGACCGAGATTTGGGCTCAACCATCAGTGAGGCACAAGCTGCCGTTGAGGAAAAAGTAAACTTAAACCCCGAAAACAAGATGGTATGGGCTGGTGAGTTTGAGTCGCAACAACGAGCAACCGACCAGTTGATGATTATTGTTCCTGCGGTAATTCTTTTAATATTGTTCCTACTTTACATGAACTTCGGAACAGTTAAAGATACCCTAATCGCTGCAAGCACTATACCTTATGCCATAATTGGAGGATTCTTATCGCTCTGGGTTACAGGTACTGTGTTTGGAATCTCTGCAGGAATAGGATTTATTATCTTATTCGGAGTTACCTCGATTGATAGTATTCTTCTCATTACGTTAATGAAGTCGAAAATGCAACGCTCGCATAACCTGCGCGAAGCAATTGATGAGGCAGTTCGCGAACGTCTTCGCCCTGTACTGATGATTGCTCTTATGGGGTCAATGGGGCTCTTACCTGCTGCACTCTCCAACAGTATGGGATCTGAGGTACAGAAACCTTTAGCTATTATGATTGTTGGTGGTATAGTGATCAGTATGGTTCTATCTTTCACTGTATTACCACAGGTATTTTATTATGCTTACCGAGGTGATAAGCGATTGAAAGAGAAATAAAATCCTTACTTTTAGAAATATAATAATGAAAGTTTATGGAGTTATTACTTGTAGAAGATAATCCACGTATCAGCGAATTCATGGTCAAAGGCCTTGAAGAGAGTGGATTCTCTGTAATATTAGCAGAAAACGGCAATAAGGCACGAAGCCTTATTGCCCAACGCGAGTGGGATTTAGTTTTACTCGATATTATGCTACCCGACATTGATGGTATTGAGTTGCTCCAATACATGAGGTACAAAAAGATAAACACACCTATCCTAGTGGTGAGCGCTTTGGGTGAACCCGATGATAAAGTCAAAGCACTCGATTATGGAGCAGATGACTATCTGGCTAAGCCCTTTCATTTTAAAGAGTTAATTGCCAGAATCAATGCACTCACCCGCCGATTTAAGTCAAATAACCAGGTTCAAGAGAATGTCTTAACCTGCGATAATCTCAAGCTTTATCTCGACAGACATATTGTTGAGCGCGATAGCAAGGAAATCAAACTTACACTACAAGAGTTTAAGCTACTCCAACTCTTGATGGAAAATAAGAACAAGGTGCTTTCACGAGTTCAAATTTTAGATGCTGTTTGGGGTATAGACTACGACTCCAACACCAATGTGGTCGATGTTTATATCTCTTATCTGCGTAATAAGGTAGATACAGAGAGCGAGAACAAGCTTATTCAGACGGTTAAGGGAAGAGGTTATCTCATACGTACACAAGAAAATTAGTCGTTATATGAAAATTCAAGTGCGCCAAAGCCTGTACAGCTCCATAGCTTTTGGAGTAATATTTATCATAATCTCTTTTCTGATCTATATTCTCTATGCCCAAAGTGCACAAAAATCCATCTACAACAACTTAGAGAAAACAGCATCCATAGTAGCCTTATTTCATCTTGAGGAGGATGAGATGAATGCCAAAGACTTCGAAAGAGTGCGCAAACAGTTCGATGAAATTGTTGTGGGTACAGAGTATCAAGTTTACAACGACCAGAATAAAATTGTATGGGGAGAGAATACCGAAGAGGTTAGCCCCTCTAACCTACAAAAGATATTTGAAAGAGGTAAGCTGAGCTTCACAAGCCTCTCCGCCTATTGTTATGGAATATTCTATGAAGACAATCAGGGTGATTTTATCATCATTACTAAAGAATCAAAACAAGCCTTAAGTGATCAACTCATTTCGTTACTCTGGATATTACTCACAGCACTCATGACAGGTTTATTAGCAGTAGTGTTGCTTAGCAGATGGCTAGCTCACATTGCATACAAGCCATTCAACCAAGTTATAGAGCAGGTCAAGGTGATTGTACCCAATCACCCCATTGTTCAGATTGAATCACCTAATACCCACGATGAGCTGCAAGAACTCACCGATACCTTCAACCAACTTTTGAAGCAGATCTCAGACACTTTTATAATTCAAAAGAATTTTGTGAACTATGTATCGCATGAGTTTAAGACTCCCCTAGCGGCAATACTAGGCAATTTAGAGGTCTTTTCACTCAAAGATCGGTCACCTTCGGAATATGAAGAGCTATCGCAAAAGTTAATTACCCAAATTCAGCAACTCGAAGGTATTTTAAGCACTCTACTAGTTATTTCTGATCTTAGAGAAGTTTCGGTACTTAGCCATCACTTTAGGGTTGATGAGTTAATTTGGGAAATTATAGATAAGTTATCTCTCAACTATGCCAACTCCAAGGTTCATGTAGAACTAGAAGTTGAGCCAAGTGACGAAGCGCTACTAACCGTCAACAAGGATCGGACACAACTGTTTATGGCCTTATTCAACATCATCGAGAATGCTGTAAAATACTCTAATGGTCAAGTAGTAGCGGTCAAGCTATACAAAGAGTTTGACAAGCTTTGCATATCCATTGAAGACAAAGGTATAGGTATTCCACCCCAAGAATTAGCCAACATCAGCACACCGTTCTACAGAGGAAATAACACAAATAAGATACAAGGAAGTGGCATAGGGCTTTCTATCGCCCTACGAATCTTAGAAAAGAATAATATTATCTACAATATTCAATCGCAGGTTGGGATTGGAACAGTAGTTACAGTGACTATATAGGAAGTAAAGAGAAAATCAATATCAGAGTCCTATATTCTCTTGTGAAGTTATAGTACCCTCTTTTAGCTCCATTTGCATATCGCCATTAAAGCTTATGGTCACACCAATAAGATTATGGATAAAACTCTCAGGCACACCCACACGAGCTGTAAAGTGAAAACCTGCTGCATCTACTCCTGTAAAACTCATATCAACCAAAACAGACTGCTCATAAAAAGAGTCCGTTAAGAATGACTTGAAATCCGTTTTATACATATCTCGAGCAAAAAGGCTTTTAGAACCTTCGTAAACACAAATGTGTATTACATTATCATAAAACACTTCATCGAGCCTAATTCCCTCATCAGAGTAAGTAGGTTTATTGATTTTATAAGAAGAGGGATTGATATATACATAGCCTCTAAATCTTCTATTATCAAAAAAAACAACAGAATCCTTTTGTACTACTTCAGTATAGATAGGCATAGGCTCACGTTGACTATCCTCTTTAAAATATAGAGAGTCTTCTAAGTTTTCGGAGCGATAAAGTTTTACAATTCGATCGGAAAGCGAGTGAAACCAAAAATCATATTCAGACTGTCGGTCTATCTTATAAGTCATGACATCATAACCATAAGTATACAGGCTGTCTTTATAAATTTTGAACTCTATTGGATCGTCAGATTGACCTATAAACCTCAGGCTATCACCTTTAACAAATAGCAAAGGTACGTTTGAGTCGTCATTGATCCAGACTCCTTGTAATAATCGCTTAGCCTCAACATTTTCAAGCTGAAGTTCGGCCGATTTTTGTACACCATCTTTGCCCGAAGATGAACAAGAACACCAAGAGGTTATTAATAATATAAGAAATAAGAGTTTCATTAAGTCGAGTTTTGTTCTAAAGATTATTGACTATCACCTAGTCGTAAATCATCATCTAAATAGTAGAACGAACCCTGTCCTAAAAGGTTTCTAATATTTAGTTAATGTCTTATACCTATGCAAAAGTAAGTAAAACCATTTTCGATTAGCTCTTCTTTGTCATAAATATTACGTCCATCTAACAAAACTGGCTCTTTCATTGCTTTTTTAACAACTCCCCAAGAAGGAAGTCTAAACTCTTTCCACTCAGTAAGGAGCATAAGCGCATCTGCATTTAACAAGGCATCGTAATGATCGTTTGCATAATAAACATCATTGCCCATAATTCTACGACATTCATCCATTGCTGCAGGGTCATAAACTCTGATATGACAACCCGCTTGTAATAACAAATTCATTAAGATTAAAGAAGGAGCCTCACGCATATCATCAGTTTCGGGTTTAAATGAAAGTCCCCAAAGTGCAACCGTTTTACCTCGAAGGTCACCACCATAATGCTTATTCAACTTATCGAATAAAATGCTCTTTTGCGATTCATTGACAGCATCAACAGCCTCAAGCACACGGAGTTTATAGTTATTTTCTTGCCCTGTACGAATAAGAGCCTTGATGTCTTTAGGAAAGCAAGAACCACCATAACCAATCCCAGGATATAAAAACTTCCGCCCTATTCGAGTGTCAGATCCAATGCCTAGACGAACAAGATTAACGTCGGCACCTACTAACTCACATAAATTAGCAATATCATTCATAAAGCTAATGCGAGTAGCAAGCATTGAATTAGCAGCATATTTGGTCATCTCGGCAGAAGAAATATCCATAAATAGCACTCGGAAATTATTTAGCAAGAATGGTTTGTAAAGACGTGTCATAATCTTTTCGGCTTTCTCAGACTCTACACCTACAACAACACGATCAGGACTCATAAAGTCGGCTACAGCGTTTCCTTCTTTTAAGAATTCAGGGTTAGAGGCTACATCGAAATCAAGATTAACACCTCTTATATCTAGCTGAGCTTGGATTGCCTCTTTAACACGGTGAGATGTTCCAACAGGAACGGTACTTTTAGTAACAACAAGCAAGTAGTTATTCATGTTTTGACCAATAGTACGAGCTACTTCAAGCACAAATTTGAGATCAGCACTTCCATCTTCATCAGGTGGAGTACCTACAGCAATGAATACAACCTCAGCATCGTCAAGGCTATCAAGAATAGAGCTTGTAAAATGCAATCGTCCAGCAGCTACATTTTTAGCCACTAACTCTTCGAGCCCGTTCTCATAAATAGGAATTTTCCCAGCTTTAATCTTATCTATCTTATTTTGATCTGTATCAACACAGGTAACATCTACACCAATTTCGGCAAAACAAGTACCTGTTACTAATCCGACATAACCGGTTCCTACAATTACAATTTTCATATCAATAAGTAAAGAATTAAATATTGGGAATATTTTGTTGAAAAATAACCGCATTTAGCTGCAAAGTATCAACTAAAGGCATAAATAGCTAACACAAAAATAGAAAATATAATTGACTATCTCTTTTTAATTTTGTAATTTCACTAGCGAACAATTTAAACGAGCTATAAGGCTCTTTTGATACACCTTATATATCTAGTCTAAGCTAAACCACGAAACACTTTACCTTAAATTACCATTTGGGATATTAAGGAAAAATCAGTACAGTCTACAACCTGATATATTCTTAAAAAAAGAGTAGATAACTAAGGAATAACTTATTTGTAAAATTCATCGTTTTATAGAATAAAAAATATTAGTTTTGTACCATGAATGAATTGGCTCGACACATACATAAACTTCTTTTAGAAAGTGACTTTGCGGTTATACCGGGGTTTGGAGGCTTTATAGCCCACTATACTCCTGCAATTCGAGATGCAAAAAAAGATCTATTTGTACCTCCAGTCCGTAATATCGGCTTTAACGATAGATTGACTTTAAACGATGGTTTATTGCTTCAGTCATATATGAATATTAGCAATTGTAGTATTCAAGAAGCTCAACAAAATATTGCAGAAGCTGTCGACAAATTGCGTACTAACCTGGAAGTCAATGGTTATGTAGAGCTTAAGAATTTAGGAACACTTCGTTGTGATGCCAATAATAATTATTCATTCAAAGCTAATCCTGAAGCATTAACTTGCCCTCAGTTTTATGGTTTCAAACCTTTTGAAATCCTAGAGATTAATCAGATTATTGACAGCAAAATAGGGCAAGAAACTTCCATTCACAAAACTGCTCCTGTATTCTTTAAACCAGAAACACATAAAAGAGTTTTGAATATGGCAGGCTCAGTAGTTCTTGTTGCTGTAGCTTTTATTTCTGTACTATTTTTCTCTACTCCGATAGAAAACACAGAGATACAAACTACTAGCTATGCTAAATTCTTATCAACTGATATCTTTACACCTTCAAATAAAGCTCAACAAACAACAGCGATCAATTCGACGTTAGAGTTAGCAGAAGCACCTTCTATTACTGAAGAGTTAAAAGTAGAAGATGAAGCGAGTGAAAATTCTGAAGGATTCGTGTTTTCACATGTAACTGCTCACGATAAGAAAGTTCTAGCTAAGCAAGAGATAGAAACACCAGCTTCTGATGTATCTTTACCAACTAAGCAAGTAACCCAAGAGATTAAAGTTTCAAACGACATTAATCCTTTTCATATTATTGTAGCAAGCTCTATTCGAAAAGACCTTGCTAAAGATATGGTTACTCAGCTCAAAAATAATGGTTATGATAATGCACAAGTCCTAACCAATCAAAACAGAGTTCGAGTAAGTATTGCCTCATTTGAATCAAAAGATGCTGCATACAAGGCACTGAACCAACTAACAAAAAATGCTGATTATGCCAATGCATGGGTGTACAAAGCAAACTAATAAGATTTTATGAAACGAGTACGCTGCCCTAAGTGCGATAATTATGTTTACTTCAATGACCAAAACTACGAAGCAGGCCAGTCCCTAGTCTTTATTTGTGAGGAGTGTGACAAACAATTTCGCATACGTTTGGGTAAAACGCCTCTCAAGGCTACTCGCAAAGACGAAGACTTATCGCCCGAAAACCTGGAAGCTCCTTTTGGCTATCTTTCGGTAATTGAAAATCTTTTCTCATTCAAACAACTTATCCCATTAAGTGAGGGTGATAATCTCATTGGTAGACGTTCACCAGGCTCTAAAGTTACCATTCCTATTGAGACGGGTGATATGAGTATGGACAGAAGACACACAATCATCAACATCCAGCGCAAAGGAGGTGAGATTATCTGCACTATTCAAGACAACGATAGCATGACAGGTACTTTCCTTGGAGCTGAAGAAATTCTACCAGGTGATATTCGCCGAATCGAGTCGGGACAAGTCATCACTACTGGAGCAACCACATTTATTTACTATACAAAAGAGTAGAACTTTTCTATTTTTTTGATTATCTTCTCTATTCAGAGTGCACTCACTTTTGTATAGAGAGGATTCTTATTTTTATACCACAACATCCAAGATTTATTTAAATATCTTGTACCTTTGTCTGTATATATAAATCAAAACTGAATACAATTAAATTATGATGCACAATTGGTTTGAATGTAAAGTTCGCTATGAGAAAATGGCGGAGAATGGCATTGCTAAGAAAGTAACAGAGCCTTATCTTTTTGATGCCCTAAGCTTTACTGAAGCAGAAGCTAGAATCATTGAAGAAATATCCCCTTACATTACAGGTGAGTTCACTGTTTCTGACATTAAGCGCGCAAAATATAGTGAGATATTTTTTGCTGAAGAAGAATCAGCAGACAGATGGTTCAAATGTAAAGTGACTTTCATCACACTAGATGAGAAGAGTGGAGCAGAGAAAAAATCATCAACTAATATGCTAGTACAAGCATCAGATTTAAGAGATGCTGTAAAGAAATTAGATAAAGGTATGGAAGGCGGAATGGCTGACTACCAAATTAGTTCGGTAGCAGAGACTCCACTTATGGACGTATATCCATATGGCAGTGAAGCTAATGACAAACCCGAAGTTTAAATAACCACAAAGATCAAAAACAGTTATAGAAATGAGTATTACCAATAATCTACAACAGATACTTAAAGATGTTCCACCACACGTTAGCCTAGTTGCAGTTTCAAAGTACCACGAGGTGCCTGAGCTCAAAGAAGCCTACGATGCAGGACAACGTATCTTTGGTGAGAGTAAGGCACAAGAACTCATTCAGAAGCACGAAGAACTCCCTCTAAGAGGCATCCAATGGCACTTTATAGGCCACTTGCAGAGCAATAAGATCAAATTTATAGCACCATTTGTGTCGCTAATACATAGCATTGATTCGCTAAGACTTCTTAAGAATGTCAATAAAGAAGCCCTAAAGGTTGATCGAGTAATACCCTGCCTCATCCAACTTCATATTGCAGAAGAAGACTCTAAATATGGTTTTACACTTGAAGAGTGCAAAGAATTATTCAAGAGTAATTTGCTCGATGAACTCAAGAATGTCAAAATTGTTGGACTAATGGGAATGGCTACCAACACGGACGACATGCAACAAGTTTCAAACGAGTTCCAAGAACTGAAAGATTTCTTTGACTACTGTAAAGAAGAATATTTTAGTGATGAAGCAAGCTTCAAGGAGTTATCTATGGGAATGTCACACGATTATCAATTAGCAATTGCAAAAGGGAGTACGCTAATTCGTGTAGGAAGTAAAATATTTGGAGAAAGGATTTATTAATTCACACAAATAAGTTACTTTAGTTAATAATTGAATATACCGAAAAAACTATAGTAATAATGACCGACTTTAAAACAAACTTTGCTGGGCTCACACTTAGGAATCCTATTATCGTGAGCAGCTCGGGACTTACCAACAGCGCTGATAAAAACAAAAAATTAGCCGAAGCTGGTGCTGGAGCAATTGTATTGAAATCTCTTTTTGAGGAGCAAATCCTTATAGAAACAGACCAAATGCTTACTGACGCAGCATCCTATATGGAAGGTACTGACTATCTACAAGAATATGTTAGACACCATAAACTCAACGAGTATCTGGAGCTAATTAAGTCTAGCAAAGCCGTATGTCAAGACGTGCCTATTATTGCTAGTATCAATTGCTACAGTGACTCTGAATGGATCGATTTTGCTAAACAAATAGAAGAAGCTGGTGCTGATGCAATTGAGGTTAATATCTTAGCACTCCAAACAGATATCAACTATGTATATGGTTCATTCGAACAAAGACATGTTGATATTTTAAAACATATCAAGAAGACAGTTAAGCTTCCTGTGATCATGAAGCTTGGTAATAGTTTCACAAATCCTGTAGCCTTAATCAACCAATTGTATGCTAACGGTGCTGATGCAGTAGTTTTATTCAACAGATTCTACCAACCTGATATCGACATCATCAAAATGAAACATGCTGCAGGTCCTATTCTTAGCAGCTCAAACGAATTACCTAACTCCTTACGCTGGATTGGTATAGCATCAGCTGTCGTTGATAAAATTGACTATGCTGCATCTGGTGGAGTACAAAGCCCACAAGACGTTGTTAAAACACTGCTTGCAGGTGCATCAGCAGTACAGGTTTGTAGTATTATCTACAAGAAGTCAGATACTGAAATCAGAAAGATGCTTACTTTCCTTGGTACTTGGATGCAAGACAACGGCTTTGAGAGAATTAACCAATTCAAAGGTAGGCTCAATCACAAGAACGTTAAGAACGCTAACTACTTCGAAAGAACACAGTTCTTAAAATACTTCAGTGCAAACAAATAACTGTAATTATTGAGGCTAAAACTTCAAATACCTATAAACAAGTATCCCCTAAAGCTAGGCTTTAGGGGATACTTGTTTATAATAGAACTAAGAAATCACTGACTCTTCTTATAACTAAGAATCGCCCAACTGTTGAAGAATAGTGCAAAGCCTATCAACTTTAAGAGTTGTGGAATTAAATTGATGACCCCACTACCTTTTAGATAAACCGAACGCATCACCTGTATGAAATAAGTCAGTGGATTGAGCTGTGCTATAAACTGAGCCCAATCGGGCATGCTGCTAATGGGGGTAAATAAACCACTTAGCAATACCAAGATTAGCATAAAGAAGAACATCACAAACATTGCCTGCTGCATAGTAGCAGAATAGTTCGATATTACTAGCCCCAAGCCCGAAACTACCAACACATAAATTGCGGCATAAAAATAGATTGTAAGTAAGCTACCTACAGGAGTTAAGTTATATACTACTGCCGCCAATACAAAGCAAATCGTGAGCACGATAAAACCAATCACCCAATAAGGGATAAGTTTACCCAAAATGAAGAGAATGCGCTTAACGGGGGTAACATTAATCTGCTCAATCGTACCAATCTCCTTTTCTTGTACAATATTTAGTGCGGGTAGAAAGCCTGTCAAGAGTGTTAATAGCATCACAATAAGTGCAGGCACCATAAAGACTTTGTAGTCTAAATAGGTATTAAACTTATTATAAGGCATCACCTGTATTAGTGTAGTTGACATTTTTGAAATCAAACCAATATTTATATTAATATCTTGGGCATAATCAGCAAGAATAGAACTCAAATAGCTGCCCGCTAACCCTCCTTTCGTACCGTTGACCGCATTAGATGAAATCATGACCTCGCTCTTCTTATCTCGAACCAAATCACGCTCGAAGTCGGGGCGAATTTCTAGAATTACATCCGTCTTACCCGACTCAATGCTCCGAAGGGCTTGCGCGTTAGAGCTAGATATATCCTCCAGAATAAAATATCCCGAAGCAGTTACCTTCTGAATCAGATGCTGGGAATAAGTGCTATGATCGTTGTCAACCACAGATAGTTTTATATTTTTAATCTCTTGATCCGCAGCCCAAGGCATGATAAGAAGCATCATTACGGGCATCATCAAAATCACTTTTGGCATAAACTGATCTCTAATGATCTGCTTAAACTCTTTCTCTAATAAGAATCTCAACATATTTATCTATTTATTAGGCTATAAGCGTTTTTTAAATGTCTTCAGACTTACCGCAAGCAAAACCAAAAGCATGAGAATCAAGACCCCCAACTCGGTCACAATATAAACTGAATCTACACCCTGAATCATTAACTTCTTAATAATAGTTATGTACCAACGCGCAGGTATAATCGATGAAATGCCCTGCAAAATCACAGGCATACTCTCGGTAGGGAACATCATTCCCGAGAGAATCATTGTGGGCGTCATTAGTCCCATTCCCGAAATCAACATTGCTGCCACCTGTGACTTAACCAAATTGGAGATTAATAACCCCAAGAGCAGTGCTACCAAAATAAACAAAAGCGAAACAGCCACTATCATGGTTAAGCTACCAGCTATGGGTACATTTAAGACAAACACAGAGAGCGTTAATATCGTTGCTAAATTGCCAATAGAGATTACGAAATAAGGTACAGCTTTGGCAATGATAATAAAGATTGGACGAATCGGGGAAGCCAATAAAACCTCCATACTACCCTTCTCTTTTTCTCGAACAATAGAGATCGAAGTCATCATGGCACAAATCAACATCAAAATTAATCCCATCACTCCAGGCACAAAATTATACGCACCAACCATTTGAGGATTATAAAGCATTCTTACTTGTGGTACGATTTGCATCGGAGCCACTTCAGACTTCAAGGGTATAAACTCTTGCTGATATTGCATTATAATACTTGTCACATAGTTGGTCATGGTTTTTGCTTGATTGGGATCAGTAGCATCGACAACAACTTGCAGGTCGGCCTTGCCTAAGTGTTCAATATTCTCTTGAAAATTAGGTTCAAACACTAAAACCATGCTTACCCTACCATTTTTCATTAGCTTCTCTATCTGAGAAGGCTCAGAAATATTTTCGACAAGCGTGAAATATTCATTGGCCTGAAGACGCTGGATAATTTGCTGAGTCACGACATCTTTGGATTGGTCATAAATAGCAATCTGAGCATTTTTGACCTCAGTGGTTATGGCAAAACCAAAAAGAATAATCTGAACTACGGGCATAGCCAATAAAATCAGAACTGTCCGCTTATCTCTGAAGATATGGAAGAACTCCTTCTTTACAAATGCTAGAAATTGCTTCATAGTTTAATCTTGATTACGAGTTGCTTTACGTGCAAATTTCTGAAATACCTCATCCATTGAGGTAGAAGTTGTTTCTTGCTTGAGTTGTGCTGGAGTATTAAGCCCTTCGATCCGCCCATCAACCATAATAGACACCCTATCACAATATTCAGCTTCATCCATATAGTGAGTGGTGACAAACACAGTGATTCCTTGATCGACA
Source organism: Bacteroides propionicifaciens DSM 19291 = JCM 14649 (assembly GCF_000375405.1). Lineage (GTDB taxonomy): Bacteria > Bacteroidota > Bacteroidia > Bacteroidales > Bacteroidaceae > Bacteroides_E > Bacteroides_E propionicifaciens. The sequence goes on along the minus strand of NZ_AQWS01000009.1, from coordinate 33,818 downwards.
GCCTCGTATATCATTTCCCAAAACTGACGACGAGCGGCAGGGTCTACTCCACCCGTAGGCTCATCAAGGAAGACAATTTGGGGCGAATGAAATATAGAGACTGAAAAAGCTAATTTTTGCTTCCAGCCAAGTGGTAAATCACGGACTAATGTATTTTTTTCACTCATTAACCCCAGATGATTTAAAATCACATCAGTTTTAGAGGCAATTGCTTTGGTCTTCATCCCGTAGATCCCTCCAAAAAGACGGATATTCTCCCACACCTTCAGATCACCATAGAGAGAAAACTTTTGGCTCATATAACCTATACTGGCTTTAACCTTTTCGGGGTCCTTAGCAATATCAAAACCAGCTACACTTCCTGATCCTGAGGTTGGATGGCTCAGCCCACAAAGCATACGCATGGCAGTAGTCTTCCCGGCACCATTAGCACCAAGAAACCCAAAGATTTCGGCTTTATGAACCTCAAAACTTATATGATCAACAGCCGTAAAATCGCCAAATTTTTTGGTCAATTCGTGAGCCTGAATTACGATGTCATTCATCAGCAGTAGTTGTTATTTGCATAAAACAATCTTCAATAGTAGGTTCAATTGGTTGAATCAAAACATCCTCATGGTTTTTTAGCCTAAGGTAAGCAGCTAGCTCTTCAACCGAATAAGTGGCCGCCAAAGTTACATGGTGATTATCACCAAATGTAAAGCTACTCAATACCTGAGGATTCGCTCTGAGGTCGAGCAGTAACGGATACATACGACTTGCAGATACAGCCAATAGCTTCGAGGGGTACTTAGCAATCATATTTCGTGGTGTATCTACATCGAGGAACTTACCTTGGTGTATAAAAGTAATTCTATCACATAGTGAAGCCTCATCCATATAGGGTGTGGAAACCAAAATCGTAATCCCCTGAGTTTTTAGGTTGGAGAGCATCTCCCAAAACTCCTTTCTTGACACAGGGTCAACACCTGTAGTGGGTTCATCCAAGAACAAAACTGAGGGTTTATGAATCAAAGCACAGCTCAAAGCAAGTTTCTGCTTCATACCTCCCGACAGTTTTCCCGCTCTTCGTTTCTTGAAGGGCTCTATTTGTTTATATATCTCCTCAATTAGGTGATAGTTCTCTTGGACAGTGGTGTGGAAAAGTGTGGCAAAAAACTCTAGGTTTTCCTCAACACTCAGGTCTTCGTAAAGCGAGAACTTACCGGGCATGTAGCCAATACGCTGACGAATCGCCTTATAGTCATTCACTACATTAAAACCATCAACAGTTGCCTCACCACTATCGGCTAAGAGTAATGTGGTAAGAATCCGAAATAACGTGGTCTTCCCCGCACCATCTGGGCCAATAATCCCGAATATCTCTCCTTTACTAGCTTCAAAACTTATAGACTTCAATGCAGAGACTTTGTCATAGGTTTTGCTGATATTTTTCACTGCTACTGCAATCATATCTTGTAGTTGTTTTATGAATTAAAACTTGACCTCACCGTACATACCTTTTTTGATAAAGCCATCGTTCTGCACTTCGATTTTAACAGCATAAACTAGATTGGCTCTTTCATCTCGGGTTTGAATTGTTTTAGGTGTAAACTCTGCCTTATCGGCTATCCAGGTAACCTTACCTTGGTGCTCTTTTCTACCCTCTGCTCCTAAATCGGAATAGACCTTTACCGTTTGACCTAACTTTACTGTAGTGAGTTGGTCGGCAGTAACATAGGCTCGAAGATAAACGATCTGCAAGTCGGCCATTTTAAATAGAGCTTTACCAGGCATAGCAAATTCTCCTTGTTCTGCATATTTTGCAAGAACTGTACCCTGAATTGGGCTGATGATGCGAGCTTTATTTATTTGATCTTGGATCTGATCCATCTGTGCCAAAACAGCACGCTGCTCATTTGACAAACTTGCATTCGAGTTGTGTATGTTTTCGTGCAATGCCTTAAGTTGCTTTTGAAGTACCAAGATTTGAGACTCAATATCGTCAACCTGCTTCTGATTGGCAGCATCACTGGCTACCAAATTGGAAAATCGTTTGTGCTCACGCTCTTGGTTTGCAATCTGAGCTTTGAGGGCAGCAACTTGAGTGGGTAAATCAGACTTACGACTTTTAACCCCCGAAAGACTAGCCTCCAATTGCAAGTACTTCAAGCTAAGCTGCATAGTATCGATATAACCGACTTGTTGATTAATAGCCAAAACCTCACCTTCACCAAGTGTAAGTTTCTTAATTTCTCCACTACTTTGCGCTGACACGATCACTTCGGTAGCCTCAAAAACACCTGAGGCATCGTATTCTACATCTTTGCTTTTACAGCTAGCCAGAGCAAGAAGCAGAGTCGCTATAAATAAATATCTAACAGATTTCATATTCCACTTAGTTATTAGTTAAGAATTTCAAGTTGTGAATGGCTTGCAAAAGCTCAATCTCATGAATAATTTTATTTAGTTTAGCCTCTTGCTCAGCATTAATTTCGTGCATATAGTCGAGCACCGAAAGTGTACCACTGGCAAGTTTAAGTTGAGCAGCTTGTTTTATTGAACCTCGAAGTGCTATAATTTCGTCATCCGACTTTAATACCTCTCGCATCTTATCAATCTCGTTACTGCTCTGAGTTACTTGAAGCCTATTATTGTATAAAAAAGTCTCTCTACTGGTTTCAATCAGTTCTGAACTCGTTTGAATATTCTTAAGCTTGTTCTTTCGAGTATATAGACTGCTAAAATTCCATTTCAACGAAATTCCCCCCATATAATAAAATGAGAAATCAGGCTCAAGCATGTTTAGTCCAGGACGACCATAACCACCTGTAGCAAAAAGATTGAGCTTAGGCATCAAGCTAGCCTTTACCTCCATGCGTTGAATACCTAAGCTCTTAATCTGAGCTTCATAAAAAGCCAGTTCAGGTCGTTGAATCAACAGAATTCCTAACTCTAGAGAATCTTCGGGTTTGTCTAATTCGGTTGATAAATCAAGAGGCTGATTAATCATTCGTGATAGCATTTCTAAGTAAGACTTCTTGCTGTGCAAAAGCGAAGTATAGTTTTGCTGAGCTTTAACCTGCTCTACTTTAATCTGATTTAAATCGGATTTATTAGCTAGTCCATTATCTTGGTAGGTAGCTACCTGCTGATAATTCCGAGACAAATCATTCTGAAAAACCTGGTTAAGTCGCAACATCTCATCATGCAATAAAATCGCAAAATAAAGTTCATTGACACGCTGACGAATAGCATAGACTGTAACATCTGTCCGCTTTCTCTCAACCTCACTTTGGCTACGAATTCCTGCCTTGGCTGCGTGGATAGACCCACCATCCCAAATGCTTTGATTCATCTCTAAGGTCGCACCATACTGATCTTTATGCAAGGCTTTAATGCCATCCATAGCAATAGGGACTTTGGTAACCTCCGATTGGTAGGTAGCCTTTAGACCGAGTTGAATCTGTGGCAAGTAGCCTTTTCCAATATTAGCCAAGTTATAGTTCTTGGACTGCTCTATTAAATCGTATTGCCTAATCTGAGGGTAATTGGCAGCAGCTTTCTCATAACACGAACTCAAAGAGAGCTGTGCATAAAGAGCTGATAAAGGCAAAACAGAAGAAATAAGCACGAATAAAAGTCGTTTCATAGGCCTAAAAATTAAAGACGAAACAAGTTCAAGACTGTCTCAACATTTTGCTGTTTACGATGTGTCAGAAATTGAGCTTTACTTTGGGGAGTAATCTCGAAGACACTATTAATAAGTGGTGAGCTAATAAAGACAAAGGCATTAAGCGACACCATAGTGAGCAGAAAATCATTAGCCTCAACTGGTTTTATAGCACCCCGAGCAACCTCTTTATCAATTTCTTCTTGAAGATTCTTAATCAACAGAAGCATCTTGCTTTTAACAATTTGCATCAGAAGATCCTTGAGAGGTTGCTCGTTACGGATCTCACTAAACAAAAATATTGGTAATCGCTCATTAGCAGCTACAAAATCAAAATGCGACTCAACCCACATCTTGATTTTTTCGAGAAAAGGGAGATCTTGCGTAATAGTAAAAAGCATACCATCACACATTTGTTCTGCTTTTCGACGAAATACAACCTCAAAAAGATTCATCTTAGTGCGGTAGTAATAATGAAGCATGGCATGATTCAGCCCTGCACGCTTAGCAATCTCGGTAGTACGCGATTTACCATAGCCCTTATCTAAAAACTCTGCTTCGGCAGCCTCCAAAATCAATTTCTCTGTATCGGTCTCTTTTACTGACATAATTCTATTTAAAGTATATATTTTAGCACTAACTCAATCATCTAACAATACTGTTAAACATCACAATGATAAATATATTTTAATTATAAAAGAAGTAACAGCTATTAATTAACCATACTTAACCATAAATGAAATCGCCCCCTTAGACAAAGTTCTATTGTCTAAGGGGGCGATTATACTCCTACTTACTCGCTTAAGGCTTAGGAGTAAGTCCAAACAAGTAAACGACTAAATCGTTTTATATTATCGAGACACACGTCCTGAACCATCTCCACCCATCAAGTTTTCAACCTCTTGAACGGTAACCATATTATAATCTCCATAAACTGTATGCTTTAAGCAAGAAGCCGCAGCAGCAAATTCAAGAGCCTTCTGATCATCATCCTTATAGGTAAGCAGACCATAGATCAAGCCACCCATAAATGAATCACCTCCACCTACACGATCAACAATATGTGTAATATCATAACGCTGTGACATGTAAAGTTTATCCGAATATAAGCATCCTCCCCAAGTGTTGTGGTTAGCATTAATTGAACCTCGCAGAGTAATAACAACTTTCTTAGCTCTAGGGAAACGTTTGATGAGTTGTTTACATACCGATTCAAACTCCTTAGGATTGACCTCACCAGCTGTAGCAGTTACATCAAAACCCTCGGGTTTGATACCAAAAACCTTCTCTGCATCTTCCTCATTACCCAAGATAACATCACAACCTTCAACGAGTGCGGGCATTACCTCTTGCGCAGATTTGCCATATTTCCAAAGATTTTTTCGATAGTTTAAGTCAGTAGAGACAGTCACACCCATACGGTTGGCCACCTTAATAGCTTCTAAGCAAACATCAGCAGCACCTTGAGAAATTGCTGGAGTGATTCCTGTCCAATGAAACCACTCGGCATCTTTAAATATAGCTTCCCAATCAATCATTCCCGGCTTAATATCGGCTACTGAAGAGTGAGCTCTATCATAAACTACTTTAGAAGCGCGCGCCACAGCACCAGTTTCTAAAAAATAGATACCTACACGCTCACCTCCACGAAGGATATGACTCGTACCGACATTGTATTTACGCAAATCAGAAATACACCAATCAGCTATGTCATTTTGTGGCAGACGAGTTACAAACTCTGTAGGAATACCATAATTAGCTAGTGAAACGGCGATATTGGCTTCGCCTCCACCAAAAGTGGCATTTAGAGCATTCGACTGAATAAAACGACTATAACCAGGAGTTGCTAAACGTAGCATGATTTCTCCAAAACTTACTACTTTTTTCATAGAATTAAATTGTTTGTTTACTCAAGTACCTCTTAATAGTACTTAGTTCGATTGAATAGTAAGCAAACTAATAATAATAAAACATTATTACAACTAAAGCCTATTGTATTTTATTTAATACACTGATACAAAGCTACAAAAGCAAAACTAATCATTATTATAGCACGTAAATTTGCAACACACTTTATCCAGTAAATTCAAAGTCCAAGCAGCGGCTAAAGTATGAGTAGGGTAATCTTGCTATTGTTTACAATTATGAGTTGGAGTTGCTAGATAAATTTAAAGTATTCATATCTTTCGGAATAACTTAAAAGCAGCTTACCAAATGAAACGATTGACCTGGAAGAAACATCACAAATGGATTGGGCTATTGTTCTGCCCTTTTATTATTTTGTTTTGCATATCAGGGATCTTATTAAACCACCGCACTGCTATTTCGTCATTGGAAATAAATCGCAAATATCTCCCCTCTTCCTTCAGGTATGAGGGTTGGAATAATAGTCTAGTAAAAGGTACACTATCCTATAAGAACGGTAAAGACTCAGCTGTCTTACTCTATGGCAATGCAGGCGTATGGGAAGCAAACAGTTCAGCTACTGAGTTCAAGTCATTCAATACGGGATTTCCTAAAGGCGTTGATAACCGCAATATACAAGCGGTAAAACAAACACTTAGTGGAAGACTCTTCGCTGCATCACAATTTGGACTTTATCATAAAGGCTTAACAGAAGATTGGCAGATCCTGAATTACGGTTCAACAGAGAGGTTGACCGACTTAATAATAAAGGGAGATAGTCTTATTGCAGTAGGTCGTTCTAAATTATATATTTCAACCCCACCATACACCAATTTTAAACCCATGGAACTCAAAGCACCCAATGACTATAAAGGAGAAGTTACCATGTTCCGAACCGTTTGGCTCATTCACAGTGGACAACTATTTGGAGTTGCTGGCAAAATTATTGTTGACTTATTGGGAGTAATACTGATTATAATAAGTGTTACTGGAGTATTATTTTGGCTACTACCCAAACAGATTAAACGCCAAAATAGAAAAGCAATTTCGACCGCTAAAACCAAAAGATGGTTTAGACTCTCACTCAACTGGCACGACAAGCTTGGTAGGTATACATTCGGAGCTATGTTATTTTTGGCCATTACAGGTTGGGCTTTGCGACCACCACTTTTAATTGCTCTAGCTCAAACAAAAATTCCAGCAATACCCACGACAATGCTTGACAGCTCGAACCCTTGGAATGATCGTATTCGTGCTCTAAGATATGACTCAGCTAATAAAGATTGGCTACTCTCAAGTTCTGAAGGATTGTATCAACTCGACTCACTCACAGCTACACCTATAAAAATAGAACATGCACCTCCAATTAGCGTTATGGGAATAAATGTGTTTGAGCAGAAAAACAGAGATCATTGGCTTATAGGTTCTTTTAGTGGGCTATATGTTTGGGATAGGAATAATAGAATAACAACCGACTATTTCACAAAAGAAATAACAGAAGAAGTTAGTGGCCCACCATTCGGTAAGCGAGCCATAACGGGATACAGCTCAGATTTTAAGAATGAAGATGTAATTTTTGAATACGAGAAACCGGCTAATTTTGTCAGCATGCCCCAATTCTTAAGGACACAGCCTATTTCTCTTTGGAATATTGCCCTTGAAGTACATACAGGTCGTATATACACATTCCTAGGAGCTGGCACACTGATCTACATATTCTTTGCGGGTATACTCGTTATCTGGGCACTTATTTCAGGGTATAAGATTCGAAGACCAAAAAGAAAGAATAGAAGATAAAGTTATTTGCGTTCCTTCTCTTTCTCTTCTTGCTTTGGAGTCAGAAATAGTGGATCAAAATCGAAATGGTTATCATCCATCTCAATAGGCATAGATATAGATTCATAACCTACGGCAGAAACTGACATAACATAGCTTCCCTCAAGCAACTCATCGATCATAAAGTAGCCTAAAGTATCCGTCAGCTCCCCTGCAATAATCAAAGAATCTGCATCAATCACAGAAATAATAGCATAACGTATGGGAAGGTCTGTATCTTTACCCTTAACCAGGCCTTCAATTTTTTGCGCCTGCTCCAGAAATGGAGTAGCGATTAATACTAAAGCAAATAGAAATCTAAACATGGGGTTAAAATCAAATATTAATAATCATTCTTTACACAAAGGTAGTATAAAGTGATCGAGCAAGCGGCATTATACTACCTTTCATCCTTAAGATAGTGCTTAATTAGCTTTGAGGACTCTTCAAATTTAAATAAGAATCCACTATCAAGCAAGGCTTTAGGAGAAATCAACTGGTTAGTTAATATTAATTCATGCACCATTTCTTTACCAAAAACAATATTCAATAGAACTCTAGGAATATGAACCGTTATGAATGTCTGTCGCTGCTTTTTAAAAAGCGCTATAAGTTCGCGCATCTGGAGGCTTTGGGGAGCCACCAAATTGAATATACCCTTTAGACTCTCAGATTCTAACAAATATTGAATCGCACGGATCTCATCATCAAGAGCTATCCAAGGTAGGTAATTCTTTCCTGAGCCTGGAATAACAGCTATACGAGCCTTGAAAGGCATAAAACTCTGCTTCCAAACCAAGCTTTCTGGAGAAAGAACAACTCCCGAACGAATAATAATCTTACGTATCGAAGAAGAACAATCCTGAATTGGTTGTTCCCAAGCTTGGCATACGTCAGATAAAAAATCAGAACTCGTTGATTTAGGACTCTCTTCGGTAGCATAATGTCCCGAGCGTCCTTGTTGGCCATAATAACCCACAGCAGAAGCCTGAATCCATACAGAAGGAGCTTTTTGACAATGCTCCACACCATATTTGATTGCTTCAGCCACGGAGGTACGACTCTTCTTTATTATGTCCCTCTGAGAATGACTCCACCGTTTATTTCCTATATTTTCTCCTGCTAAATTGATCACAGCCAAAGAATCTTCGAGTTGTGCAGAAAGGCTCTCCCTACCATCCCACTCCCAATAAGAAACATGATCAGATGGACGATGCCTAGATGCATCGCGGGTAATAATCAGTACACTGTAGCGCTGCTTTAAAGCTTCGACTAAAGGTCTTCCTATATAACCAGTACCCCCAAATATTACAATTCTCTTTATCATATCGTGTTTTTTATTCCTCCTCTACGAGATAGCGTTCAACAAGCTCTTTGCTCCATTTAGACTGAGCTATTTGGTCTATGGTTCTCATGAAATAGTTTAGGTCATAAGCATGAAACTTAGATTGCTTATCTGAGTCCACTAAAAAACGATCCTTATATTCACGAACCACAACATCACACGGATCATTATTAAAAGGGTACAACACTAAGAGCTCTCCTCTACGATTAAGCTTAGTATCGGTCGACATATTATAACAAAGCAAATGCTTTCTCCATATTTCACCATAAGGAGGAATAGCCATATCTTGGTAGTTAGTCGAACTAAAATAGCCTGATGCGCCAGCTAGGGCACTATATTGATCTTTATATTTATAGAAAAGACGTAGAGATTTTCCCTCCTCCTCGTCCCTCATGTTTTCACAATAGCGAACTATAATTCCTAAGAACTTTTCTTCGCCTGCTATAGATAAATACTCCACATAAACATCAAAGGTCGTCCAATCGGGCTTACCCTTACGAGTCGAATAATCATATACCACAGAGGTCACTTCAGCAACCTCATCGGGCAAGACTCGTTTAAAAAACTCAGTAGCCAGACTCAAATTGAAACTCATCTCTCCAAAGAGATTAAAGCACAAGTGTTGAGATGACATCAGGTTGTTCTTAAACCTGTCCCATACATTGGCTGCATGCTCACGACTCGCCATAAGCATAGTCTTATCTACTAGCTTGTAGATATTACTAGTCAGAAACAAAAAGCTTTTCTCAAGAAGATTAGCATTCTCGTTATCTTGAGCCTCTCCTTTTAGTTTATCTTTAGCAGATTCCTTAAAGAGCAACCACTTATTTTGAAGCAAGCGAGCATGTGACTGAAAAGGCGTATCACTCTCCACGTAAGCATTATACTTCTTGAGCTCTTCGATAGGAGGTCGTTTTAATATCTTTTTATTCATAAGATTTGTCTCTAGTTACTTAATCTACAAGATAAATACTTAGTTAAGGAATAACGAAATTTAAGACTTAATTATTTCATATATCTTATAAAACGAGATATTATTAAAATAGTTTTACAACACTTATACTGAACTACCTAGTATTGCCGTGATATAACAAAAAAGTGTAGCCGAATAATTCTTTCTGCTACACTTTGAATGTTTATATTCTAAACTACTTAGTTATGATTAATAGGTACTTTTTGAGTCGTCAATTTCTTCTTTTTTTGCTGATCGCTAAGGATAACTAGTAAGACTGATATCAAAATCAGAACTAAACCGATTAAAGATTGAAATGTAAAGTGCTCTGAAAACACCAATACGCCAATACTTACGGCAACTAATGGTTCCATAGAACCCAAAATAGCCGTTACGGTTGAGCCTGCATATTTTACAGCTAGTATTAGAGCAAAGTCCGAAACAACAGTAGCTAAAAACGCCAATGCTAATAAATGTAACCCTGCATCAACACTTGGTATAGCCTGAATACCTCCTCCATCAAATTGAGCATACAAGAAAAAGATTACTGCTCCAGCGAGTATAACATAGAAGGTTAATACATCAGCAGGTAGCTGGCCCACCTTGAGCTGATTTAATCCTACAATATAAACCCCATAAGTAATAATAGTCAGTGCAGCAAGAAAAACACCCATCATGCTCATGCTACCAGAGCCCGTCCAACACATCAGAGCTACCCCAATTAACGATATGAAAGCAGCAAAGAATAAGGATTTAGACTTTTCTTCTTTAAAGAAGGCAACCATCAAAAAACTCACGCAAATGGGGTACAGAAAATGAATCGTAGTAGCTACCCCACTTGAAATGTAGTTGTAAGAATAAACCAAAAACAGAGCTGTCAAGGCGTATAAAGCACCAAGTGCGAAAATTGGAATCAAGTCTTTTAACTTTATCTTAAGATTACTTCGTCTGGCCAAACAAATGACAGCCATCATTATAGTAGATAAAAAGAAGCGATAAAAAAGAATATTGGCTTCACTCATTCCTAACTCCTTAACCAAAGGAATCGTAAATAAGGGAATCAGACCAAAGGTTCCCGATGAAATAATGGCAAACATAATGCCCTTTAAACCTGCTAAACTCTTCATTTTTTGATAATATCTTTACAATAGAACTACTTATTTCTAAATCGAATGCAAAGATACCTAACATAAATGGTTCTAGAGCTAGACTAACTAGGCTGGAAATGCTAAAAGGACTTAAAATAACGGCTTATCTCACTATCTCCCATAAGCTACCATTTGCAGAACGTATTACAGTAGCCAGATTATTATCAACTAAATCATCAAGTTGCTTTGTTGCATTTTCCATAGTACAGTCGCCAAGAATAGAGAGCTCTTTGCTGGTAAGAGAACCAAATCTCTTTAACATACTAAGGGCAGATTTATCATATTTGGTCTTTGCGATATTGGGCACTAATTTGAGCAGTTCATATTCATACTCCTTATAGTGCTGCACATTGACGAGCTCAGACTTGAGAACACCATAAGGATAAAGATATAAAGTAGGAAATAGTTCCACACCTAACTCGACTCCCTGAGCAATATCTCTATCAAAAGCCACCTTACCGTCGGCTATAAAATCTTTCCTAAAAATAGACATATCAAGCCCTACTTCCTTAGCGCACTCAAAGACAAACGACTCGCTTGAGATATCACACGATTCAACAAAAAGTTTTTCACGTAACTTCCGAAGCAAGGCATCAGCTAAACTCGGGCTTTGGCAGAAGGCAGCTCGATAAGCAATCGATGCAGGATAGGAAGAAGACAAGGGAGACTTCAACCAAACATCACCATTGATGGGCATATTATAGTCTATACTCGACTTATCCCAAAGCTCAGCCAATTCAGCTGGTGCTAAGTAATCTTCTGAATCAATATCCCAGCCTTCAGGAGGCAATAGCCCACCCATGCAAGTTTCAATTGATATGTCGTTGCCATACTCCAGTTTCAACCTGCGGATAATACCCTCAATCGACCAACAAGCCGAGCAAATGGGATCCATGTAGTATTTTATTTGAATTGTTTTCATATTTAAGTATTTAAATCTAGCCATACAACAAGCAAATAAGGAGTTTGGTTGTAAGATTTCAGTTGATTAGTTGGGGAACATTAAAGAATATAATAACTTGAGGCTGAACTCAATCGGAAGTCAACGTATGAAAAGATTTATTATAGGGTTAGGAGAAGTTTTATGGGATATTCTTCCACAAGGAAAACAGTTAGGAGGAGCTCCAACTAATTTTGCCTATCATGTTGGTCAGTTTGGATTCAATAGCAAAGTAGTAAGTGCTATTGGTAACGACCTATTAGGAGCTGAAGTTAAAGACTTTATGTCGCTTAGGGATATTGACAACTACTTAGCAATCTCAAACTATCCTACTGGAACAGTCGAAGTTGAACTCGATAGTTTAGGCATACCTAGCTATCAAATTAAAGAAGAAGTTGCCTGGGACTACATCCCCTTTGATGCCCAAATTAAAGCGATTGCTCAAAACACACAAGCTGTATGTTTTGGTACATTAGCCCAACGTGCCAGTACTAGCCATAAAACTATACATGAGTTTTTAAAAGCAATGCCTAAGGATCAGAATACGTTAAAAATATTTGATATTAATCTCAGGCAGTCATTCTATACAAAAGAAGTAATTGAAGCTTCTCTAAAAGTGTGTAATACCCTAAAGATTAATGATGAAGAATTAATCGTAGTAGATAGGTTGTTTGAATTAAAAGGCAAGAATGCTGAGCACATCTGCAGATCATTAATGGACAAATTCGAAATAAGCACCCTTATACTGACTTGTGGAGCACACGGCAGCCACGTCTTTATTGAGCAAAAACATTCTTTTAAAGAGACTCCAAAGGTCAATGTTATTGATACAGTAGGAGCTGGAGATTCATTCACTGCTAGTTTTTGTGCCTCAATACTTAGAGGTATGTCTATGCGTGAAGCTCATCAAAGAGCAGTAGATGTTTCTGCATTCGTATGTTCTAATGCGGGTGCCATGCCAAAACTACTTCCAGAACATTTAATTTAGCATAACAACATCAAATCATTAGCTCCTTCTTAAAGAGCCTAGATTAGTTTATTTTCTCTGAGCAACAATAAGATAAAATTACTAAAAACTTAAAACTTTATACAAGATAAATTCGTTATTTCTCCTTATATAGAACACAAACAACTAAAAAAGTAAAACAACATAACTTGCAATAAATCCGCATGACAAACAATGAAATTTACGAAGGTTTTATTCAGAAGAGTGGTATAAAAGCACACTCCTTCATGGGTGTAATTTTAAAGAGTACAGAAATAGAATTTATTCAAAAAGACTTACTGGACTCCCTTCAGAATCATTCTGAAATAAAACTCCATAATATTCAGCTTAAAAACTCCAACTTTACGGATGAAGTACTCCCGATTCTTAACTTAGAATGGAAAGTAGACATCGAATACGAGGGTATATTATTTACTGTTTATATATCAATTGGCAAAACACGAAACATTCAAGTATCGCAAATGGTGCTTGATCGGGGAGTAAGTCAAATGACGATAGAAGAGGCTTTAGATCGCCCCTATTTTTTATTCACAAAGCAAGTATATAGTGCTAAGCCCCTAAACTCATTCTTGCTACAAGTTAAAGTAATGCAGGCCATTGCTAAAGATGTCTTGCTAGTTCTTGACTTCTCTTCAAACCGAGTTTTCTCATCGGAATGGCTACAGACTACCTGCCAAACAAAAATTCCACCTTCACCTCGTAGTTTGTACTTGGTAAATATTATTTCGGATATCGCTAGTGATGGTAAGAAAAAGTATTGGTTGAGAACGGTAGGACTCTATAGATGTGGAGCTCCCGAGCTTGAAATCATTAGTGTGGATAATAACGTAGAGCAGATGAGCCAGCTCTTACATGCCACAGCCAATAGATTTATTCAAGAGAGCTTTGAAGAGGAATGCCCTATACAGATTGGTTACGATGGACTAGATATGGTTCTATGTTGGCAACGCTGGGAAGAAGCACTAAAGCAATACCCTAATGAAGCCCTGGGTGGGTTCAAGTACCGAGAAAAACCCGACAGCGGTTACAATAAGTTTAGAGATCCTTCGGGCATTCTCTTTGCTATTGAAGAAGATTTATTGATCTCACCACAAATCTATAGCAAAGCTCTAGATAACGACCCCCTACTCTATATTGACCCAGAGGAAAAAAAACGCCAATGTCTTATGGCTAGAGAGCGATACGCCTCCTTTTTTAATGCCTATGAAGAGTATGGTACTAAAACTTTTGAAGACTTCCCAGACATAGCCTACTTAAGCCCTACACGAGCAAGCTACAAGTGGAAGTTTATAGTTCGATTAGATTTAGAACAACACGATAATTTCAAAAAGCAAGATGAGATGTGGTTTGAGGTAATGCATATTCATCACGATGAGATTCGGGCAAAACTTATTACTAAAACCTATTGGAGCAAACAATATAAAAAAGGAGATATCGTCACGGCATCAATTATCGAAACCTTGAGTTATTGGATTATCATTACACCAGACAATACTAAATACACTCCCGAAAGTACTTACCTGTTGGAGGCTGATTTATAAAATCAAAGAAGGAGAGCTTAACACTCTCCTTCTCTTTTTTAATTAAAGACTAATCCAGATTAATCTCGCGATCAATTCCGAGCTCCTCAACAAAGTATCGATCGTGAGAAACCAATAAAAGCGTTCCCTTATAATGACTCAATGTTTGGGTTAAAATAGCAATACTATGCATATCGATATTATTTGTTGGCTCGTCGAGTATCATTAAATCGGGTGCAACAGACGAAATTAATAAACTACACAAGCTCAATTTCATCTTTCCGCCACCGCTTAGTGAGCTACAAGGCTGATCCCAGAATTCTAAAGAAAGTTGTGAGCGATGCAACATACACTTGACCTCATGCTCAGGTAATTTGGAGTTGAAAGCTTGTGCCTGCTCGTATACTGTTTTAGAACCGTCTAAGAAGCTGTATTCTTGATCTAGATATAGCCAATTATTGGGTGTAATTTTAAGCGTTCCTTGTGTAGGAAGTACCATCTCGGTAATTAACCGAATCAGGGTTGTTTTGCCAGAACCATTACATCCTTTCAATAAAACACGTTCACCACTCCAAAGCTTAAAACTTAATGCTTCCTTCCAAACCAACTTATCGCCATTATAGGAGTAATTAACATCAGTAGCCTCAACAAGTAATTTATTCTCAGGTAAACTGGAAGACTCCAAATGAAGCTTTAATACCGATTGTTCAGCTATTTTATTCTTAATCTCCCTAATATCTGAACTAATACCTTCAACCTTGCCTTGATGATCAGCTTGAAATCTGGCTGAGGTTTTTTCTGCTCTATCCTGACGCGTATCCATCGCCATCTTTCCAATACCCTTACGAGCACTTAATTTCTGACCACGGCTATCAGCCTTTTGTTTACGCTCAGCAACTTTTTGCTGCTTAAGTTGAGCTTGCTTACGCTCAGTCTCCTTATTTTTTAGTGAAGCATGAATAGCACCAAGTTCAATATCTTTCTGCTCCTTATAAGCTTCATAATTGCCCGAATAATACTTAAGTCCTAGACTCGACAATTCTAAAATACCAGAGAGTAAATTGAGTAACTCTCTATCATGACTAACCACTAGTACAGAAGCAGTAGTCTGTTTTAACCAAGTATAAAGTAATATTCTGGATGTATAGTCTAAATGATTGGTTGGCTCATCCATCAATACAATGCCTGGATTATTCAAGGTTAGTCCAGCCAAAAACACTTTAGTCTTTTCACCACCACTCAACTCGTTCAAAGGAGTGTCAAGTGAAATATCTTGAAGTCCCCACTTTTCCATTTCGCTTTTAACTCGTTCTTCAAACTCCCAGTCGTCTCCTAAGGTTTCAAAGTTAATAATATCAACATTACCATTCAGAATCTCTTGAAGAGCATGAAGCTTGTCTGATATTTTTAGAACATCTACCACAGAGTTATTCAAGTAGGGAGTGAAATCTTGTGGAACTAAATAGATCGGCTCTTGAGAAATAATAGAACCTTGGAGCAAAGGAATATCTTCTGCTATCAATCGTAGCAGAGTCGATTTACCCGAACCATTATCTCCAACTAAAGCGAGTTGTTGCTGAAACTCTAACGAAAAAGAGAGATCAGAAAATAGCACGTCACCGTCAGGGTGCTGAAAACTTATATTTTGAATTATAATACTCATATAATATTTTGCCTTTAAAATTAGACTTAGAATAAAGTTAAAGGGCTAGAGGGTTAAATCCAAAGCATGACTTAGCCAAATTAACTTTGACTAATGTTATATATCAATACGTTAAGTAGAATTGGGAGTATGCTATATACCCAAGAATAGCTCCCTGTGATAAATATAACAGATATGAGTATGAGGGTGGATTTAAATAAAGCCCTTTGAAGAAATTAGGGGGTATTTATTAATCACATTATAGCGTAAATTGGTTAGTAATGAACTCAAAGGTAATATTTAAAACGGAAATATAGATTATAAAAACCTGACAATTATTCTTTTTGCCCTAGATTAGGACCATGAATGCTTGGTTGATAGCTAGTAATAGGTTATATTAGAAGTTTTTTCAAAATACAAAGCAATGAGCTACCAAATTGAAATTCAGACAAAAGTAGGCGAAGCTATTCCCTACGATTTATTGCTATTGGCCGATGAAGACCAAGAAGCTATTAACAAGTATATTCACGAAAGTGTCTTAATAGAAGCTAGAACAGAAAATGAACATCAACTTGTTGGTGTACTAGCTCTTAACCGAATTAATGAGAACGTTTTAGAAATTAAGAATATAGCAGTAGCCCCTGCACATCGCAAACAAGGAATTGGAAGACAGCTTGTCGAAGCTGCGATTGCTTATGCCAAGCAACACAACTTTATCGACCTAATAGTTGGTACAGGAGATCAGAGTTTTGATGCATTCTCTTTCTATCGAAAGATGCAATTTGAGCCCTACGGTGTACGTCCCAACTTCTTTGTTGAAAACTACAAGCAACCCATCATTGAAAATGGGCATCCCCTAAAAGACATGGTAATGTTTAAGCTCATCATTGAGCCAACTTTAGATTAGATCACAACTTATAACCTCGTATAAATAATAACGGGCGTCGGTTAATTACCAATGCCCGTTATTTATTTTTTGTAGATAAAAGCACTAAATACCCAAGTCTTTGCAGATTTGGTCAACCTTAGCATCAGCCAGTTGATTTGCTTTATCATAATCTTTACGATCTTTCATCTGCCCATTAACTTCCATGTAGAACTTAATTTTTGGTTCAGTACCTGAAGGACGAACAGAAACTTTAGAACCATCTTCTGTGTAGAATTGTAGTACGTTAGAAGTATCAGGCATTTCTAATTTAGAAACCTTACCCGATACTGTGTCAGTCAACTCAAGGGTTTGGAAATCCTTAATTCGAACAACAGGTGAACCAGCTAACGACTTAGGAGGATTAGCTCTAAAATCAGTCATCATGGCTTTGATTTGATCAGCACCACTCTTACCCTCTTTTACCACACTAATCACTCGTTCTTTAGAGAATCCAAACTCAAGATAGATATCTTGAAGCATCTCATAAAGAGACTTACCGTTATCCTTTGCCCAAGCAGCAATTTCTGCCATCAAGCAACAAGCTGAAACAGAATCTTTATCACGTACAAAGTCAGAAGCCAAGAAGCCAAAGCTCTCTTCACCACCACCAATGTACTTTTTCTTACCTTCAAGCTCACGAATCTCTCTAGCTACCCATTTAAAACCAGTATAACAATCAATTAGCTCAACATTAGCTGAAGCCGCAATCTTATTAACAAGTTCTGTGGTTACAATAGTTTTAACAACAAACTCATTGCCTTTAAGCTTACCTAAAGCTTTGTATTGTGTAATGATGTAGTAGAGGAAAATCATACAGATTTGGTTTCCATTAACCAAAATCCACTCACCTTTATCATCGGTAATAGCCACGCCAATACGATCAGCATCAGGATCACTAGCCATAACCAAATCGGCATCGGTCTCTTTAGCCTTAGCCACTGCCATAGCAAGAGCAGCAGGCTCTTCAGGGTTAGGTGATTTTACGGTAGGGAAATCTCCACTAATAATATTTTGCTCTGGAACATCAATAATATTTTCGAAACCCCACATTTTTAATGCACGAGGAATTAGTGTCACTCCAGTTCCGTGGATTGGAGTATAAACAATCTTAAGATCTTTATTTCTCTTAATAGCATCAGGATTAAGCGATACAGCTTGAACATGTTCTAAGAAAATCTTATCAATCTCTTCGCCTAAGAACTCAATAAGTGCAGGATTGCCTTTAAACTTAATATCAGCAGCTTTAACCTTGCTTACTTCATCAATGATACCTTGGTCATGTGGAGCCAAAACTTGTGCACCATCATCCCAATAAGCCTTATATCCGTTATACTCTTTGGGGTTATGCGAAGCAGTAATCATAATACCACTCTGACAACCTAAATAGCGAATAGCAAAAGAAGTTTCAGGTGTAGGACGCAATTCCTCAAACAAGTAAACCTTAATTCCATTTGCAGAGAAGATATCAGCAGAAATCTCAGCAAATTTTCGGCTATTATTACGACAATCGTGACAAACAGCTACCGAGATTTGATCCAAATCTTCGAACTGCTTATTGAGGTAGTTAGAAAGACCTTGGGTAGCAGCACCCACAGTATAAATATTCATTCGGTTACTACCCGACCCCATAATTCCACGAAGTCCACCAGTACCAAATTCCAAGTCTTTATAGAAAGACTCAATTAGGTTTGTATTATCCTTGTTGTCTAACATCCCCTTAACTTCAGCTTGAGTCTCCTTATCGTAGGCAGGAGTTAACCATTGCTCAGCTTTAGCTATAACACTTTTTAAAAGCTCATCGTTTTTCATACGGCTATAGTATTTAAAATTTATCTATTTTATACGTGATAAAAGGTGAATTTTATCCTCTCTAAATATAATCATTATTTTGATTTACTCTCCTTAGTACCTAATTGGTAATTAAGGAGAGTAAATTATTTTATTTCACTTTATAGCGATCTCCTGTTTGCTTGACATATTCTTTTAGAAATTCTTCAGTATAACCAGGGCGAATTACGCCTGTAGGCTGACCAATATTGTTACGCTCAAAAGAACCGTCTTTATTGGTACGTGTTATTACACCATCGTTATACTTTACGATAAGGTATTCACCTAGTTTCTTCCAAGCTTCAAAAGCTTGTTGTGCCGAGACACCAGTGTAGGTGGTTAGAAACTTTACAGCTTCTGCTGGATTTTTAGCATAAAGATCAGAAGCGACCTTCTCAACAGCTGGTTGATTGAGCGTATAGTAATCTTCCAATTCATTTTGAACCTTGCGAAGATCACCTATCATCATAGCGTAGCGAGGATAAACCATATTTGAGACCCACTGATAAATCCAGAATGCACTATCCCAAGAGAATGTTACATAATCAGCACCATTTGCAGCATAGCTATAAGGTACCTCAGTAGTTCCACAATAAACGGGTGTAAACACGGTCATATTAGCATCGTCAAGACCAAACCAGAAAACACCACCAATAGCATCAGGAAGGAAAGAACGCATTTGAGAAACAAATACCCAAGCACTTTGTTGAGTCGAAATTGGACGTTCGTTGAAATATTCTTGATCACCAACCTTAAATGTTAGTGGAGATAATCTATAAGGAGTGTGGTATGCACCTGCTCCAAAATCCTTACTAATATCTAGAGGAGTACCTTCGTAGTGATCTCTCATAGCATCACGCACATCTTGAACAGAAAGCTTTCGGTTGGGCTTCATGAATAGTGGCATTGGCGTTTCATCTTCACCTTCAACATACGAAAGGAATTCCTCTCCTTGGTCAGTAAACATATTGAAGAAACTCCAAACTCGAGCTTCACAAAAACGAAGACCACCAAAATCTAGTGGATTATAAGCTTTAGAGAAGCTGAAATCTTTATTTACCCCTTCGAAATAACCTTTTTCACGAGCAAAAGAGACAACATCAGGAGAATAGATACAGTTATTTTTATCATTCATATCAAACTGATGGATACGAGACTGATTTGCATGCGCTGAGATACAATCATCAGGCACTCGAACAGCTACCCAAACAGCACCTTTTATGCCTGGGCCTTTTCCACTCATCTCAAGAATCCAAATTTCGTTAGGGTCAGCAATAGTGAATGACTCACCACCACTAGCATAACCATATTCTTGAACTAAACTAGTCATCACTTTGATGGCTTCTTTAGCTGTTTTAGAACGTTGCAATCCTAAACGAATTAGACTACCATAATCAATGATTCCTGTAGTATCTTCGAGCTCAGGACGACCACCAAATGTGGTTTCGGCAATAGTTACCTGATATTCATTGATATTACCAATGACATTATAGGTTTGTTTTGCTTGTGCAATAGTGCCCATAAAGCGATTGTCTTCCCAATTATAAATGTCCAATTTAGCTCCCTTAGGATAAACTGCTGCTGGAGAATGATAAAGATCTCCAAACATTCCATACGAATCTGCCGAATAAGACACTATTGTAGAGCCATCAGCAGAGGCTTTTTTACCCACTATTAAGTTGGTACAAGCCCATGAACTAGCAATAACAGCAAATAATAAGGCTGTGGTTAAATAAAGTTTTTTCATATTTTTGTGATTCTTCTAATAAATTACCAATAAAACTCTTCTTCAATAAATGTACGATTTTTAGCGTTATCTACCACTTCTAATTGTACTTTATGTTGCTTTCCTCTTACCAATCTAGATTTATCAAGCTTATACTTAATTCTTTTGGGCATTATATCGAGATAGAACAAGGCATATTCCCCGTCAATTGTACCCCTATAGCTTTGTATACCTGTCTGCTTATCCTCAGATGAGAAAGAGATTTCTCCAGACTTTATCCAGTTGTTTTTATTGACCGCTTTCAATTTTGGAGGTAAGAAGTCTGTCAATACAGCAAATGTTCCCAACTCTCTAATTTTAGTATGGACAAAGCCTGCATTATATTTTCCACCTACACTATTCCACTCTCCTTTACCATTGAGCATAGCAATATATAACTTAGTCGTATCAGCCACCAAAGAGGGGTTTACACGTATTCGGAGTTCTGAAGGCTTATGCAAAGGTATATAGCGTTCGGCCTTAGCCAGTTGATATACAAAAGAGTTACAAGTAGAATCAGCACTTAAAACTTCAAAATCTAAGTAATTGTCTTCGTAAAGAGCCTTTGAGGGTATGATAAGATCTAGCCCTAATTTAGAGAAATAATTTGTTTTATCCCATGAGAGCTGATAAGCCTCATCGATGGGAGTTAAAGGAATTTCTTGTTTTATACCACGAATACTTAATCGGTAAGTTGAGCTGTTGCCGTGGAAATCAGTCAGTACAAATCGAAGGTTGTAAAGTCGTTCTTCATCAATTCTAAGCCACCCCCTATCTTGATTGAAAGCTTTAATCATCTTTAGCGGATTAGCTGGTGCTATATACGTCTTCATATGATTTTTATAAGTCCACGAGTTTATATAGCGACTCTCTGAAGGATGATAACGTGCAATATCACTTTCGAAGCTAAGCTGATCGTCAACATAGAACTCCATTTTACGCACACCATACCGATTATTAACCTCATCCATAAAGTCAAATGCCTTAATACCAATGCCTACAACTCCCCAAGCAGATACTGTATTTGCTGCTAGCACAGGTTCAATAGTCAGCTCAGTAGAGCCATTAATAATCCCTTTATTGAAATAGGGTTCAAAAAGATAGGATTCGGCTCTAGGTGCTCGTGTATCTTTTAATCGGTGCTGATAATAGGGCATGGCATCGAGTAAGTCGCCAGTAGCCGTATCTATAAGTTCGAAGTGCAAGTGTGGACCAAATGAATATCCCATATTTCCACTCCAAGCAATATGCTCTCCCTTACGGATTCTATATTTATTGGGTTCTAATGTCAAATCCATCTGCCATGATTCGTTGGCATACTGAATCGAATCGACCAGAGCTGCTAGTGGAGCCACAAGACCCATTAGGTGTAAATTAGTGGTAGATAAACCGTTGTCGTAGACTGTATGCAACACATAGCCTGAGCCGTGAGTTACTTGCACTCTTGAAATGTAACCATCGGCGATGGCTAACATTCTTTTACCCGATTGGTGTTGGGTCTTGAAGTCAAGACCAGCATGAAAGTGATTGCTACGGAGCTCACCAAAATTACCACTCAGATATAATGGAAAATCGAAAGGAACACCTAGTTCCTCTCGATTTATACTTTGAGCCACAACTCCTCCAACAGTTATATATAGGAATAAAAAAAGGGTACTTATTTTTAACATGTTGCAATAATAAAATCTTTCTACAAAAATAGAGGATTAGTTTGTGAAACTGAAATTGCAGAGCACCCTTATCTTATGTTGTTGGGCTTTTAAATGTTTTCAGATTACCAAGAATAATCTTTTTGGCAAGCAAGCTTATAAGATTTAACAAGCTCGTCCATAACTTCGGCTACGGTTTTAAGCTCACCACACAAAGCTGCAATTTGACCAATTTCAATTTCTCCTTCAGCTAAGTCGCCTTCAAAGATACCTTTCTTTGCTCTACCTCTGCCCAATAATTCACGTAACTCATCGGGAGTTGCACCTTTTAGTTCGAGTGCTTCAACCTCGTCACGGAATTTATTTTTAGCAAGGCGTGTAGGGGCTAGTTGCTTAAGATGTAATTTAGTATCACCCTCTTTTAGATTGATACACATATTTTTAAAATCTTCGTGAGCAGAGCTCTCCTTAGTAAGTGCAAAACGTGTACCCATTTGTACTCCATCGGCACCCAAGGCAGCTACAGCCAAAATAGCCTCACCCGTAGCAATACCACCTGCAGCAATCAAAGGTAAATCTGTTACAGCACTAACTTGAGGGATAAGACAAAGTGTTGTAGTTTCTTCACGACCGTTGTGGCCACCAGCTTCAAAGCCTTCGGCAACAATAGCATCTACACCAGCATCTTGCGATTTGAGTGCAAATTTAGACGAAGACACAACATGCACTACCTTGATACCTTTTTCTTGCAACCAAGCTGTCCATGTTTTAGGATTCCCTGCCGAAGTAAAGACAACAGGTACTTTTTCTTCAGCTATAATATTCATTATTTCCTCTACTTGAGGGTACATTAGCGGTACATTAACACCAAAGGGTTTAGAAGTAGCTTCTTTGCACTTACGAATGTGATCACGAAGTACATCGGGATACATTGAGCCTGCACCAATAAGACCAAGACCTCCTGCATTACTTACAGCAGAAGCCAAACGCCAACCACTACACCAAACCATCCCCCCTTGTATTATAGGGTATTGAATTCCAAATAAAGATGTTATTTTATTCATTTACACAGAAAATTAAGTTCATAAAATGAACACCGAAGATAGGAATTTAGTTTGAATAATCTGGAAAAATCACCACCATTGATAACCTGTACCACAAAGTGGGTTGTCAAAGCAAGGGTCAACAGACCAACGTGTTTTAGGATAGAGACGATTCTCCCACCAGCGTTTGTAGTGAACGGCTGCATCTAAGATCTCCTCATCAGAAAGGAAATAGCGGGGTTCATAATTGTCGGCATTTACACGCACCATATGACAGCCAAGTGAAGCATAGTCGCCCATTCGGATAGTTTCAACAATCCAAAGCATACATTCGCCTAGCTTAATTTCACCTGCTATTGATGAAGCTATAGGAGGCAACGGAAAGGTTGGTATGATTGTTAAGTCAGTTGAGTATGAGAGTAGTTTGGGAACATCTTTGTAAATAAAATTGGGAACTTCAATAAACCCCTCAGGACTCTTGGTTTCATATGTTCCTGCTTTAAGTTGTCGCACAAAAATATCCACATCGGGATGATCGTAATCTAAAGTTGATGTTCCACAACTCCCCAAAGTAAATAATAGTACAAACAAAGAAAATATATATGCTAACCTTTTCATTCTTTTACCTTATCAAAACATGGAGATTAAACTTGAGCTTAACGTCTTAACTGTAAGCAAAATTAATTCCTGTTGACAACAGAGAACAAATATAAGTTAAAAAAAACTCTTCTTTGCTATTTTGATTAAAAAATAAATAAGAAGAGTTCTAAATTAAGTGTTGAATAATTAGCAGGCTTTAAAACTCATATCGAGCCCTTTTACCGAGTGTGTTAACGCTCCAACTGAAATAAAATCGACACCACAATTAGCATAGTCTAAGAGGGTTTCAAATGTAATACCTCCCGACGACTCTGTTTCGTAAACACCGTTAATTAGTTCAACAGCCTGACGCGTCAAAGCAGGGCTAAAGTTGTCTAGCATAATTCGGTTTACTCCACCATGTGCTAAAACTTGTTTAACCTCATCTAAATTGCGGACCTCTATTTCAATTTTAAGATCTTTACCCTTTGCTTTGCAATAGGCTTGAGCTCCAGATATAGCTTGCGGAATTCCTCCAGCAAAATCAACATGGTTATCTTTCAACATTATCATGTCGTAAAGCCCCATTCTATGGTTTACTCCTCCTCCAATCTTAACTGCTTCTTTTTCAAGAATACGCATACCTGGTGTAGTTTTTCGCGTATCGAGTACTTTTGTTGATGTACCCTTTAAGGCTTCAGCATATTTATGAGTCAGTGTAGCTATACCACTCATACGTTGCATTACATTGAGCATTAATCGCTCAGTTTGCAATAAAGAATGTACTTTACCCTCCACAATCATAGCAATATCGCCAGGTTTAACGGCAGCACCATCAGGGATCAAAACCTCAACCTTCATGGAAGGATCAAAACGGTTAAATATAGATTTAGCAACCTCAACACCAGCCAAGATACCTTCTTCTTTTATTAAGAGTTTGGATTTGCCTTGAGCTGTTTCGGGGATTGCCGATAGAGTAGAATGGTCGCCATCGCCAATATCTTCGGCAAAAGCCAAATCAATTAAACGATCAATTAGTTCTTGCTTCTCAATAATTTTATTCATTTGCTTTATCAATTCTAATTTGGTGGATAAAAAACTTTTCTGCTCCTTTTTTGAAGAAACAATTTACACGATAACGCCCACTGCTGGTCTGAAGCGAACCTATTATATAGCCTGACTCCTCCTTAAAGCTTGTGTGCCTTATGGTGAAAGATTCTATGACTAAACTAGTAAGGAACCGATTGACTTCAGTAATTGCTTTTTCTGTGGGAACATCAGATTTTTGATTTACTACCGACAAAGATATTTTTTCACCTAAACAAGATTGCATTAAACGCATATCCCCTTTAGCAAAAGCCAAATTCAAGTCTTTTAAAGGCTCATTGGCTAGTGTTGTTAATGAAAAGACACCCATTAGGAGTAAAAATAAAACTTTAGTTTTCATAGGTGGTATAGGTCTTAGTAAAGCAAAGTTAATGAAAACTACATACAAACAAGATTTTTGTTCTATTTTTGGGGCCTGAAATAAAAAACATCTAGCAGATTAAGCATGAAAATTACATTACTAGTAGTCGGACGTACAGTTGAGTCACATTTTGTAAAAGCCATTCAAGACTATACACAACGTACCCAACGCTACATATCCTTCGAAATGCAGGTTATACCTGAACTCAAAAACACGAAGAATCTGACGCCCGAACAGCAGAAAGAGAAAGAAGCTGAGCTGATACTGAAGTCATTAGCACCAAGCGATTATATCGTTTTGCTAGATGAGAAAGGTAAGGAGTATCGATCGGTTGATTTTGCAGTTTGGATCGAAAAGAAGATGATTACAGTCACTAAGAGGTTAGTATTTATTATAGGTGGCCCCTACGGATTCTCCGATTTGATTTATTCACAAGCCAGCGAAATGCTTTCACTCTCAAAAATGACTTTTTCGCACCAAATGATTAGGCTGTTTTTCATAGAACAACTTTACCGCTCTATGACCATACTCAATAATGGCCCTTATCATCACGAATAATACCGCAATGGATATCAAAGGGTCAAAATAAATAATGAGTAAGTGGTTTGATTTAAACCACCTACTCATTATACTCTTACCACTAACCAAGAATTAGCAGCTCTAAATATCTTTAATATTAAAAACATTAAAAGAGGTATCAGTATCAAAAGTATCCACTTTTTCGACTCGCTTGATATACTTTACTACACGGATTGTAAGGGGCAGAGCAAGCACCTCGTAGAACGACTTTAAGAAGATTTGAATACACATGAGTTTAAATATTAAGCTCCAAGGCATCTCACCTCCAAATGCAATAGGAAAGAATAAAAGAGAGTCGGCAGTTTCACCTACTACAGTAGATACAATAGCACGCAAGGAGAAATTCTTACCCTTCGATGCGATTTTCATCTTGCTCATCACATAAGCATTCAAGAAAGAGCCCACCAAAAAGGCAATGAAACTAGCTAAGGCGATTCGAGGTGCCAGACCAAAAATAAAATTGAAGTGTTCTCCTCCATCCCACTCGGCAGAAGCTGGTAGCAACGTGGTCAAGAAACCAATACCAACAACACAGAAGTTGAGCATAAAAGCTGACCAAATAATAAGTCGAGCTTTTTTAAACCCCCAAACCTCAGCAATACAGTCGTTAATAATATAAGAGATGGGAAATAGAAGAAGACCTCCTGTAATTTCCAACCCCCAAAGATCAATTACCTTGGTTTCGAAAAGATTGGAAGCAATTAGGCTCACAACAAAAATCATGCTAAGCAGCATGAACAACACGGATACGTTTTTATTCATTAAATCTTGTTTTTTACGTGGTTTACCAAGCACACGGTAGTTTTGAGTTAATTTAAATGTATCACAAAAGTAGTCATAAAAAATCAATGTCTCAACCCTAAAAAATAATTTGGCCTAGCTGTATTTTCACATACAACTAAGCCAAAGGAATTTATAAGTCAAAACACTATTTAAAACACTGTTTTTAAATACTTAGTTTAGAAAGAAAAGTCAAGACCAACACCAAATACTTTATTGGTACGGTTAAATTCATATGAAATTGGAACTTTCTCTGCAACCATTGCATCTTTATTGCCTTTCTCATAATTCGTCCAGAAATAAGCCACGTTAAACTTTACATTATCTGCTAACATAAATCCTGCACCAAAGCCATAAGACATTGAGCTTAGAGAGAAGCTCATATCAGACTGAAAATTCTGAGTTACTCCATATTTAGTACGTTGCAAACCAGCACTGATTTGTGCCCAATCGCAAATATCCCACTCAAGACCACCAAGATATTCATTCGTTCCTTGTTTAATATCCTTTTGTTTACCACCAGCCATCTTAGCTCCTTTATCGAAGTAGTGATTATATCCCACCGAACCTCTTAAAGTTGGAAGGAACTGATAGGTAGCACCAAAAGTTAAGATACTAGGTAAGTCGTGAGGCGTATTCACACCATTTTTAAACATTTCCGATCCAGTTGTATCATATTTAGTTTTATTTTCAACATTGAGCTTAGTTCTCATCTCGTATTTAACAGCCACATCCCATTTAGCATTGTGAAAGTGGGCACCAATAATAGGAGTCACACCCCAACCCGATTGTTTACTATCTAGGCCAATATCTCCAGTCTTATCAGCAACCTTTTTAAGTTCTGTCGACTGAGCACGAAGCTTTTCAGCCTCGGCCATATTACCTATACCCTCAAAATAGTCAGCAGCTGTGCTAGCAGCCACAGATTTTTCGGTCATATACTTACTTACATTAACAAGATCAGTACCACCACCAATGTTTGATGAAATATTACGCACATAACCATAATATGAGTTATTTACATAGTTCATACGGATACCTCCAAATACAGACCAATTATCATTAATTTGATAAGCAGCACCCATCTGAAGACCATAAATAATCTGTTTACCATGCATATAAGAGTCTGCATCATAAACTGTAGTACCAAACTTAGCGTTTAGACTAGTAGGTAGTAACGATACAGGAGCTTCAAAAGAAGGAAGACCAGCATCAAAGGTAGCTTTACCGCCACCACCAATAATTGCAAAACTACCAGAGAATGTCCAATGACCTTGTTTATATGCAGCATAGAGGCTCGGTATAATGGGAGCAGCAGCATCGCCTTTAAATTTCTTAGTAGATTCCCCAAGGTTTTGAATATTTCCTGCAAAAGGAGCAAATGTAGAAGTAATTGTACGTGTTTGGAACGCACTTTGTCCGTTAAGAGAAAAACTCCAACCCTCTTTAAAGAATGCTGTACCAGCAGGGTTATAATAAATCGCATCAATTTCGGTCGAAGATTGACGAGCTAAATACCTCAAATAAGCAATATGCTGATTTGTGTTTGTTAAAAGTCCACCTGCGAACGTTGTAAATGAAACAACAATCAGCGCACTAAACAGAAGTAATTTCTTTGCCATAAAATTATTAATTGATTAACAGTCGGCAAAGGTAGCACAAATCTGCACACTACAAACTATTCTGTGCAATAAATGAGATTAGAACACCAAACCAATTACAAATGCAACTATTATCCATTGAGTCTTAAGAGATAAAATCGGGGTGATGTATAATGATATAGGTTAAACATTATTACCTTTGTAGAGTTATATGTTTTTAAAGGTAAAATTATATTTAGATTGTAAATGGGTATTAAAATTGCATTTTTTGGCTCACAGCCATACGACGAAAGTTCTTTTAAGGAGACGAATCAAGCCTTCGGTTTTGACCTGCGTTTTTATCGAGGAAACTTAAGCATTAATAATATCTTACTTACTCAAGGATGCGACGCTGTATGTATTTTTGTAAATGACATTGCAAATGCTGAAATCATCGAGAAGCTTGCAGAGAATGGAGTTAAAGTTTTAGCTCTTCGCTGCGCAGGATTCAATAATGTGGATCTAGAGGCTGCCGAGAAATTTGGCATTAAAGTAGTCCGTGTGCCTGCATACTCACCCTATGCTGTGGCAGAACATACAGTAGCACTTATGTTGGCACTAAACCGCCGTATTCCAAGAGCAACGTGGAGAACAAGAGACGGGAACTTCTCTTTAAATGGTTTATTAGGCTTTGACATGCACGGTAAGACAGCTGGTATCATTGGAACAGGTAAAATAGCGAAGATTCTAATCCAAATTCTAAAAGGTTTTGGAATGAACATTCTTGCCTACGACTTGTTTCCAGATAAGGAGTTTGCAGAAAGTCAGAACATCAAGTATGTTACTCTCGACGAATTGTACAGTGGCGCTGATATCATATCATTACATTGTCCACTCACCGACGACACCAAATACATCATCAACGACTATTCAATCAGTAAAATGAAAGATGGTGTTATGATTATCAATACGGGTCGTGGTCAGCTAATCAATACACACGCACTTATTGCAGGACTAAAAAGCAACAAAGTGGGATGGGCAGGATTGGATGTTTATGAAGAAGAAGGAAACTATTTCTATCAAGACAAATCAGACAAAGTAATTGATGATGATGTGTTGGCACGTCTTCTTTCATTCAATAATGTTATTGTAACTTCACACCAAGCTTTTTTCACCAAAGAAGCACTTGGCAATATTGCACATACTACGTTGCAAAATGTCAAATCCTTTTTTGTTGACAATGAGCTAACAAATGAAGTTTCTGCTTGAGAGTAAATGCACTCTAAAGCACAAAAAAGCAGATAGCATCAAAATGATGCGAATGCATTAAACTATACATAGAAGATTATGGATTTAAATTTAAGATCTGTAAGACAAGAGTATACTAAGAGAGGGTTATCGAGGAATCAAATTCCTGATAATCCTTTTTTGCTTTTTGAGCAATGGCTAGGTCAAGCAATTAGTCAGGAGGTCAACGAACCAACAGCCATGCTTGTTGGAACAGTTTCTCCAGAAGGTCACCCTTCTACTCGGACAGTCTTACTTAAAGAAGTGGTTGACCAAAAGTTTGTATTTTACACTAATTATTTAAGCCGTAAGGGTAAACATATAGCCGAAAACCCAGCAATATCACTCAGCTTTGTTTGGCATGAACTAGAGCGACAAGTACATATTGAAGGTTTTGCCAAGCCTCTTTCACCCACTATATCGGATGAATATTATCACTCGCGTCCCTACAAAAGCCAAATTGGTGCACGAATATCACCTCAAAGTCAACCCATACCCAGTCGATTCAAATTGATGCGTGAATTTGTTAAAGAATCAGCAAAATGGATGGGCAGGGAGATTGAACGTCCTAATAATTGGGGAGGTTACGAAGTAGAACCGATACGCATTGAGTTTTGGCAAGGAAGACCTAGCCGACTTCACGACAGATTTTTATATGAGAAAGAGGCTAATAATTCATGGAAAATTAATAGATTAGCTCCGTGAGCAAACTTATAGATTCGTGATTTTGTTCTATTTCAAAGATTAATTCAGAAATATGGAGATTAAACTATATTATATATTCCACAGTTGCTTTGCAATCGAAACTAGTGATTTGGTAATCATAGTTGATTATTACAAAGATTCTGAACAGGACGACAAAGGTTTAGTACATGATCAACTCTTAAAGACACAGAAAAAACTATATGTATTATCAACTCATGCTCACCACGACCATTTCAATCCTGAAATATTAAGTTGGGTAACTAAGAGAAACGATATTCAGTATATTTTATCCAAAGATATACTAGACGCTCGACTAAGTAAGAAAGAAGATGCTTACTACATAGATAAAGGTGAGAGTTACGAAGATGAACACCTAAGTGTTGAAGCATTTGGTTCGACGGATCAAGGCAGTTCATTTCTTATCCACTTGGGAAACAAGTTGATTTTTCATGCTGGTGACCTAAATAATTGGCACTGGAAAGCTGAATCATCTCCTCAAGAGAGTCAACTAGCAGAAGAGTGGTACCTCAGAGAGCTTACAGATATCTATCGAAAATACAAAGCTATTGATTTGGTGATGTTCCCCATCGATAAACGCCTGCAAACCGACTACTACCTAGGAGCTAAACAGTTTATAGAGAAAATTGAAACAAGTTATATTGCTCCAATGCATTTTCATGAAGATTATATTGCGGTTAATGCTTTCGAAGCAGTAGCTAAAGAGTACGACACCCAATTTTTAAAGCTAACACACCGAGGTCAAGAGTTTGATCTCAAATTATAAATATAAACCAAAATGAAACTAATCAAGTATTTATTCGCTTTTGTAATGTGCCTTACTATTGCCTCCCCCCTATACGCACAAACAGACAGCGACAAGTATCTAGCAGGGGCTGTACCCGAAATTGACAATAAAGTAGTATTCGCTAAGACAGTACATATACCCAAAGCTACAAAGAAAGATATTTTCGATAAAATAGAGAGTTGGATGGAAACCCAGTTCAACTCTAAGATGAGTCGTGTTGTATACAAAGATTTCGATTCAGGTAGGCTAGTTGCTTTAGGCAACGATACCATTGTTTTTAAAGAAACATTCCTTTCGCTAGACCAAACTATCATGACTTACCAATTTATGGTTGAGGTCAAAGCTGGAGAATGCAGCATGCAGATAGAAAAAATAAATTACAGCTACGGTGAAAACGAAAAATTTACTGCCGAAGAGATGATTTCGGATAAAGAGGCACTTAATAAAGCGCAAACCAAAATGGTTCGCGGTTTGGCTAAGTGGAGAACTAAAACTATCGACCACGTTGATGCAATATTTAACTCGGCAACTGAAAGTCTTGCTACGCTTGCTCCAAGACAAGTACAATTTCAGACTAATCAAGTGACTACATCAGAGCCAACTCCAACTCAAACTGTTAATGCAGCAAGCAAAGAGGTAATACCAGCTACTGCTTTGACACCATCTATAAGTGCAGCTGATCAAACCAATACCCTACCCCAAGAAACTTATGGCTTAATTGACAGCGGCATTATTGCGCTAAATGTTATGCAAGACAATAAGCAAGTGAACATTCTTGTTCCTTCAATCAACGTAGGAACACTCTTTGGCAAAACAACATTAACTATATTTGTCCCTTTTGGTAGCGAGGTTTACGATATTCTAGAAAACTCCGATACATTCACAATAAGCATTTATAAAAAAGGAAACGGTGAGTTTCTTAACAGTGCTGAATTAAGCATTACTTGCGAAAAGATTTTATCGCAATCTATAACTCCCGAATCAATCACCAATAGCTCTTTAAGAAGAGAACTCGGTTCGGATGCATTACAAAAGATGTATATTGGTGAAGTTAAAAGTAGTTGGAGTAAATAATTAATAAAAAAGATTATGAAAATACAAGCTAAATTTGATCACTTTAATATCAATGTAACTGATTTAGACCGAAGCATAGCGTTTTACAATAAAGCCTTAGGCTTAACAGAGCTAAGACGCAAAGAAGCAAGTGATGGTTCTTTTGTTTTGGTTTACTTAACAGATAATACTTCTGGGTTTGCTCTCGAACTTACTTGGCTTAGAGATCACCCTAAAGCTTACGAGCTAGGTGAAAACGAAAGCCATCTATGTTTCCGTGTTGCTGGTGATTATGATGAAGTACGCAAGTTCCACAAAGAGATGGATTGTGTATGCTACGAAAATCATAGCATGGGATTATATTTCATTATAGATCCCGATGGCTATTGGATTGAAGTGCTTCCGATGAAATAGAACATCAAGTAAAAGTCTAAAAAAGAATCCCCCTTCATTATCAGCTGATAATGAAGGGGGATTCTTTTAATATTGTATTATGAGGCTACTTCTTACAAGTTAAACAACTTAAAATATATCTTTGTATTAAATATATGCAATCAATAAGATATGAAAATAGTTTATTTAAACGCTAATTATACAAGATCAGGTGGGACTGAAAAAATTCTATGTCAGAAAGCCAACTACTTAATAGAAAAAGGGTATGATGTTTCTATAATAACTCTGCTCAAAGCAACTAATCAACCCTTCTTCTCGTATGATAAACGAATCCATATTTATGAATTGAATATGGATAGTGAAAACACGAATAAACAAAACATCGCTTTATTTATTAATAAACTAGATGAAGCATTATTAGAAATTAAACCCGACATCTCCATAGCTACAGATATGAGACTAGGAAAATACCTATATAGAGCCTCAGATTCAAGCAAGAAGATATTAGAATCTCATTTTTCAAAGTTTAAACGAAAAAACAAATTAAGCTGGCT
The DNA here is from genome assembly GCF_000375405.1 of Bacteroides propionicifaciens DSM 19291 = JCM 14649. GTDB lineage: Bacteria > Bacteroidota > Bacteroidia > Bacteroidales > Bacteroidaceae > Bacteroides_E > Bacteroides_E propionicifaciens. The sequence continues at coordinate 898 of NZ_AQWS01000009.1, read as the reverse complement.
AAATTCTTTTAGCATCGGACATTTGATAGTAAACTTATTTGTCTATAAACAAACTCAAATTATTAAAAAGTTCGATCAATATGTAGTATTAACATATGAAGATCGAGAACAATGGAGAAATTTGAAACAAGCCGTAACTGTAATTCCCAATGTTGTAGAATATCAAGAACCTATAAATATTGATTATTCTTCTAAACAAATTATTGGAGTAGGACGACTTTCTGGACAAAAAGCATGGGACCATTTAATTGATATCTGGTCTAAGTTAGCTAAAAAATATCCTGAATGGCAAGTCAAAGTCTATGGTGACGGAGAAAAGAAGAATGAACTAAACAAGCTTATTAAAGCTCATAAAATTGAAGACTCCTTCACAATTAACCCTGCAACACCTGATATAATTCAAAAATATAAGGAGAGTTCAATATTTGTAATGACTTCACGTTATGAAGGTCTACCCATGGTGCTTATTGAAGCTATGAGCCTAGGTCTCCCTACAGTAACTTACAAGTATAAATGCGGTCCTAAAGATTATATTACAGACCAGCAAACTGGTTATCTTATTGATCTATTCAATAAAAATATGTTTGCCGAAGTATTGGCCAAACTTATGGACAATGAAGAGATTAGATGTAAAGTTGGCAAGGCTGCGCAAAGAGATATTACTCCAAAACTCAATAAAGATAGAATTATGAATGAGTGGATATCTTTATTCGAGACACCCTCTCATAAAGTGTGTAAGTTAAAATGATGGGCTTGGGTAACAACTTTACCTGAGCCGTTGTTTTATAATAAAAAACTTAGACATGTATGAAAACAGAAGATTTAATCCCCGATGAGTTCTTTAAACAGTTCAAAACAGGTGAAGAACTAAACAACTTCCTTAAGTCCATTCAAAAGC
>NZ_AQWS01000008.1 GCF_000375405.1 Bacteroides propionicifaciens DSM 19291 = JCM 14649 | reverse complement strand
AAGCTGGATCATGTTATAATATTGCACTAATCTATAGCAATTGGAACACTTTATCTCAATCATCCCGTTAAGATTATAAATTTCTTACAGTTTATTGGACTTTAGTTTTGTTTACGGACATGCTAAATATGATGAATAATTGGAGATCNTTATTGTAAGTATTAAGAATGTTTATTGCTTTTGTAATATAAATGNATTACGAAGATTTAAGTTATTTAATCTTCTCATTAACGATTAAATTGACTCTAAGCTGGTTTAATCTACGTTATTTGATGTTTAATGCATTTAGTTATGCTGATCTTATTGAATTAGTAATTGGGTATATCAAGCTCTAAATATTCGATATAATATGGCTAGTATTGATTCTTAAATAATAATTCTATATGTTTATTAAACTTAATAATCAATACTTTAATTATGAAAAGATTAATTCTATTAGCCTCATTGATGATTGTTTGTCTGTCTATGAGTGCACAAGGTTTAAAGGGAGTATGGTTTGCTGGAGGTAATGTAAACTTTGGTAAGCAAGAGATAAATGTTACTTCAGGAGTTGAAAAAGTAACTCAAACATCTATTATGCCTTTGGTTGGTAGATTTATTTCTCCAACAGTTGCGGTAGGTGGTGCTTTGGGTTATAGTCAAGTAAAACATGACGACCTAAAGTCTAATACTTATACGATTATGCCTTTGGCTCGTAAATATTGGAATATTGCGGGTAATCTCTATGTGTTTGGTCAAATGGCTTTGCCTGTTGATATCTCTAATACCAAGAATAGCAATCCAAATACAGATGGTTTTGGCATTCATTTTCAAGTTGCACCAGGGTTTGACCTTATTGTAAATAGCTGGTTCTCGATTGAAGCCTCTTTTGTGCTTGTTAATGCTGGATATTCTCAGCATAAGCCTAAGGGTGGTGATACTGCACGTGATTGGAGCTTGAAGGGTAATACTATAGGTAGTAGCTCTTTTGGAGATCTATCAGTAGGTGTTAAGTTCTTATTCTAAGCGCGTTTATTCTTATTACATCTTAATAATAAAATCCCCTAAAACCTGTAGGCTTTAGGGGATTTTTATCTTATTGTAGTATCTACTGATCTCTTATCTCAACTGATCAGGAGCAAATTTGTCCATATCGTTGTAGTCGAGGTTTTCACCCGCCATACCCCAGATGAATGTGTAGTTGCTAGTCGCAGCTCCTGAGTGGATTGACCATTCTGGAGAAATTGCAGCTTGCTCATTTTGCATCCAAATGTGACGAGTTTGTTGTGGTTCACCCATAAAGTGACATACCGCTTGGTTTGCTGGTAGGTCGAAGTATAGGTAAGCTTCCATTCTACGGTTGTGTGTATGTGCTGGCATTGTGTTCCAAACACTACCTTCGTGAAGCATAGTCATACCCATTTGAACTTGACAAACATCTACTGTTTCTTTAACAATTAGTTGGTTGATTGTTCTACGGTTTGATTCTGCTGCACTACCCGCTTCGATTACGTTCGCATCTTTAAGAGTAATTAGTTTTGTTGGGAAAGCCTTGTGAGCTGTTGCTGAGTTGAAGTAAAACTTAGCTGGATTCTTAGCATCTTTCGAAGCGAAAACAACCTCGTGGTCACCTGCACCAACGTAAAGAGCTTCTTTGTTCTTTACTGTGTAGCTTTTCTTACCCACCTTTACAATACCATCACCACCGATGTTGATAATACCAATCTCTCTTCTGTGAAGGAAGTTTGGAGCTTTCAAGATGTCGATTGTGTCTAGAGCTAACTCTTTGTTAACTGGCATAGCACCACCTACGATAAAACGATCGTACATAGTGTATGTCATGTGGATCATATCTTTTTCGAATACTTTCTCGATTAAGAAATCTTTACGAATCTTTTCTGTCTCGTATTTTTTGAAATCTTCTGGGTGATGTGCATAACGTACATCCCATTCGATGTGTTTTTGAGCATTTAAGCTAAAGCCTGCAAACAGTAGTGATACTGCAAATAGAATCTTTTTCATGTTCATTGTTTTTTAATTAAGTACTTTATTTATACGTTTTCTTTGATATTACGTCTACGGTTAATCCACAGTAAAGCAAGTGTTCCTGCTCCTAGGATTAATGCACCAACCAACTTAAGGTTATAGTTTAGTTCGTAGATTATCCAAGTCAGTGGGCTGGCTGCAAAGTCAATTGTACCAACTTGTTGACCCGTTGTATATTTGTCTCCCGTAGCAGCAATTACCGATTCGGTAAAGATACCCGAAAGGCTTGTTACCATATAGTTACCCATAATCATTAAGATCAAACCAATTAGGAATGTCTTAAATACATTACCCTTAGTAAAGGGCAAGATCATAGGAAAAATATATAATAGACCAGCAAGACTCGTTAGGGGTAAAAACTTATTTCCAGGTAGGATAACCGATACGAATAGCAACACAGGAATCAAAAGAATAGTTGATACTAGTGTAGCTGGGTGACCAATTACTAATGCTGGAGTCATACCAATATAGAGTGAGTTGCTGTTTTTGAATTTCTTCTTAACAAGCTCGCGTGTTGCCTCAGAAATAGGAAGTAAACCTTCGATAAAGAGTGAGGTTACACGAGGAATGAGTTCCATTACGGCACCCATAATAATTCCTAATTGAAGGATTTTGGCAAAATCATACTGTGCTAGAGCACCTAGCAAACAGCCTACAATTACACCCAAAAAGATGGGCTCACCAAGTAGTCCAAATCTCTTTTTCATCTGATCGGCATCAATCTGAATCTTATTGATTCCAGGAATCATATCTAAGATCTTATTAAGTACCAAGGCAAAAGGAGCATAAGCCACAACAAAGGGTTGAGGAATAGAGATACCCTCCATCTTGTCGTAAAACTTAGCAAATGGTTTTGCTGTCATATCGGCAAGAACAAGAGAGATAACATAACAGATCACAGCTGCAAATAGACCATAGCCAAAGCTATCGGTCGCTAGTGCAACGATTGAACCCACAAAAGCATGATGCCAAAAATTCCAGATGTCGATATTCACCGTACGAGTTCCTTTGAAAATAAGTAGAACCACGTTAAGTGCAATACACACTGGAATCACCACAGCACCTACGGCTGAATTATAAGCAACCTCTGCAGCAGCAGGCCATCCAATGTCTAGAATATCTGTCTCTAGGTTGTAGATTGTTGCTAGTGCATCAACAGCAGGCCCTAGGTTATCGGTCAGAAGCTTGGTAATAACACCAAGTCCAACAAAACCAACACCCACATACAGACCCGAGCGTACAGCCTTTGTGATGTTAACACCCATGCAGACACCAATTATCGTAAAGATAATTGGCATCATCACACTGGCGCCCAATCCAATTACATAACCAACTCCTAAATTAAGGGAGTCTAAAATTGAATTAAGAAAATCCATAATTAAGCTTGTTTATATTTCTTAGCAATAGCAATAACCTCTTCGCATTTCTTAGAGATTACCTGCCAATCACCACTTTGAATTACTTCGCTTGGGAATAATTTAGAACCCATGCCCACACAAGCAACACCACCCTTGAACCAAGCAGCTAGGTTCTCTTCAGTTGGCTCAACACCACCTGTAACCATTGCATTTGTCCAAGGCATTGGAGCTTTTAGGTTCTTCACAAAGCTAGGGCCACCTACATTACCTGCAGGGAATACCTTAACCACTTCAGCACCTAATTCTTGAGCTTTATTGATCTCAGTTACTGAACCACAACCAGGGATGTAAGCCACTTGGCGACGGTTACAGATTTTAAAAATCTCTTCATTCATCATTGGTCCAACAACAAAGCTAGCACCAATTTGAAGATAAATAGCTGCTGTAGCTGGTTCAACAATCGAACCAATACCTAGCACCATCTCTGGGCAGTTCTTGATGGTCCATTTGTTTAGTTCAGCAAAGATCTCGTGAGCGAAGTCACCACGGTTGGTAAATTCGAAAGCACGAATACCTCCATCGTAGCAAGCCTTTACTACGGCTTCTGCTACCTCTACGTCTTTGTGATAGAACACAGGAACGATAGGACGTTCCAACATTGTGTTATAAACATGTAGTCTTGAGAATATTGACATATTGTGTTGTTTATTTTGGTTGTTTTCCGATATAAGCTAGAATTCCACCGTCAACATAAAGAATGTGACCGTTTACAAAGTCTGATGCACCCGAAGCAAGGAATACCACAGGACCTGAAAGATCTTCTGGATTACCCCAACGTGCAGCAGGAGTTTTCGAGATAATAAATGAATCGAAAGGATGTGGCGATCCATCTGCTTGTTTCTGGCGTAGTGGAGCAGTTTGAGGTGTAGCAATATAACCTGGGCCAATGCCGTTTACTTGGATATTGTGCTCACCAAACTCGCATGCAAGATTCTTAGTTAGCATTTTAAGTCCACCCTTAGCTGCTGCATAAGCTGAAACCGTCTCACGACCTAGCTCGCTCATCATTGAGCAGATGTTGATGATCTTACCTGCCTTCTTAGCAATCATACCTGGAGCTACAGCTTTTGATACGATAAATGGACCCACTAGATCGATGTCGATTACCTCTTTGAAGTCTTCAACCGACATTTCAATAACAGGAATACGTTTGATAATACCTGCATTGTTTACAAGGATATCAATAGTACCATGTTTTGCTTCCACATCTTTTACCATAGCTACGACTTGATCCTCTTTAGTTACATCACATACGTAACCATAAGCGTCAACACCGTTTGCTCTATATTCTGATTCTGCAGCTTTAACTGCATCTGCTTTACGTGCATTAAAAATTACTTTAGCACCAGCTTTTCCTAGAGCTGTAGCCATTCCCATACCGATACCATAAGTACCACCCGTTACAAGAGCTATTTTTCCTTCTAATGAAAAGTTGTTAATCATAATTGATTTTGTTTTTAATGAATAATGTTATTAGCGAGATACACGGCCCGATCCATCTCCACCCATAAGGTTTTCAACCTCAGGAACAGAAACCAAGTTGAAGTCGCCATAAACGGTGTGCTTCAAGCAAGAAGCTGCTGTTGCAAACTCTAATGCTTTTTGATCGTCATCCGTGTAAGTTAATAGACCGTAGATTAAGCCACCCATGAAAGAGTCACCACCACCTACTCGGTCTACAATATGAGTAATGTCATATCTCTTTGACATGTATAGTTTGTCTGAGTAAAGACAGCCACCCCAAGTATTGTGATTTGCATTGATAGAACCACGAAGCGTAATGATTACCTTCTTAGCTCTAGGATATTTTTTCATCATCTGTACACATACAGACTCAAACTCACGAGCATCAACCTGACCGCCAGTTTGAGATACATCGAAACCTTCTGGTTTGATGCCGAATACTTTTTCGAAGTCCTCTTCGTTACCTAGGATAACATCGCAACCCTCAACAAGCTTTGGCATAACCTCTTGAGCTGTTTTACCGTATTTCCATAAGTTCTTACGGAAGTTAAGGTCAGTCGAAACAGTAACACCCATCTCATTGGCAATTTGAATAGCCTCTAGACAAGCATCAGCTGCACCCTGTGAGATAGCAGGAGTAATACCAGTCCAGTGAAACCAATTTGCTTCTTTGAATACCTCTCTCCAGTTTACCATACCTGGCTTAATCTCAGCAATAGCAGAGTTAGCGCGGTCATAAACCACCTTAGAGGCACGAGAAACAGCACCTGTTTCTAGGAAGTAGATTCCCACACGATCACCACCTCTTACGATGTGATTGGTACCTACATTGTATTTACGAAGGTCAGAAATACACCAGTTAGCAATATCATTCTGGGGTAAACGAGTGATAAACTCTGTAGGGATACCATAGTTTGAGAGTGATACGGCAATGTTAGCTTCACCACCACCAAATGTAGCATTAAGTGAAGTAGACTGAATAAAACGATTGTAACCAGGAGTTGCTAAACGTAGCATGATTTATCCGAAGCTTACGACTTTCTTCATAATGGATGAATTAAAATTATTTTGACAAAATAGCAAAAATAATGATTATTTTTTATTAATGACACATTATAACTTTATTTATTAATGCTCATCAAGTGTCCTGAATTAGGGGTTTAGGTATTTCTTCTTTGAAAATAGGCATATTTCTCACAAGAACTTCCAATTCTTGTATTAAAGGTTGTTTATTAGAAAGATTGTGAATCTTTACATTAAGCTAAGATAAAATATTTGGTAAATTGAATATCCTGTATAGGTCATATCTAGAGGATCTTCTATTGTTTTATTGTTATTTATCGTATAAGTCGGCTTTAGTTGATGATTTAGTTAATAAGTAGTTCCTTCTTTAACTTAAAGTGTTGATATTCTTATGAAAGCCTCTGAATGTTTTTATATTTGTAGGTAACCTTAATCATAAGTCTTAATGAGAAAAATATATTTGCATTTTCTTTCATTATCAGCTACTCTATATCTCTTGATGATGACTTCTGTCGCTTATGCTCAAATTTCATCATTGAAGTTAGATTCCATACTTCTTCAGTCTAAAAATATACTTCAAGCTAACCCCCAAGAAGCTTTACGTAAGTCAAAGATGATAATGGATTATCGAGATTCACTTTTAAATACTGAAATACTCACCGAAGCTCTATTTATTTATGGTAGAGCTGCTAGCTACTTGGGCGATTTCGATACAGCTATGTTGTCGCTTTTTGATGCCATGTTGATTTGTCCTAGTACCTCTCAAGGTTTAAAAGCTGATATTTACATGGAAATATCAGATATCTATAATCGTTTAAAAGATTATAGACAAGCTTTTGAGTATAATGATAAGGCTTTGGCAATCTTTAAATCGCAACAAGATTCCATAGGGATTGCCTCTTCTTTTAATAACCGAGGGATTGTTCATGCCAATTTGCTTGAATTTGATGTGGCAGAGCAATTCTTTAAAAATGCTTTGGCTATTAATAGGCGTTTGGGTAATATTAAGAGTGTAGCCGCCAATTTGAATAATCTCTGTTTGTATGAAGGTAATTCAAAAGAGAAGCTAGGATTTATTGAGGAATCGATCGTAATCAACAAAAATCTTAATGCAAACTGGGCCTTGTGTGAGAACTATAACAATAAAGGTAAACAGCTTTTTTATGCAGGAAAATATGATGATGCTCTGGCTACTTTGCTTTGTGCTCAAAAAGAAATAGCTCAGGTGGGTAGCAAGGAGTTAGAGTGTGATAATTATGAGTATCTATCTTGGGTTTATAGTGCTATGGGGCAGTATGACAAGGCTTATAATTCACTTTATAAGTTATTTCTTCTTTCTCATGAGCTTTCTAATGGTCAAAAGCTCCGTAGTTTGGATAAGAGCATTGCTGATAAGAAACTTCAAGATGCGCAGAGACAGGTTGAGTTTAAAGAGAATGCAATGAAGATTGAAAACCTAAAGCGTAATGTCGTTTTTCTGTTCACGATTATTGTATTACTATTTGTTGTTTCTCTCTTTATTTACCGTTGGTCTAAGAAACGTAAGGATCTTGAGCTAGTGAGAGCTAAACTCGATTTGGAAAAATCGCAACGTGAACTTGCTGAACTGAAGATTTTGAAGCAGAATAAAGACTTAGAGAGTATCCAAGAAGATTTAAATCAAGTTAATAAAGAGGCCACTACGTTTGCGATGTTTATCAAAAGTAGAAATGAGTTGCTTGAATCGATCCAAGATCAAATTAAACATGGTGCTAAGCTCCCAGATGCAGAACTTAAGAGGCACTTACGACAACTCAGTTTATTCTTGATACAATATCAAGGAGGTAATCAGGTTGACAGTCTCTTATTGAAAAGTATAGAAGAAAAGAACCAATCCTATATTATTAGACTTGAAGAAAAGCACCCAGGTCTAACTCGTGGTGAAATTAATTTAGCCCTTCTTCTTCGTGTTAATTTATCGACAAAGGATATCGCTTTACTTTTAGGCTCAAATCCTAAGAGTGTGAATATGAATAGATATCGTCTTAGAAAGTCGCTACACCTAGACAGTGAAGATAACTTGGTAGAGTATCTTCAGCATGTTTAGAGTGTTAATTTATATATATGTATATAATGGTGATATACATGCAATGTAGATTGCTTTGTTGTTGTAATAGATTGATTTATAGTGTGGTGTAGTTTTGGATGTAGATATAAAAGAGCCTATTACTTATTGTTTGTAGATACTTTATTTGGATTAATTTAGTTTTTATTTCATGTTTATTGGTAATTATGAGTGTGAAAGTTTAATATTATTAATCCTTATACGAGAAGCTATGAAAAACAAGTATTATTTATCAAACAGATTTAAATACTTTCTGATTTGTTTGATGTTATTTTTCTCTACAGCAGTTCATGCTCAAAATATTCAACTGCGAGGTACCGTTCACGATACTAGTGGACAGCCCATTATTGGAGCAAGTATTTTAGTCAAAGGTACTGCTACCGGTACTGTTAGTGATTACGATGGACAATTTTCTTTAAATGTGTCTTCAAATTCAATCTTAGTTGTTTCTTACATTGGTTACAAAACTCAAGAAGTTTCTGTTAAAGGTAAATCCAATATTGATATCATTTTAGTTGAAGATGCGCTAATGCTTGACGAAACTATTGTCATTGGTTATGGTACTATGAAAAAGAGTGACATGACTGGAGCTATATCATCTGTAGATGTCGATCAGTTGGCCAATCAGGCTACAATAAACCCAGGAGAGGCTCTTCAAGGTAAAATAGCAGGTGTTAATGTTCAGAAGACTAGTGGCTTGGCAGGCTCAGGAGTGAGTATTAAAATCCGAGGTGTAAAGACTTTTGGTAGCAATGAACCACTGTGTATTATCGATGGCTTTCCGGGCGATCTAAATAGTGTGAACCCACAGGATATCGAATCTATGGAGGTTCTTAAAGATGGGGCTGCAGCGGCTATTTATGGTTCTGTAGCGGCCAATGGTGTAATTATCGTAACGACCAAAAACGGTAAAAAAGGTGACATTAAAGTTGACTTCTCGACTTTCTTCAGCTTTAAGAGTATCGCTAAATCTCTAGACATGCTTAATGCTACTGGTTATAAATCAGTACATAAACAGATGTATGATAACTGGAACGATTATGCAGCACTGACAGGAGAGAGGCCAGTTCAATTGCCTTCGTATATAACAAAGGAATCTGATGTCAATACCAATTGGGAAGATGCCATGGAGCGCTCGGGGCTTATGCAAAACTATATGGTAAGTGTACGGGGTGGTTCTGACAAGGCACAGTATTCGATATCTTATAATCACGTTGACGAAAAAGGAGTATTCTTGGGTAGCGATTTTAGGCAAGAGAATGCTAGAGCTAAACTCTTTATGACGAAGTATATCTTTGATTTTGATGCAAATATGTCGTTCAAATACACCGATTCTAAATCGCCTCAATATCAGATTAAAGAGATGTATATGATCTCCCCTCTAGTGCCTATCTATGATAAAAATCAAGAATATGGTTATGGTTTGACCGATTTTGACGATTTGCCAAATAACAGAAATATTATGGCAGACTATCATTACCGAAAGAGAACTAATAAAACTTATCATACTACAGCAAATATTGGACTTACGATAAATATAACGGACTGGTTAAACTTTAAGACCAGTTACGCTTACCGAGGAGAACACAACCGAGGTACTTATCATACTCCAAAATATATTGCTGATAGAAAATCTAAAACAGAATACCCCTCAAATAGTGCCAATACAGCCTATTGGGATGAGCAGATTTTTGATAATGTATTAAACTTCAATAAAGGCTTTGGGCGACATGGTGTAAATGCTATGGTAGGAAGCTCGATTACTACTGAGAAATATAGATGGGAAAGTGTTGGTGTAGAAGGAAAAAATACTACTCATAAAATAGTGGATGGCAAGCTAGTTTCTACTGATGAGCCAGGAGGTTTCCTGGATGAGAACTTCCCTACAATTAATGCAGGTATTGGTGGAACATTTAATGGTACGGGTAGTTTCTGGGAGTACAACCGTGCTTCTTTCTTTGGGCGACTCAATTATAATTATGCCGACCGCTATCTTTTCCAAGCAACTATGCGTTATGATGGTTCTTCAAAATTTGGTTCAGATGAGCGATGGGGTTCTTTCCCTTCGTTAGCTGTTGGTTGGAGAATTTCCGAAGAAGCTTTCTTTCCAAAAGACATTGCTTTACACAATTTGAAATTCCGATTTAGTTGGGGGCGTCTAGGTAACGAGGGAGCTTTGGGTAAATATGATTTCTTGGCTAAGATTACCACATATAATACATTCTATCAGGGTTATGTTAAAGGTAATGGAGCCAATCCTTGGCCCGGTAGTATTGCTCGAAGTCTCGAAAATAGATCACTAAAATGGGAAACTACAGACACGAAGAATATTGGATTTGACTTTGGCTTTTTCCAAAATGCACTTAGCGGTTCTATCAACTATTATCACAACATCACAAAAGACTTATTAATAACGAAGGTTTTACCTCCTTCAGCTGGCCTTGATAGCCCCGTATTAAATGTAGGAGAAATTGAAAATAATGGTTTTGAGTTGGAATTAAACTGGGTACACTCCGTTAAAGACTTTAACTATAATATTGGTCTTAACCTATTTACAACTCGTAACCGTGTTAAAGCGCTATCGGATGCCTCACAAGTACTCTATGGTGAGGGTTTGAAATATGGTGATGAGCATTTCCCTACGCAAACTAAAGTTGGAAAGCCCATAGGTAGCTTTTACTTATATAAGACTGCTGGCATATTCCAAAGCAATGAAGAGGTACAAAAATATGTTAATAAAGATGGTGGATTACTTCAGTCAAGTGCAGGTCCTGGTGATATCCGCTTTGTCGATGTCAACGGAGATGGTGTAATCAATGATGACGATAAGGTTTATTCGGGTTCGGGTATACCTAAGGTCGAAGCTAACTTAAGCTTCGGCGGATCTTATAAGGGTATTGATTTCTCACTACTATTTGGAAGTGCTTTTGGGCATAAATTGTATAACGGAAATAAATATTTCTATGAAGGTATGAACTCGGGATCGAACTTCCTCAAATCTACACTTCATGCTTGGACTCCTGAAAATACGAACACTAGTGTGCCAAGAGCAATCTATCAAGACCCTAACAGTAATACCCGTGAGTCGGATCGATTCTTAGAAAGGGGTGATTTCTTACGATTAAGACAACTTCAGATTGGTTATACACTGCCTAAGGCATTGACCATGAGAGCTTATTTGGAACGTTTACGATTTTACGTAAGTGCAGAGAATTTATTTACTATTACTGGCTACGATGGCATTGACCCTGAATTTTCAAGGGGGGTACTTAATATTGGTGTTGATCGATTGATTTATCCTTTTACTCGTTCGTTCACCGTTGGAGCTCAAGTAACATTCTAACACTTAAATCAGTTTATTATGAAAAAGTTATATTATATATTCTCCATTTTATTGGGGCTAACGCTATATTCTTGCGACGACTTTCTGTCCAAAACGTCACCCGATGAATTGACTTCTGGTTCGTTTTGGCGTAATCTTGACGATGCAGAAGCTGGAATCTCTGCTGCTTACTCTCAGTTAGAATACTCTATTGATACTTGGGCTTTTGCAGAAGTGCGTTGGCCAGTAGAGGCTTACCGAGAAGACTTAGTAGAATTAGGTAGTGATGCTATGAACTATCTGAATTGGGTTGAACTCTCTAACTTCAACTATACAAATGGTAACTCTCAGGTGAGTTCTTATTGGTGGAACAACTACGAGGGTGCAAGTTTCTCAAGTCAAGTTATCGATAAAGTACCTACAATACCTGAAGGTAAAATTAGCCAAGACTTGAGAGCACAAATAATCAATGAAGCTCATTTCCTGAGAGGTTATTATCACCTAAAATTAATTTTAAACTGGGATCAGATTATAATCCGTGATACATATATTACTTCTCAGGCTGACCTAAGTAAAGCTTTATCTACTCGAGTAGATGCGTGGGATTTCATTATTAATGAGTTTAATAAAGCGACCAAGTTGCCCAATAGTTATGATGCCGATAATCTAGGACGTGCTACTTCTGGTGCTGCTTATGCTTATCTAGGTTTAGCCTATTTGACAAGAGCCTACGAAGAGCCGACTGAAAAACAAGTGTTTTTACAGAAAGCTCTTGAGGCTTTCCAAGAAGTGAAAGGTTATGAGCTTGTTCGTGATTTTGGTAGTCTTTTCAACGGTAATGATCAAAACTCCAAGGAGTCTGTTTTCGAGCTTCAGTTCTCAAAGGTTACTGCCAACGGGGCTTGGTATCAGACTCAAGCTCATAAGTGGTTAGCTGTATCTGAACTGGGAGGTTGGGATGAGATCTTGCCGAGTCAATTTTTGGTTGACGAGTTTATGAAAGAGGGTGAAATCTCAAATTCTGGTGGGTACGATAAGCGATTATACCATACCATATTCTGTGATATCCCTTATTTTAATGACGGATCGGGTAAGGTTTATGGTGCTAACTATAACGATTGGTTTAGTGGTGGCAAGATTGCTTTTCATAAACTCTTACCTGCGACCAAAGAGCAGTTGTTCGAAAACTATATAGCCAATAATATTCCGTTAATGCGTTATGCTAATGTTTTGCTTATGCAAGCTGAAGCCCTAAATGAGCTGGGACAAACCCCCCAAGCTATTTCTTTAATCAATCAGGTTCGGGATGCTCATGGGGATATGCCTCCGATGGTTGGAACATCTCAAGAGGATGTCCGTAAGCAGATAGAGCATGAAAGAATCATTGAGTTTCCACTCGAAAACTGGCGTTGGTACGATCTACGTCGTTGGGGTAAACTCGAAGCAGCTATGCAAGCAGCGCAACGACCAAGCTTTAAAATGGATAAAAATGCTTTCTACCCTATACCTTTGACAGAGCTCAATGCGAACGAACTTCTAAAATAAATATTCATTGAATGACTTAAAGAGGGTAGTTGTCTGTTTATAGCTACCCTCTTTATATCTTAAAATACGGTTTATGAAAAAGCTTAATTTATTACTATTATTTATATTTCTGTTTTCTAAGAGCCCTACTTATTCGATGAGTAGTGAGCCTTGGCAAAACCCGACTATAAATGAGATAAATAGGGAGCCGATGCGTGCTCATTTTACGCCCTATATTTCTGAACAAGTGGCATTGGAACAATTAAAGAAACCCATACTAGAGCGTTTAAAACTTAACGTTGATGGAGAACGAAGACTCTCTTTAAATGGGATATGGAAGTTTAAATATGCCAAAAACCCCGAGTTAGCACCTAAAGAGTTTTGGAAAGCCGACTTTAATACATCCAACTGGAAACCCATAGAGGTACCTGGTAGTTGGGAGTTGCAAGGATTTGATGCTCCAATTTATACGGATGTTAGTTATCCTTTTCCTGTTAATCCTCCGTTTGTACCTACCGATTATAATCCTGTAGGGTCTTACTTGCATGAGTTTGAGGTACCTGCGGATTGGAATGGTATGGATATCTATTTAGACTTTGAGGGAGTTGAGTCGGCCTTTTATCTTTGGGTTAATGGCCAAGAGGTAGGTTATAGTGAAGATAGCCGTCTTCCAGCACATTTTAATGTAACCAAGTTTGTAGAAGCGGGTATAAATAAGTTAGCCGTAAAGGTTTTCCGTTATAGTGACGGCTCATATCTTGAAGATCAAGATTATTGGAAATATAGTGGAATTGAGCGCGATGTGTTTCTTTATGCTCGTCCAAAAACAAGGTTAAATGACTTTAAGCTATCTGCAGAGCTTGTTAATAACTATCAAGACGGTGATTTTAATTTGGCACTTGATTTTGACGGTTCTGATAAGGGCTATGTAGTAGATGTCCGTATTCTTGATCCCAAACAGAACACTGTTTTTAGTAAGAACGTTAAGCTTGCTAAGAATTTGGCTACGTATGATTTTCATTCTTCAATTCTACAGGTAGAGCAATGGAATGCTGAAACGCCTCATCTTTACACCTTATTAATTAATCTTAAAGACAGTAAAGGCAAAGAGTTAGAATCCATAGTGCATCCCTTTGGTTTTCGTTCTGTAGAGATGCGGAATGGACAAATACTGATCAATGATAAGGCTGTGCTCTTCAAGGGAGTCAACCGACACGAACACGATCCCATCAAAGGGCGTTCGATTTCAATTGAAAGTATGATTCGAGATATTGAGCTTATGAAACAGTTTAATATCAATGCTGTACGTTGTAGTCATTATCCCAACTATGCAGAGTGGTATGCTCTATGCGATTATTATGGCTTATATCTTATTGATGAAGCCAATATTGAGAGTCATGGCATGATGCACCATCCCGATTATACTTTGGCAAATTATCCCGATTGGGCTGATGCTTTTCAGCAGCGCATGGAGCGTATGGTGATTAGAGACCGAAACTTTACTTCTATTGTCACTTGGTCAATGGGTAATGAATCGGGCTATGGCAAGAATTTTGAGCAAATTTATCATTGGACTAAGGCGTTTGATCCTTCAAGACCTGTTCAGTATGAGGGTGGCGGATTTAAAGGTTTATCCGACATCTATTGCCCGATGTATGGTCGGATTTGGTTATTACAGCAATTTGTTAACCAACGTCAACCTCGTCCGTTAATCTTGTGTGAATATGCACACGCTATGGGTAATAGTGTAGGTAACTTGCAAGATTATTGGAATACGATCGAGAGTTATGAACAGTTGCAAGGTGGTTTTATTTGGGATTGGGTCGATCAGGTATTTGAGGCTAAAGACAAAAATGGTAATAATATTTGGGCTTACGGTGGAGATCTTGGTTTTGTGGGAGTACCCAACGATTCAAACTTCTGTGCTAATGGTTTAGTGACTGCCGATAGACAATTACATCCGCATATTTGGGAGGTTAAAAAAGTATATCAATACATTGATTTTAAGCCTAGCGCTTTTGTTGATCGGGGTTTAACAATAACCAATAAATATGACTTTATTGATCTTTCTGATTTTGAATTCCGTTGGGTGGTAGAGACTAATGGTGCTGTTGTCCAAGAAGGATTTCTTAATCTGCCACCACTAGGACCAGGTAAATCGTATGCGATGTCAATCCCCTATAACGATACCGATTTTAACCCACATAATGAGTATTTCCTTAAAGTGGAAGCTTATACGAAACAAAAAACAGAGTTGGTTCCTGAAAAGTTTTTGGTTGCTTATGAGCAATGGCAATTGCCACAACAAGAAGCTAAAAAAAGGTCCGTTGAACCCTATATCGGAAAGCTTAGCTTGACAGGTAAGGGTGGATTTACAACCTTAAAATCGGACAGGGTCAATCTTAAGTTTGATAATAGTTTAGGCGAGTTGATAGCGTATGACTATGATGGTAAACGTATGCTTAGCGATGGTTTTAGCCCTAACTTCTGGCGCGCGTTGACCGATAACGATGTTGCCAATAAGACGCTAGAGCGTTGTGCTATTTGGAGAGATATTGCCGATCATATTACCCTTGAAAACTTTGAGGTTAGTCTGGCTAAGGATAGTAAAGTGGGTTTGGCTGTTGCTTCATATCTTCATAAAGAAGGGGCATTTAAGTTAGATCTAACTTATAAGCTTAGAGCCGAAGGTATGCTTCAGTTGAGTCTTAAGTTTACGCCTTTAAAATCGGATTTACCGGAAATTCCAAGATTTGGAATGCGTGTAATTCTTCCTAAGGAGTTTGATAATATGACTTGGCTAGGTCGAGGGCCACACGAAAACTATGCTGACCGCAAATCTTCAGCTTTAGTTGGTCTTTATACCGACAATGTATGGGATCAGTTCCATCCTTATGTACGTCCGCAAGAGACTGCAAATAAGTGTGATGTACGCTGGGTTGCCTTGCTGAATTCTAAGAACCAAGGTTTCCTAATTCAAGGACAGCAGCCCTTGAGTGTAAGTGCTTGGAACTTTGAGCAAGAGGATATTGGTTATGTACCGTTTGATATTGAGCGCAAGCATGGAGGTAGCATTCAGAAGAAAGACCTGGTTTGGCTTAATATTGATAGCAAACAAATGGGTGTAGGTGGAGATACTACTTGGGGAGCACAAGTACATCCTCAATATACTATTACTCCAGATGCTCAAGAATATACATTTACTTTTATACCGTTATTCAAATCAGAAGTTGATTTAGTACAGGAGAGTGGTAAGTTATGGTTTTAAATATAGAATATTATGAATAAAATTAAGACATGGGTTTCTCTGATATGTCTATCGGTGGGTGTTTTAAGTTGTACTCAAGCCAAAAAAGGCGAGGATAAACCGATAGTAAGAGATTATTTAAACCAAATTATAGACCTGAGTTATACCCCTAACCAAGAGAGTAGGTGTGGAGGTTGGTTTGTTGACCAAGGTGCTTGGATAGGCTTTACACCTCCACAACAAGATCTGTGGTTGGATGGGTTTTGTGGACCATTTAGTCTTGATAGTAGGCGTTGGTTAGCCAAATCGGCTGTTGTGGTTTCACCAGATAACCAAGAGCAAGAAAAACTTTCATTTGGTGAGGTGAATTACTACCCAGGTTTGCTTTCGATGCAGTCTGTAGGTAAAGGGGTTCAGGTTGATCAGCGACTCGTCTTTGCTGATTCGAATACCGTTTTGCTTCATTTAAAGATTCAGGCAGATCAAGCGCAGTCGTTTAAACTCTCGGGGCAGGACTGGCTGGTTGACTCTAAGTTTGAAAAGAATGGGCACACTCTACTAGTTACTCATCCTACGGGAGAAATAACAGTACTTTCATTTCCATCCGACTTAGAGATTGAGTTGACCGATCAAAACTACAGTGTACAACTTGGCAGTGGGGATACCTTTGTTGCAATTTCTACTTTTGTGAATGAAAAAGAGAAGTTGAGTGGGCTACAAAAAGCTCAGGCTTATCTAACAAATGCAGCTGGGGTCTTTGCAAATAATAATACTCGGTGGGACGGTTACCTTAGTGCAATCTTAAGAGACGATATGCCACAGGCCTACGATCGTGTTGCTGCCAAAGCGATGGTTACACTGATGTCTAACTGGAAAGTGAGTCGTGGTGGTTTGCTTCACGAGGGCATGGTACCCAGTCATGCTGTTGGATACTTTATGGGCTATTGGGCTTGGGACACTTGGAAGTTTGCTGTTCCATTGGCTTCCTTAACCCCCGAACTATCCAAAAATATGATTCGTTCGATGTTCGATTATCAACTCGAAGATGGAATGATCATTGATTGCATCTATGTCGATACTGCCGAAAACAATGCAAGAGATAGCAAGCCTCCTTTGGCGGGTTGGGCTATTGATGCCGTGTTCGAAGCAACTAACGATACAACATTTCTGCGTGAGATGTATCCGCAGCTTCTGGCTTATCACCGTTGGTGGTATGAGCAAAGAGACCATAATAAAAATGGAATCTGTGAGTTTGGCTCGACTGATGGAACAATCGTTGCTGCTGCTTGGGAGAGTGGTATGGACAATGCCATTCGTTTTGATGGAGCTAAGATGGTTCAAAATGGGCCTAATGCTTGGAGCTTTGATCAAGAAAGCGTCGATTTAAATTTCTTCTTAGCATACGAATACGGATTGCTTGAGAAGTTTGCACAAGTGCTTAACCTACCTTTTGAAGAGCCCAATTACACAGAGCATATCCAAGATTATTTCTTTGATCAGGATACAGGTTTTTTCTACGATAAGAGAATTTTCACAGGTGAATTTGTAAAAGATCCGGGTAGTGAAGCTTATATTCCTTTTTGGGCAAGCTTGGCATCGAAAGAACAAATGGATAGGGCTATGACCTATTTTACGGATACCACAATGTTTGCCACTTACATACCTTTCCCAACCATTGCAGCCAATAACCCGAAGTATCTTCCAAATGGCTATTGGAGAGGGCCTATCTGGCTCGACCAAACCTACTTTGGAATCAAAGGGTTGCGCAATTATGGTCAGGATAATTTAGCCGATGAATATACCCGACAAGTTTTTGATCGTCTGGATGGTTTAACGGGTGACAAGCCCATTCACGAAAACTACGATAGCCATACGGGTGGATGTCTGAAAGCTCCTCATTTTAGCTGGAGTGCATCGCATCTGTTACTACTTTATAAAGAATATCGTGGCAGCTAACTGAATCTGTTTACTTGATTGATAAACCACCTTGTGGTTTCTATAAAATGCCTTACTCGCACTTAGCAAACTATCTACTCGGATGCTAAGGCCGAGTAGGGCATTTTACTATTGGCAGAGGTAACTACTTGTTTAAAAAAAGTTTTTCATCTACTGTTCTACCCAAAAAACAATACCTTTGTACTTCTTTAAAAAGATAGTGATGATGAATAGGTATTTTATTTACTTGGCCTATGATGGTTCAAATTACCATGGCTGGCAGATTCAACCCAACGGAAGTAGTATCCAAGAGTCTTTAATGAAAGCTCTTCAGACTTTTTTGCGTCAGGAGATCGAAGTGGTCGGAGCTGGGCGCACCGATGCTGGGGTACATGCCAAAATAATGATTGCCCACTTTGATATTGATCGTGTGCTTGATGTAGCAGTCGTTGCTGATAAGCTTAATCGTATTCTCCCTCAAGATATTGCAGTTTACAAGGTTGTAGCAGTTAAACCCGATGCGCATGCACGTTTTGATGCAACAGCTCGGACGTACAAATATTATATAACTACTCGTAAAGATCCTTTTCAGCGAAACTATGCTTACCGTATCCCCTTTGAACTCGATGTGGATAAGATGAATGCTGCTGCTCAGATTCTCTTTGAATATACCGATTTTACGAGTTTTAGCAAGTTGCATACCGATGCAAAGACTAATCTTTGTACCATTATGCAAGCCGATTGGGTTGTGGTTGATGCGCATAGCTTAGTCTTTACAATTAAGGCTAATCGCTTTCTTCGTAATATGGTGCGTGCTGTTGTTGGGACTCTTCTTGAGGTAGGTAGAGGTAAAATGGATTTAGACGGCTTTCGTCGAGTTATCGAATCCCACGATAGGGGAGTTGCAGGTACCTCGGTTCCTGGGCATGCTTTGTTTCTCTTTGATGTAGATTACCCCAGTGATTTGTTCGAAATTTAATTTATAACTATGTGGTTACTCTTAGCTTTTTTCTCGGCTCTATTTCTGGGTTTATATGATGTTTCTCGAAAAGTATCTCTTCAAGGAAATTCGGTTTTACCCGTTCTCTTTCTAAATACTGTCTTTTGTAGTTTGATATTCCTTCCATTTCTTCTTGTCTCTACATTCTTTCCAGATACGCTATCGGGGACTATATTTTATGTCCCCCCGATTGATTGGAAATCGCACGGACTCATCTTTATAAAATCAACTATTGTGTTGACCTCTTGGTGTTTTGGTTATTACGGTATTAAAAACTTGCCTTTGACCTTGGTCGGCCCTATCAACGCGACTCGTCCAGTAATGATTTTGGTTGGTGCAATGCTGATCTATGGAGAGCGTTTGAACCTTTATCAGTGGATTGGTGTAATACTTGCGATAACTTCGATTTTTTTGTTGAGCCGGTCTGGAAAAAAAGAGGGAATTAATTTTGTCAAAAACAGATGGATCATCTACGTTGCTATTGCTTCGCTTGCAGGTGCTACAAGTGGTCTGTATGACCGCTATTTGCTTAGAATCGTCGAGCCTATGGCTGTACAGTCTTGGTTCAATTTATATCAAATCCTTATCATGGGGACGATACTACTTATTATTTGGTATCCCCGCAGACGACAAAATACTCCTTTTCAGTGGAGGTGGTCGATTTTAATGATATCAGTATTTTTATCGATAGCCGATTTTGCTTACTTTTATGCACTTAGCTATTCCGACTCCATGATATCTATTGTATCCATGGTCCGACGGGGTAGCGTATTGGTTTCCTTTTTGTTTGGTGCTTTTGTTTTGCATGAGAGTAACCTGAAAAACAAGCTGGTCGATTTATCATTAATACTCATAGGTATGATCTTTTTGTACCTAGGAACAAAATAAGAAATATGAAAAAAGTAGGATTTTTATTGTCTTTACTCTTTTTGTGCTCTACGCTTGGAGCGCAACACATGAAAGATGTTTTCTTGAATATGCCCGACTCCATAACTCCGCTGCTTTCTGCTGTTAATAAAGCCGACTTTATCGACTTTTTGGACAGTAAGATGAAAGCCGAAGTAAAAAACTCACTGGGTGGTGATAGTGAAATGCAGGTTTTGAGTGATGACTATACACGCATTCAAATGACAAAAAACAGTTCTTGGCAAATGAAAATCTTACCCTTTAAAGAAGCTTATATTCTGGGTGTTATTCAAACCGTAAAAGGACCTGTTGAAAACAGTTGTATCACCTTTTATGACTCTGAGTGGAAACCTCTGGATGTAGCTGATTTTGTAGCATCTCCAAGGGCTTCTGATTTTTTGAATTTGGCTGAGTTTGAATCTTCAACTAGTGATACGAAATATATTGATCTCAAAGGACTTGATATGAGCTTGATTCGTTTCGATTTTGCTGTTGATCAACCCATTTTAGTGGCTACTTATACCACCCCTGAGTATCTAGATGAACCGATGCAAAAACAGGTAAAACCTTTTTTGAAACCTACACTCAGCTATTTATGGAATGGTACGGTTTTAGAAATTATTAAATAATCTAATTTTCGTAGAGAATAATTAGACTATGCTGTAGACAAGTGCTGTCTGCAGCATTTTTTTTAGATAAATCTATTTCAATCGTTAGAATTTCATCTAAATCTAATTATCTTTGCATAAAAACTGCAAGAATATGTCAAAGTTCTCTGTGATAGCATTTATGGCGGTCGGTATTTTACTCGGTTATTTGTTCCGTGGTGTAAAGATTACTTGGCTCCAAAAGCTAATTACTTTTTTAATTTGGTCACTGTTATTTCTCCTCGGTGTTGAGGCTGGAAGTGACGAATCTGTAATCAATAGTTTACCTACCATCGGAATGGAAGCTGTCATTATTACTGCAGCTGCTGTGCTGGGTAGTGTGATTTGTGCCAAATTGCTTTGGAATTATTTAAAGAGGGAAAAGAATAAATAAAGATACTATGTTAGGAAGTCTTATTATTGTTGCATTCTTTGTGATTGGTGTTTTACTAGCCATGTATGGGCTAATGCCCGAATCTCTTATTGAAAGCCATTTAAGTTTTTATGCGCTTTGTGCTTTGATGTTGTTTGTAGGGTTTAGTATTGGGCACGACAAAAAAACATTGAATAGTTTTAGAAGCCTCAATCCTCGCTTACTACTGCTTCCTTTGATGACTATTATTGGAACATTGGCCGGGACTTTTTTAATTAGCTTTGTACTGCCTCATCGTTCTCCATCCGACTGCATGGCTGTAGGCTCAGGTTTTGCTTATTACTCTCTTTCGAGTATTATTATAACCGATACTAAAGGGGCAGAATTAGGCGTAATTGCTTTGATGTCGAATATTATACGTGAGCTCTCTGCTTTGCTACTAGCTCCATTTTTTGTCAAGTACTTTGGTCGTTTAGCTCCAATTTCTGTAGGAGGTGCTACTTCGATGGATACCACATTGCCAATCATTACAAAGTATTCTGGAAAAGATTTTGTTGTTACTGCTATCTTTCATGGTTTGGTAGTCGACTTTAGTGTGATATTCCTAGTGACATTATTCTGTTCGTTCTAAGACAGATCTAAATTATATAATATACAATAGGCCGTATCTAAGCTCGAAACAGGGTTAGATGCGGCTTGTTTTGTGATTCCAACTCACTATAGTATGCCCAATAGAAGAGTGCACTTTATTTTATGCTCAAATATTGATAAGTATCTACCACCTAACTAGAATAAAAATTGTATTTTTGCACCAACTTTTAAAAACAACAACCATTTATGGATAGGATACGAGTAAAAGATAAGGAGTTTAAGGTATCGATTTCCCAAGCGGAAATAGCTAAGGAGGTAGAGCGTGTAGCCCAAGAAATCAATGAGGAACTTAAAGGTGAAGAGCCTTTATTTATTAGTGTACTCAATGGTTCGTTCATGTTTACTTCTGACTTGCTAAAGCATATTAGAATTCCTAATCAAATATCATTTGTAAAGTTGGCCTCTTATGAGGGCGTAGCTTCGACAGGTGAGGTAAAAGAAGTAATAGGTATAAACGAGGATATTACAAATAGAACCATAGTAATTATTGAAGATATTGTTGACACAGGACTTACCATGCAACGTCTTCTAGAAACTTTAGGTACTCGTAATCCAAAGAAGATTTATATTGCTTCTCTTCTTGTTAAACCAGGTAAGTTGAAAGTGGATTTAAACATTGATTTTGTTGCTTTCAAGATTCCTAATGACTTTATTTTAGGATACGGCTTAGATTATGATGGCTATGCTAGAAACTTACCAGAAATTTATACTGTAGTAGATTAATATCAAACTTAAATAATCATGTTAAATATCGTAATTTTTGGTGCGCCAGGTTCTGGAAAAGGAACACAAAGCGAGCGTATCGTTGAGAAGTATGGTTTAAACCACATCTCTACTGGGGACGTTTTGAGAAACGAAATTAAAAATGGCACTGAGTTGGGTAAAACAGCTAAAGGTTATATCGATCAAGGTCAGCTTATTCCTGATGCTTTGATGATTGACATTTTAGCACATGTTTTTGATGGCTTCAAAGGAGGCAAAGGTGTTATATTTGATGGTTTTCCAAGAACAACTCCTCAAGCTGAAGCGTTGAAAGAGATGTTGGAAAAACGTAACCAAAAGATTGCTGTTATGTTGGAACTTGATGTTCCAGAAAACGAATTGATGACTCGTCTAATCAAACGTGGTCAAGAATCAGGTCGTGCTGACGATAACGAAGAGACTATTAAAAAGCGTTTGGATGTTTATCATTCACAAACTGCACCCCTAATTGATTGGTACAAGAAGGAAAACCTTCATGCACATATTCAAGGTTTGGGTTCTATGGACGAAATTTTTAATAGCATTGTTCAAGTAGTTGATAATTTATAATTACTGAGTTATATAAAGTGTGACATATGGTGAGGGTTAGGCCTTCATCCTAGTGTCACACTTCTTTTTAGAACCTTTATAAGATAGTAAAATGGCTGAATCGAATTTTGTTGATTATGTAAAAATATATTGCCGTTCGGGCAAAGGTGGCCGAGGCTCTACGCACATGAGGCGTGAAAAATACGTACCTAAGGGAGGTCCCGACGGTGGCGATGGAGGTAGAGGAGGCCATGTAATCCTTAAGGGTAACCGTAACTATTGGACTTTATTGCACCTTAGATATGAGCGACATGTGTTTGCTGATCATGGTGGGTCTGGTAGTGGTAAAAAGTGTTTCGGTAAAGATGGTGCCGACAAGGTGATTGAAGTACCTTGTGGAACTGTCGTTTACAACGGTGAAACAGGAGAGTACGTTTGTGATATTACCGAGGATGGTCAAGAAGTAAAGCTTCTTCAAGGAGGTAGAGGTGGTTTGGGTAACTGTCATTTTGCGACATCAACCAATCAAGCACCACGCTATGCTCAGCCTGGAGAGCCAATGCAAGAAATGACCGTTATCCTAGAGCTTAAGCTTTTGGCTGATGTTGGTTTAGTTGGTTTCCCTAATGCAGGTAAATCTACTTTGCTTTCGGTTGTTTCGGCAGCTAAACCTAAGATTGGCAACTACCCGTTTACAACGCTTGAGCCTAATTTAGGGATTGTTTCTTACCACGACAACAAGTCGTTTGTAATGGCTGATATTCCTGGAATTATTGAAGGTGCTAGCGAAGGCAAAGGTCTGGGTTTACGATTCCTGCGACATATTGAGCGTAACTCAGTGTTGTTGTTCATGGTGCCTGCTGATGCAGATGATATTAGTAAAGAGTACGAGATTCTTCTCAATGAGATTAGAACGTTTAATCCACAGATGTTGGACAAACAACGAATCTTAGCAATTACAAAGTCGGATATATTGGATGATGAATTGATAGAAATGTTGACGCCAACTCTACCCCAGAGTTTGCCTTATGTGTTTATCTCTTCTGTCACACACAAGAACTTGAACGTGCTGAAAGATATCATTTGGGAAGAACTAAATAAAGAAGAAAATAAGATTAGCATTGTTCACGGTCCCTTAGAGATTGATAAGTCTAGACTTGAAGATGATGAGTTAGATTTCGATTATACATACGAAGATTCTGGTGAAGACGATGAGTTTGACGACGAAGATTTCGACGATGTTGAGTTCGAATACGACGAAGAATATTTTGAAGACGAAGAGGCTGATGAAGAAGCTAAAAACGAAAAATAATATATGTATTATTTGACAGAGAATAAAGAAATGTTGGGGTTTGGCAGTTTAGACTGCTACCCCAACATTTTTAATTTTACCACTACACGTAAAGGTGGTTTTAGTAAGGGCAATTATGCCAGTTTGAACGGATCTTACTATTCAGGAGATGAAAAAGAGTTAGTTGATCGGAATTGGGATCGAATACTATCTCATAGCAACATTCAGCCCCGCTTAGTAGTTCGACCCTATCAGACTCACGAAGATAAAGTCTTGAAGATTGATGAGGCATTCTTAGAGTTAACGCACCAAGAGCAAGAAAATGCAATTCAGGGTGTTGATGGGTTGATTACCAATATCCCAAAAGTTTTGCTAACAGTGGCAACTGCCGATTGTGTACCCATTACAATTTCTGAACCGGACTCGGGTGTAATTGCTGTGGTTCATGCTGGTTGGCGTGGTACGGTAAATAGAATCGTCAAAAATGCTATTCAGCTAATTATTGATTCTTATGGCTGTGATCCCACTAAACTTCTAGTTGGGATTGGTCCAAGCATCTCACTCAAAAGTTTTGAAGTAGGAGATGAGGTTGTTGATAAGTTTGAACGAGCTGGGTTTGAATTAAACAAAATTCTTTGGTATAATACCAGCTCAGACAAGCATCATGTCGATTTGTGGAAAGCCAATGCACTTTTGATTGCGTCTTGTGGCGTGCCTTTTGGTAATATATCTGTTGCTAATATTTGTACTTATGAACGACATGAAGAGTTTTTCTCTGCTCGTAGGCTAAGCATTAAGTCGGGAAGGACAATAACTGGAATCATGCTAAAAAAGTAAAACACAAAATGAAACTAACTATAACTGTATCTGATGAGCTGAAAGAGGTAGCTCCCGAGTTTAGAGGAGCTGCTATTATAGCTCAAGTTCAAAACTCTCCATTTAGCGAGTCGCTTTGGACCGAGATTAATCGAGTGAGCCAAGAGCTTAAAGAGGAGTTGACAATTCCTGAAATAAAAAACTTATCTACAATTGCGGCAACCCGAACGGTTTACAAACGTTGCAAAAAAGATCCCAACCGCTACCGACCTGCTGCCGAAGCATTGCGTCGTAGGATAGTTAAAGGTGAAGCACTTTACCAAATTGATACATTGGTGGACTTGGTAAATCTTGTTTCTATTGTTACGGGGTACTCGATGGGTGGTTTTGATGCAGCTCAAATCAAAGGATCGAGTTTGGTTTTGGGTATTGGTAAAGCTGACGAGGTTTTTCACGGTATTGGTCGTGGTCCTTTGAATATTGAAGGTCTCCCCGTATATAGAGATAAACTTGGAGGGATTGGTACTCCTACTAGCGATGAAGAGCGAACAAAGATGTCTGTTGATACAACTGAGCTTTTGATACTTATTAATGGCTATAGTGGTGAGGAAGGCTTGCAAGAGGCTGTCAGCTATACTATCGATTTGCTAGAAAAATATGTAGATGCACAAGAGGTAAAGTATGTTTTATACTCTTAATTTACAAAACCCTATTTAGGTGTGGTATGTTAATAAGCTAGGAGGATATTTAAATGTCTGAAGAATTAGAACTAAGATTAAAAGAACGAGATATTCGACCAACAGCTGTTCGGCTATTGGTCCTAAAGGAGATATTGACCATCCAGGAGCATCAAGCATTCAGCCTGATGGATCTTGAAACTCGACTGGATACAATAGACAAATCAACCATCTATCGAACATTGATGCTCTTTCATGAGAACTTGCTTATCCATAGTATCGATGATGGTACGGGTTCGATCAAGTATTCCATCTGTAAGCGTGGTTGTGACTGTTCTGTAATGGCTTCTCATGTGCATTTTTCTTGTACCAACTGTAACAAAACCTATTGTTTAGAAAACATAGCCATACCTAAGGTAACTCTGCCAGGTGGGTTTGAATACGAAAGTGCTAACTTCGTGTTCAAGGGCTTGTGCCCCGATTGTAGCAGAGGCTAAGCTTTAGATTGCAACCTAGTTGCACAAACTATGTGTTATCTTTGATATATACGAAATATCACAACTAAAGCAGTTACTTATGTCAAAAGATACACACAATAAAACAACCTCATGTTGCGGTGATAATTCATCCCATGCAACTTGCTGTGGTAATGCCGAAAACAAATCAGCAAACTTCTCTTGTTGCTCACACGATCATGCCCAGCACGATAGCTTGAGTTCTATTCCGTGGAAAACCATGCTTCCTATGCTTGTTAGTGCTGTCCTTCTGGTTGGTGGGCTAATCTTGCGTTCAGTAGGCTTTGAACTTCACACACTATTTTATCCTATTCTATTTGGAGTATCCTATCTCTTGGTGGGAGTTCCAGTAATCAAAGAAGCAGTGCAAGCTGTAGTTCGTGAAAATGACTTCTTTAATGAGTTCTCTCTCATGAGTATCGCTACTATTGGAGCTTTTGCTATTGGAGAATATCCCGAGGCTGTAGCAGTAATGCTACTCTATAATATCGGAGAACTGTTTCAGTCGATTGCTGTGGGGCGTGCAACCAAAAATATAGAATCACTTTTGGATGTCCGAGTTGAAGAGACTCGGCTTATCGACGATAAGGGTGCAATCACCACTGTTACTTCCGAAGAGGTACAAGTTGGGGATAGGCTGCAAATTAGAGTAGGGGATAAACTTCCTGTTGATGGGGTTTTACTATCCGAAAAAGCCAGCTTTAACACCGTTGCCTTGACTGGTGAAAGTGTTCCTCAAACAACTTATCTTCGTGAGCCTGTACTTGCGGGTATGATTAACTTAGATGGAGTTATCGAGATGGAGGCAACAAAGGTGTATAGCGATAGTGCCCTATCTAAAATCCTTACTATGGTTCAAGATGCAACCGAACGTAAGGCAAAGACAGAACTTCTAATCCGTAAGTTTGCCCGTTGGTACACACCTATTGTCTTTGGCTTAGCTGTGTTAGTAACTTTCTTACCCGCTCTATTTGTTGCGGATTATCAGTTTCAAGATTGGTTATATAGAGCATTGGTATTCTTGGTTATCTCTTGTCCTTGTGCATTGGTTATCTCTATACCTTTAGGCTATTTTGGTGGTATTGGTGCGGCATCTCGTCAGGGGATTCTTTTTAAGGGAGCCAATTATCTCGACCTAATGACAAGTGTTAATACCGTTGTTGTTGATAAGACAGGTACCATGACCGAAGGTGTATTTGAGGTACAAGATATTTTGGTTGCTGGTGATAAAGAAGAACTTCTATCCCTTACAGCGGCTGTTGAAACTTTTTCTTCTCACCCCATTGCAAAAGCGATCTTAAAATACCATAAGCCAAGTGATGCACTGGTAGCGCAACTTTCCGATATTGAAGAGGTTGCAGGTCAGGGACTTATCTGTAAGTTAAACGCAGAGCAGGTGCTTGTTGGTAATTACAAACTTCTCGATAGTTTTGGTATTGTTTACGATAAAGCAGTTCTTGATATAGTAGGTACAACAATTCTAACCAGTCGAAACGGAAAGTATCTGGGTGCAATATATATTGCCGACCGCATTAAATCCGATGCCAAAGAGGCTGTTCATCTCTTACAAAAAGATGGATCCGAAGTCATTATGCTTAGTGGTGATAACGATAAAATTACACAAAAAGTTGGTCAAACTTTGGGTGTCAATAAGGCAATCGGTGGTTTGTTACCCGAAGATAAACTAAGTTATATTGAAAAGCTAAAAGAGGATAAGAGTAGGGTAATCTGTTTTGTTGGTGATGGAATTAACGATGCACCGTCTTTAGCCTTGAGCGACGTAGCTGTTGCTATGGGTGCGATGGGTTCGGATGCAGCTATTGAGGTAGCCGATGTAGTGATTCAAACTGATCAACCCTCTAAGATACATCAGTCCATAAAAATAGCTAAAGCTACTCGAAAAATAGTATTTCAAAATATAGCTTTAGCTTTTGGTGTTAAGCTTCTCGTAATGATTCTTGGTGTTTTAGACATTGCTACCATGTGGGAAGCTGTAATAGCCGATGTTGGTGTTACCATCTTGGCTGTGCTAAATGCTGTTCGCATTTTGTACATGAAGAAGTTTTAGTCTAGTATAGCCCAAAAAGCTTTAGGTAGATAGACATTGTCTAAGGAGGTAGCTGCTTTGAAAAGAGTAGCTATCTCTTTTGGTTTAAATCCAGCAATACCACATCCTACGGGTGTTACCAAGAATTTTAAATCTTGTCTGTTTTGGGCAAACTCTATAAAATCGTTTACATAAGGTTCGACAGTCTCTAATCCACCCTGCATTGTTGGAATGGCATAGGTTTGTCCATGAAGTCCAACACCCTGTCCCCAAACGGCGCCCCATTTGTTATGTGCTACATTTGCAGCTCCTCCGACATGAAGTCCGGGTAAGTTACTGCCAAAAACAAAAATTTCGTTCTCATCCAAAGAGTTAATGTACTTTGGAGTGATTCTTTTTTCTAATTCTATTTCCATGAGTTAAATGTTGGTTTAGGCTAAATATAGCGAAAAAAATCGACAATCGGAAAAAACAAGTTTTAGGACATCAAATATTCTAGCTTATATCACTTTTGTTGTAGGCTTTTTCACCTTGTTGGGTTGAGCTTATTTAACTCCCTAAAAATGAGTAAGTCGTTTGGGCACGACCACTAGTTCGCATGGTATTAACTACCGACTGGTTTTAAAGAAACGAGTCAGCCATAAAAAAAGTGACCTCTACGGGGAGGCCACTTCAAATTTATTATCTCTAATTTACTTTAAATCTTGTCGAGTGCTTGTTGGATATCAGCAATAATATCTTCGGGATCTTCAATCCCTACCGAGAAGCGAATTAGGTCTGGGCGGATACCTGCATCGGCTAGTTGCTGGTCGCTAAGTTGACGGTGCGTATGGCTTGCGGGGTGCAATACGCAGGTGCGTGCATCGGCTACATGAGTAACAATTGCAGCTAGCTTTAGCGAGTCCATAAATTCAATAGAACTCTCACGTCCACCTTTAAGTCCAAATGAGATTACTCCACAAGAACCTTTGGGCATATACTTCTTCGAAAGTTCGTAGTATGGGCTACTTGGCAGATCACAATAGTTAACCCAAGCTATCTTATCGTTTGCTTCGAGATACTGGGAAACAAGTAAGGCATTCTTGCAGTGCTGAGGCATTCTTAAGTGAAGTGTTTCTAATCCTAGATTGAGTAGAAAAGCATTCATTGGGCTTTGAGTACTACCCAAATCTCGCATCAGTTGTACTGTTGCTTTCGTTAGGTAGGCCATCTTGCCAAAAGTTTCGGTATAAGTAAGTCCGTGGTATGATGGGTCAGGGGTGCATAGACCAGGGAATTTATTGGCATGAGCTGCCCAATCGAAATTGCCACTATCTACTACACAACCACCAATAGCCGAAGCATGTCCATCCATATATTTGGTTGTAGAGTGGACAATGATGTCGGCTCCCCACTCGAATGGGCGACAATTAATGGGTGTGGGGAAGGTATTGTCGATAATAAGTGGCACGCCTTGCTGATGTGCAATACGGGCAAACTTTTCGATGTCTAGCACTTCTAGTGTTGGGTTTGATACGGTTTCTCCAAACAATGCTTTGGTGTTGGGGCGGAAAGCCTTTTCGATTACTTCATCGGTATCGTTAGGATTAATGAAGGTCACGTCAATACCGAATTTTTTTAGTGTGACACCAAATAAATTATAAGTACCTCCATAGATTGATGCTGAGCAGACAAAGTGGTCGCCCGCTTCACAAATATTGGTGAGGGCAAAGAAATTGGCTGCCTGACCACTAGCAGTTAGAATGGCACCAATACCACCTTCTAGGTCAGCTATTTTTGATGCTACGGCATCGGTAGTTGGGTTTTGTAGGCGAGAATAAAAATAGCCTGCATCTTTTAAGTCAAAAAGACGTCCCATTTGGTCACTTGTGTCATACTTAAATGTAGTACTTTGGTATATAGGTAGCACACGAGGATCCCCCTTTTTTGGATTCCATCCTCCTTGTACACAAATTGTTGAACGCTTGGCTTTTGTTTTCATTTTTAGTTATTAAAGTATAATAAATAAGGATTGTTTGGATATACAATATTTACAAAAATAGAAAATTTAATGTACTTTTGAGACAATGAAAATTATTTAAGAATAAATACGCCAAAATGAAACATAGACTTTGTGCATGCTTGAAGCGAATTATATGTGTAATAGTCTTATTATATATTCCCATTTTTTCTCAAACTGCTTATTCTCAAGAACAAAAAGTTGTTCGTTCTCAACCCAAAACGGGTGAAGGAGTCTATGATTTATTACTTCGAAATGGCCGTGGATTGGAATATTTTAATGAGTTCGTAGCACTGAATAAAAAACGCTTGGGTAAGGACAACTCCCTTAAAATGGGTTTTTACTACATTATCCCGCCTAAAAAAACGGGTAAATCAACAGCTACTACCAAAACTGATGCTACTGTAACAAGCAAAAAAAAGCCGGCAGCTGATAATGTGAAAACACCTGAGGTAAAACCCGCTTCTACTATTATAGGAAAAACAATAACGGAACCTTTGTTTGGTCCCTCTAAGCAGACTTTTAAGATTGAATCTGAGCAACTAAAGGATGCTTGCTTTTATATTGTAAGTGGTCATGGTGGTCCCGACCCTGGTGCCATTGGTAAAATGGGGCATCACCATTTGCACGAAGATGAATATGCTTATGACATTGCTCTACGATTGGCTCGTGACTTGATGATTCAAGGGGCAAAGGTGCATATTATTATTCAAGATGCTAAAGATGGTATCCGTGACGATAGAATCCTATCGAATAGTAAGCGTGAAACCTGCATGGGGCAAAAAATCCCTTTGAGCCAGCTCGGAAGACTAGCTCAGAGAACCAACAAGATTAATGAGCTATATCAAAAAGACAAAAAGAACTATAAATATTGTCGGGCTATTTTCTTGCATATTGACAGCCGTACCAAGAATAAACGTGTGGATGTATTTTTCTATCATTACGGTTTAAATCCTAAAGGACTTGATCTAGCTACTACCATGAAAAATGAATTTTCCTCGAAATATAACCAGCATCAACCGAGTCGTGGATTTACCGGCACGGTAAGCACACGTAATCTATACGTGCTCAAAAATACACATCCGATAGGTCTGTTCGTGGAGCTTGGTAATATTCAAAACTCATTCGATCAAAAACGCTTTGTGGTGAGTTCCAATCGCCAAGCATTGGCTAAATGGATGTCACACGGGTTTATACTAGACTATAAAAAACAAAC
Organism: Bacteroides propionicifaciens DSM 19291 = JCM 14649; assembly: GCF_000375405.1. Taxonomy (GTDB): domain Bacteria; phylum Bacteroidota; class Bacteroidia; order Bacteroidales; family Bacteroidaceae; genus Bacteroides_E; species Bacteroides_E propionicifaciens. The sequence continues at coordinate 51,654 of NZ_AQWS01000008.1, read as the reverse complement.
AGGTCGTTGATTTTGGAGAAAGATGAAATGAATAATAAACTGGCTTCTGGCTATTATGATACACTCTATTCTATAGCTTTGGATGTTGATTCTTTGCTGCTGTTTAAGTATAAGCAGTTACGAGATTTACTCGAAAGAATCTGTAGGACAGAAATGAATTTTGTTGACCTTCAAGCTACCGATTTATCGGCTCGAATTAGCTATGTTGCTGATAAATTTGACATCTCTTATTTAGAGCAACAGCGGCTTCATAGTTTTCGGTTAACCTCTAATGAGCTACTTCATACCAATACGGAGCCTCGTGAAGACTATTTCTTAAGAGATTTGAAAACAATCTCTTTTTTTGTACGCAAGCTTTATGCTTTAGATATTCCTTACGAGCTCTATCGTATTTTACCTACTCACGATGCTACATACCATGTGATGAAGCTTGGTGTGGAACTCAAGAAACAGATGCGAGTATGTTTCCAATCTGCGGATGATGAGTTTTTATACGTTTTGCCCGCCGAGGCTTTGGTCGATGAACCTCTTAAGGTTAGATATACTGTTGAGGAGGTTAACGACGAATTTACAAAGCTAAAGACCGTTGTGTGGAAACACGCTCAGCTCAATTTGCTCGATGTTAGCATTGATGATCAAGGTATCCTGACTCCTCGAATCATTGTGCTTGAACCGGACTATCTGTTAGACATTAGCTCCTTGGCCGAATGCTTTAGACCTTACGGGGCACACCCGCTCAATTATATCTTGGCACGAGTCAAATCGATCGATAACCCGAGACCTTTGCTGCTGGGAAGTATTGCCAATCACTTTCTTGATGAGTGGATTCATTACGGCGATCAGATTAGCTATATAACCAGTATGAAAAAGGTTTTCAAGAAGTATGCAATTGAACTAGCTTCTTGCCCTGACCTCGACTCACGCGAGTTGGAAGTGCAGTTTTTTAGCGACTGCAAAATGCACTTCGATAATATTGGGCAAGTAGTCAATCAAACCTTCAACCAAGAGGGGTATAAGCTCGATAAGCAGAATGCGGTTTTGGAGCCTTCTTATATTTGTGAGGCGTTGGGCATCCAAGGGCGACTCGACTATATGCAAAAGGATATGTCGTCTTTTATTGAAATGAAGTCGGGAAAAGCCGATGAATATGCTCTGCGTGGACGAATAGTTCCGCATCAGAACAATAGGGTTCAGATGTTGCTTTACCAAGCTGTACTACTCTATAATATGAACCAAGATAAGGAGCAAGTACGTGCCTACCTGCTCTATACTCGTTACCCCTTACTTTATCCTGCTCGAACTTCATGGCGACTTGTTCGTCAAGCCATTCAGCTTCGTAACGAGATTGTAGCCAATGAATACAAGACGCAGTCGGTTAATAGCCTGGAGTTTACAGAGCAGTTATTCGGTCAAATTCAAGCCGATAACCTGAATCAGTTAAAACTGGAGGGTAAGTTTTGGGAGAAGTACTTGGTACCCCAAATAAATGTAGTTAGTGAACGACTATTCAAGCTTTCAAAGGCTGATCGTTCTTACTTTTACGCTGTCTACAACTTTATAACTAAAGAGCTTTACACCTCCAAATCGGGGGATGTGGCCTATGAGGGTAAGCGAGGAGCAGCTACTTTATGGAACTCTTCGTTTAGTGAAAAATGTGAAGAAGGAGCTATACTCTATGACCTGAAGATTGGTCATAATAATGCGGCTGACCTGCATAAGCCTCATTTGGTTTTTGAGCGGAATAGGGAGTTAGAGGTTTCGGGTTTAGCTCTACCCAATTTCAGGGAGGGTGACGCTGTGGTACTTTATCAGCGTAACGGCTTAGGTGATAATGTGACTAATAAATTAGTCTTCAAAGGCAATTTAGAGCAGATTACAGATGACTCCGTTACCGTGCGCTTGCGTATGGCTCAGCAAAACTTAGATGTTTTGCCCGACGATTCGCTCTATGCTGTTGAGCCTGATAGTATGGATACTAGTTATCGTAATATGTACTTGGGTTTGGATGCTTTTCTGATGACTAATCAAGAGCGTCGAGATCTTATACTCGGAAAAAGAGCTCCTCGATTCTCGTCAAAATACGACACTCAAATTGCTAATGCACCTAATGATTTGACTAGAATAGTCTATAAATCGTTGGCTGCCGAAGATTACTTCTTGCTTGTAGGGCCTCCAGGGACGGGTAAAACTTCATTTGCTCTTAGGAGCATGGTCGAAGCCTTTCGCGAAGAGGGCAAAACAATCTTATTATTGGCTTATACCAACCAAGCCGTAAATGAAATCTGTAAGGCAATTAGTAAAATAAGCCCCGTGTTAGACTTTATTCGAATTGGGAGTGAGTTGTCGTGTGACTCTGTTTATCGCCCCCATTTGTTGGAGAATGTGCTCGAAAATTGCAATAATCGGTTGGCTGTTCGCAATAAGATAGATGCTTGTCGAGTTTTTGTTTCGACAGTGGCTAGTCTGAGTGGTAAACCCGATCTTTTCAGGCTTAAGCACTTTGATGTGGCTATTATTGATGAGGCTTCACAAATATTGGAACCTCAGCTTTTAGGATTACTCGCTGCTTCTGGTCCAAAGGGTGAAGATGGAATAGGTAAATTTGTTTTAATTGGAGACCATAAGCAACTTCCAGCTGTAGTACAACAAAAAGAAGCTACCTCTAAAATAGAGGCTGAAGAGCTCAATGCATTGCAAATATTTAATATGCGTGATGCTTTTTTTGAGCGTCTGTATCGAATAAATGCCCCCAATAGTGTGGAATGGTTGACTAGTCAGGGTAGAATGCATCCTCAAATTGCTGCTTTTACCAACTTCTACTTTTATGAGAATAAGTTGAGTTCTCTAAATTTGCCTCACCAGCTTGAGCACGAAATGCCGTTAAATAAGATTCTTAAATATCCAACCGATCAGGAGGTGACAGTATTGAAAAGTAGGGTGACTTTCATTGAGTCGGAGTTAGAGGTTTCCCCTGAGACTTACAAGATGAATAGTTCCGAAGCCGAAATTGCTGCTCATATTGCTTATCAAGTTTATCAGCGCTATAGTCAATTGTTCGACTCCGAGCATACCTTAGGAATCATTGCTCCTTATCGTACGCAAATTGCTTTGATTAAAAGCTGCTTGGAGCGTTATAAAGTGCCCGAACTCTCGGATATCTTAGTAGATACGGTAGAGCGATTTCAAGGTAGCGAACGTGATATTATTATCTATTCGTTCTGTGTAAATGCTCCTTATCAGCTCGATTTTTTGTCGAATATAATGGTTGAAGGAACTCAGCAAATCGATCGAAAACTTAATGTTGCCCTTACACGAGCACGCAAACAGTTGTTTCTTACAGGTGTACCTCATTTATTGAGATTAAATCCCATTTATAAGAAGTTATTAGCGTTCATTGACAATCGGTAGGTAGAATAGCTTAATCTTTTATTTTATTCTTGCAGAATATTATATTTATTAACTAGCTAAATATATTTCATGTTGTATCTTTGCTGGAACGTTTTTTCATAAAGAAAATATTTAAGGTTAGGAAAAAGGGAGTTGCGTATCTGATATGCAACTCCCTTTTTTGTTTTTATCTGATTTTTAACAATTATCTACTACAAGCCAAATAGACTCCAGCTGTTTCAATATCGGCTCCCATTGGAGGATTGTTTTTATCCAAATGAATCTCAATCTCTTCAACTTGCTTGAACCTTTCAAATAAGGCTTCACAAATCCGATAGACTACATGTTCTAGTAGTTTGGAAGGGGTACTCATCACTTCTTTAACAATACTGAAAACATCTGCATAACTTACCGTGTCTTCAACAGAATCGGTCTCGCCAGCTTTGCTGTAATCTACCTTTAGTTTTAGGTTGATTATGTAGGTGTTACCGACTTTCGTTTCTTGTGGAGATACGCCATGATAAGCGTAGATTTCCAAATTATTGAGTGTGATATAGCTATTGATTACATTCATCTGTTTTTGTGTTTATTGGTTTGATGTTAATTGATTGATGACTTCACTGAGTTCTTTATCCTCTAGTAATTGCTCCAAATACCCCGCCATTCTAAATTTCCATCGATGCTTGGGATTGGCAGGGATATTGATTTGTTCTTCGTTAGCACTGATTGTATCGTACCATTTTGGTGTGAGTGCCATCCAATCTTGTAATGCTTCAATACGGAGCATTGAGGCACCACAAAGTTCTCTATTTAATATCGAATAGGCAAGGGGCGGGTTCAATTTGTCGGGAACGGAATCTTTATTTCCCTCCAGCTCACGATATAGTTCTCGAGCTTGTACTCGATCATTCTCCCACCACCCACGCATCGTACTCATGTCGTGTGTTGAAAATGTACTAACTGAGAGATAAGGATTATTTGCAGGATTTCCTATTATTTGATTATGTGCTTTGGGCATGCGTTGTACTTCCAAACTCAGAATATCCAAGGCATTCATAACTTCGGGGACAGTTTGCGGAATCATACCCAAATCTTCTCCACAAACCATCATATTGCTTGCTCCAATAAGTTGGGGGAGCTTGAGAAGTGCTTCATCCATCCAAAACTGATTATGCCTTTCGTAATAAAAGCTGTGATAGAGCCTATCGAAAGCTAACTTATCTTCTGCACTTAGTGATTGATAGGTTGAAGTTTTGAATGCTTCAATTCGTGGATGAAAGAAGTTGGCTTGCTTCATGTCTTCAATAAACAAGACTTGTGTGTGCAATCCCATCAATAGTGGTAATACCTCTTTACCCATTCCTAGGTCCGTATTCTTTAAAAAGTAATCCCGTAATTTAGCTTGTGTGTTTACTTCTTCTTTAAAATGATATCGTGAAGTATCTATCTGTGTTAAGAGTTTGGATTTAACTAGCTCCTTATCTTCGCTACTTAGCGCGTCAAGGCTTTCTGTGCTGATATAGGGTTGAGTCTGTAACTCTTCGTTGAAGTTAAATCCATAACTAGATATTTCTCCAACAGATAGTGGTAAAGCGGGTGAGAACTGTCCGAGTGTGCCGTAAATAGCCGATCTTGGGATGCTCCAAATTCGGAAGAACCCTAAGATATGGTCGATACGATAGGCCTGAAAGAAATGTGACATGTAGTGAAGTCTGTTTTTCCACCAGCTGAAATCGTCTTTCTGTATATTTTCCCAATTGTAGGTTGGGAATCCCCAGTTCTGACCCTCTGTAGCAAAATCATCGGGTGGGGCACCTGCTTGGCAACTTATATGAAAAAACTCTGGATTGGTCCAAGCATCAGCGCTGTGTAGTCCTATACCAATCGGCAGATCACCTTTAAGCACTACACCTTTGCTATTGGCATAGTCGGACACCTCTTTAAGTTGAGTATAAAGATGGTATTGCATGAAGTAAGTATACTGGAGTTTCTCATAACTCTCATGCTGGGGATTATCAAACTCTTCGATCCATTCGATTCTGAAGTTTTGGTATTTGTCCCAGCAGTTGATGTCCGATGTCTCGTACTTATCTCTTAGCACTAAGTATACGGCATAAGGAGCGAGCCAATGTTTCTGCTCAGCATAAAACTCTTTAAACTTAGCACTCTTGAAAGTCTCTTTTCCCTTGAGTTTAAATATAGCATGACTGTAGGTTTGTTTTTTAGTCTGCACGTAGGGGAAGTCTATAGTTGTCAGTTGATTTATTTGTTTCTTCTCTTTTTGGTAAGTCGCTCCATAAGGGGTGTCGGCTATATCGAGCTCGTCTAGGTTTAGGTAGATTGGGTTGAGAGCAAAGACAGAGATACAACGGTAAGGGTAGGCGTCGTCCCAGCTGTTTGAACTTGTAGTGTCGTTTATCGGAAGTATTTGTACGACCTTTTGATTGGTAAGTAAAGCCCAGTCCACAAGTTGTTTGATGTCTAAAAACTCACCAATGCCCCAGCTGCGCTCACTTCGGAGTGAAAACACAGGCACTGCCGCACCACAAGCTTTCCAATGTGTACGTTCGAATTTAGCAAAGGCATCAAGTTTTGAATAGTAACTGTTTTGGCTCGGTGTAGGTGAGTGGTAATATCTATTATCACTTAACTCCCACGAAATAAGTGAACGGTCTTCTCTATTTAAAATAACGTACTTGTATTCCAATAGATTTTGCTTGTCTAAATTAAGTTTTGCCTTCCATTTAGGGAAATCGGAATCATCCATCATTAGCGCATTCTCAATATTCCAACTGCCTAGTTCTGCTGTATTACCACAGATGGCTAGTGTCTCGTGTGGAGCAATATTTGCTTCAATAAGAGTCAACTCAAAATTCTTATTTGTTACTGAGTGATGCTTGTTTTCTATAGATTCTCTTTTGTTCCACACCTTTGTAAAAGCACTCGTATAAAGTGGTGCTAGTTCGGGTTTATCTATCCAAGAGTCTTCAATATATATATTGGCTTTGTTAGATGTTGGTAGCTGATGCTTGAGTAAATAGAATTCCTGTCTTACTACTTGACCTTCCTTAAACACCAAATAGCTATAAGTCATATCAGATAATACCATATCGTTGAGTTCGACAGTCAGTTCCCAATGTTCGCCATTCTGGGTAATCATGGGGACAGCTCGTGTTAAATCATCATTTCCCAGTTGGGGGATATTTCCCACCATTCTGAGTTGTTCTCCCCACTGTGTGTGGTATTGTATTTTGAAATGGTACTTCATAGTTATTTTAGGTTTAGTGATTTAATACAATAATAGGTAATATCTAATAAGATTGAGGGCAAATGTAATGAAAAAACAGAGGATGTATACGCTAGCATATACATCCTCTATCTTTATCTGATTTTAAATTACAATTCTATCCGCAACGTGATGAACCACAGGTAGTACAAATCAAACAACCCTCTTGGTAGATAAGTGTTTCATTTTGGCAATTTGGACATTTAGTTCCTGTTGCTCTTGTTCCATTTTGTACATAGCGTTTCAAAGCTCTCTCAACACCGTTTTTCCAGTTGTTGATATTTTCGTTATCAAGCTGAAGTGAACCTACAAGTTTAACTACTTGATCGATTGGCATACCCCAGCGCAGAACTCCAGAGATTAGTTTTGCATAGTTCCAATAAACCTTATTGAATTTCTCTGATAGACCTTCAATAGTGGTTTTGTAGCCACGTTTGTTTACGAATTGGAAATCATATCGGTTGTTACCGTTTTCATCGACATTCTTGATGATATTTCCCGAGACTACACTCTTAGGCAATAGAATACCTTCGTCATCGTCTTGTAGACCTGTGAAAATCTCATAAGGTCTGTCTTCATAAAGACCTACAAATGCAACCCATTTTTCTTTATTGTTTTGGAAACGAACTACTTCTGCTTCAAGTACCTTAGGACGTTTAACTACTTCAGGGTTTGTTAACACTGAGCTGGAGGCTTGTTCTCCTTGTGTTGATTTATCTTTGTCTTTCTCTTTATTCGACTCTGTAGCAATCAGCACTCCTGAACGAGAACCGTCACGGTAAACTGTACAGCCTTTGCAACCCGCTTTCCATGCTTCAATATAGAGCTTGTTTACGAGTGCTTCGTCAACATCGTTGGGAAGGTTAATTGTTACGCTGATTGAGTGGTCTACCCATTTTTGGATACGTCCTTGCATTTTTACTTTCATCAACCAATCAACATCGTTTGATGTAGCTTTGTAGTAAGGCGATTTGGCTACAAGTTCATCTATCTCTTCTTGTGAATATCTTTTAGAAGGGTCATAACCATTTGCTTCCATCCAAGTCACAAACTTATGGTGGAACACGGTATACTCCTCGAAGGCATCACCTGTTTCGTCGACAAAATCAATACGAACATTAACGTCGTTCGGATTCACTTTTCTTCTGCGTTTGTAAACGGGTAAGAATACAGGCTCAATTCCAGAAGTTGTCTGAGTCATTAAGCTAGTAGTCCCTGTTGGCGCAATGGTCAAGCAAGCAATATTACGGCGACCATATTTTACCATCTTCTCGTATAAAGCAGGATCAGCCTCTTTAAGACGATTGATAAATGGGTTGTTTTCTTCACGCTTAGCGTCATATACATCAAAAGCTCCACGGTCTTTTGCTAGGTCAGCCGAAGCGTTGTAAGCAGCAAGAGCTACTGTTTTGTGGACAAGTTCAGAAAAATCTGTAGCTTCTTCGGTACCGTAGCGTAGATTCATGCCTGCAAGCATATCGCCTTCTGCAGTAATACCTACACCTGTACGGCGGCCTTGCCCTGTTTTAGTATATATTTTTTTCCAAAGTAAGTATTCTGTTCTTTTTACCTCTTCGCTTTCGGGGTCGTTTTCTATCTTCTTGATAATCGCCTCGATTTTTTCAAGTTCTAGGTCGATGATATCATCCATTATTCGTTGAGCTTTGCCTACGTGATCTTTGAATAACTCAAAGTCGAAGCTAGCTTGAGGCGTAAACGGATTGTTTACATACGAATATAAGTTGATTGCCAACAGACGACAAGAGTCGTAAGGACAAAGTGGAATCTCCCCACAAGGGTTAGTTGAAACTGTTTTATAACCAAGATCTGCATAACAGTCTGGAACAGATTCTTTTATGATGGTATCCCAGAACAATACGCCAGGTTCTGCTGATTTCCATGCATTATGAACGATCTTTCCCCAAAGTTGCGATGCATCAATCTCTTTAACTGTAGTAGGGTTTTCAGAGTCGATGGGGTAGGTCTGTGTATAAGACTGGTTATTGGTTACGGCAGTCATGAACTCATCGTCTAGCTTCACTGATACGTTGGCTCCAGTAATTTTACCTTGAGTCATTTTTGCATCGATAAAAGATTCTGAGTCTGGGTGCTTGATTGAAACCGATAGCATCAGTGCACCTCTACGTCCGTCTTGAGCTACTTCTCTAGTTGAGTTGGAGTATCTTTCCATGAAAGGTACAATCCCAGTAGAAGTTAGTGCAGAGTTTTTTACAGGAGAGCCTTTTGGGCGGATATGCGATAGATCGTGACCAACACCACCTCTGCGTTTCATCAGTTGGACTTGTTCTTCGTCCATTTTGATGATGCCACCATACGAATCTCCAGCTCCTTCTACACCAATAACAAAACAGTTTGACAATGAAGCTACCTGGTGATTATTACCGATACCTGTCATTGGGCTCCCTTGAGGAACAATATATTTAAATTTATCCAATAGCTTAAACAACTCTTCAGCCGATAATGGATTAGGATATTTCTTCTCCATTCTTGCGAGCTCATTGGCTATACGCCAGTGCATATGTTCAGGTGATTTTTCGTAAATGTTGCCATACGAATCTTTCATCGCGTACTTATTTACCCAAACTCTTGCTGCGAGTTCATCACCACCAAAATAGTTGAGTGACTCCTCGTAGGCTTCTTCATATGTATAAGTTGATACTGCCACAGATAGTGTTATTATAGGTTAATATATGGGTGATTATTTGCTTTTTTAGTGAACCTTTTATTGTCTATTGTGTCTGTTATTTGGAACACTAATTTGCTATGCAAAGCTAGAAATGTTTTTCTTTTTGAGCAACTAAAGTAAACTATTTATTTTTTAGTTGTCTGAAACAAAAATCTAAGTCTTTGATTAATAGTTGTTTGTGGTATTTGTGTTAGTTCGTAGTTACTCTTTTAGGTAAGTTGTGTTTTTTACGGCATTAAAATGTTATACTAAACTTAACTTAGTAGTAACATTTTGTTTGGCTAATTGTTTTGCTTAAATTAGGATTGTTAAAAAGTATTATCTCTTGTGTAGTAATTCTTGAATAGAATCCATATCTGCTCGGTAGTTTTTGTCAACCTCACATTGGTGTTTTACAGTTTTACACGCATGTAATACCGTCGAATGGTTTCTATTTCCGATAAACTTCCCAATTTTTGGTGTTGAGTAATCGGTGTATTCTTTGGTCAAATACATTGCAAAATGTCGAGCTTGTACAACCTCTCTTTTTCTAGATTTGGAGTGGATTAGCTTGGCTTCAATCTTAAAGTATTCCGAAACCGTGGTAATAATTTGATCGACCGTGATAACTTTCTTTTCGTCGCGCACTACTTTTTTTACGATACGCTGTGTCAGGTCAAGATCAATATTTTTATTGTAAATTGTAGAGTGCGCCATAATAGAAATTACGATGCCTTCAAGGTCTCTTACGCTGTCGTCTACGTTCTCTGCAATATAAGTAATAACCTCAGGAGGAAACTGCAAACCGTCACGATGAATTTTATTACGTAGGATATCTTTACGGAGCTCCACAGAGGGTCGTTCTAGTTCGGCTACCATTCCCCACTTAAAACGAGTGAGAAGTCTATCCTCCATACCCTGAAGGAGGACAGGTGGAAGGTCTGATGTCAAGATGAGTTGTTTGCCGTTTTGGTGCAGGTGATTAAAGATGTGGAAAAATGTGTTTTGTGTTTTGACTACACCTGCAAATTCTTGTATATCATCGATTATCAAAACATCGATAGTCTGATAAAAATTGATGAAATCATTGGTCGTGTTATTACGCACCGAGTCGGTATATTGAACCTGAAAAAGGTGGGCAGATACGTAAAGAACTCTCTTCTCTGGATACTGTTCTTTAATCCGAAGCCCTACAGCATTGGCTAGATGGGTTTTACCCACTCCCGAATTGCCATGAATAAATAAGGGGTTAAATACTGTTTTAGCAGGGTTTTCTGCAACTGCCTCTGCTACACTTCGTGAAAGCTTATTGCTATTGCCTTCAATAAAGGTTTCGAATGTGTAGTCGGGGTTAAGTCTTGGGTCTAATTCCTGTACTGCAGGTGGATTGGGTGCCTGGGGCCCCTGATTGATTCGTGTTTGTGATTGGGTAGTTGCTGTTTTTCTTACAGCTGTCGATCGATTGCTAGCCTCTAAATTAACTGTTGTACTGGCACTTTTGTCTACCATTACATTATACATCAGTTTTGCTCCTTCACCGATAACTTGATATAGGGTATGACGTAGCAAGTCAACAAACTTCTCTTCCAGAAATTCATAGAAAAATTGGCTTGGAACTTGAATTACTAGTGTCTTGTCCTCAAATTTTAACGGTGAAATAGGGGCAAACCAAGTATTGTATGTAGACTCCGCAACATTGTCTCTAATTATAGCTAGACAATCATTCCAAAGTGCAACATGAACAGGTTTATTCATAGGTGCTTTACGCTTTTAGAAATTTATAAATAAATTCTTGATACACAAATTTGATAATCTTATTTGATATAAACAAATGGATTTATTCTTGGATAATTAATTAAAAATACAAGGATAATCTTAAAGGATATCTTTTGATATACCTGTGTTTTTTTTACGGCCACTTAAAGCCGACAAATGTTTGTATGTCATTGATACATACACTCAATTGTCGAATTACTCTTTTATTTATCTTCGATAAAAAGAAGAAATATTAAATAAATTATTTAATAAAAAAGTAGTTTAAAGCAGGTGCTTATTCTAAAGGGTCAAACTACTTGTTTTTCTTGCCAAAGACAGAGAAATGAACATAACGTTTTGGGTTCAGCTTGATATCTTCGAGAAGTTTTGCTGCATTATCACCTGTTTCTGTTAGGCGATTGTATAGCGTTGAATCGTTTAAGAATAGGCCTAAAGTATTGTCTTTCTGACTTAATCTATCGGTCAGTGAGCTTATATTAGATACAGCGTTGTCGATTTTTGAATAGGTTTGCTGAATGTCTAACTCTGCTAGAGAATCACTAATCTTGACGAAGTTATCACCAATCACGTTCATCTTCGCTGTGAGTTGTGGAATATCATTTTTCATTAGTTTATTAAACTCTCCTGTCGCCAACTCTAGGTTTTGACTGCTTTTTTCAACTGCTATCAATGTATTGTTTAGTGCAGGGTGGCTTAATAATAAGTTGACAGAAGTTAGGATTGAGTCGAGCTTAGGGATTAGCTTTGATACCTCGGGTAGCATTTTACCCATTTCATCGGTCATTCCACTTTTAAGTACTCCGGGGATTGTGTCTCCTACGGCGTAGCTTTCACGAGGATTGTTTGCTAGTAGGATATTCATTTGAACTCCACCCATCAGTTCGGGTACGAGCTCACCACTACTGCCCTTAGGTATTCTTAAATCGGTTTCGAGTTCAACCTCTACAATAACATTGCCCGATTGATTGAAATCGTAGCCTATATCTCGCACTAGCCCGACTTTATAGCCATCGGCAAAGACGGGGCTTGACTTAGCAAGTCCATTTACATTCTTAAAAGAGACGTACATATAACTTGAGGGCTTGAACATGTCGATACCCTTTAAGTAATTGATGCCATATATCAATAGAAACAAAGCGATTACGCCAGCCAAACCTATTTTAACCTCTTTAGTAAAGAACTTCATTCATTAAATTTTAGTGTACGATATTGATTGATTTGTATCAGATGATTATTGTCCAATGAATTTATCCGATGCTACAAATTTAGCATAAAAAGAAGGAAACTACACCATAAACCAAAGTTTTTGCTCTTTAATGCTTTATCATCTTTAAAGCCGTTACATCTTAAAGCCTAAAAAGGACCTAGCCGTTAATACCTTACAACTTACTCGGTACAGGTAAATGAGTAAGTCGTTTTGGGTTTTACAGCTAGGTCCTTATTTTAGTAATAGTAATGTCTACAGGTTGAAATTACATTTTATTCCAGCCTTAAACCAAAATCCAGCTTGTGGGATATTACCCAAGTCAAAATAGGTACGGTTCAAAAGATTATTGGCTTCGGCAAAGACTTGATATTTATGCTCAGTCCACTGCACTTTCAAGTCAACTAAACAAAACGATGGATAGGGCCTCAGCACACCATCGGGTAGTTCTTTATTGCTAAAGTCGGTGTAGTCGCCCATTCGGTCTTGCCAACGGAAAGCCCAATTCATTGTAAGCTTATTGCTAAAGACTTTATGTTGTAGATTGGCGACAAATTTATGCTTTAGGTAGTTGAGTGCATAGTTTGACCTGTAAATCTCTACATGATCTTTCCTTTTTTGATCTATATAGGTGTAGCCGAGTTGTAAATGCTTGATCCATGAATTTCTTCCGTACCAAGCTTCTATGTCAAAGCGCGAGTTGAGTTCAACTCCTCGGTTGTCGAGCTTGAAGTTGGCCGAATGATAAACATCTTGTGCGTTATACATTACCCAATCGATCATGTGTTTGCCTTTATGGTAAAACCCTGTTACCGATGCCGATAGTATGCTGTTATGATACTTTACTCCGATATTATAAGCCTGTGTCTCCTCAGGTTTTAGACCGACATTTCCCTCTTGAGTTGGGCTCTTATAGTAGAGGTCTGTAAAGGTGGGCATGCGAAGTGCTTTATTCCAGGATGCAAATAACTTCCAATTATCAGTCGGTCGATAGGATAGATCCACTCCAGGATAAAACCTGTATTTATGATCTAAAGCGGTGTTCATATTAGCCATTACCCCAAGAGAAGCGGTAAACTTATCCAACAAGATATTATGTTCTAAATAATAACTAATGTTGGTGCGGTTATCTTTGTGGGTATAATAAAGATCTTTTTGTCCTGCAATTTTGACTTCTTGATCTTTGGTTAGTGGTTTTCCCAAATTGGTACTTAATATTCCTTCATTTCTGAATTCAGCACCAAATGCTGTTTTACCAATTAGTGATGAAAAATGCGCATTCAGATTGGCTCCATAAACATCGGTCATATGAAAGTTTTCGCCAGCAAGCTTCCCTTTGATAAGCTGAAAATTGTCGTACGTCCGATTCCAATATACTGTTGGAGCAAAGGTAAACCAACCTTTTGTTTTGGCTTGCACTGAGGTTAGAATCCGTTGGTTCTTTTCGTACTGGTCGTCGTATTTGGCTGAATAAAAAGTGTTAGCTCCATATTTTTGGTTGCTATATCCCAGTTGCCAATTGACATCAACGATATTGGAAACAGCACCTCCCTGATAAAACGCTTTACCTGTTTTGAAATCGCTATTCAGCGTTGCACCATCCGATTGCCTATAACTACCTGAAAGCTGATGTTTGAAATTTTTGTGGACTAGAGCTCCACGGGCTCCTGCGCCAAATAATCCGTAACCACCTGTTATCAGGTCGGCTCCTAACTGATTACTATCAGCGCCCTTGGTGACAATATTAATTGCACCATTAAATGCAGATGTGCCAAAGACACGTGCTGCAGGTCCTTCCAATATCTCAATACGCTCGATGTCGTCCATAGATACGGGAAAATCGGTAGTTAAATGACCAGTTTGTGGGTTGTTGATGTTGACTCCGTTTAGGAGTACCGTGATTTGATCGAATGTGCCCCCTCGGATGGATATGTCGGTTTGGATTCCGAATTCGCCTCGTTGACGGACGTCAATGCTAGCGACATGTTTGAGAAGGTCGTTAATACTTTGTACTGCCGCAGCCTGAATTTCAGGTTTCGAAAGTACAGTTACCATGCGTGCAGACTCTGTTTGTGTCAGAGGCACACGGCTACCTGTTACTTCAATTTCCTCGAGTGTGTAAGTTTGTAGTTCTTTAGAAGTTTCTTGTTGCGCAATTGCTACAGTTGGATTTGCAAAGCTAAGGGTAGCCAGTGTAAGTACTCCAATGTTAACTTCTCTTTTTAAAGAACTAAAAACAGAAAAACTCTTGTTACTGAAGCGTTTCCAGCGAACAGGATTGCTTTTTGTAAACTTGTTTTTTTTCATTTTAGAATTATTTTATAATAAAAAACGCTACAAAACTAAGGTTAATCATCGATATTTGTATACTATTGCTGTAATATAATTAGATAATATGTTGACATTCTTAAAAAACTGGACGCTGCCAGTTGCTATGGTCCTAGGAATCATAGGCTACCCCCTATTTTTAGCGCTAGAATTTACGGTTCCCTACCTGATTTTTTTTATGCTTTTACTTACTTTTTGTAAGGTTCCGATTCAGAACTTACGCATCAGGTTGCATCATTTTATAATGTTAGCGATTCAACTCGGTGGGGGAATGTTGGTGTTTTATCTACTTCGTCCTTATAATATTCTAATAGCAGAGGTTGGAATGGTCTGTTTTATCTGTCCAACAGCTACGGCTGCTGCAGTAATAACCAATAAGCTCGATGGTAATATGAACAGTGTGACAGCATATACCCTACTGAGTAATATTGTGGCAGCTTTTGCTATACCATTACTTTTTACAATGATTCAGGATGTTCCAACACTGAGTTTTACAGAGAGTATGTTAGCCATATTATATAAGGTGTTCCCCATTTTGTTTCTTCCTATTCTTGCTGCTTGGTTTATTAGTAAGCAGCTGCCCAAGGTTCATCATGTACTTGTCAATAAAACTGAGTTTGCATTTTATCTTTGGGCCTTATCGCTGTCAATTGCAATAGCAAAAACGATTCAAGCACTTAAGGACTACGATTTCAGTTGGTTACTTTTGCTAGGTATCTCTCTGATGGCTTTCTTTGTATGCTTTATTCAGTTTTATTTTGGTAAAAAACTAGGTACTCGCTTCAACGAAAAGATAGCTTGTGGACAAGCGCTGGGTCAAAAAAACACTATATTAGCAATTTGGATAGCCTATACTTACCTCAACCCTTTGGTTACCATTGGACCAGGTGTTTATATATTCCTTCAAAACGGTTTTAATGCGTGGCAACTTGCTGTTCATAGAAGACGGAAGGAAAGCAAGTTGGTTTGATTGAAAATAAAAGATTCCGACTATCTTTACATACATAATAAGTTATTGCATTTATGGATCCATACCATATTCTAGATAAATATTACTCGGATAATCCTGAGTTAAAACATGTTTTGATAACACATAGTCAGTCTGTTGCCGACAAAGCTGAAGCTATCGCTTTGACACATCCTGAGCTAGAGGTTGATGTTGAGTTTATTCGCCAAGCAGCTTTACTCCACGATATAGGGATTTTTCTAACTGATGCACCTGGCATACATTGTTATGGGCAGCACCCGTATATCGCTCATGGATATTTAGGTGCAGATATCTTGCGAAGTGAGGGTTTTCCTAGACATGCTTTAGTGTGTGAGCGACACACAGGAACAGGCTTAAGTCTTGATCTGATAAGGGAGCGAAACCTGCCTCTACCCCAGCGAGGTATGAAACCGATTAGTATCGAAGAACAAGTAATATGTTTTGCTGATAAATTCTTTTCGAAATCTCATATCGATCGTGAAAAATCGGTTGATCAAGCTCGTAAAAGTTTATTACGCTTTGGTAACGAGGGTGTTGAGATATTTGATAATTGGTGTAAGCTGTTTTTATAGCTTACAAAAATTGCTTAAAAAAGAAGTTTCACAAAGTTAATTAGATAGGAATATGTACTTTTGCAAATTAAAGTGTAATTTTGTAGGCCAATGAAGCCATTAAAAGCCCATTACTTGATCTTCGCATTTGCACTTCTGTTTCTTTGTTTGCCTTTATTTTTAATGGCTCAAGGTAAAAAGGAGAGTAATGTGAATCCAAATGTTAATGCTAAGGATAAACTCGTTAGTGATACCTTGGTTGCTGATACGACTCAAACAGATTCGTTGTCGGCTGACTCTTTGGCTACACCCAAGAAAAAAGATCCTATCGATGCTCCCGTCATATTTGAGTCGTCCGACTCTATTATTTATGAAATGGGTGGACTGGCCCACCTCTTTGGTAATGGTAAGGTAAATTACGAAAACATAGAACTTGATGCCGATATTATCACGATGAACTTAGACAGTAGTAATGTCTTTGCCCGTGGTGTTGTTGACTCACTAGGAGTACAGGCGAACACTGTCTTTAAAGATGGTGATATGAGTTACGATACGAAAGGTATCCGCTATAACTTTGCAACTCAAAAAGGCTTTATTAATAATATTGTTACTCAGCAAGGAGAGGGTTACGTGACCAGCTACGAGGCTAAGAAAGGAGATGGAGACGAGTTCTTTATGCAAAATGGACGCTACACCACTTGTGACCATCACGATCATCCTCACTTCTATATGCAACTTACACGTGCTAAAGTGCGTCCCAATAAAAACGTAGTGACTGGTCCGGCTTATCTTGTTGTTGAAGATGTGCCTTTGCCCATAGCTGTACCTTTCTTTTTCTTCCCTTTCTCTAGTAGTTATTCGTCTGGTTTTATTCTTCCCTCCTATATGGATGATTATAGCCGAGGCTTTGGTTTGACTGATGGTGGTTACTATTTTGCTATTAGCGATCGAATGGATTTAAAACTAACAGGAGATATCTTCACAAAAGGTACTTGGGCTCTTCGTGCTGAAACGAACTATAATAAAAGATACAGATTTTCGGGCTCTTTTATGGCCGATTATCAAACTACTAAAACTGGTGATAAAGGCCTAGACGATTATATGGTTGCCAAAGACTTTAAGGTTGTTTGGTCGCACCGTCAAGATCCTAAGGCTAGTCCAAACAGTACATTTTCTGCGAGTGTAAACTTTGCAACAAGTAGTTATGAGCGTTCGAATATCAATAACTTATACAACTCTCAGCTACTAACTCAGAATACAAAGACTTCGAGTGTGAGTTACACGCGTTCGTTCCCCGAAAAACGTCTGACTCTATCGAGTACTTTTAATATTGCTCAAACAACGCGTGACTCCTCGGTTGCCATTACGTTACCTGATTTAAACGTTAGTTTAAGTCGTTTATTTCCCTTTAAACGTAAGCAAGCTGTAGGCGAAGAACGTTGGTATGAAAAGATATCATTAAGCTATACGGGTCGTCTGACCAATACCTTGAAGACCAAAGACGATATGATCTTTAAGTCGGACTTCCAAAAAGACTGGATGAATGCAATAAATCACAATATTCCAGTTAGTGCAACTTTTACTCTTTTCAAATACTTAAATATTACACCTTCGTTCAACTATACAGAGCGTTGGTACACCCGTAAGGTTAATAAAGAGTATGACCAAACAACAGGTAGGTTGCTTCCTGTGGATACTGTTTATGGTTTTAATCGTGTTTACAACTACAATGCTAGCTTAGGGTTAAGCACAAAGATGTATGGTCGATATCGTCCTTTATTCATGAAGAAAAAAGAGATTGATATTCGTCACGTTATTACTCCTCAAGTAAGTTTTAGTGCTGCGCCAGACTTTGGTAGCTCTCGTTATGGATATTATGAAACCTATATTGATAATAACGGAAACGAACAATACTATTCTCCTTACGATGGTCAGGCATTTGGTGTTCCCGGAAGAGGGCGTCAAGGAAATATTAGTTTCGACCTTTCGAATAATATCGAGATGAAGTTTAGAGATAAAAACGACTCAATTCGTAAGGTGAGCATCATTGATGAATTGGGTGGTAGCTTGTCTTATAATACTGCGGCTGAGAAGCGCCCTTGGAGTGACCTTTCTTTCCGTATGCGTTTGAAGCTATCTAAGAGTTACACACTAAATATGAACACCTCTTTTGCTACCTATGCATATGAATTTGATGAGCGTGGTAATGTTCGTGTAGGTGATAGAACCGAATGGTCTTATGGTCGTTTCGGTCGATTCCAAGGTTGGGGTACTTCGTTTAGCTATACTTTCGATAATAACAGTTGGAAAAAATGGTTTGGCAAAGATGAGGTTGAAGAGCCTGGCCCTGATGATAATGCTGCCGAAGCAGAAGGAGTAAGTGAAGAAACAGGGCGTAAGAGTGCAATAACGAAGAAGAAAAAAACTAAAGCTGCTGTAGGCCGTGATGGTTACCAAGCATTCAATATGCCTTGGTCGGTTAACGTAAACTACTCTTTCAATATTCGTGAGGATAGACAGGCAAAGATTAATGATAAAACAATGAGGTATCCTTATAGATTTACTCAAAATATCAATGCTTCAGGAAACTTGAGACTAACTAATAAGTGGTCTTTCAATTTCAATACAGGTTATGATTTCGATGCTAAGAAAATTACACAAACTTCTTGTACGATTTCTCGTGACCTACACTGTTTCAATATGTCTGCTAGCTTCTCTCCATTTGGTGTTTGGAAGTATTATAATTTTACTATCCGTGCAAATGCGAGCATGCTACAAGATCTTAAATGGGATCAACGAAGCCAAACTCAAAGTAATATTCAGTGGTACTAATTAGGCTACAGATTTATAAATAAATAAAAAGAGCATATCATCTGATATGCTCTTTTTGTTATATAATATTTGCTCTATTTAGTCTTCTAGTAGATGCTTTAAGAATCCGTCCAACTCATCGTCTAATCCTTTCAGAAGCTCTGAGTTTACAATTAATAAGTCGTCATCAATCAGTAGCAAGTCTTCTACGATCTCAGTATCATCATCAATAAGTAAGAATGAATAGGGTTTGAGTATGTCTAGATGCTCGAATGCATTATCATTTTGTAGTTGTTGCAAAATATTTCTTAGCTGGGTAGCTGAATCGGCATAAAAATCCTCTTCATTAAGGTCAGTCCATTCTTGAATGTTTGCTTTAGCAAGTACCTCATCGTTATCATCTAGGATTGCAAGTGCTCCCGAATCGGTATCAGGTTGTAGGTAGATGTCCGTAACTAAGGGTTGATCAGCCTTTTGTCTGAGTTCTTTGATAGCCTTTTTTATAGATAACTTGATGGCATCGATAGAAGCTACTGATAAATTCATAATAAACTAATTTAATTTTATCCAAAGTTAAAAAACAAAACAATAATATATGCCAATTGAGCAAATTAATATTCAAACTTACTAAGTTGTTGGTTTAATATATTCATAGCCTCTATCCTTTTTTTTAGTGTCGTGTTGTAAGACTGCACATAAGAAAAGATAAGACTTTGTGGTTGCTTTGCATACAAATCCTTAGCAAGATCTAGTGCAATATTACTCCACGCATAAGCTGTGTTAAGCTGATCTTTTAGTTCGTATAAGTAAGCTATATTATTGGCTGCTTTGATTTGGTTAATAGGCTTTTTGTTATTTGTATAGATCAATTCGTTCTGGGCTATGGCTTCATCTAAATTATTTTCCTCAATATTTTTTGCACTTTTAGAGAATAACGGGTAGTCTGTAAACACTACACGTTCCACAGTTTTCCAATGTGGTGCGAAATGTGTGGTCAGTTGTTTCCCTATTATGCTTCCTCCTTCTAGCTCCTTTTGGTTGCTTGTTTCTTGTTCAGCATACTGCGATCCAAGAGCTCTTAAAAGTAGAGCATCGAATAGGTCAATAGTATCCTTGGGTTGATAAAATACACTTTTCTTTGTTTTGGAATTGTATAGCTGGAATATGGGTTGTACTACAATTAATGAATTTGCTATAAACTCATCAGTTTCAACTTGAATATCTAAATCTTTAGGATTTAGAACCCCTAAACTGATAATGAAATCGGGCTTTATGGCCTCTTCCATCTCTTTAAATCTGCTCACATCAATCTTTCCTCCAAGAGGATCCTTCCACTTGCTGTCTGCAATGGTAATTTGATCATAGTAGCCAGTTTGTGCAAGCTCGTCTACGAAGCTACTGAAGATATCAGCTCGCTTTGTATTGGCATATTTTAGTACATTTGAACTTAGAGTTTCGTCTTCGATTGGGGAGTTATTGAGTACTGCAACGTGCTCTATTCGTTCTGGAAATATTATTTTGCCAGGTTCTAAATAGTCAATACTTGTGATCTGTTGACTTGTAGCACATCCCGAAAGGCTCGTGATAAGCAACATCGGGACGATAATGTGGAATAGCGACTTTTTCATAAATCAGTTACCATTTGTATTAAGGGCTAAAATAATTATAATTACTTATTTATATTAACAAAAAGGAGTAATCATTTGTTGATTACTCCTTTCATATTTAATAGTTACTTAACTATGCGTTTTTGCCATGGCATTGCTTGAACTTCTTTCCACTACCACAGGGGCAGGGATCATTTCTACCAATCTTTTGAGGTGCAACATAAGGCTCAGGCTTTTGCTCTTCGCGCGTGTCGCGTTGAGCAGCATTTGACATGCCTGGGTTAGAGAGGTCTTGTTTCTCTTCTCTGTAATTGACCTTTTGTTGTTTTTCGGGAGCAGCTTCTTGAACTTGAGCTGGATCCTGAATTGGCACTTGACCTCTCATCAATACTGAAATTGTTTTATCGTTAATCTTATCGACCATATAATCGAAGAGTTTAACCGATTCAAGTTTGTAAATCAAGAGTGGGTCTTTTTGCTCATAGCTAGCATTACGAACAGATTGTCTTAGTTCATCAAGCTCTCTTAGGTTTTCCATCCAAGCTTCGTCAATGAAGTGAAGTAGAATTGATTTTTCAAAAGCTTCAACTACAGCTTTACATTCTGTGTTATAGGCTTTTTCTAAGCTACAAGAGATGTTGTAGATGCGTTTACCATCGGTAATTGGGATGAGTATATTCTCATACATTGCTGCGTGCGCTTCGTAAACCTGTTTGATTACAGGGTTAGCTATCTTAGCAATAGTTGCAGATTTTTCTTTGAATTTCTCAATGGCTTTTTCAAACGTTTGATCTACTAGCTTATTTACATTGGTAGTGTTGTTATAGTCTTCGGCTGTAAAAGGACAATCCATAGCCAAAACTCTTAACATTTCAAGCTTGCAGTTTTCGTAATCGCCAAGATTATCTTCAACAATAACAGCGCATCTATCCCAAATCATGTTTACAATATCCATACCGATACGTTCACCCATTAGCGCATGTCTACGCTTTGTGTAAATTACAGTACGTTGTTTATTCATAACATCATCATACTCAAGAAGGTATTTACGAGATCCAAAGTGATTCTCTTCTACTTTCTTTTGAGCTTTCTCAATAGAACGTGACAACATCTTGTGCTCAATCATTTCGCCCTCTTTGAAGCCCAATGTATCCATCATTTTGGTTACACGTTCTGGAAGCGATAAACGCATCAAGTTGTCTTCAAGTGAAAGGAAGAATATTGAAGAACCTGGGTCACCTTGACGTCCTGCACGTCCACGTAGCTGTCTATCAACGCGTCGTGACTCGTGGCGTTCGGTACCAATAATAGCTAGACCTCCTAGGTCTTTAACCTCTTGAGAAAGTTTGATATCCGTACCACGACCAGCCATGTTAGTAGCAATAGTTACGGTACCTTTTTGTCCTGCCTGTGCTACAATTTCGGCTTCTCTTTGGTGAAGTTTAGCATTCAAAACATTATGAGGAATATTTCTCATGGTTAGCATTCGGCTAAGCATTTCAGAGATATCAACTGCAGTTGTACCCACAAGAACTGGGCGTCCCTGTTCTACCAATTGCTCAATCTCTTCAATAACAGCTTTGTATTTTTCTCTTTGAGTCTTATAAACTCTATCGTTTTTATCGTGGCGTGAAATACCTCTATTGGTTGGAATCACGACCACATCGAGTTTGTAAATATCCCAAAACTCTCCTGCTTCAGTCTCAGCAGTACCCGTCATACCCGCTAATTTGTGATACATACGGAAATAGTTCTGTAGTGTAACCGATGCGAAAGTTTGTGTTGCTGCTTCAATTTTAACACCTTCTTTGGCTTCGATAGCTTGGTGTAAACCGTCAGAATATCTACGACCTTCCATTACACGACCCAGTTGCTCATCTACAATTTTAACCTTGCCGTCAACAACGATATACTGATCGTCCTTTTCGAACATGGTATAGGCTTTTAAAAGCTGGTTAATTGTATGAACACGTTCAGACTTGATGGCATAATTGTTCATTATTTCATCTTTCTTGATCAGTATTTCTTCTTCAGTAAGACCCTCTAGGCTTTCTAATTCCGAAAGTTCTGCTGCAATGTCTGGAAGAACGAAAAGAGTTGGGTCGTCAGAACCACCAGTAATCAGATCAATTCCTTTATCTGTTAGGTCAACGCTATTTTGTTTTTCGTCTATAACAAAGAATAAGGGGTCTGTAGCCTCGTGCATTCTTTTGTTATTTTGTTCCATAAACATTTCCTCCGTGCGAAGCATTGCTGTTTTGCTACCTGGTTCACTTAAGAACTTAATCAAAGCCTTATTCTTAGGCATTGCTTTATGGCTTCTAAACAAGGCAATATATCCCTCTTCTTGTTCCTTAGAATCGTCCGAAGCTATGAGTTTTTTTGCTTCAGCTAGATAGTTGGTTGCAAGTTTTCTTTGTGCTTCAACAAGACGTTCTACTAGTGGTTTAAGTTGGTCAAAAAGCTGTTCATCGCCTTTTGGTACTGGACCCGAAATAATCAACGGAGTTCTTGCTTCGTCAATAAGTACAGAGTCCACCTCATCGACTATACCGTAGTTGTGTTGTCTTTGTACAAGATCTTGAGGAGTTCGAGCCATGTTATCTCTTAGGTAGTCAAAACCAAACTCATTGTTGGTACCATAAGTAATGTCTGCCATGTAAGCTCTTCGGCGAGCTTCAGAGTTAGGCTGGTGTCTGTCAATACAGTCAATCGAAAGTCCATGGAACATATAAATAGGTCCCATCCATTCGGAGTCACGCTTTGCTAAGTAGTCATTTACCGTTACTACGTGAACACCATTTCCTGTTAGGGCATTTAAGAAAACAGGGAGAGTTGCTACCAAGGTTTTACCCTCACCAGTAGCCATCTCAGCAATCTTACCTTTATGGAGGACAACTCCACCAAAGAGCTGCACATCGTAGTGAACCATGTCCCATACTACGTCATTACCACCAGCTTGCCAGTGATTTTTGAATATTGCTTTATCACCCTGAATGGTTACGAAGTCTTTTTCAGCAGCAAGATTTTTATCAAACTCTGTCGCAGTTACTTCAATCTCTTCGTTTTCTTTAAAACGGCGAGCAGTCTCTTTTACTATAGAGAATGCAACAGGTAAAACCTCGTCTAAAGCTTCTTCGTAGATATCAAGAATCTCTTTATCTAGCTTATCAATTTGAGTGAAAATATGTTCTCTCTTTTCGATAGGAGTGTTTTCAACAGATGCTTTAAGCTCATCAACTTTTGCTTGTTGTTCTTTAGCTTTGTCCTTTATAAAGAGTTGAAGCTCTTTTGTTTTGTTTCTTAAGCCATCGTTGTCAAGCTTTTCGATCTCTGGATAAGCCTCTTTGATTTTTTCTACCCAAGGTTTGATTTCCTTCATGTCTCGAGCAGACTTATTACCAAAAAGCTTACCTAATAAATTAGTAAATCCCATGTATAATTGTTGATTATTTGTTTTGTAATATATTTTGTTGAATCTCAACTTTGTAAGATACAAAGTTAAATGCTGACTGAATAGATTGCCTGTCCAAATTCTCCTTAAAGAAGGTCTTTATTTGAAGGCAGTCTTAGCTTTAGAACCGTTGGGGGCTCTAATGCGAATTGATTTTGCAATAGTAGGAGCTATTGCTTCGGCATTGATTGGGGTATCAATGACTTCAGCTTTAAATGGAGCACCAAGAAAAATTGTAGGTGACATAATAGCTGAATAGTTAACAGTTCTCTGAACCTTATCATTTTCGATAATTTCCCACCCTGGTAATACCTCTATACTTAGGTCACCAGATCTTTTTTTATGATAGCTATTACGCTCAACCTCTTTGTAGGGGTTCCATGAGCCTAAAAGTAGCTCAGTAGAGTAATATACCTCATTGACTCCACTAAACTGTGAGAGAAATTCGGCAGACTTTTCTTGTACTTCAGTTAAGCTTAGTGTTTTCTCTTCGAGAAGTTGGTGATTTAGATAAATTTGAAGATCATAATAACCTTCAACATACTGACCTTCACCATAAGTGGCCATTAAATACATATTTAATAGAGCCGTACATCTATTTAAATAGAACTCTCCAGTTGGAATTTTATGCTCTTTGAGTTGAGATCCCGAGTGTCCTTGAGTATATCCCGTCGAGGTCAGATAAAAAATAGCATTCTTTAATCCTACTTTCTTATCAACAGTATGAAGGAGTTCGGCTATGTTTTTATCTAGACGTAGGTAAGTGTCTTGTAGCTCTAGTGAATAACCCTCGTTGGTGCCAAGCTCATTTCCTGCGTAGAAATTTAATTGTATAAAGTCGGTTATATCATCTTCAGCAACCCCAGAACTTTCAAAAAGTTCTTTTGCCAATATCGTAACCTCGTCATTAATAATAGGGCTGTTAACCACTTTGGAATACATGTTCTGTCCCGAATTGGTTAGACTATGTCTGAAAGCTTTCTTTTTTCCGTTGGATGAAATATTATATTGTTCTGTTTCTAGGCTTGGAGTCCACTCAATGTTATTGAGTCTGTAGTATATGGGGTTTTGTTCGTTATGTTTATTTACCCACCAAGGGAATTCTGAATAATAAGTTGAACCAGCCCATTCTCCTGTTTCTTGGTTAAACCACAATGCTGCATCCGCAGCATGTCCTGCTGATAAAATCGCCATGTCTGCAAATGGAGCAATAGAGTAGACTAAAGCTCTGCCTTGTGTTGACAACTTTAGCTCATCAGTAATTGTTGAGCTTAGTAGGTTTGTTGCAGAAGAACTTAGTGGAGTATTATTACCCATAAAGTTTGGGTCAAAAACGCAAGACCTTGGTTGCATTACCGATAAATCAAGCCACTCATTGCCAATAATCCCATGCACAGATGGTGTTGCACCTGTGTTTAGTGTAGCCGTGGTGTTAGATCGATCCCTGTTTACAAGCGAAAACTCGGTGTCAGTATAGACAAGTCCTTCTCGCCATAACTTTTTGAATCCTTCCTCACTGTATAAATTCCAGTAGGCCTCAATAAGTTCGGTACTCAACTGATCTACGTTTAAGCCCACAATAACTTTAGGCCTGTTCGTTTGCGCCACTTGGGCTTGAAGGCTTGTTATTGCTATTGCAGTTAAAATAGATGTAATGAGTCCTCTCATAATTAGTTTTTTCTCTCAATTAAGATGTATGTTGCAGAACGTAGTAGCAAACATATTGCCAAAGGTACAACGGCAAAATTAAAGTTTTGAGGAATTAGTGGTAAAAACACTAAAAAAAGCGTTAATACCATTCCGTTAACGTAGTGATACCAGATTTTGGTTCGTTTTATCTCTCCGCGAATGATATACGGTGCAAATATAAGATGAAAAGGATGAAATAAAAATAAAATGTAGTTCGGACTTACGGTTGGATGTTCTGAGAAAAAGCTTAGAAAAGCTAATATGCATCCTGCAACTCCATAAATTGGGAAAAGTATAGCATCTATTCCCCAGAATATATTTCCTCGTTGATACTCAATGTAACAAATTATCGCTAAAACTAAAGCCAAAGTTGTGAAAAGTCTTATTGGAGTAATTATATCCCAAATAGAGTCTTTAGCAGTGTCCGTGTCGTCGGGTTGGTATAAGTTTACTATTGGTTTGGTAATTATTCCAGATTCTGAATTGGCTCCGTCAATGGCTTGCATGAGTTCAATAGGTACAAATATTTTTTCTTTTACGCCTACTATCATATCGGCCTTACTTCCTAAACAGAGATCCATACCAAACTCACTCCAAGGGTGCTCTTTGGTGTAACGATGGATTAAATCACGAAAAGAATAGAGGTTCTTGTCTGTTTCGATAAGTTCAATTGAACCTGATTTTATATTGTTTACTTTGTTGAGTGGGCGAGTGGCGCAGTTGTCATATAAAAAGTTGTAGCGATACATTCTATTTTCTGGAAGATAGTTATTTTCCAAGTCATTAACTAGAGTTGTTTTTTCATCAAAAGAGAGATCTAATTCTTGTTCCCAGACCGCTCTGTCACTAGCTATATATTCAGATATAAAATACTCAAATGGATATTTACCTAATAAATAGTCTGTTTGGCCAAGCGAAAACCTCCATATGAAATTCTCACTATTGAAGTCAAATATCCCATAATTATAGGCAATATCATAATTTTGGGCAGGAATTGTGACGCGAATTGCTGTGTGTCCAAATAGAGAATAAATATCTTCTCCTGGAGCACAAGTGATTAAGCTTATGCGTATTGAGTCATGAGCCAACTTGCTGTTTTGGGCTATGGATAGTGCACAACTGAAAAATAAAAAGAGTGTAAAAAAATATTTTTTCATAATTTTAGCTTTCCTTTGGGGCAAAGATAGATTTTAATTTACTCAGACATTGATATTATCTTTAAAATAACTTCACAAGTTTATTTAATCTTGCTTATCTTTGTCAACTATAAATAAAATAAAGTGAATCTGATTATTGACATAGGAAACACAGTGGCGAAAGTTGCTGTATTTAATCTAGAAGGATCAATCATAGATATACAATATTACTCCAATCAATCTCTTGGCTGTATTTGTGAGATATGTAGGAAGTACCCCATTGAGAAAGGCATTGTTGCTTCTGTTATTGACCTCACTGATGAGGTTGTGCAGAAGTTGAAAACATTTACTTTTCCACTCTTGATGTTGGATCATACTACACCATTACCAATCAAAATTGGTTATAAAACTCCCAAAACACTAGGATACGATAGAGTTGCTGCTATTGTGGGTGCATTTACGAGGTTCCCAAATAAAAACATATTAGTTATCGATGCTGGAACTGCTATCACCTATGATTTTATTGATGCTGAGGGTTGTTTTTATGGTGGTAATATATCGCCAGGCATAAAAATGCGTTTCAGCGCTTTACATCATTTTACAGGAAAGTTACCCTTGATTAGTGCTGAAGGTGAAATCACAGACTTAGGACAAACCACTGAAGATGCTATCCGTGCAGGAGTTATGCGTGGGATAGAATTCGAAATGCTTGGTTATGTTCAGGAAATGCAAGCAAAACATGCCGATCTTTTGGTTTTTTTAACGGGTGGTAATGACTTTTCTTTTGATACGAAGTTAAAAAGTAGCATATTTGCAGATAGGTTTCTTGTAATTAAAGGATTAAACAGAATATTAAACTATTATAAATGGGACGAATAAACAAAATTGTATGTGTTATTGTGCTCACTCTCATCTCGGGAGTCACTATAGCTCAAAATAACACAAACTCTCCCTATACGCGCTATGGATTAGGCCAGCTAGCTGATCAGAGTTTTAGTAAAAGTAAAGCGATGGGTGGTGTGGCATATGGACTGCGTGATAATTCTCAAATAAATCCGCTTAACCCTGCATCTTATACTGCTATGGATTCATTAACCTTTCTTTTTGAAGGGGGAATTAGTCTTCAAAATGGTAACTATAACGATGGTACCAATAAAGTGAATGCAAAAAACTCTAGTCTTGACTATTTAGCTCTTCAGTTTCGTTTGAAAAAGTGGATGGCTGTTAGTGCTGGAGTAATGCCAATAAGTAATGTTGGTTATAATATGGTTGAGGTTAATAGAACTGAAAATGCTGAAGCTATACATCAAATAACCCGTATGGGTGATGGTGGGTTGCATCAATTCTATGCAGGTATTGGTTTTCGTCCATTAAAAGATCTTTCGTTAGGTGTTAATGTGTCTTATATTTGGGGTACAGTAAATCATAATACTACGATTTATTTTCCTAATGCAATCTTAGCATCTGATAGAAATAAAACAAGGAATAAAAGCACTTCTTTCAAAGGCGCAAAACTTGACTTCGGTGTACAATACTCGTATCCTTTGAGTACAAATCAGAAATTAACTTTTGGTGCAGTGTTCTCACCCAAAATGAAACTAAGCAATGAAATCGAAACTGTATCTAAACAAAACGTTTTGGTAGTTCAACATTACTCCTCAGAGTATGATTTGCCTACAAGTTTTGGGTTTGGTTTTGCTTATAATTGGAAGAATAAGCTAACTGTTGCCGCTGACTACAGTCAACAAAACTGGAGTGATGCAAAACAGGAGGGTGAAACTGGTACTCTAGAAGATTACCGAAAAATAGCCTTAGGTGCAGAATACGTACCAAATGAAATATCTCGTAATTACCTCCAGACGATTAAATACCGTATCGGTATGTATTATTCTGATCCATATTACAAGATAGATAACGTTAGAGCAGCTCGAGAATATGGATTTAGTGCAGGTCTTGGGCTATCTCTTCCAAAGATTAAATCTCTAATAAATATCTCTGCTCAATATATAAGAGTTA
The DNA here is from genome assembly GCF_000375405.1 of Bacteroides propionicifaciens DSM 19291 = JCM 14649. Classification (GTDB taxonomy): domain Bacteria; phylum Bacteroidota; class Bacteroidia; order Bacteroidales; family Bacteroidaceae; genus Bacteroides_E; species Bacteroides_E propionicifaciens. The sequence continues at coordinate 22,735 of NZ_AQWS01000008.1, read as the reverse complement.
ATAATAGAAGTGCTCATTTCTTGAAAGAAAACTATTTTCGCATTAACTTAGGGCTTATCTTTAACGAGCGTTGGTTTGTAAAGCGCAAAATTTAAATTAGTAAAAATCGTAATATACATAACTTAAGAAGATGAAGATTAAAAAACTATTAGCTGTTGGATTACTGTTGTTGGGTACTTCTGCGGTATCTGCTCAGGTAGATGAAAACTGTCTATCGAACAGTAGTATCTCTCATGAGTCTGTTAAAGCAGGAAATTTTAAAGATGCTTATGCTCCTTGGAAAGAGGTAATTAAGGATTGTCCGTTACTTCGTTATTATACTTTTACAGACGGATTTAAAATTTTGACATCATTCCTGGATGCAAACGAAAAGGGATCTGCTGAGTACGACCAATATTTTATTGAGTTGATGGATTTGCATGATAAACGTATTGAATTTATCCCTCAATTTAATGCAAATGGCGTAACAAATATTCCTACACCAGCTGGTGCTTTAGGGTTAAAGCTTATCGATTATTTAGCTTATGCACCAACACCTGATGTGAATCAAGCTTATGCTTGGGCTAAGGAATCGATTGAAGCAGAGAGAGAAAATTCTCAACCTGCAGTTTTCTTTTACTTTGTGAATATGTCTGAAACAAAGCTCCAACAAGACCCTTCATTAAAAGAGACCTTTATAAATGACTATCTGTTGGCTAGTCAGCTAGCCGATGAGGCTTTAGCTGTTGCTAAAGATAATCATAAGCCAGTTTATCAAGGTGTTAAAGATAACTTGACAGCATTGTTTATCAATAGTGGTGCTGCTGACTGTGAATCTTTACAAAATATTTATGGTCCTAAGGTTGAAGAGAATAAAGATAATCTTGAATACTTGAAGAAAGTACTTGAAATATTGAAGAATATGAGATGTACTGATCAAGAAGCTTATGCTCAAGCAGCTTTTTATTCATACCAAATTGAGCCAACAGCTGAAGCTGCGGTAGGCTGTGGACTTAGAGCTTATAAAAAAGGAGATATCAATGAAGCAATCAAATTCTTTGATGAGTCGATAGAATTAGAGGCTGATGCTACTAAAAAAGCTGAAAAGGCTTATGCATCTGCTACTGTACTCTTCTCTGCAAAACGTCTAAGTCAGTCAAGATCCTATGCACTTAAAGCTCTTAGCTATGATGCAAATTATGGTAATGCTTATATCTTGATAGCAAAACTTTATGCATCTAGTCCTAACTGGAGTGATGATCCTATTTTGAATAAATGTACTTACTTCTTAATTGTAGATAAGCTCCAGCGTGCAAAATCGGTTGATTCAAGTGTTTCTTCAGAGGCTAACGAACTAATCAGATTATACTCACAATATACACCTTCAGCACAAGATTTATTTATGCTAGGTTATAAAAAAGGTGATTCAATTACTATCGGTGGTTGGATTGGTGAGTCAACAACAATAAGATAGGGATATGTTTTTTAACAAAAACTGTTCTATAAATAAATTTATTAAAAGCATTACAGTAGCTCTAGGAGTTACTGTAATGCTTTTTTTTATGGCATTACCAACATCTTGCTCTGGTAAAAAAGAGAAATTTGATACCATAGTCACCTCTCGTGATTCATTAGCTTTAATGGATACTAAGGGGATGACCTCACTGGTTTCTGACTCTGGATATATTCGTTATCGAATTATTGCAGATGAGTGGTTGATTTTTGATAAAATGGTGCCACCTTTTTGGTCTTTTGAGAAGGGTGTTTATGTCGAACGCTTTGATACATTGATGCAAGTCGATGCCCATATTGAAGCAGACACGGCTTATTATTTCGATAAACAACGCCTTTGGGAACTTCGAAGTAATGTAAAAATAGTCAACCTAGAGGGTGTGACTTTTACTACAGATTTGCTATATTGGAACCAAGTTACTGAAAAAATATATTCAGATGCTTTCATAACCATTGTTGATGATGATAATACGCTCTATGGTTATGGTTTTGACTCTGATCAAACCCTTCAAAATTATGTGATTCGTAAACCAAGAGGGGTAGGATATATTGAAATGAATAATCAAGAAAAACGTACAGACTCAATACAATAATGTTGCTAACAATATTCTTACTAATTTTAACTATGCTTTTTTCTGCATTCTTTTCGGGTGTGGAAATAGCTTTTGTATCTGTTGATAAGCTTCGGTTTGAAATGGAAAGAGGCTTAGGTATAAACTCAAAAATCCTTTCTGTCTTTTTTAAGCACCCTAATAACTTTATTTCGACGATGCTTGTTGGCAATAATATTGCACTAGTTATTTATGGTATATTGATGGCTGTGGTACTAGATCAGCTCTTTCTTGATGCGCTTGTACCTAATCAGTTTTTGAAAATGTTGATTCAAACGGTTGTGTCGACTTTTATTATTCTATTTACTGGTGAATTTATTCCTAAGACTCTATTTAAGATTAATCCAAATCTAGTTCTTCGAATCTTAGCCTTTCCTGTTTTTGTTTGTTACGTGATTTTATATCCTATTTCGTTATTAGCTTCTTTTTTATCGTATGTTTTACTTCGACTCTTAGGTGTTAAGGTGAATAGTGAAGTTTCTAAACGCGCATTTACTAAGGTGGATTTAGATTATTTCGTTCAAACTGGGATTGAGCATTCTGAGAGTAAAGAAGCTATTGAAAATGAAGTTCAGATATTCCAAAACGCTTTGGATTTCTCTGATATTAAGATTCGGGACTGTATTGTTCCTCGTACGGAGGTTCGTGCTCTTGATGTTATTGCTACTCGCGAAGAGTTGATGAATATGTTTATTGAAACAGGTTTGTCAAAGATTATAATTTATCGTGATACGATTGATAAGGTTGTTGGTTATATCCATTCATCCGAAATGTTTCGTTCTAAAGATGATTGGCAATCGCGTATTCAAGAAGCTCCTATTGTGCCCGATACAATGTCGGCTCATAAGCTTATGAAAATATTCATGTCTCAAAAGAAAACTATCGCAGTTGTTGTTGATGAATTCGGTGGTACTGCAGGTATTGTTTCGTTGGAAGATCTAGTTGAGGAAATATTTGGAGATATTGAGGATGAACATGATATACTTTCATTGGTTAGTAAAAAGATTAATGATAAAGAGTATATATTATCTTCTCGTTTGGAGATTGAGAAGGTAAATGAGAAATATGATCTTGAGCTACCTGAGTCTGATGAATATCTCACTATTGGAGGGTTGATTCTTCACTTCTATCAGAGTTTTCCCAAGCTAAATGAAGTGATCGTTATTGACCAATATCACTTTAAAATATTAAAAGTATCTACTAATAAAATAGAACTTGTACGCTTAAATATAATAGAATAAGCATTTTGTTGAAATATTTATTCTATATAACTTAGTAGCGTGTGTGGTTTTTTGTATCTTCGTGCGCTTATATAACAAGACTAATAAAAAATAAAAATAGTATAAAATTAAAATGGCAACACTACAGAAAATTAGATCGAAAGGCCCTTTATTGGTCGGTGTGATCGCTTTAGCACTTTTTGCATTCATTGCAGGTGATGCATTAAGAGTATTCCAACCTACTCAGCCTCATGACGTGGGATCTGTTGATGGTAATTCTTTATCAATTGCAGAGTATCAAAGGTTAGTTGATGAGTATTCAAACATTCAAAAAAGCTTCTCTGGTAGAAATACATTAACTGAAATGGAAACAAACCAAATCAAAGATATGGTTTGGAATACTTTTGTTGATAATCAATTAATTGCTATTGAAGCTGAAAAGTTAGGTATAACCGTAACTGAAGCCGAACTTAATTATGTCTTAGATCAAGGTGTAAATCCTTCTTTTCGTCTTGTACCGATGTTTTTAAACGAACAAACCGGCAGATTTGATAAGGATAAGCTGTTTATGTTTTTAGCTGAGTATGCTAAACTAACTAAAACTCCTGGTATGGATCAAGGCTACCTTGAGCAAATGTACCAAGTACACACTATGTGGGCTTTCGTTGAAAAATCATTAATCCAAGAGCGTCTAAATGAAAAATATACAGACCTCGTAATAGCTGGTTTCAACACAAATAAAGTTGAAGCACAATTTGTGTTTGATGGTCGTGTAAATTCAGCAAATCTTTCAACAGCAGTTTTCCCTTTTGCTAGCATTACTGATGATAAAGTGTCTGTTACAGATGCCGATATTCAAAAAGAGTACGATGCAAAGAAAGAGATGTTCAAGCAAAATACTGAGTCTCGTTCTATTAAATACATTGATGTTAAAATCACTCCTAGTGCAGCAGATGTTGAGGCATTAGAAACTGAAGTTGCTGAATCTGCAGAATTACTTCGTAATGCTACCGATAACTATGCATCTATTGTAAATAATACTTCTGGTTCAAATATTCCATACAACGATCTTTACTTAAGCTTAAACTTATATCCTCAAGATGTAATTGCTCGTGTTAAAGGTGGTCAAGTAGGTGAAACATTTGGTCCTTATACAAATGCTCTTGATGCAACAATCAATGCTGTTAAAATCGTAGGTGTTAAAAATCTACCTGATTCAGTACAGTTTAGAATGTTACAACTTCAAGGTATTGAAGCTGAAGCATTGGCTAAGAAAACGGATAGTATTGTTAATGTTTTGGCTAACGGTGGCAGTTTTGCTCGTATTGCTGAAGAAGAACAACAACCAGGTGAGGCATTTTGGATTTCGGAAAGTACTGTTGCTAATCAGGAACAATTTTCTTTATACACTACTCTTACTGAAATGAAGCTAAATGAAGTGAAGACTTTGCCAACTCCTGTGGGCAATATCATTATTCAATTAGTTAATCGTAAGAACTTCTCTGATAAATATAAGTTAGCTGTTGTTAAACGTGATATGGAGATCAGTAGTGAAACAGCTAATAATGCATATAACAAGTTCAGCCAATTCGTTGCCGAGAATAGCTCTTTAGACAAAATGGTTGCAGCAGCAGAAGATGAAGGTTACCATGTATTAAGCCAAGAAATAACTACAACAGACCATACAATTGGCAATGTGCCTTCAACCAAAGAAGCTCTTCGTTGGTCATTTGATGCTAAAGTAGGTAGTATTTCAAATATTTACGAATGTGGTGATGGTGATCATCTTATGGTTGTCGGTTTAACCGATATTATACCAGCAGGTTATAGACCGCTTAAATTTGTTGCCAGCGACTTGAGAAATATTGTTTTAAACAATAAAAAAGCTGACTATATCAAAGCTGAGATTGCTAAAGCAAACCCTAGTTCTGTTGCTGATGCTGCAAAACTTGATGATGCGGTACTTGATACTATTAAACATGTTACATTTAATTCTCCAGCATTCCTTGCCGCAACTAATAGTAGTGAGCCCGTGATTAGTGGTTATGCTTCTGTAGCTAAAGAGGGTGTGTTAAGTAATCCTGCGCTTAGAGGAAACTCTGCAGTAGTTCTTGCTGATGTAGTTAGTCGTGAAAAGTCTTCAGAAGAATATAATGAAGCTTCTGAGCGTTCTACAATCCAAAGTGAGTATTCTTATTTTGCGAATAGAAGAACTATACTTTCTGACTTGATTAAAAAAGCTAAAATCGTAGATGTACGTTATTTGTACTTCTAAATAGTTAAATATATTTTCTAAAAAGCTAGTGCATGATTCTATGTACTAGCTTTTTTTATTTTATATTGGAACTAACGTATTCTTTAAATACTTCTTTTATTGATTACCTTTGCAGTGTCAAAATTAAATTTATCTATTATGAGTAAAAAGCCTTTACTAGGCATGACATTAGAAGAGATTGTAGAAACAGTTTCTTCGTTGAACATGCCTAAATTTACAGCGAAACAGATTGCTTCTTGGCTTTATGAGAAAAAAGTCACATCAATTGATGAGATGACTAATATCTCTTTAAAAAATAGAAATCTCTTGAGTTCTTGTTTTGAAGTTGGGTGCTCTAAACCTGTTCATGAAGCTAAATCTTCTGATGGTACTATAAAATATTTATTCTCTGCTGGAAACCTTCATACTGTCGAGTCTGTTTATATTCCAGATAATGATAGAGCTACACTTTGTGTTTCTTCTCAGGTTGGTTGCAAAATGAACTGTGTCTTTTGTATGACGGGTAAGCAAGGTTTCGGAGCTAATTTATCAGCTAATCAGATATTAAACCAGATCCAATCCATCCCTGAATCAGATCAGTTAACGAATATTGTTTTCATGGGTATGGGAGAACCCATGGATAATATTGAAGAAGTACTTAAGGTTTTATCTATTCTAACTTCTGACTATGGATATAAGTGGAGCCCTAAACGTATAACAGTTTCTACTGTTGGTCTTCGTAAAGGGTTTGAGCGCTTTTTAAAGGAGAGTGATTGTCACTTAGCTGTTAGTATTCATACACCATTTCCTATTCAAAGAGCCAAGCTTATGCCTGCAGAGAAAGCCTTCTCAATTACCGAAATAGTCGACATCCTTAAGGATTATGATTTCTCAAAACAGCGTAGACTCTCGTTTGAATATATAATGTTTAAAGATGAAAATGACGACTTGAATCATGCACGTGAGCTTGTTAAGCTTCTTAAGAATGTGGATTGTCGAATTAATCTTATTCGTTTTCATGCCATCCCAAATGTTGATTTGGTAGGTGCTGACTTAGAAACTATGACAAAGTTTCGCGATTATTTGTCAAATAATGGTATATTTACTACAATACGTGCTTCTCGTGGAGAAGATATTTTTGCTGCATGTGGAATGTTATCGACTATAGAAAAACAAAAAAATACTGCATTATGAAAAATATAAAGTTTATAGGTCTACTAATGCTTTTGAGCATTGTATTTGTTAGCTGTAAGCAAGGTAATAAGCGTGGTCCTTTGACACCTACTTCTAGTGGATTACCCTATGAGTTATTGGTTGTTATAGACCAAAAATATGTTGATTCACCTTTGGGAGAAGCTGTTACAGAGGTCTTAACTAGCAATGTGCCAGGACTACCTCAGCCTGAGGCTGCATTTAAATTAATGTATACAGACCCTCAGCACTTTGATGGAATACTCAAGCCTATTAGAAACTTAGTTATAGTTAAAGTAGATAAGATTTATACTGAGCCTCGTTTCAATACCGCTTCCGATGTGTATGCCTATCCTCAGTCTGTAGTAACTATTCAAGGGCCGACTGCAGAGAGTTTAGCTGCCTACGTTACTCAGAATGGAGCTTCTATAGTGGATTATTTCACAAAAGCTGAAATGAATCGGCAGATTACTATTTTAGAGAAGAACCATAGTCAACAAATTGCTTCAACCGTTAAAGAAATGTTTGGAAGTGATGTTTGGGTGTCTGGTGATTTAAAATCAACTAAAACAGGTGAAAACTTTTTCTGGGCAGGAACTAATGAAGGAACCTCAGAAAGGTACTTTATGGTCTATTCAATCCCTTATGTAGATGACGACTCTTTTACTCCTGAATATATGATTCACAAGAGGGATTCTGTATTAAGAGTTAATGTTTTAGGAGAAAGTGAAGGGTCTTATATGACAACTGTCGCTGAAGTGACTGAGGTAAAACCCATTAATGTTCAAGATGAATATACTCTGGAGGCTAGAGGCCTATGGCGTGTTGTTAATGATCGTATGGGAGGGCCTTTTGTTGCTCAAATGCGTTTAGACAAACAAAATAAACGATTAATATTTGTAGATACTTTTGTTTTTGCTCCCGAAAAGATGAAGCGCAACTTGATGAGACAAATGGAGGCTTCTCTCTATACATTAAGATTGCCTGGAGCTTTGGCAAAGGAGATTGAAATCGCAAATACTGATTCTAATTAAGAGTAATTTATTTAAATGAGAAATAATAAAGTTATTGTAGGTATTACCCAAGGGGATATCAACGGAGTTGGATATGAAGTTATCTTAAAGACATTTGCATCTTTAGAGATGCTTGAGTTTTGCATCCCTGTTGTTTATGGTTCACCTAAGGTCGCGGCTTATCATGGTAAAAGCCTTGAAGTTGAGACTAATTTTAGCATCATAAACTCTATTGAAGAAGCTTCAGATAACACGTTGAGTATTCTCAACTGTATCGATACAGATGTTCGTGTAGAGTTTTCTACTCAAGATAAAGAGGCTGGAGCAGCTGCTCTAAAATCTTTAGAGTGCGCTGTAGAAGATTATAAGAATGGGCTTATTGATGTTTTAGTAACTGCTCCTATTAACAAACATGTGATTCAGTCGGAAAACTTTAATTTCCCAGGGCATACTGAGTACCTCGAAGATAGGTTAGGTGACGGTCACAAGTCATTAATGATATTATTGAAAGATGATTTTAGAGTTGCTGTTGCCACTGGACATCTTCCTTTGAGAGAAGTTCCGTTAGCACTCACTAAGGAACTGATAGAGCGTAAAATCAATATTTTCAACCAAAGCTTAATTAACGATTTTGGTATTGCCAAACCTCGTATTGCTGTTTTGGGTTTAAATCCTCATGCTGGTGATGATGGCTTATTGGGTAACGAAGAGATTGAAATCATTAAGCCAGCCATTCAACAAATGAATGAAGATGGACTTTTCTGCTATGGTCCTTTCTCTGCTGATGGTTTTTTTGGTTCCAATGACTTTACTAAGTTTGATGGTATTCTTGCTATGTATCACGATCAAGGTCTGATTCCATTTAAGGTATTGGCTATGGAGGATGGTGTTAATTTTACTGCAGGTTTACCCGTTGTAAGAACTTCTCCTGCTCATGGTACAGCTTACAGTATTGCTGGTAAAGGTATTGCTAGTGAGTCATCGTTCCGACAAGCTATTTATACTGCTATTGATGTTTTTCGATACCGTAAAGAGCAAGAACGATTGTCTGCTAATCCTCTTGGGCGACTTTACTTCAATAAAAAAGACGATAGTGATAAGCTCGTATTAGATAAAGAGGACGATCACGATGATTTTTAAAGGTTAATGGAATATATTATGACTAGTGCTGAAATTCAAAAAGTTAAATTGCGTTTTGGGGTAATTGGCAATTGCTCGGGCTTGCTTAGGGCGATTGATATTGCTATGCAAGTTGCTCCAACGGATTTAAGCGTACTGGTTACTGGTGAGAGTGGGGTAGGAAAAGAAAGTTTCCCTCAAATAATCCATCAGTATAGCAGGCGTAAGCATGGTAAATATATTGCTGTCAATTGTGGTGCTATTCCTGAAGGTACTATTGATTCTGAGCTTTTCGGTCACGAAAAAGGATCTTTTACTGGTGCATTGGGTGATCGTAAAGGTTATTTTGGAGAAGCGGATAAGGGTACAATTTTCTTAGATGAAGTCGGTGAGTTACCTCTGCCAACTCAAGCACGATTGCTACGTGTTCTTGAAAGTGGTGAGTTCCTTAAGGTTGGTTCTTCCAAAGTTGAAAAAACTGATGTTAGGATTGTCGCAGCTACCAATGTTAATCTTCGTCAGGCAATAGCTGATGGTCGATTTAGAGAAGACCTTTATTATCGTCTAAACACTGTACCTATTGAAATTCCACCTTTGCGTGAGCGAGGTAATGATTCGGTATTACTATTTAGAAAGTTTGCTGCAGATTTTGCAGAGAAATACAATATGCCTTCTATACAGCTTACCGATGATGCTAAACATGAATTAGTTTCCTACTCTTGGCCAGGAAATGTTCGTCAACTAAAGAATATTGCTGAACAGATATCTATTATTGAAACTCAGCGTGAGATAACTGGTGAAATACTTCTAAGATATTTACCAGAAAAAATTAAAGGTGGGAATCTTCCTGCTCTCTTGGGCAGAAAATCAACAGGGTTTGAAAGTGAGAGAGAGATTCTATATCAAGTACTTTTTGATATGCGAAAGGATATTACAGATCTTAAGTCATTAGTACATGATATTATGAATGATAGAATTTCGAACTATTATCCAGATGATACACCAATTGTGCATACCCCGAATACACCTGCTACAATCAACTTAGATTCTCGTCTTGATACTGTAGATAATCATATTCAAGATACACAAGAGTATATAGAAGAAACTTTATCTTTAGATGAAGTTGAAAAAGAAATGATCAAAAGAGCTTTATTAAAGCATAATGGAAAAAGAAAAAGTGCAGCTAAAGATTTAAATATCTCTGAGCGTACATTATATAGGAAAATTAAAGAATATGACTTGGATTAAAAATAACCCCTTGTTATTGAGTGTTTTTTGTTTGTTTCTAACAGCTTGCACTATCTCTTATAAGTTTAATGGATCTTCTATTAACTATGATAAGGTGAAAACCATTTCTATTGCTGACTTTCCAATCAAGTCAGCATATGTTTATGCACCACTAGGAACAAAATTCAACGAAGACATAAATGATATATTTATTCGTCAAACCCGTTTGGAAATTGTTAATCGAGATGCTGATTTAGAGATTGAAGGAGAAATCACAGGCTATAATCAATATAATCAGGCTGTTGCTGCCGATGGTTATTCGTCTGAAACTAAGCTTACTCTGACTGTAAATGTTAGATTTACGAATAATACCGATCATGAACAAGATTTCGAACAACAGTTTTCAGCATTCAGAACTTATGAGTCAACTCAAATGCTCACAGCAGTCCAAGATCAGTTGATTGCTGAAATGGTTAAAGAAATCACAGAACAAATATTTAATGCAACAGTAGCTAACTGGTAATTGATGGATGAAATTATTTTAAAAAAGCTTTTGAGTAATGGTTCAGAATTAGGGATTCAATCAAATTTAGATTTACTCTCTGAGGCTGTAATTGACTATCCTTATTCACAGCCTTTGCGTATTTTGTACCTATCAGCTCTCAAAAGAATGGGTGCTCATAACTTTATTGATGAGCTTAAAAAGGCTGCACTCTATATTGCAGATCGCAAATTGCTCTATTTCCTATTTGAGGATACTAGTGTTAGCAGTTTGGGCGAAACTATTGTCGAGCCTCTAAACACTGTTAAACCTAAGGTTGTTGTAAGTGATGAAGTAAAAGAGGAGGATAAAACTTTAGATTTAATTGACTCTTTTTTATTGACTTTACCTCAAGAAGAAACTTATTCAGAAGGTTTAGAGCTCTCGTCAGACTATACAGGTTATTTACTAGAAGAATCTGTTTCGCAGACTAAAGCTGAAGATAATAGTTTGGATGGTCAGGATTTGATAGATGAATTTCTTCGTAGTCAGAAGAATAAAAGTGTAGGTGAAAGGCATCAAGTTATACGAGTAAGTGATGAGTGTAAAAATAATCTAAATCCTGTGGAAATCGGTACGTTAGCTCTAAAAGAGGAGCCTGAGGCTGAAGATGAAGGTTTCTTTACTGAAACATTAGCTAAAATATACGTTAAACAACAAAGATATGATAAAGCTCTTGAAATTTTAAAAAAGTTAAGCTTGAAATATCCAAATAAAAATGCTTACTTTGCAGACCAAATAAGGTTCTTAGAGAAGTTAATTATAAATGACAAATCGAAATAATATAATAAAACAACGATGTATACATTTTTACTAGTATTGATTATAGTGCTTTCAATAGCACTTTGCCTAATCGTTTTGATTCAAAAATCAAAAGGTGGAGGTTTAGCTTCAGGTTTTTCTTCGACTAATCAAATTATGGGTGTGCCTAAAATGACCGACTTCATTGAGAAAATGACCTGGGGACTTGCTGCGGCAATTGTTATTTTAAGCATTGCTACTGCTCACGTTTTACCATCAACAAATGCTGATCAAGACGGTAACAGATTTCTAGAGCAAGCTCAGAAACAACAAGTTGAGAACCCTTATAACTTCCAAGACCAAGGAGTTGCTCCTATTGAAACTCCTAGTGTAGCTGAAGATTCTGCATCATCAAATTAATTTTGATGTATACTTAAAGATATCACAATTATGGCTGTAACCTTGTAAAGTTACAGCCATAATTGCTTTTAGAGACTATTAACTGTATATAAAATGAATAAAATTTCTCACACAACGATGAGAGAGTCGACGCTGCTTCGCTGGACTGCATTGATTCTTGTCTCAGCAACTATGTTCTTCGGATACATGTTTGTTGATGTTCTTTCTCCTTTACAAACGCTTTTACAACAACAAAAAGGATGGACTCCCGAAGTCTACGGAACTTTTGCTAGTTCTGAGTATTTCTTAAATGTGTTTGTACTCTTCTTGTTTTTTGCAGGTATTATTCTTGATAAGATGGGGATTCGCTTTACTGGACTTCTCTCTTGTACGCTGATGATAATTGGTGCAGCTATTAAGTTGTATGCAATATCTTCTTACTTTGTTGAAGGTGGTGCTGTTTATGACTTTCTAAATAGCTTTGTACCTTCATTTCCAGCGTCAGCTAAGCTGGCATCTATTGGTTTTGCAATTTTTGGCTGCGGAATCGAAATGGCTGGAATTACTGTATCTAAGACTATTGTAAAATGGTTTACCGGCAAAGAGATGGCATTGGCTATGGGTATTGAAATGGCTATTGCTCGTTTGGGGGTTTTTGCAGTATTTCGTCTATCACCCTATGTTGCTAACCTTGGTACTCCTGATATTGTTCGTCCTGTTGCTGTTTGTGGTATTTTACTTTGTGTGGGTTTATTGTCTTTCTTTGTCTATTCATTGATGGATAAGAAACTTAATAGTCAAGACAAAACTATTCAATTGGAGGATGATGAAGAGTTCGAAGAACCATTCAAATTTAGTGATCTTACCAAGTTAATCTCAAATAAGGTTTACTTAATCGTAGCTGGTCTTTGTGTGCTTTATTATGCTGCAATCTTCCCTTTTCAGAAATTTGCAACTAGTATGCTTGAAAACAATTTAGGACTCGATACTACTGATGCTGCGGACTTGTTTTCTTATTTTCCAATTGGAGCTGTTGTTTTGACTCCGATCTTGGGATGGTTCTTAGATACGCGAGGTAAGGGAGCTACAATGCTGATTATTGGATCTGTATTGGTATTTGTTTGTCACTTAACATTTGCTCTATATCCATTTCAGTCAGGAGATCCTACGAGTCTATTTGTAGCTTATGCTGCTATACTACTGTTGGGCGTTTCTTTCTCTTTAGTCCCGGCAGCCCTTTGGCCTTCAGTTCCTCATCTTGTTGCGCCTGCGTACTTGGGCTCAGCTTATAGCATTGTATTCTTGGTGCAAAACTTTGGTTTATGGTTGTTCCCAATCCTTATTGGTTTTGTTCTTGAAAAAACAAACCCTATTGCTATCCTTAATGCCAATGACGGGGTGTACGATTATACTTATGCTATGTTAGTGTTTGCATCTTGTGGTATCTTTGCTGGTCTATTGGGTATCTGGCTTAAAAGAGAAGACTCTAAACACGGATATGGTCTTGAAGAACCTAATGTAAAGAAGTAATGAGATCGGAGAATAAAGTATTTATTATGGATGTTATCCCCTCTAAGCTGGATAACATTCATACGCTTATAGCTGAAGATGGAAAGGTAACATTAGGTATTCAACGCTTCAGATCAAAATGGATTAATAAATACTTCATGCCTAAAAAAGTATCACCTGTTATTCGAGTTCCACTTGACAAGTATGGTTCTCAGGTATGGAAGCTTATAGATGGCCAGTCCGATATATCTAAAATCATAGAGCAAGCTCAATCCGAATTTCCAGAAGAAGAAAATTTTGATAAGCGCATCATAACTTATTTATACCAACTTAAAAAAGATAAGCTGATAGACTTCCTTATCGTTAATAAATAGTTATTCTTTTAACTCTTCAATATATTATAATAGTAATGGCTATAAAGCTCACTCTTTACACAGTGAATTTTATAGCCATTATATTTTGTGTGGTATAACTAATTTAGTCTTTCCAAAATCCTGGTGTAAGTAGCAGTAAGATGGTAAATAGTTCAAGTCTTCCGATAAGCATCAGAAATGAACATATCCACTTGGCAACTTCGGGCAATCCACTCCACGAAAAATCGGGACCAAACCTACCAAAGCCAGGGCCCATATTACTAATACTAGATATTACGACCCCAAAGGATTCAAGAAATTCAACCCCTGTAGCCATAATCAAGAGAGTAGATGTAAGTGTTATTAGAATAAACGTAAAGCTAAAGGCCAAAATAGTACTTTGTATCGTATTGGGTAGTGTCTGCTCATTAACTTTAACTCTAAGCACCACATTGGGGTGAATCATGCGTTTAAACTCATGAAAGGTGATTTTGGATAGGATGACCATTCTGATGCACTTAAAGCCACCTGAGGTGCTTCCTGCGCAAGCTCCAACAATCATAGGAATAAATAATAACCCCCATAAAAAAGGAGCCCAACTCATGTAGTTGTCTGTTGCGAACCCCGTTGAAGTGTGTATAGAACCTATTTGGAATAAAGCTACTCTAAAGGCTTTTTCTAAGTCGTAATTAGAAGTATAGTTTAACCCTACTGTAATAATTAGGGTTAGTATAATAACAGAAGTTAAGTAGTATTTTAACTCGGAGTTTTTGATAATCTTTTTGAATTTTCCAGTTAGCATGAGTAGGAGTACTGTGAAGTTGATCCCTGAGAAAATCATAAAAAAAGATATCACATATTCTATGTAACTAGAGTGATAAAAGGCTATACTAGACTGTTTAGTAGAGAATCCGCCAGTACTTGTTGTAGCAAACGAGTGGCAGATACTGTCGAAAAAACTCATATCACCAAGCCAAAGTAATCCTGTTTGTAGTGCTGTAAGTCCAGCGTAGATACCCCAAATCCATTTGGCAGTAACACTGATGCGTGGATGAACTTTATCATAACTAGGGCTCGACGACTCTGCAGCAAATAACTGTATACTACTTACGCCAAACAGAGGTAAAATCGCAATGGTAAACACGATAATGCCTAAACCTCCTATCCATTGGCTTAAACTTCGCCAAAAAAGAATCCCATGAGGGAGTTCTTCAATATTGTCGAGTATGGTACTTCCCGTACTGCTAAAGCCTGATATAGACTCAAAGTATGCATCTGCTAAATTGGGGATGTATCCACTATGGTAAAAAGGAATTGTTCCAACTATTGAAACTACTATCCACGATAAGGCAACAACCAAATAACCATCTCTTCGGCTAAGATACTTCTCAGCCCCTTTGCTTAGAAAAGTCAGGAGTACCCCAACTATAGCAGAAATAATAGCCGTATAGATAAAGCTTGTCAAGTCATCTCCTTGGTAAAATAATGAGACGCCTGAGCAAAATAGTAACATCGCCGATTCAATTAAAAGTAGAACTCCTATGATCCGTGCGATTAGTTTTAAGTTGATCATTTAATTGAAAAGTTTTTCTATTTTTTTGATCATGGTGTTGAGACAAAAAACTACAACATGGTCTCCTTCCTTAATTTGTGTATCTCCATTGACTAAAATTCCTTCGCCATTTCTAACCAGTCCGCCAATTGCAAAACCTTTAGGAATCCCCAGGTGCTGAACAGTTTTCTTGGTTACGCGCGAGTCTTTCTTGACTGTAAACTCAGCAACATCTGCATCCGCGAAGGTGAGACACTTTACATTCGATACGTCAACATCTAACATCATCTGATAGATATGGCTCGCAGTTATAAATTTTTTATTAATTATGGTTCCGATATCTAGGCTTTCGGCCATAGGAATAAAATCAACATTCTCTACCTCTGCAATGGTCTTAGCAACGCCCATGCGCTTAGCAGCAAGACAAGCGAGTATATTTGACTCAGAATTGCCCGTTAAGGCAATAAATGCATCTGTATGGCGGATTCCTTCATCTATGAGTAGATCCATATCTCTAGCATCTCCATTGAGAATCATGATTCTATTATCTAGTGCTTCACTGAGTCGGTTACAACGATCAATATTAGTATCTAATATTTTGATGTTAATGTAGTCGGGAGCATATTCAGCTGTGCGCGCAGCAATACGGCTGCCTCCCATAATCATGATGTTCCTCACATCAGGATAATCTTCTTTGCCCGTAACTTTCCTTATGTAAGAAATATATTTTTTTGTTGTGGTAAAATAAACAATATCGTTTAGTTCAATGGTATCCTTACCTCTAGGAATGATTGTTTCTTGATTACGTTTGATAGCAACAATATGGAAAGGGCTTTCGCTACTGCTCAACTCACTAAGAGTTGTGTCTAGTAATTCAGCATTCTCTCTGATTCTTACGCCTATTAGAACAATGGCTCCATCACAAAACTCCCACCATTGGCGTACCCAACTCATTTTCATAGCTGAGATAATCTCTTCGGCAGCAAGAAGCTCAGGATAGATTAGTGAGTCTACACCTAGCTCCTTGAAGAAGTCCTTGTTTTTTGGTTGCAAATATTCGTGATTGTCAATTCTAGCTACAGTCTTGCCTGCTCCCAAATTTGAAGCAAGCATACAGGCCGTAATATTTCTACTTTCATCTGGAGTCACTGCAATAAATAGATCGGCCGATTTAACATCAACTTCTTTGAGACAATTAATAGAGGTCGGTGATCCTATATGAGTCATCAGGTCAAAATTTGAGTTTAAAGTCTCTAATCTCTCCTCATCTTCATCTAATAAAATGATGTCTTGTTTTTCGCTCGACAATAATTTGGCTAAGTGTGTGCCTACTGCACCAGCACCTGCAATAATGATTTTCATAGATTCTTATTTGTTGAGTATATCCAGCATTGCTTCTTCAATGGCTGGAGTATCTAAATTGCACAAATGATAGAGTTCTTCTACTCTGCCATGTTCTATAAATTCATCAGGGATGCCCATACGGTGTATGCTTGGGGTATAGTTGTTTTCTGACATAAACTCTAATATTGCACTGCCCATACCTCCTTTGATGACTCCATCTTCTAGGGTTATGATTTTATTGAATTTTTGTCCAATGCTGTGCAGCATTTCTGTATCTAGAGGTTTTAGGAATCTCAAATCGTACAAGGCGATTGATTTTCCTTGTTTTTCTAAGTTTTCAATCGCTTCTTGAGCTTTGACTCCTATCGGGCCCAATGAAATTACCGCAAGTTCATCGCCCTGTGTAATTACTCGTCCTTTGCCAACGGGTATCTCTTCGAGTTTGCATTTCCAGTCTTTACAATTACCTCTTCCACGTGGATATCGAATCACAAAAGAACCTTTGTCTGGAAGTTGTGCCGTAAACATCATTCTACGCAGTTCGGGTTCATCCATCGGAGAAGCAATTGTTAGGTTGGGTATTGGTCTTAAAAAAGCAAGATCAAATACTCCATGATGTGTAGGACCATCTTCACCCACAAGCCCCGAGCGATCTAGACAAAGTACCACTGGTAGGTTTAGTAATGCAACATCATGTATTACATTATCATAGGCTCGTTGCATAAACGAGGAGTATATGTTGCAGAAAGGTTGTAGACCCTCCTTGGCCATACCTCCAGAAAATGTTACTGCATGCCCTTCGGCTATTCCTACATCAAAAGCTCTATTGGGTAGCTTATCCATAATTATATTCATTGAGCAACCCGAAGGCATAGCTGGGGTGACTCCTATAATATTGGAATTAGCTTGAGCTAGTTCTAATAAGGTTTCTCCAAAAACATCTTGAAACTTTGGTGGCAACCCACTTGAGTCCGATACAATACGTTCTCCAGTTTCGGGATTGAACTTTCCAGGAGCATGCCAAATGGTGGCCTGCTTCTCGGCAGGTTTAAATCCTTTGCCTTTAATGGTATGGACATGAAGAATCTTAGGGCCCTCCATATCTTTGATGTCATTAAGTATGCGTGTGAGAGTCTTTACATCGTGTCCGTTAACGGGACCAAAATACCTGATGTTAAGCCCTTCGAATATATTCTGTTGTTGCATAGCAACCGATTTGAGGCTGTTGCCAAATCGGATCAGTGTATTTTTACGATCTTCGGTCAAGATATTCATTCTTCGAAGCACTTTTGCTGCTTGATATCTAACCTGATTATAGGGTTGAGAAGTTGTTAGGTTGACTAAGTATTGCTTCATCCCTCCGACACTTTTGTCGATAGACATATCGTTGTCGTTTAAAATTATAAGTAAGTTATTGGGGATCGATGAGGCGTTATTTAACCCTTCAAACGCTAAACCTCCACTCATAGAGCCATCACCAATAATAGCTACAACGTGGCGATCATTCTCACCTTTAATCCGTGCAGCAGCAGCCATACCCAGTGCTGCCGAAATAGAGTTCGATGCATGGCCACAAGCAAACGTATCATACTCACTTTCTAGAGGTGATGGGAACGGTCCTATACCTTTGAACTGGCGGTTAGTATAAAAAATATCTTTTCTGCCCGTTAATATTTTATGCACATAAGCTTGATGTCCAACATCCCAAACCAAACGGTCGTAGGGTGTGTTGAAGACATGATGAAGTCCCACCGTCAACTCTACTACTCCTAGGCTAGCACCAAAGTGTCCAGGGTTACATGAAAGCTCATCAATGATGTCTTCGCGTAATTCTGAGCAAAGTTGTTCGAGTTGACCTACTTCAAGCTTGCGTAAATCAGCAGGTGAAGATATATGATTAAGTAAGTTGAATTTTGACTCCTTATCCATTTTAAAAAAGTTATTGTGCAAATCTACAAAAAGAAGTAGAATACTCTTGTTTATAGATTCATAATCTTAGAGGCTTGTTCTAAGCTAATAATCAAAAATAAGTATAATAAACCATATTCGATATACATTTCATTAGAAGCTTACGACGTATCGATCTTGTGAATGCCTACTGAGTGTATAACAGGTTAATTAATAAATGCTTATTTAGTATCTAAATCTTTTAAGTTCATTCTATCTTTGTCAAAACTTAATCTCCCAAAATCTAGCCAAGCTGGTTTTTGGGTAGTTTATTATTTTATTTAAATAGGATGTTATGCAGTTTACCACACCTTTGGATATTTCTCCTAAGAGCTTTCCTAAAATGGATCACACACATACTATACTAAGTTTAGGGTCTTGTTTTTCTCAACATATTGGAAACAAGCTAGAGCAGGCTAAGTTTGATTGTATTAATAACCCTTACGGTATACTTTATAATCCTGCATCAATAGCTAAGGCCTTAGATGAAATAATAGAGGGTAAGAACTATGTGTCTGAAGATGTTTTTTTTCATGCCGAACAATGGCATAGTTGGATGCATCACGGTTCTTTTTCGAGTTCTAATAAGCAACAGGTAATCCAAGAGATAAACAATAAACGTGAGTCTGCATCTATAGCTATTAACGATCTGGATTACCTCTTAATTACTTTTGGTTCGGCCTGGGTATATCGTTTGAAGCAGAGCAATCAGGTTGTATCCAATTGCCATAAAGTAATTTCCGATAATTTTATTCGTCAGCGCTTGAGTGTTAAAGGAATTGTAGAAACTTATCGAACCCTGATTTATAAGTTGGTAAAAAAATCACCCAAACTGAAGATTATATTTTCTGTTAGCCCTATACGGCATATTCGTGATGGCTTACACGAGAATCAACTTAGTAAATCAATTTTGCTTTTGGCCATTGATGAGCTTGTCAAGGAGTTTGAAAATATCATTTACTTCCCCTCTTACGAAATTGTATTAGATGAACTGCGAGACTATCGCTTTTATGCCGAAGATATGCTGCATCCATCGGGTGTTACAATCGAATATATTTGGGGGAAATATCAAAAAGTATTCTTTTCTAAGGATACAGTCTCTCTAATAACAGCATGCTTGAAGATTGAAAAAAGTTTAAAGCATCGACCATTAAATCCCAACACCCAGAGCTATTATTCTTTTTTACAAGATTTAATAGATAAAATGAATCTAATCTCGAATAAATATCCGAAATTAGATTTTAGAAAGGAGATAGATACATGTCGTATACCATTGAAAAAATAACCAAGCTACTTAAGGCTAAACGAGTAGGTCAGACCAACTCAACCATTAACTGGTTATTGACTGACAGCCGGTCGTTAAGCTTTCCAGAAGATACACTGTTTTTTGCTCTATATTCTCTGCACGGAGATGGAACAAAATACATTAAAGATTTATACGGTCGAGGAGTAAGAAACTTTGTCATTGCTCCAGCTCAAGGACACAAGCAATCTCAGGGATTAGATTTATCGTCATACCCTGATGCAAACTTTTTGGAGGTTGAAAATACCCTTAAAGCCCTTCAGCGTCTAACGACTTATCATCGGAGTCAGTTTAAATATCCTGTTGTTGGAATAACAGGCAGTAACGGAAAAACAATAGTTAAGGAGTGGCTACATCAGCTACTTTCAACCGATCGAAAGGTTGTTCGATCTCCTCGGAGTTATAACTCACAGATTGGTGTACCGCTTTCGGTTTGGCAAATGAATGAAGATTCGGACATTGCTATTTTTGAAGCTGGAATTTCCGAACCCGATGAAATGGGCGTTCTAGAGTCGATTATTAAACCTACTATTGGAGTTCTAACCAATATGGGGGGGGCACATCAAGAGAACTTCTTTTCTATGCAAGAGAAATGTATGGAGAAGCTCAAACTCTTTAAGGATTGTGATGTGATTATATATGAAGCCGACTCCGACTTGATATCTAATTGTATGGCTAAATCTTTATTAACCTCCCGAGAAATTGCTTGGAGTAGGTATAACATGGAGCGGCCTTTGTTCATTTCGAATGTTGATAAGAATGAGTATTCTACTCGTATTTCTTATCGATACTTGGGATTGGATAATTTCTATACTATTCCTTTTATAGATGAAGCTTCAATTGAAAATTCCATACATTGCTTGGCTATTTGTCTTTATCTTATGCTCTCTCCAGCAACAATTCGTGAGCGTATGGCCAAGCTAGAACCTGTTGCAATGCGCCTTGAAGTTAAAGAGGGTAGAAACAATTGTTTAGTTATTAACGATAGCTATAATTCGGATCTTTTATCACTCGATATTGCCCTGGATTTTCATTACCGAAGGTCACTTCAAAACAACTTAAAACGCACATTGGTGTTGTCTGATCTGCTCGAGACTGGGCAAAGTACACCTGCACTATATCGTCGAATTGGCCAGCTGATTTCTTCAAAAGATATACAGCGCCTGGTTGGTGTAGGTAAAAACATGTCTAAAGAGTTTGCTCAATTTTCTGTTGGCGAAAAAACATTCTTTAATACTACCGATGAGCTGATCAAGGCTATCAAGCGTGGTGATCTAAAATTTAGCAATGAAAGCATTCTCTTAAAGGGTGCACGTACCTTTGGATTTGAAACAATTCTCGAGGAAATTGAGCTCAAGCGTCATGAAACTATCTTAGAGGTCAATCTCAATGCACTGGTTCATAACTTAAAGTTCTACAGAAATCAGCTTAAGCCCGAAACGAAAATAATGTGTATGGTAAAGGCTTCAGCTTATGGTGCAGGAGCTTATGAAATAGCCAAAACGCTTCAAGATCGCAAGGTCGATTATTTGGCTGTAGCTGTAGCCGATGAAGGTGCAGAATTACGTAAGATAGGGATAACGACTTCCATAGTAATAATGAATCCAGAGGTTTCAGCTTTTCAACAGCTTTTTCAGTATAGTTTAGAGCCTGAAGTATATAGCTTTCACTTACTTGAGCAACTTATCGAAGCTGCCCAACGCGAGGGTATAGCCAGTATGCCTATTCATATTAAGATTGATACGGGTATGCACCGTTTAGGCTTTATGCCCGATGAAATACCACAGTTAATTGCTAGACTGAAAAGTCAGAATTCATTGATTCCAAAGTCAGTGTTTTCGCATCTGGTAGGTAGTGATTCAGTAGATTTTGATGAGTTCTCTGCTCTTCAAATAGCCTGTTTTGATCAGTCTTCTGCTCTGTTACAAGCAGCATTCAGCCATAAGATTATTCGCCATATATGTAACTCAGCTGCGATACAACGTTTTCCATCAGCACATTATGATATGGTGCGATTGGGGATTGGTTTATATGGTGTTCACCCTTCGGGTGGGACAGGGTTAGAAACTGTTAATACTCTCAAAACAACAATCTTGCAAATTAAAGAAATAGGACCCGATGAAACCGTGGGCTATAGTCGCAAAGGTATAGTTGATCGGGTAACCCGTGTTGCAGCTATTCCTATAGGATATGCCGACGGGCTCAATCGCCGCTTGGGCAATCGAAATGGATACAGTTTAGTCAACGGACAAGAAGCACCTTATTTGGGTAATATTTGCATGGATGTGAGTATGATTGATGTGACCAATATTGATTGTAAAGAAGGTGATGAGGTTGTTATTTATGGCGAAGATTTACCTGCTCAAGTGCTTGCCGATAAATTAGATACAATACCTTATGAGATTTTAGCAAACATATCAAATCGTGTGAAGCGTATTTACTTTTTAGACTAGAAATTGCTGTTTATTTCGTACTTTTGTAAGAGTAATTTTAAATTAATCTAATATGTTTTTACTAACAACAACGCTAGCATTTATTTCAGGTTCGGAGTGGATAATCGTAGCATTTTAGTCTTATTATTATTCGGAGGAAAGAAGATTCCTGAGTTGATGAGAGGGCTAGGAAAAGGAGTCAAAAGTTTTAAAGATGGTGTGAATGACGCCAAAGAAGAAATCAACAAAACACAAGAAGAAATAAAAAATAACGATAAACCTAAAGCTGAATAAAATATGGGAGAGATGACCTTTTGGAATCATCTAGATGAACTTCGATATTTAATTTTTAGAGTTTTAGGCGTTTGGCTAGTGATAGCTATCGTGTTTTTTATTGCAATGGACACTGTCTCAGGAAGTGTGTAAGTAAATTAAGCTTGGGTTGGGTTATTGTTATAGCCTGACCCTTTCTTTGTAAATAATTAGGA
>NZ_AQWS01000007.1 GCF_000375405.1 Bacteroides propionicifaciens DSM 19291 = JCM 14649 | reverse complement strand
GCTTTTGAATGGACTTAAGGAAGTTGTTTAGTTCTTCACCTGTTTTGAACTGTTTAAAGAACTCATCGGGGATTAAATCTTCTGTTTTCATACATGTCTAAGTTTTTTATTATAAAACAACGGCTCAGGTAAAGTTGTTACCCAAGCCGATCATTTTAACTTACACACTTTATGAAAGGGTGTCCTTAAAACAAACTATTTTATCAGCAATTTCTTCATAAATCAATTTGCATTTACTCACATCCAATCCCACTTTTTTCGCTACAGCAAAAATATCCTCTTTAGTTGGATTGCCCTTTCCATTAATTGTCGTAGTATGATAACCATTAAAGCCCTCATTGGGTAAAATATCATAAGCAGGAGAAAGTTTCCATTCCTTATGTTTGAGGATGAAAGAAAAGTTCTTGGCATGGTCATCTTTGTTGCCAATTAACACATTGAAAACCATCAAGCGATACATTTTATAAACTTCCTCCATATCACGAGTAAGATTTAGGCAGATAGTGAGCAAGCCTTCATAATCGAGGCTAGGCAATCTATAATCAGCATTTACCAAACCAGCTGCACTAATCACATGACACTTAATTCCATTCTCTCTATCAAATCGTTTTACTCCAAAGTATTTTCCTTCAAAGAGTTTTGTTTCAGGCATTATCAAACCACATTGGCGAGCTAGCACTGAATAGTTATATTCTATTTCTCCCACATTCTTTGGGACGATGCCAGCTTTGAATTTTACCATCCACTCTTCATTGTCTATTTTCAAAAACACTTTTGGCCTTGCTCCACCCGAAGAGCCACCATGTCTGTAAAGTGCCTCTAAACTACCCGAAGTATATTCATCTGAATTTAAAAGTTTTTCAGCATCTTCTGCTATTTTGTTTAGTTCCAAGTAGTCAGCATCTTCTATAACACTATTGTCTGGATAATATTCCAATGCTCCACGTCCAGCTTTACCAATGAGTGAAAGGCGTTGCAAAATAGTTAGTTGATAAGGATTGATACCTTTCTCTTTCAAGTATCTATCCAAGATAAGATTCCCCCAACCATCAGGCAAACTATCATCAAATACCCCAAAGTTTCCTGCAAATGGGCCACGCTTTGCTATAAAAACTTGAGCTTTCAGAGGTAAGTAATAAGGCGAAATGGACACTCCATTTTGCAAATAGTTTGCATCATATTCGAATGCGCATAGGTTTTCAGGTGTAAGAGCTAGTTTGCCTATTCTCTCCCCTGCCAAGGCTACTTCTAAAACTTTGATATCATTCATTTCTGCTACCTCTTTGTCTAGTTTCTACTTTCGACGATGCTACCACATCATCAATACTTGTATATTGCTTTTTAGAAAACAGCTCTAAAAAGTCATCAGTAGCATCCAACGCAAAAGCAATCTGCACCAAGCTTTTCAACGAGATATCTCCCATTGTTTCAAAACGTCGATAACTCGACAAAGACATATCTGAACGCTTTGCCAATGCACTTTGAGTAAGATTTAATTCTAATCTTCTCGTTTTAACTGCTTCTGCTATCTTTAACATTACAGAAGAGGGTGTTTCTATAGTTGGGATTCCTTTAATCATCTATTATTGAGTGGTTGTATGCAAATATAAGGATAATAAGTCAAATATGAGTGATTAGTATTGCTTTTTTAAATTCAAAATGGCTCTGCATTTTAAGCATTATTTGGTCAATTGAGCCTCGTATCAAGTTAATTACACAACGAAATATCGCAAAGCGATTCAGTAATATATTGATTACAAGCATTATTCTAGGAATTTGAATAGTTAAATGTTGCAAAGCCTTACTTTTAGTTGCGTAAAGGTTTAACTTTAAGCTACTTTAAAAAAGCTTTTTATCCCTTTCTTGATATCTAATTGTGCAGTCATAAAAGATATATGAAACTGGAACTCCAGTTTTAGAAAGTCAAGATTTGGATGCCGACAATGTAACTAAAGTGAATATTTGGGCTATAGAAGAGATCGACTGGGATAATGTCT
The DNA here is from genome assembly GCF_000375405.1 of Bacteroides propionicifaciens DSM 19291 = JCM 14649. Taxonomy (GTDB): domain Bacteria; phylum Bacteroidota; class Bacteroidia; order Bacteroidales; family Bacteroidaceae; genus Bacteroides_E; species Bacteroides_E propionicifaciens. The sequence continues at coordinate 84,781 of NZ_AQWS01000007.1, read as the reverse complement.
TCTATCCCCTATGGGACGATTTATTTGGCAGTAATTATCCATCAATGACCATTGGCTATATCTCAGCACTTGGTATGCCCGAAATCAAAATTGAAATCGAAATTCACGCGGCTAAGGGCGAGTAAAACGGATCACGAAAGAATGACAATCGAACTATTTAGTAAATAGAGGATTATAAAAGGAAAGGAGCTTTAGAATATTCTAAAGCTCCTTTTGTGTCGGGGTACCAGGATTCGAACCTGGGACCCCCTGCTCCCAAAGCAGGTGCGCTAACCGGGCTGCGCTACACCCCGTGCTCAAAGACAATTGCCTGTCTAAAGCGTTGCAAAGATAAAAGTAATTTTATTTACTGCAAAGTTTTTAAGCGAAATAATTAAACAAAATATTATTATCACATATTTAAATAGAACTCTTTGGTAAGTTCAATATATGCTGAACTATACTTATGTCGCTCAATCTCAATTAGTAAATCCTCCTCTACTAGGTCGCTCTCCTTAAATTGAAACTCTAATATCACTCTTCTTATTTTGCCTCCGAGATTAGTTTGAATTTGAATACAACGTGTAAGATTGAGTTTTAGAGATTGCGCAATTGCAGTAAAATTATCTTTTGCTTCAATAGGTAAGATGAAGCATGCTATTCCTTCATCAGTCAAGAGCCTGGCAACACCTGACAACAAATCGGTAAAGCTCAGACCTTCGGTATGCCTTGCAGCATTCTTAGCAATACTAGGCGAAAGCAAAGAGTTAACAAAATAGGGTGGATTCGATACAATAAGATCAAACTTATCAGGATGATTAAAGTATTTAAAGTTTAGGTTATGAAGCGTAAGACGAGTCGCCCATGGAGATTTATCAAAGTTTTCTCTTGCCTGCTGGGCAGCATCAGCATCAAGTTCGATAGCTGTTATTTCAGCTGTGGAGTTTCTTTGCGCAAGCATTAAGGCAATTAAACCTGAACCCGTACCAACATCAAGCACATTTGATTTGTTATATATAGGTGCAATAGCACCGAGCAAGACCCCGTCAGTCCCAACTTTCATTGCACATCGATCGTGCCAAACAGTAAATTGCTTAAACCTAAAATAAGGAGTTGCCATGATAAATTTGCTAAATAATTAAATATTGCAAAATTAGTATTTAAACTAAGACTAATAAGACTTTGGCACCCTATTTGCTTATAATATGTACCTTATCTTATTACAATTAATAAAGAATAGATTAACTTTGCAGGCGTTTTGTGTCTGCCATTGTGACATAATAACAATTAAAGAACTGATTATGGATAATATATATATGAAAGAGATGGAAGACGCTGGAAGCAATACCTTATCGTTAATTGCCGACTTCGAAGGAAGTGAAGAGCAAATGATGGATATTGAAATCGAGCAAGCGATTCCCGTATTACCATTGCGCAACATGGTTTTGTTCCCTGGTGTGTTTTTACCCGTAGCTGTAGGGAGAGCATCCTCACTTCGACTTGTAAAAGACGCTGAACAAAATCAGGGCTATATTGCTGTTGCTTGCCAGAAAAAAGCACAAACAGATCAACCTAAGTTTGAAGATCTATACGAAACTGGCTGCATTGCTAAAATCGTTCGTACACTTGAAATGCCCGACCAAACCGTAACGGTAATTCTTCAAGGCGTACGCAGAATGACATTAAATTCGATTACTGAAGAGACTCCTTATTTGAAGGGAGAAGTTACTCTATTGAATGAGGTGCTTTTGGATAAAGAAAACGAAGAAGACATTGCATTGGTTGAAACTTGCAAGGATTTAACAATCCGTTATATAAGAACTGCAGACACGATGAATCCTGAGTCTGCTTTTGGTATTAAGAACATCAACAACCAGATGTTTTTAATCAACTTTATCTGTACTAATTTGCCTTTCCCTATGGAAGAGAAAATGCAGCTATTACAGATAGACTCTCTTCGTGAGCGTGCCAACAAATTACTACGTATCCTAAACAGAGAAGTACAACTTGCAGATATCAAAGCTTCAATTCAGATGAGAACTCGTGAAGATATTGATCAGCAACAAAAAGAGTATTTCCTGCAACAACAAATAAAAGCCATTCAGAATGAACTTGGCAGCAACAGCCAGGAAGAAGAAATTGAAGAGCTACGCGAGAAAGGCGAGCAAAAAATGTGGAGTGATGAGGTATACGAAATCTTTAATAAAGAGGTCGATAAATTAGAACGTACTAACACACAATCTCCCGACTTTAGTATCCAGATGAACTATGTTCAAACCATGCTAAGCCTACCTTGGAATGAGTTTACCAAAGACAACCATAACCTACCTAGTGCAGAGAAAATCCTTAACAGAGATCACTATGGCCTAGACAAAGTTAAGGAGCGAATTCTCGAACATCTTGCAGTGCTTAAGCTAAAACAAGATATGAAGTCGCCAATTATCTGTCTTTATGGCCCTCCTGGGGTTGGTAAAACTTCACTAGGACGCTCAATTGCTGATGCCTTAAAAAGAAAATACATCCGTATGTCTTTAGGTGGGGTTCACGACGAATCTGAAATTAGAGGTCACCGTCGTACCTATATTGGTGCAATGCCTGGACGTATCGTCAAAAGTTTGATTAAAGCAGGTTCATCGAATCCTGTATTTATTCTTGATGAAATTGATAAATTAGGATCCTCCAATCAGGGTGATCCAGCTTCTGCATTGCTTGAGGTTTTAGATCCAGAGCAGAACTCAACCTTCCATGATAATTACTTAGATATCGACTACGACTTATCTAAAGTGATGTTCATAGCTACAGCTAATAATATCAATGCTATTCCAGAACCTCTATTAGACCGTATGGAACTTATTGAGGTTAGTGGATATATAACAGAAGAAAAAGTAGAAATAGCGCGCAAGCATCTCCTACCCAAATTGCTTACCAACACAGGTATGAAAAAAGGCGATGTTAAGCTACCAAAAAAAACGCTAGAAGCTTTAGTTGAAAGCTATACCAGAGAAAGCGGTGTGCGTAACCTAGAGAAGATTATTGGTAAGATTTTACGTAAAGTGGCAGTTAAGTTTGCTGCCGAAGACAAGATTGAGCCAGTTGAAGTGAAAGTAGAAGACTTAAAAGAGTTGCTTGGAGCACCTTACTTCTCAAGAGACAAATACCAAGGTAATGAATATGCTGGTGTTGTTACAGGACTTGCTTGGACAGCTGTTGGTGGTGAAATTTTATTCGTAGAAACAAGTTTAAGCAAAAGCAAAGATAAGGGAGGCAAGCTCACCCTTACTGGAAACTTAGGTGATGTAATGAAAGAGTCGGCAGTACTAGCTCTAGAATACATTAAAACACATGCTACCGATATTAATATTGACGAGTCTGTTTTTGAGAATTGGAACTTCCACGTGCACGTGCCCGAAGGCGCTATCCCTAAAGATGGTCCTTCAGCAGGAATCACGATGGCAACCTCCCTGGCTTCAGCCTTAACTCAACGCAAGATTAAACCTAATTTAGCGATGACAGGCGAAATCACACTCAGAGGAAGAGTCTTGCCAGTTGGTGGTATCAAAGAAAAGATACTTGCTGCAAAGCGTGCAGGTATAAAGGACATTATTTTAAGTGAAGACAACAAAAAAGATATTGAAGAGATTCAAGATATTTATATTAAAGGCTTAACTTTCCATTTTGTACGTGAGATTCGTGAAGTACTTGATATCGCCCTCACCGATGAGCAAGTAAAGAATCCAGTCCAACTTACTGTCGAGAAAGAAGATAAGAAATAATAGCTTAAACAGAATTAATGGATTTTCAATTACAATATACAGACTCCAAAAGCAATGCGCGTGCAGGACTATTAACTACTGCACACGGTCAAATTCAAACACCTATATTCATGCCTGTCGGTACAGTAGGAAGTGTTAAAGGAGTTCAAGCAACTGATTTGCTTGATGACATTAAGGCTCAAATCATTTTGGGTAATACCTACCACCTTTACTTAAGACCAGGTTTAGAGGTTTTAGAACGTGCTGGAGGTTTGCATAAGTTCAATAGTTTTACAGGGCCAATGCTTACCGATAGTGGTGGGTTTCAGGTTTTCTCATTAGCTGGCATACGTAAGATTACAGAAGAAGGTGTTGAATTTAGATCACATATTGATGGAAGTAAGCATTTCTTCACCCCTGAAAAGGTGATGGACATCCAACGAACAATTGGTGCAGACATCATAATGGCTTTCGACGAATGTCCTCCTGGTACTGCAACCTACGATTATGCAAAACAATCAATGGAGTTAACGCATCGTTGGCTGGATCGTTGTTTTACCCAATTTAACGAAACTCAACCCAAGTACGGATACGAGCAAGCACTCTTTCCTATAGTTCAAGGTTGTGTATATCCAGACCTACGCAGAGCTTCAGCAGAATATATTGCATCAAAAGGAGCCGACGGCAACGCCATTGGTGGCTTAGCTGTAGGCGAACCTGCGGAGAAGATGTATGAAATGATTGAACTTGTTAATGAGATTCTTCCAACTGACAAGCCACGCTACCTTATGGGTGTTGGTACACCCGAGAACATACTCGAAGCCATCGAACGTGGTGTTGATATGTTTGACTGCGTTATGCCTACACGTAACGGTAGAAATGGGATGTTATTTACTAAGGATGGCACTATGAATATGAAAAACAAGAAGTGGGAATTCGACTTCTCACCAATCGAAGCCGATGGAGCCTCTTTTGTTGATACTTTATATTCTAAAGCCTATCTTCGTCACCTTTTTCATGCTAAAGAACTATTAGCTATGCAGATAGCTTCTATTCATAATTTAGCATTCTATCTGTGGCTGGTTGATGAAGCACGTCAACATATTATTGCTGGAGACTTTTCAACTTGGAAGCCTATGATGGTAAAAAGAATTACAACAAGATTATAGAAGCCTCAGAAAGATGAAAAGACTATTATCACGCTTAGATTGGTATATAATTAAGAAATTCCTAGGAACATACTTTTTCGCAATAACACTTGTGATATCTATTGCTGTGGTATTCGACTTTACCGAGCGTATGGATAGGTTCATGAATAATAATGCCCCTTGGAGTGCTATTATTTTTGATTATTACATGAACTTCATCCCCTACTTTGCCAATCTATTTAGTGCTTTATTCGTATTTATTGCTGTTATATTCTTCACCTCGAAACTTGCTGAGAACTCTGAGATCATAGCAATGCTGTCGACGGGTATGAGTTTTACACGATTTCTACGGCCCTACATGATATCGGCAGGAGTAATTGCACTCTCAACATTCATACTTGGTAGCTATGTTATTCCTAAAGGTAGTGCCTCAAGGTTGGAGTTCGAAAACATATACTACAAACCGCGAAAAGCTACTACAGCGAGCAATATACAATTACATGTTGAAGATGGATTAATAGCTTATATTGACCGCTATTCTGATTATAATAAAACGGGATATCGCTTTATTCTTGACAAATTCGAAGATAAGAAGCTTGTATCTCACTTGACTGCTCGCTCTATAACCTACGACACCACTGCAGTCAATAAGTGGACTATTAAAGATTATTCATTACGTCAATTTGAAGGGTTGAAAGAAAAGGTCAGCAGTGGAGCTCGTTTAGATACAATCATTGCAATGGAGCCTTCCGACTTCTTAGACTTCAAGAATCAACAACAGATGATGACTAATCCTGAACTCAGCACCTATATAGATAAGCAAAAGAGAAGAGGATTGGGTAACACCACAGAATATGAGATTGAATATCATAAGCGAATAGCCATGTCTTTTGCTGCATTTATTCTCACAATCATTGGGGCATCTCTATCTTCGAGAAAGTCTAAAAAAGGGATGGGACTCTATCTAGGAATAGGTTTAGCACTTAGCTTTTCGTATATCCTGTTCCAAACCATTTCGGCTACATTTGCTGTAACTGGTATGGTTTCTCCAGCACTAGCTATGTGGATTCCCAATATTGTCTATATGTTTATTGCTTTCTTCTTATATAAGAAAGCCCCTCGTTGATTTCTATTCACGAAATCTTAAGTCGAGTAGTATCAGAATAAACCTAAACTTTAAGAATGATTTTGAATTACCTGTTCTTAGCTTAGAGCAGACTCATATTTAATTTAATTTATTATGGCTGGTTATATATCAGATAACAAAAAAAAGATTACGACTCACACACTTGCTGAAATGAAGCAAGCAGGTGAAAAAATATCTATGCTTACTGCTTACGACTACACTACCGCAGGCATTGTAGATCGTTCAGGAATGGAGATTATACTTGTTGGTGATTCTGCTGCCAATGTCATGGCTGGCTATAGCACAACTCTCCCAATAACACTTGATGAGATGATTTATCATGGCAAATGTGTAACACGTGCTGTAAATAGAGCACTAGTTGTTTTGGATATGCCATTTGGTACGTATCAGGGTGACTCTTCTGTAGGAGTAGCTTCAGCTATCCGAATGATTAAAGAGACTGGAGTGGATGCTATAAAACTTGAGGGAGGCGAAGAGATTATCGAGACTGTCAGAAAGATCGTTAACTCTAGTATTCCCGTGATGGGCCATTTAGGCTTAATGCCTCAATCAATTAACAAATATGGAAACTACGGTTTACGTGCTAAAGATGATGCAGAAGCAGACAAATTAATCCGTGATGCTCGCTTACTTCAAGAAGCTGGCTGTTTTGCTTTGGTTCTCGAAAAGATCCCTGCCGAACTAGCCGAGCGTGTAAGCAGAGAGCTCGACATCCCTGTTATTGGTATTGGTGCTGGAGGTGGTGTTGACGGACAGGTTTTGGTTATTCAGGACATGTTAGGCATGAATAATGACTTTAAACCGAAGTTCTTACGCAGGTATGCCAACCTTGAAGAAGTCATGACTGGAGCAATTCAAGCCTATATTGGTGATGTAAAGAGCAAAGATTTCCCGAACGAATCGGAACAATATTAAGGATTTCAATTCGATAGATATAATCATATTAATAAGCCACCAAGGAAATTAAGCTTTGGTGGCTTATTATTTATGCCTGAGCGTGTTATTAAACATAAAAACTAGAGGCTAGATAGTACAAAAAATATATTTATTTTATATAAATTAGCAGATAGGTTAAAGACAGAGATACTATTGATTTTCTTAATAGTTTGCACTGGCTTAAGTTAGATGATTTGCTTTGATGTAATACCCACATTTACGATTCAATATAATAAACTGTTTTTAACCTCTGAATATCTACATATTACATTATACGGGTATTACTTTTACAGCCGTGTTTAATAAGTGATTATTGAACACGGCTTCTTTTTATATCCATAAGCAATGAGAGACAAATGATTTGACTTAATCTACTTCGCTTTAATCAGATTAAGTCGTATTTTTGAGTTCATTAAACTAGAAGCAGATAAGCTATGCCCCACTTTTTCATAGATAACTTAAGAAAATACGGAACAATTAGTACTGAGACAGAAAAGCTACTTTTACCGTTAATTCAGCACTGTACTAAACCGAAAGGGGCACATTTACTCCTCAAAGGACAACTCACGACTGGTTTGTATATCCTCGAGAAGGGCATCATGCGTTTCTACTACGAACGTGAAGGAAAAGAAGTTACGACTTGGTTCTGCAAAGAGAATCAAGTAGCTTTTAGCTCGGCCTTCTTCTTCAAGATACGATCATTCGAAAACATTCAACTCCTCGAAGACTCTTCTATCTATTATGTTAAAGATACTGATTTCAATCAGCTATATAAGGAATCGGAAGAGATGAATACCATTGGCCGAAAACTATCCGAAGAGTACTGTATGGAATTTGAAGAGCGTGTTGCCTCACTTCAAACCCAAACAGCCCTCCAGCGTTATGAAAAACTTCTGAGCAGTTCACCTGATATCTTTCAGCGTGTTCCTCTGGGACAAATCGCTTCGTACTTGGCTATTTCTCAAGAGACACTCAGCAGAATCCGCCGTAAGTTTGCCAAAAACGCGACTAGCAAATAAGATCAATTTATTAAACTCCTAAATCCTGCTTCAAACGACAAACAGCTTTTTCTGGTGAGGCTTCTTGCCCCAGAAGCTGAATAAACTTGCTACCTACAATGACACCTTGGGCATTACGATTTGCGGCCTCTCGTGTCTGAGCATTTGAAATACCAAAACCAATCAGTCTAGGATTCTTTAAACCCATAGCATCTACACGCTTGAAGTAGTCTTGCAGGGGATCACCAAACTTATCTTGAGAACCTGTTACAGCTGTTGAAGAAACCACATAGATAAACCCATCGGTATTCTGGTCGATCAGACGAATCCGTGACTCCGAAGTTGCAGGGGTAATGAGCATAATAATCTTTATATTATACTTCTCAGCAACCAGCTTATAATCTTCAATATATTCGTTGAACGGTAGGTCAGGGATAATTACACCATCAATACCAACCGACTGACAATGCTCGCAAAACGATTCAAAACCAAATTGCAAGATTGGATTAAGATAACCCATGAGGATTAACGGAATTGAAACCTCCTTTCGAACATCTTTGAGTTGTGAGAATAGCAGTTTCAAGCTCATGCCTTGATCGAGTGCTATTTTGCTACTCTGCTGAATAGTGGGGCCATCGGCCATAGGGTCTGAAAAAGGAATACCAATTTCGAGTAGATCAACACCCCCAGCCTCCAAAGCTTTAATGGTAGGCAAAGTAGATTCCGGTTTTGGATAACCAGCTGTAAAGTATACAGACAAGATATCGCTTTTCTTATTTCTAAAAAGTATATTAATTCGATTCATCGTTGAGTTGTTTTATAAAGGTTTCTAATTGATTAATATTTTTGAGCCCAAGCTCGATTTCGAACCGACTATTCAGGTCAACCCCTAGCAAAAGTGGATGCTTGAGTTCTTTTATTCGGTAAGCATCGCCGATACCAATACCACCACTAAGTAGGAAAGGTGTAGTGCCGTTGTAAGCTTCGAGTAAATCCCAATTAAACTTGCGTCCCGATCCTCCGTAAGCTGTAGTCTTTGTATCAAATAAAAAATAACTACAAGCTCGCTCGTAATCGGCTATTGACTTCAAGTCTTCTTTGCTTTCTAAACTAAAAGCTTTTATCACAGGTATAAAGCTTTGAACTTGCTTACAGAAACTAGGTGATTCACCCCCATGCAACTGAACCAAGTCGAAATGATACTGCTCAACAGACGCTTTAATATCTTCTAAGCTCGTATTAACAAATACACCAACACGTTGGATTGAAGAGTTTATCTTTGACATGTTTTGAGCTAGAACTTCGTTATTTAAATCAATATATCGCGGTGATTTAGGATAGCAGATAAACCCAAGATAGTCTACCTGCAAATGAGATAACGCTTCTATATTGTCAGCATACTTCATTCCACAAACCTTAACTTTCAACATAGTTCTTTAATTAAATTGGTTAGTGCTAAACCTGGATCAGAAGTTCCCATAAAGCTCTCTCCCATCAGAAAGCCTCGATATCCCAAGGCGCGTAACTCCTTTAGGGTTCCAGCCGATGAGAGTCCACTCTCGGATATTTTCAGGAATTCGCGAGGTATTGCATCGGCTAGGTTCACTGAGATTCCAACATCAGTTACAAAGCATTTTAAGTCTCTGTTATTAACCCCTACCACATCAATATATTGGTTCAGGTGGTCAAGCTCTGCCTTGTTGTGTACTTCGAGCAAGGTATCTAATTCGCATGATTTGGCTAGCTCTGCCAGTGTAAGAGTCTCTTGTTTGGTCAATGCTGCAGCAATTAATAGCACGGCATCGGCTTGAAGTACCTTAGCTTCAAGAATCTGATAGGCTGATACCATAAAGTCTTTACGCAACAAAGGGGTACTAGTTAAAGCTCTTGCTTGTTTGAAGTCGGCAAGTGTTCCTCCAAAAAATGGATAATCGGTCAATACTGAAATTGCCGCTGCCCCACCCTCAACATATTGAGGTATGACCTCTTCAACTTTAGCCTCCTTGAATATCCAATCACGAGATGGTGACCGCCTTTTAAATTCTGCAATAATTCCAGTAGTAGAGTTTTCCAAAGCCTCCTTAAAATAACCTCTATGCATGGGGTCAACCAACTTTTCTAGCTCACCGTAAGAAACCTCTTTTTGTCTACTCGCAACCTCTACACGCTTCTTTGCTATTATTTCGTCTAATATATTACTCATAATCTCAACTGTTTAGTTCTAGAAATAGACGATACGTCTCTTTCAACTTACCACTCTCAATAGTTTCTCGAGCCAAGCCAATGCACTCTTCAATAGTTTTTTGCTTATCTACCAACTGGATTGCAAAACCTGCGTTGGCAATCACCACATTTTTCTGTGCCGAAGTAGCACGGTTATGTATGACATCCGAAAAAATAGCTGCTGCTTGTTCTACAGTTTCTCCACCATATATTGAAGTTTGATTTAATTGCTCAAAGCCAAGTTGATTAGGAGTACAAAGCTGCTCCCCTAGTTTAGTTACCACCTTAAAGCTATCAGTCAGAGAAATCTCATCATATCCATCGATAGAGTGAACTATAGAGAAGTCTATGTTCGTGTTTTGGTAGATATACTGATACATTCGTAGCATTTTAAGGTTAAACACGCCCAAGAGCACATGTTGGTTACGTATAGGATTAACCAAAGGCCCCAGCATATTAAAGAACGTTCGTACTCCTAGCTCTCTTCGAATAGGTGCAACTACCTTCAGGGCATCGTTAAACATAGGAGCATGAAGAAAACAGAGGTTAGCTTTATCAAGCGAACGCTCTAATTCACCAATATTATTAGTGAATTTAACTCCGTGTTGCTCCATTACAGTAGAGGATCCACTAACCGAGCTAGCACCATAATTACCATGTTTGGCTACTTTGTAACCAGCAGCAGCGACGACAAAGCAAGATAGTGTAGAGATATTAAATGTATTTTTACCATCTCCACCCGTCCCTACAATATCTAGAGGTTTATACGCATTTAGAGCAGTCAAATCGGTACCCAGCTGATAGAGCGCATCTCTGAAACCCAAAAATTCTTCGATATTGATTCCACGCATAATATAGACACTGATCAAAGCGGCTATTTGTGCCGCATTGTATTTATCTTGCCCTATACCCTGTAGCACAGCACAAGCTTCTTGTCGGTCTAACTGCTGATTTTCAAAAAGTTTAGTCAATAATAGTTTCATAATTTCACTTAATTAATTCGTTAGCAGAAAGAATAGCTTTCTTGAGTGCACCTAGCTTATTTTTCACTTCGTTTACCTCATCATCGACATTGGATTGAGCAGTAATTCCACCTCCTGCTCTATAGTATAATGTATTATTATAGCTCAAAAACGTTCGAATAGTGATGGCTTGATTTATATTCCCATTAAAGCCAATCGAACCAATACATCCACCATAAAAACCTCTTTGCTGAGTCTCGAGTTTTGAGATATAATCTAATGCATTGACTTTAGGGCTTCCCACTAAGGTTCCTGCAGGAAAGGTGTCGGTGAATATTTTAAGACCAGAAACCTCAGAGTTTACAGCACCACTCACCCTAGAAACCAAATGGATAACATGTGAGTAGAACTGAACATTTTTGTAAAACTCTACTTTGACGTCGGAGCAGTTTTTCTTTAAATCATCTTCAGCATACTCCACCAACATATCATGCTCCTCTAGTTCCTTGGGGTCGGAAAGCAAACGCTTAGCTAGTTCGTTATCCTGTTTTTCATCACCTGTTCTGCGGTAGGTTCCTGCAATAGGGTCAATCACGGCTCGTCCATTAGTAATCCGACAATGTGTTTCGGGTGAAGAGCCAAAGATACGGAAAGCACCAAAGTCGAAATAGAAAAGATAAGGTGAAGGATTTATAGAACGTAAAGCACGATAAACATTGAATTCATCGCCTTGGAAATTCTGATAAAAGCTACGAGATAAGACAATCTGATCTAACTCTGATGACTTACAAAGTGCAATCCCCTCTGACACCATTTGCGCATGCTCTTGGTCAGTAAGCGCCGAGGTCTCATAGCCAACAGATGAAAATGGATAGTTGATTATATCTTGATTGACCAATTGGTTGATTAATTGATCTGTCCGACTGGGTGTATCTTCGACTTGATTTTCGATAATACTCAGCTCATTGGTTAGGTGATTTATTACAATAACAAAACGGTAAAAGATATAGTATAGCTCAGGGATTTGAGGTTGATTATCGTCAGGACTAATAAAGTCGCCAGATAGATTAAAATAGCGGATTGCCTCATGCGAGGTATAGCCAAAGAGTCCATTGTTTTCGGGCTGCTCTCCTTCCATTTTAAAACTATCTAGGAACGCTTGAAAACTGTCCAAGAAGGGTATTCCTAGCGAGTTGGTCTTGGCATAATCGTAGATCTCCTCTACCACTGAATCTTGACCTCGAAGAATTTCGGCTCTTCCGTTCTGAAGTTTGTAACTAGCAACGGGTTCAATCCCAATAAAAGAATAACTGTTTTCTCTCGAGTTATAGTCGGAACTTTCCAATAGAGCCGAACTAACATAGAGATCTCTAATCTTCAGGTAAAGGGTTATAGGGGTTTCCAAATCGGATAATAAGCGTGTTACTTTTGTCTGTATTCTCATGATCTCTTGTTTTTTAGTTGCAGATAGGTCTCAATGTCTTTATCTCCACGACCCGAAAGACAGAGGACTAGGATGTCATCAGGAGCGAATTTCTTTGTTTTTAAAATAGCCAAAGCATGTGCCGACTCAATTGCTGGAATAATCCCCTCGAGCTCTGTGAGTTCAAAAGCAGCATCTATAGCCTGATCGTCAGTAACAGCAAAAACCTCCGAACGTCCAACCTTGGCCAGATGTGCATGAAGTGGTCCAATCCCTGGATAATCTAAACCTGCCGAAATGGAATAGGGCTCTATTATTTGTCCATCTTCATCTTGCATAAGTAGCGTTTTACTGCCATGAATTATCCCCAATTTACCCGAGTGGATAGTGGCAGCTGTTTGACCTGTATCGACACCAAGCCCTGCGGCTTCCGCCAAAATGACATGTACTGATTCGTGGTCTAAGTAGTGATAAATCATACCTGCTGCATTACTTCCCCCTCCTACACAAGCAATCACGTAATCGGGAAGCTCAACACCTTCGTGTTCCAATAATTGACGCTTAGCCTCCTCACTAATAATGGATTGCAAACGAGCAACCATATCGGGATACGGATGAGGACCTACGGTTGAACCTATAATGTAGTAGGTATCTTGAGGATGTGAACACCAGTCTCTTATGGCTTCATTGGTTGCATCTTTGAGCGTTTGATTGCCACTAGTTACGGGGATTACGGTAGCTCCTAACATCTGCATTTTTTCGACATTCACTCGCTGACGTTCTACATCGAGGGCACCCATATAAACCAAACACTCCATACCCATCAAAGCACAAACCGTAGCCGTAGCTACACCATGCTGACCAGCACCAGTTTCAGCAATAATACGAGTTTTACCTAGCTCACGTGCTAAAAGAATCTGCCCAATAGTATTATTGATTTTGTGAGCTCCTGTATGGTTGAGGTCTTCACGCTTGAGATATACCTTGCAACCGTATTTTTCAGATAGCCTCTTGGCCAAATAAAGTGGTGAGGGTCTGCCCACATAATCCTGCAAAAGCTTGCGGTAAGCCAACTGAAAAGGCTCACTCTCTATAATCCGCAAATAATTATCTTGAAGCTCTTTAATGTTTTCGTATAGCACTTCGGGGACATAAGCTCCACCAAAATCACCATAATATCCTCTTGAATCTACTGCATAGTTTTTCATCTCTGTTCGTTTTTAAGCATAAAAAAAGGCCTATCGTGAGTACGATAGACCTTGTATATTTTATTTTATTAGTATTTACATTTTAAAATAAGCACAGGTAGTTCCGCTCACAATATTGACATTGTAAGTTCCACCACCAATTCGTATTTTGTATTCTTTGAATCATTATATTTCTAAATCTGAATTGCAATCTATTAATAATATTATCATAAACAAAGTATTCTGCCCAATTTATGATTGTTTTGATAATAATAGTTGGATTGAGGTTACATTCTAACAGTATTTATTCTTCAAAACTCCTACGGGTGAATATAAAATGACTTACTCACTTGTACCCTCCGACCTACTACCAAGAAGGAAACCACTAGCTCTTTTTGACTTTTGTCAAATTTCAGCATTCAATTAAAGGTTATCTTGCAACACGTCCAGTCTATGTTAGCATAGACTAATAGTATGTTGAATCTAAAAAATAACTTATAATGTCAGTCCGATCTAAGTTTCTAAATAATCCATGGTTTATCCTAGCTGTTTTAATTACCTGTTTTGTACCCGTAGTAATTGACTCTACTGTTTTGCATATGGCTATTCCTCCGCTTACACTCGACCTCAAAGCGAGTGGAACACAGGTGCTTTGGATGCTTGATATTTATTCGTTGTTTATGGCAGGTTTGCTTATTCCAATGGGAGTATTGGGTGATAAAATCGGGCACCATAGGTTATTGCTATCGGGCGTACTCATTTTTGCAATTGCTTCGCTAGCTGCAGGTTTTTCTGAACACCCTATGCACCTAATTTTTGCACGTATTCTTTTAGCTACAGGTGGAGCGATGATTATGCCCACAACGCTGGCTATAATACGCCAAACCTTCCAAAGCGAACGTCAACGAGGTATTGCACTAGGGATTTGGGTTATCTTTGCCAACGGAGGTGCTGCAATAGGCCCATTATTTGGAGGTCTTCTTATTGACTATTTTTCGTGGAGAGCTATCTTCTTTATTAATATCCCAATTTTGCTTTTAGCACTACCCTTCGTAGCTTTCGCACTGCCCAAAAGCATTTCTGACCCCACTAAGAAATGGGTGTTGAAATATGCTATACTACTTATTGTAGCGATTATTATGGTAGTTTATAGTATTAAGACCATCCCAAAACTTGACGAATCTCTGAGTTTTGGGATCATTTCGGGAGCTGCTGGGCTTATCTTGCTCTATCTGTTTTACAAACTTCAAAAGGGCAAATCCGATAGTATAGTCGATTGGACATTGATGAAGAAGCCACGTGTAAAATATGGTATGTTGTTTACTTTTATCCCCATGACTATATGTTCGGGATTCGAACTTTTACTTTCGCAAGAATTGCAATTGGTACACGAGGTGTCACCTACAAAAACTGCACTATATATTGCACCATTCTTCTTTGCTTTTGCTCTTTCGGGAGCACTAGGAGCTTATCTGCGAAGAATTGGGATTCTGCAAATCATAGTAAGTGGTTTAGCTATTTCGACAGTCTCGTTCTTTGTCATGAGCCAAATGGGCTTTGCTCAACTCACGGCTGCACTGTTGTTTTGGCTGCTTATGGCAGGTTTTGGTCTAGGTATCATTATGCTAGCTGCATCGTTTTCGATTATGTCGGGAGCAGACGACGAAAATGCTGGAGCAGCAGGTTCGATGGAATCAATAGCCTACGAAATGGGTGTTGGTCTTGGAGTTACCTTCTTTGGAGTTATGCTTTCACAAGTTTTCTCAAGAACGCTGATTTTCGATAGTGTTGCACGCAAGATGATTCCTAAAGAGGTTTACCACTCGATCAACGATGCCTTGGTTTATGCCAATGAAGTTGGAGGAGAAATAGGTTTAGAAATCCAAGACAAGTCAAAACTAGCTTTTGAAAATGCTCACAGTGCCGTACTGATTGCCTGCTCAGTTATTCTTCTGTTGTTTACCATTCAAATGAGTCTTAAATGGTATAAAGATAGAAAGAGTAGTCAGTTTAAGATAAAATAGGTAAGACTAAAACACTTTATAAGAGGGTGTCTGAATACTACTCACAAAGTTGTCAATTTCTGGAATTAGTTTTTCTGTAATTATTCTTGTCCTGTAATCTTTATCTATAAGATTAAACGTTCCTTCATAGGAGAAGTCTGGGAAGAATATGTTCTCATGCTCTTCGAGATTAAATTCTTTCCATAGATCAGTTTCGGTATGCTTAAATAAATTTGAACTTATATTAATGGCAGAAATTATTTTCTCTTCCACATCTTTTGATTTCTTAACTCCCCAATACAACCAGTAATCTCCTGTTCCATTCCAAACGTATAATGTCAACCCATTAGTAGATTTAAAATCTATACCATAGTCATTAGACGATTCATAACCATGCTTATAGGGCTCGTAATGAGTAGTATTACTTATATCGCTATCTGTAGGTTGAGAAATAACTTCATATCCTTTTAATTTTAAAGCGTCTGCTAATTCGTTCCAAAACTCCGAAACAGTATGCCATTTTACATGTTTGAAATTATCCGTTAGCAGCTTGGCGCTTTTCATATTATCAACTGAATATCCAATTAGGTTTTTGATTTCCAATCTTTCCTCAATTTTACTATTATTATTTGTCATATCTTCTATTAGTTCTATAAATTGTAAAATACTTTCCCTTAAAAATGGAGTACTAATACACTCTTTCAAGCAGAGATTTAACCAAGTCAAAATCTCTGACCCATAACCGATGGTTGCACCATTCATATTATCGAGAGTTTTATATACCCCCAAACTTTCATCAGAAGGCTCTCTCTTATCAGGTGATAAATAAAAAACTTTAATATTCTCTTTGGGTATATTCTCTTCTTGATGTATAAGATTATAGTAACGTTCAAGTTGCCCCGACTCAAAACCATTAGAATCTCCAGCCCATATTTTATTCTCTACTATTATAGCTTGTTTACGTATTCTATTTATTATCAGAATATCAATGTTTTTATACTCCGATTTATTTTGCTCTGTAGGATACACTTCACACTGTTTAGTATCGAAATCCTCTATGGCTAAAGTTTCCAAGAAAAGTTTTAGAAATTGATCCTTCCTCTTATGACTTCCTTGAGGAGAAAGTAATACAGAAAGAAATCGAGAGAATAATCGAACTTCATCATTGACTTTGTGTAAAGCTGTAAAGATATTAAATCGCTCTTCTCCCTCTTCTAAGACTCTATATTTGTAATCAATGACAGATAGCTTAGATAAGAAATTCTGTATTTTATCGTTGTTAGTACTCATGTTTTTTATTTGTAATATTTATTCATTTCATTAATCTCTTCCATTACCTCATTCCTAAACCACTCAGGTTGCAAGACCTCTACTTCAACACCGATCGAGAGTAATTCTTTCTTAAAGTCAAAGCTTGGTTTGATAAAGTATTTAAAGATAAACCTATCGCCATCCTTCCCCTCTTCTTCTTGTGAGTTGTGCAGTGGCAAATCTCTGAGATATTGTGCTTGAGTAGTGCTAACTCTAATTTTAACGGTACAGACATCTATCTCATCATTGTGAATGATGCCGTAGCAATCTTGAAAATATTTATCGGGATCGAAGTCTGTTGGAAATTCGAATTTATCGGCTAAAACACTAAGCTTACTAATGCGATCCAAAGCATAGATTCTCATTGCTTGCTTCTGTCGATTATATGCAATCACATACCAACGTTGTTTGAAAATCTTCACGAAATAAGGCTCTATTTGAATGGTCTCAGCCGAATCACGCCAATAACTTTGGTAAGTCATCTCAATGCAAGAATCTTGATGCATAGCCTCAATAATAGGTGTGAGGTATTTTTGTCCTGATGGGATATTTTCTAGATGAATCCTATTTTTAAGGTTCCGACTTTCACTCAATAAGTTACTTAAGGTAAATGCATTTAGTAATAAATCTCTAGTTCCGCTATCTTTTAAATCATCGATATTTTCGATATAATATTTGTAGCCATCTTTGGAATCACACTCTATATTGATATCAAAAATTTCCTGAATAGATTTCTTGTGATTTTGAAAGGTTTTCTTCGGATAACTACTCCCATCTGACAAACTGCTTCGCAGCCATTTATCATTGATAGTTTCATAATCAATCCCCTCAGCTTGGCTAATAGTATCTACCAACCATATATATCGCTTAAATAATTCTCTAGCCATAGTTTAGTTATTTTCTGATATTCCACATAGTTTAGTGAACAGGGGAATGTATTAGTTATCATATCCCCTATATTCAAGTACAAAGAAACAGATAACCTACGCCATAAGATAGCCGAGGAGAAAATTTAATTTACAAATGATGCTAAATTTGTCTGTGCAGTGTTCGGAGTTAACTTCTCAGACATTAGTGCTCTTTTAGATGAAACAGAGAATAAAGGTTATCTAAGAAGAATAATTTGATTAGCTTTATAATCATTAGAAGCCTGAAAATGAATATGGTTTCTAAAGACTAAATAATAGAGACATGAGTATATACGATTTCACAGTAAAAGATGTTCAAGGGAATGATATTCCGCTTGATATATATAAAGGCAAAGTAGTATTGATTGTAAACACTGCCACAAAATGCGGGTTTACACCACAATATAAAGACTTACAGGATTTGTATTTAAAATATAAAGATTTGGGCTTCGAGATCCTTGATTTTCCATGCAACCAATTTGGCTCACAAGCACCAGGCACAAATGAAGAGCTTGCAGATTTTTGTGAGATGAAATACAAAACGACTTTCAAGACCTTTGCTAAAATTGATGTGAATGGCCAGAATGCCGATCCTCTTTACAAATATCTAAAAGAAAATAGCAAAGGCCTATTGGGTAATGCTATTAAATGGAACTTCACGAAATTTCTAATTGATAAGAAAGGCAATGTTGTAGATAGATTTGCCCCGATGACTAATCCATTCAAAATAAGCTCTGAGATTGAAACGTTAATGGCTAAGAAGATTTGAGTAATTCATCTTATTTTAGAAGCGTTATCTTTTTTGAATAAAACAATGCTCCTATATTACAAATAACAAGGCTCCAGACTAATTTTAATAGTTCTGGAGCCTTATTGATTGAAGATTCACTAATATACTCAAACCGTAGGGTCATTCTTTAATTCTTTGATTTCATGTTTTGGAGCCAAGTCAATGCTTGCACCATCTTTATCAACGACAAAAAAACCTCGCTCAGGAGTCCATTCTACACAGTAAAGTTTAGTCATGTCGGCGTAACCTAGTTTGGTCATCTCATCCTGTAACCATTTTTCATCGCGCTCAGCATCTTTCAAATTCTCTTCGAGGACGTTCCCGTTGCTCACTAATAAAAACCCAAGAACAACATCTTTCTTTTCAAAAGCCGTAATCTGACCATCCGTCTCAAGACGAACATCTTGGACATCGAGCAAACTATAAATATTTTGCTCACGAAGTTTACCCGTAAGCTGCTCCATATCTATTTTACATTTCTCCATAGCCTTAACATCCAATTCACCATCTTTAACTAGAAAGACAACGGAGCCATGAAATATTCGATTAAAAAACTGCTTCTTGCTGAGGTAGTGAATTACTAGATTAATCAATGTCCAAACCGTTATTGCAAAAAGCATATCCCAGACAGACAGATTGGGGGCGTATATAATTCCTCCCACAATTGCTCCGATCACAAAGGAGTTCACAGCATCTGTAGGGGTCATTTGTGACATTTGTGATTTACCCGATATTCGAAGGAAAAACAAAACCCCAAACATTCCTACAATCAGCTTGATAACCATCCAACCGTGAAGTGCTAAATTAAACGTCATAATCAATAATTTTATTATTAATAACTGAGTTAGATACTATTTAGAAAATAGAGTATTGGATACCAAATTCGAACTTGGTATGTGGATACTTATGATAATTCGTAGCATTGGGCTCGATCTCTCTATAATAACTATATAGCAAAGAGCAACTAGCAAACATTTTCAGTTGACCCGAAAGGAAATAATAGCCCTTTATATCTAATGATGAATCAGAAGACAAGGTATTTAACTTACGTACAACACGGCTTTCTGGAGTATGATTCCAATAGAAATGTTGATTAAAAGCCCCCTCAATATAGGTACGAGTATCCAAGAAATATCCGTAAGCCAATCTGGTATAGGCATGCATCAGAAACTCATTTGATTTACGTGTACGCCACCTGTAAAGGCCATTACGAACACCAATGTTAAATGACCGCTGGAACCTTAAGTTGATAGGCTTCTCTTTGGCGTAATCAATGTAGAGTGTACCACCCCATTTGGTATCTATGTTTTTCTTATTGATATGCGACTGATTTTGTGCATCGTCCAATTCAATATTCTTATTTGAAACTCCTTGATAAATATAAGTTGGAGCCAAACCAAATTTAAAACGATGGCCAGCTTCACGCATTACATTATCTCCATTACCCCAAAGGTCATTGAGCGAGAAGAAATAATCAGCAGTATTTACCGAGTCAATATAGTTTTCTGAAATTAGATAATTATTTACAAAGGTAAGTTCGTCAATTGCTTTTTCACGAGCATCGAACTGACGTTTATTCTTAATTATAGACATCTGATGCGCAAGTTCATTGATCTCATTGGTGGTCAACGTTTTCTTTAGTACGCCTTTAGCTTGCAAGTCTTCAAGAATATAAATGGCTTGCCTAGCATCGGTCACATTCTCAATACGCCCAAAACCATAACCTAAGTCAACTTCAACCTCAGTGCGAAACGAGTTCGTACGAGCATTAATCACTTTGGACGAGTTGGAAGTTGCCTTGTCATACTGATATTTCACTTGAGCACGAGGAGAGATCTCATAGAAGTGCTTCGCTGTGAAGTAGTAATGTGCCTTTTGATTGAAATCTAGCTGAGCAATATTATTTCTCAACTTGTCAAAAAATTCCTTTTGACTCTTATTGTTTGATATCAACCCAGAAACCCCTAAACTCATATTTTCTTGGAGCTTTCGACTACTTATTATATTATTGTAGGTAAAAGCCATATTACCATTGAGCTTATTGTTATTCAGCTGATTGTTCTTCTCAAAATCACCCGAGGAGTTGAAATTAATATCCAATGATTTACGTTTGAAGTCAGGATTGATATAACTATTCAAATCGTAATTATTATATTGCCCATACACGCAAATTGGCGCAACCATAAAGAGTAGGGCTAATAGTGAATGTTTCATATCGTTCCGTTTTAGTGTAATAATCAAATATAGGATAAGTAGTGAGGTAACGTTAAATTAATAAAAATTAAATCCTATAATTGGTACTTTAACAGTAATTTAGTTCATTTTGTTTTACAAAAGCAGTGAAACATTGAAACATTAGAAAGGGATGCTTGTTTAAATATATATATTCAAAACTAATAATAGATTTTACTTATGCTACAATTATCAAAAGAGATAGACTATAAAAAAAGTTTGACTTATATCCTTACATCTTCTAAAGGTGTAGAACATATAACTTCAGACTATCGTGAAATGGCTCAAAGCCTACTTGATTCAGATTTAGATTACGACTACTGCAAAATAGGTAAGCAATATATATTCTTTGTAAAAGAGAGTACTGATTTAGAGAAGATGCGTGTTGCAGGATACAATATCCGTCAAGCACTCGACAAGAAAACGACCGAAATGACTTTCATCGGAGATGGAGAAGCTACACTAGCTACCATCGAAGGCTTTTTATTGTCGAACTATCAGTTCTTGAAGTACTTTAAAGACAAAGAGAATTTAGAATACACCTTGAATAAGGTACTTGTTTTTGGAGAGATTTCACAAGACGAGGTTACCCAACTTAATAACACGGTCAAAGCCGTTTCGTGGGCTAGAGATATGGTCAACGAGCCTGTTTGTTATTTGACAGCAGAACAACTATCAGAAGAGATTAAGAAGCTGGGGTTAGAGGCTAAGTTCAAAGTGACTGTGATGCAAAAGCAAGAGATCGAAAAACTTGGTATGGGCGGACTCCTTGCTGTAAATATGGGCTCTGTACTCCCTCCTACTTTTACGGTTATCGAATATAAACCAACAAACCCAATCAATAAAAAGCCTATTGCCCTAGTAGGTAAAGGACTTGTTTACGATACAGGTGGACTAAGCCTTAAACCAACACTCGGATCAATGGATTCGATGAAGAGCGACATGGGTGGAGCAGCTTGCATGGTGGGTGCAATCTATGGTGCAGCACTAAATAAACTAGATGTACACTTAATGGGATTCATTCCAGCAACCGATAATCGTCCAGGTCAAAATGCTTATACTCCTGGTGATGTTATTAAGATGTTCGACGGGACAACAGTAGAAGTCTTAAATACAGATGCAGAAGGTAGAGTGATTTTGGCTGATGCTATTTCCTATGCCAACCAATTTGATCCTGAATTAATCATTGATGCTGCTACACTAACAGGAGCAGCCATAATTGTAGCAGGAATCAAAGCTGCTTGTGTTATGGGAAATGCCGATCAAACAAAAATTGATGCTTTGGTAAAGGCTGGTGCTAATGTACACGAACGCTTAGTACAACTTCCTTTTTGGGATGATTACAAAGAACTGCTAAAATCATCAATCGCCGACATGAAAAATGTGGGAGGCAGATCTGCTGGAACCATTACCGCTGGTAAATTTCTAGAGCACTTTGCTAAACATCCTTATATCCATCTTGATATTGCAGGACCAGCATTCTACGAAAGTGCTGTCGACTATAAAGGCATTGGTGGTACAGGAACAGGAGTTAGAACTCTTATCAATTTCTTTAGCAATTACAAAGGTTAAACCAACTTTAAACTTGGAGAGTTGAATAAAACAAAAGGAGAGATTATGTTAACATAATCTCTCCTCTTATTTTATTTAGATATGATTTACCCCTTTTTCAGGAAACAAGTCATTAGATATATAGATGAACCATCTACCTTACCTTCAATATGCGTTGGATCTTCAGAAGAAAGTCGGATACCCTTAACTCTAGTTCCTCGTTTCACAACCATAGAAGAGCCTTTAACCTTCAGGTCTTTGATGACAGTAACTTCATCACCATCGAGCAGTTCTGTACCATTACTATCAATAACTTTTGTTGCTACCTCTTCGACTACCTCTGAAGTTTTCTCAGTAAATTCATGGAAACAGTCAGGACAAATAAATAGCATTCCGTCAAAATATGTGTTAGCTGATTGACACTTGGGGCAATTTGGCGTATTTGGCATTTTTAATAATGTATTAGTGAATAATGTCACAAAGATAGGTTCATTATTAATAGGATACAAATTGAGCTGTATTAAGACGACTATTAGGAATCAAATCGGATAGGAACACTAACAATTAGTTATATTGAGCAACCGAATAAGACGATTCTCAGAAAGATAGTAATTTAGATGAGCTCTAAGTGAGTGGAGGTAAAATCTTTCAATAGATAATATAGGCATTAGACCATTTATTAGCAAAAAACCACTAGCTTTGTAGATTAGAAAGCAGTTGGTCGGCTTGTCGCTTGCATCTTTGGTGTAAGAGGAAAGTCTGAGCAACATAGAGCATCTTCCTTCCTAACGGGAAGTAATCCGTGAGGGTTAAGTAACGCAGAAGAAAATAACCGCCTATTTCGGTAGGTAAGGGTGAGAAGGTGAGGTAAGAGCTCACCAGGAGTATGGTGACATACGCGCTGTGCGTCTGAGGAGTTGCAAGGTCATGTATACCGGCATTATGAGGGCTGCTCGCTCGACGCCGAAGGGTAGACTGCTAGAGCATGATGGTGACATTATGCGTAGATAAATGACAAGCACTTTGCTTCGGCAAGGTACAGAACTCGGCTTATAGACCAACTGCTTTTTATTTTTTTGTTTAACGACGACGACCTTTATATGCACAAAAGAATATCCAAATTCATACAGTTTATAACAGTCGATATCTGGCGAATAACTGAAAATGAAGTAACCAAGACTACATTTTCTCTATACAATGTCATCAAGACTATCTACATTACCGTCTTGCAATTTATTGACGACCGTATAGGTTCAAAAGCTTCTGCACTAACTTACAGCACAATACTCGCCATTGTTCCCATTTTAGCCATACTATTTGCCATAGCCAAAGGCTTCGGGTTCGACTCTATCCTAGAGAACCAACTCATGCACAGCTTTCATGGGCAGCCAGAAACTGCTACAGCAATCTTGGATTTCGTCAACTCCTATCTAAAGCAAACCAAAGGAGGGGTATTCATTGGGGTAGGTTTAGCTATGTTACTCTGGACTGTCGTTAGTTTGCTCAATAATATAGAGCAGACCTTCAATCAAATTTGGCAAGTAAAAAAGGCAAGAACTATGTACCGAAAAGTAACAGACTATTTTTCGATGTTTTTATTACTCCCTATTCTTATTATATCATCGGCTGGTGCGTCCATATTTATAACAACAACATTGGCAGGAGTTAGTGATTACGTATTGCTTGGAGCAGTATCTAAATTCTTCATCCAACTCATTCCGTTCGCTATTACTTGGCTTATGTTTACAGGGCTATACATATTCATGCCCAATACCAAAGTGAAACTGAGACATGCCTTAACAGCAGGTGTCTTAGCTGGAACAATTTATCAGATTTTCCAAATCGTATATATAAGTGGTCAGGTATGGGTTTCTAAATACAACGCAATTTATGGTAGTTTTGCCGCTGTTCCCCTATTCTTACTTTGGCTTCAGACCTCATGGACAATTTGCTTATTTGGAGCTCAACTAACCTACACCTCACAAAATATCCGACTCTATAGCTTTAACAAAGACACACGTAATGTTAGCCGACGATACCGCGACTTCATTGCTATTTCGATCATGTCACTTCTGTGCAAACGCTTCGAAAACAACGAAGAAGCTCTAACTATTGATCAGATATCAGCTCAATATAAGATACCAGTCCGACTGGTTAATCGCACTATAATCACGCTACTTGAGGTAGAACTTATTACAGAGGTTATTGTCAGCACAGAAGCTGAATTAATTGGCTTTCAGCCTGCCATGGACATTAACAAACTCTCCATTGCTGTTTTACTAGATCGAATTGATGAGTTTGGTTCCGAAGACTTTAAGGTTGATAATGAGTCTGTCTTTAAAGACCAATGGGATGCCTTAATCGAAACGCGAAGAAAAAGCTACGCCTTTAGCTCCGAACTTTTGATAAAAGATCTAAACATCAGAGATAACACCAACGACTAAATTGCGACATGAATCAGAGAGGAATTAGGTTTCTCTGAAGATTTGAATATATTACTTAAAACATAAAGGCATAATCTCAAGATTGAAATTATGCCTTTATCATTTTATATAAGAACTTTGATTAATTGAATTCTAAACCAAACTCATTTCTAAAGTCATTAAGAAACTTATTCTTTTCAATCATTAGTTGATATTTATCTGTTCTGCTGTAGGCCCTGTTATTCTCATTGGCCTCACTGACCCTAACTTGCATCGTTACAAAATCATTCTGAAGTGCTTTCCGCATGAAAGACTCAATACTTGGGCGAAGCTCAGAAAAGTCGCGAGCAACTAATTCATTATCTACAACCATTTCAAAGTTATGAGCATCCAACAAGGTTACTCGCATAGCTTGCATACGTACAGCAAAAGCTTTTTGCTCTATAGGCATACGATTAGCATACGATTGCCATTGAAAATTAAGGTCTGATTCATTAAAAGTCGAACTGTTTTTCGCTTCCTGTTTAGTTGCTGCATTAGCAACTAACGTTTCACCTATAGCCTGTCTATTTTGCTCTCTCTTGATCGAAACACCCAAATCCCCCACTTTTACAGATGGTAATTTGCGTTTGGCAGGGCCTGTACCTTTAAGAAAGTCGGCAACTCCACCATCGTGAGCAGGTTTATCTTTTGCTGAACTAGTGGTAACCTTTTGAGGTGTAATAGGAGCTGGATTATAACTTACTTTAGTATCGTGCAATTCTGCAGCTTTGCTAGCGTTCGTTACTCCCCCTTGAGTTTGAGTAGGTACTTGAGACTCTGTAGCCTGAGTAGCCTTATTTATTGGTTTTATATTATTCTTTAGACCCGAAGGCCTGCTTCCCTCGGTTTCCTCTTGAGTTAATTGAGCCAACTGGATTAATGTTAATTCAATCAGCAGTCGCTTATTCTTACTTACTCTGAGGTTTAAATCGCATTCGGTGCAAAGTTTCATTCCACTAAATAGCATTTTTGAAGAACAACGTTTGGCTTGCTCTAAATAACGAGATCGAATGCTAGCCCCTACTTGCAATAATGGTAACGACACCTCGTCTTTACTCACTAGTAAATCTCGGAAATGACTCGTTAAACCAGTAATAAACTGTCCACCCTCAAATCCTTGTTCTAAGATTTGATTATACAACAGTAGAGAATTTACAACATCGTTGGATAAGAAAGCATCAGTCAGACTAAAGTAATATTCATAATCAAGAACGTTCAAATTCTCAAGAACAGCCTTATATGTAATATTACCACGAGTAAAACTCACAGTCTGATCAAAAATAGAGAGTGCATCACGCATCCCACCATCCGCTTTGAGCGCTATAACATTTAATGCTTCGGGTTCTACCGTTACATTTTCTTGTTTGGCTACACCAATCAAATGGTCTACAATATCTTTAACGCTTATTCGATTGAAATCATAGATCTGACAGCGAGAAAGTATAGTAGGTAATATCTTATGTTTCTCAGTAGTTGCTAAAATAAAGACTGCATGTGCTGGGGGTTCCTCAAGAGTTTTAAGAAACGCATTAAAAGCTGCTGTTGAAAGCATATGCACCTCATCAATGATATAAACCTTGTATTTACCAATTTGAGGAGGTATACGCACCATATCTACTAACTGTCTAATATCTTCTACAGAGTTATTAGAGGCAGCATCCAGTTCGTGAATATTATAAGATCGTTGCTCATTAAAAGCCACACAAGACTCACAGCTATTGCACGCTTCACCCGAAGGAGTCAGATTTAAGCAATTAATAGTCTTTGCAAATATACGTGCACAAGTGGTTTTCCCAACACCTCGAGGTCCACAAAACAGATAAGCATGTGCCAGCTTATTGGTAGCAATGGCATTTTTAAGTGTTTCTGTTAAAGCCCCTTGACCAACAACGGTATCAAATGTAGCAGGACGATACTTACGGGCTGATACTAAATAGTTTTCCATATGATGGATAGTTTTCCTTTATTGAATTTATACAAATATACATAAAAACCGAGAGGATTGGTCTATAACAAGCTAAGTTTTATAAGGTTATTTTCCCTACCTTGCAGATATTTATTATATCTTTGTAAAAACAGAAATTAGATTATTGGACATGGGTAATTTTTCTACTTTTTGGTCGAGATTAGGCAAGTTTAAGATTTTCATATTAGTGGGGATCTTCGCTATTCATCTTATATTTATAGATGAAAACAATCTAATTAAGAAGTTCCAATGCAAACGAGAAATAGCTGAACTAAAGAGAGAAATCAAGCATTATCAAGACGAAAATGACAAAAGCATAAAATTGCTTGAAGAGTTAAATTCTAATCCTGAGGTACTTGAACGTATAGCTCGTGAGCGTTATTTTATGAAAAAACCCAACGAAGACATCTACGTATTTGAAGATTAAATGAAGAAACTCATACCCTATTTATTCTATTTGGGAGCTTTGCTTACACTAGTAGGTGTAGCCCTACAAGTTACACGTTGGCAATATGCTCCCTACTTAGTAACTATCGGTGCAACTCTACAAGCTTTAGCACAATTAAACTCACCCTATACAGGGGATAATAAGAATATAAAAAGACTTGTTAGACAACAATTTTTAGCAACTATTCTCTTAATAGCTGCTGGTGGCTCAATGCTCTATTTCCATAATAATGAGTGGATATTACTAGTCTGTATAGCTGCATTCCTATACTTCTACTCTTCATTTAGAATTCCTCAAGAAGAGAAAAAGGATCAAAACTAGTAGAGAGCTATCAAATATTTTCTTAACCACAAATAAGATATACCCCTCATACGACGACTTAAGCCAAAAGAGCATATTAACCAAAGCAAGATTAGGTCAAGGAATCTAGTTGACTCTTATGCCATTGAGGATATCGTTCACAATCTTACACTCTTTAATAAATCGTTGTTCGAGAGCATAACGATCACCTGCATTCAGATTTACCGATGCATCAGCAAACTTAGAGAGCTTTATTAATAGCATCTTAACAGAGTTTACATAGAGTGTAAAACTAAAGCTTTCAATGTGGGGAACAATACGATATTCGAGTTCATTGATTGGGGTGACAACTAGTTTTTTCCTAAATAAAGCGCGTTTAGTATTATACATAGCTTTATTGGTTAGATAAAAGTTGCCAAAGATAAAGAGAGGGATCTCATTTTTACTAAAAAACAGCTCGAAGTCTTCTTTTAGCGTGTGAAAGCGTTTCCAAAATAGCACATCACTGTCTGTTTCGGCGATCGCAAAAAGAAACTCTTCTGTTTGCTTCTCTCCTTCGAACATTAAGCTTAAATCAGCCTCTTCTAGAGGTTTAAAAAGCTTCTCATAAGCCAGCGTAACCGATTTTGTCTTCATCTGTACATTTACCCCATATTCGGATAGAACATCAGCAACCTTATTGGGTTTTAGATCGAACGATCTTTCGAGTTTAAATGCAAGCTGATTGAGGTTACTATGGGGCCATATACCCGAGTTAATTAGAATATTATTAGGAGATTGAATCAAATCATAAATATTCTTTACATAATCATTGATATTAAGAATGTCATTATTACTAAAAAGCTTTCCACCACTCTTAAAACATTTTCCAACGATACAGCTTGCCAAAAACTGTTCCCAGCTTGTAAACTTCTTCTCCACAGAATAAGCAAGAGCATCAATTTGCTCGTTAGCTTGCTCTTTGGTCAAATAGCCAACTTCGTAAGATTCTCGAATGACCTCTATGAATCGTGCTATATCATAGCCCCAATATAGAAAAGGATAAGCCATATTTACTAAGTCTGCATATTGATCTAAGATGTTAAACATTGTAGAAAAACCATCAGGATCAATTGCTAAATCGTTTAACTGATCTTTTAGGGCTTGCATGAAAAACTCTTCATCATCAGCATCTAAGTTTTGTTCGTAATGATGAATCTGACTCAATAAGTAAGAGTCAGTTAGAGATAGATCATCAAAACAGATGTCTTTCTGAAATGTCAAGTCTTTTTTAGTCTGCCAAAGGTCAACTAGAACTGAAAAGAAGGGTTGAGTAATCAGCCGTTGTGCTTTCAGGTCTTCTAGAAACACAAAGCAGGACTCTTCATCAACAACATCGTAATTATATTCCAACCGTTTGCGAATCATTGTTTGCATGGCCATTTCAGTAAACACAACTGGTTTGCTGAAGTGGTGAACTACGTCATCATTCTTTATTATTTTATCAAACTGAGATTGATATCTATATACCGCACAAAAAAGTAAGTACTTATTCCGCATAACTTGAAAATAACTAATCGCGTTGTTTATAATATTTCTGCACAAATAAAAGCATAATAAACTGCTTCTTGCTAATATATAGTATTATAAAAATATAAACAGCATAATTACTACCCTAAGGAGTAAACAAACATGCTAATCAGACTGTCTATCACTGGTACGAGCTAATTACGAACTCTATTTTCTCTTCTTTTTGTAAAGAAATTTATGCCATTTCTCTTCATCTCGCCCAGAATTTAACATCTCTTGTCGTGCCATAACAAATAGTAAGTCTGATAATCGATTTACAAATTTCAAAACCATTTCAGGTAACTCATCTTCGTTATTGAGTGTCCACATTCGTCGTTCACTCTTGCGTACAACGGTTCTAGCCCAATGCAGATGCGAAGAGATAAGATTACCACCAGGCAAAACAAAATATTCATTCTCGGGCATAGCCTCTACAATTTCATCAATTTTAGCCTCACAAAATTGTACAATAGTT
This sequence comes from Bacteroides propionicifaciens DSM 19291 = JCM 14649, assembly GCF_000375405.1. Taxonomy (GTDB): domain Bacteria; phylum Bacteroidota; class Bacteroidia; order Bacteroidales; family Bacteroidaceae; genus Bacteroides_E; species Bacteroides_E propionicifaciens. Next base: position 55,029 of record NZ_AQWS01000007.1, on the reverse strand, counting down.
TCATCGAATTTGTTGGGATTCTTATCACGATCAATAGAGCGAGTAGCCACTAACGACATCACGACCATCAACTCTTTTTGAATTCGATAAAATATATCGTGGCGAGCATCATCCTCTTTCATAAATGAACGAACTACACCCAGCAAACTATTAAATTCATCGAGCGAACCAATGGTTTCAATCCGAAGATCGTCTTTAGGAACACGCTGTCCTCCGTGAAGCCCCGTCATTCCTTTATCACCACCTTTTGTATATATTCTTACTGCCATAAAATTAAATTATTAAGATTAATCAAATATAGATAGCCAGTTAGCTTTGTCAGCCCAGTAGAGATGAGTGTAGCCTGCTATAACATTTTTGTAGCGCATTAATTTAGTTACAACAGGTTGATTCCTTGCTCCATATTGCTGCACTTCGCTACTTACATTACTACTATCCATTTGTGAGTAGTGAAACTCATGCCCATAAAAACGTATATCCTTATAATCAAAGTAACGGTAACCTAAACTGAGTTTCATCTTCTCCATACTGCAATCTGCGTCGAATAAACCAACCATAGGCCAATTTCTACCCTGTTCATCGGTTATCGAGTTTGTTAGGTACATCATACCTCCACATTCGGCCAGCAATCGTCCTCCACATTCGACATAATTTCTAATACTTTGCTGCATAGATCTATTTCGGCTCAACTTTTCGGCAAAAACCTCAGGATATCCTCCTGGTAAATAAACCAAGTCGGCTTGTGGTAGACTAGTATCCTGAAGTGGACTAAAATACTCAACATCACCTATGCTTTTGAAGCTCTCAATATTCTCATGATACATAAAGCTGAATGCCCTATCCCTAGCCACGGCTATTTTGAGACGTGCAGAACCTTCGATCTGTTCTTCTTGATTCATTACGGGCAACTCATCAACTTGAGTGAGTTCCAACAAACGTTCAATATTAATCTGCTCTCGGATTCTGGTTGAAAGATGAGACAATGTGTTATCTATCTTCTCTCTATCCTCAGTATTCAGACCTAAATGACGTGAAGGAATCTCAAACTCAATATCCTTAGGCAAGTATCCTAGAGGTTCAAGGCCAACATCAAGACAAGCATCTTTCAGATAAGAATAATGACTTTCAGAGCCTACACAATTAAAGATAACTCCCTTTACATTGACTTGAGGATCAAAATTCTTAAATCCATAGAGTAAAGCAGCAACAGAATAAGCACTAGCTTGCGCATTAACAACGAGTAGGACGGGAAGATCAAGTGACTTACTCACAGCAGCAGCACTACCCTCCATTTTATTATAACCGTCAAACAAGCCCATAACACCTTCCACAACCGAAACATCAGCCATACCTCCATACTTTGCAAATAGATGGTTCAAATGAGCAGTTGAAGACATAAATAAATCTAAGTTTATAGAAGGGTTCTCACAAGCCCAAGTGTGAAGAAGAGTATCAATATAGTCGGGACCACACTTAAATGGCTGTACATTCAAACCCATATCACTCAATGCTTTGAGCAATCCTAAGGTCAGGGTTGTTTTGCCTGCCCCCGAATTGGCAGCAGCAATCATAAATTTCGACTTTCTCATGAGCGTTTTCATTAATTATAGTGCTAAACTCTCTACAAAGGTATCTTCTTAGTCAAAAAATAAAAATAATTGTTTAACTATATTTTAATTTTTTCCTACCTTTGCTACGCTTAGGTGATGTTTTAATTTTTCAATTTAAGCATAAAAGGGAATTCGGTTAAAGTCCGGAACAGTGCCCGCTACTGTAAGTTCAAGTAAAACATTTAAAAGAAACTTTTGCCACTTTTCACTAATCAGAAAGGGAAGGCTTTTTAAATGGAACAAGTCAGGAAACCTGCCTAGCATACAAACAATAATTATCCTCGTGGCTAAGGATAGATTAATCATCTTTTTAGACAAAACTCTAATGAAAAAGACATTATTGGTGATAACTGTATTTCTATGCAGTTCATTAAACCTATTATGTGCACAGAATCAAATCAAGGGCACCTTGAAGAACGAAAAAGGCTATCCAGTCAGTCATGCAACAGTTGCAATTGAAGGAACTCCTTTTGGTACGACATCCAACGAAGAAGGCGTTTTTATTCTCCACTATAAAGAGAGCGAGAATCAAATTCTGAAAGTCTTTGCCCTCAGCGCTATGGACACAAGCATTGAGATTGACAAAATCAAGAACAAAAACAACCTTAAAATCACACTACTAGACAAACCCTTCAAACTATCGGAGGTCGTAGTTACCGGAACGGGTACTCACAGTTATCTCAAAGACTCTCCTATCCACACCCAAGTATTCACACAGAAAGAAATTATCAACTCAGGAAGTACCTCACTCGAAGATATTCTTCGCAACATGAACTCATCAATTACCTATAGTGAAAGCCATGGTATTGTAGCTAGTGGATTTAGTGGTAGAAACATCCTAATTCTTGTTGATGGTAATAAACTTAATGGAGATACCAGTGGTCAGACCGATATTGAGCGACTCGACATGAGTAAAATCAAACGTATTGAAGTGGTTCGTGGATCGGCTTCGGCTCTTTATGGGTCAGAAGCTATGGGAGGTGTAATCAATATCATTACACAAAACCCCACAGATGATATCAGTGTAACAACAACAAATAAGATATCTCGCAAAGGCCAATTCTTCAGTTCATCGGTTGTTGAGATAAAAAACAAGAAATTCACCTCTCAGACTAGCTACCAACGCAGACAAACAGATGGTTGGCAACTTAGCCCATACGAGTGGACTAAAAAGTGGAATAGCGATGGAACACCACAAGTAAAACCAACAGACAAACAAGCTGTAACAGGATATTACTCAGATAATGTTCGTCAAAAATTCACCTTTACTCCCATTCCTAAGTTAACGTTTAATGCTACAGGGACTTATTACAACAAAAAGCAAAAGAGAAAACAACAGGTGCCCAGCTACAAATACAATATGCACTACAAAGACTATAATGTTGGTGCTGGAGCAATCTACCGTTTACCCAAAAAGCTTGGTAGTATCAGTCTGAATACTTATTTCGATAATTATGAGTATGAAAAAGACTATTTCAAAGACGACAAAAAAATATTAGCAGGCGAGTCTACACTATCCAAGCGCCAACGCTATAGTAATACCGACCTTAAGGGGGCTTTCAGACTGGGTAACCATAAACTGAGCACAGGAATTAATTTCACCAACGACTACCTTAAAAATCCTGAAAAGCTAGATCATTCAAAGTCTGCTTATACCCTATCACTCTATGCTCAAGATGAGATGAAGTTTTTTAAATCTCTCTCAGTTATTGCAGGTTTTAGAGCTTTACATCACAAAGAGTTTAAAAATAGATTCGTTCCTAGTTTATCGACTATGTATGCATGGGAACACTTTAATGTGCGCCTATCGTATGCTGGAGGTTTTAGAGCTCCCGACCTAATGGAGCTATACTATAATAATGAAGGTATGGGTGGCGGCACGGTTAACCATTCAAACCCCAACCTAAAGCCCGAGAAATCAAACTCATTTACTTTTAGCACAGAGTATTTTAATAAATACTTCACCATATCAGCCTCAACCTTTATCACCTTTATCGATGATATAATCCAACGTGTGAGTGTTGATGAGCAATATCCTCACGAGGGAGATTCAAATCACTACCAATATCAAAACTTGAATCGTGCACGTTCACGGGGTTTTGATTTGGGAATACAAGCACTATTAATCAGTGATCTAAGTCTAGGTATTAATTACAGTTATTTGGACGCACGTAATATGAACCCAAGTAAAAATCCTGACGTAAGAGATAAGTACCTAAATGGTTCTAGCAGACACACAGGATCGGTTAATATGAATTACGCCAAGCATTGGGAAAAATACAAACTGAATGTAAACTTCAATGGGCACCTACAGTCAAGTGCATTTTACGAAAACATGAATGCCAGAGCCTATAGCTTGTGGAACATAATCACAACACATACCATCAAAGGCATAAAGCATTTCACGCCTACACTATCGGTTGGAGTTGACAATGTTTTCAATTTCAGAGACACAAAGCCTTTTCTAATGAGATATGCAACAACATCTCCAGGCAGATCTTTTTTTGCTAGCCTAACACTAAAACTTAACAAATAACTTAACTATGAACAGAACGATACTGGGTATTATAGTAATGTTTATATCTGCATTTAGCTATGCCCATGGTGGTGGTAACTATGATCACAGCGATTTTTTTAAAGGTATGAAGCCTGGCGACAAAGCCGCTTTAGTTATGGTTCACTTTGGCACGACTCACAACGACACACGAGTAAAGACTATCGATGCTCTCAACGAGCGTGCTAAAAGCAAGTACAGTAAACTCGACTTTTTCGAAGCCTACACTTCTCGTATTATTATTAAACGACTTGGAGATAAAGGAATTGTAAAACATAACCCCGAACAACTACTAAACGAACTACTCGAACAAGGTTATACTCATGTCTTACTACAGCCTACCAAAATAATTGATGGTGTAGAGATGGAGTCACTCAATAAAAATGTAGCAGCAAAATCGGCTCAGTTTAAAGATATAAGAGTTGGTAACCCCTTATTGTATGAGCCCGAAGATTACGAAAAAGTAGTAGAAGTGCTTACCCGAAACCTTGATGCAAACAAAGCTTACTTATTCGTTGGTCACGGAACTTATGACCCCACTACAGCACAATATGCTATGATGGATTATATGCTCAAAGCCAAAGGTCATAAGAACTGCATCGTGGGTACTATCGAAGGATATCCCACTTTCAAGAATGCACTAAATCAACTAGAAGAACTAAAAACTAAGGAGGTCACACTAATCCCTTTTATGTTTGTTGCAGGCGACCACGCTAAAAACGATATCGCTGGTGAGTGGAAAGAAGAACTTGAAGCCGAAGGATACAATGTCAGTGCCCTGCTTCAAGGCTTAGGAGAAAACAGAAGAATCCAAGATATTTATCTTGACCATATAGAATTTATGCTTCATCACAAGAAAAGAGAGATTTTAGCTAAGAAAGCAATCTACGAAGTCACTGGAGAAGTAATGAAGTAAGTCAATGCTAAAAAGAATATTACATAGTACACATAGCCTATTAGGAACAGTAGTTAGTCTACTGTTTCTAATGTGGTTTATAACAGGTTTGGTACTGGTTTACCACTCTTTCCCAGATGTAAACAAGGATAAAAGAAACCATAATCGAGAGATCTTAAAAGCTGACAAATATCCCCCTATTTCTCAGGTTATCAATGCTGCACAATCCGACAAAACTAAACTTCAGCAGCTCAATCAATACCAAGATCAAACCGTATTTACACTGACCTCTTCTAAGGGAGTTGAGCATATAAGTGCTATACTGCAACCTATTTCAGCATCCATAACACTCGATAAGCTTCAACGCATTGCAGCTAAATGGTCAAAGGCATCTATAGCTAAAATTGACACACTACAAAAGCGAGATATCTGGGTGATGTATACCAAATACCTTAAAGAGCTTCCGCTCTACAAGATACACTTTGATGATGCTAAAGATCATCAACTTTACCTCTCCTCTAAGACTGGAGAGGTTCAACAATTCACAACTCGCTCACAGCGAGTTTGGGCCTATCTAGGCTCCATACCTCACAAGTTTTATATCCCAGCTCTACGTGAGCATACGAATGTTTGGATTTCAACCCTCACCATCTTGGCAACACTTTGTTTTATGGCAACGTTATCAGGGATTATTTTAGGGCTAAGAGCTTTAATCAAACGATATAAACGCAAAGGGAAACTAGAATCACCTTACGCTAAATTCAATTACAAATGGCACCATATTTTGGGGCTTGCATTTGGCCTATTTTTACTAAGCTGGTCGATTAGTGGGATGATGGCACTCCAAAAGACCCCTCAATGGCTCGTAAAGACGCATAACAAACAAAACATTACCAAGAAGATTAAGGGTACAGCAATCTCCCCAATAGACTTTAAACTTGACTACAGAGAAATCATATCGAGCTATCCCAATATCAAACAGTTAAAGTGGAACTATTTCCAAGACACTCCCTACTACGAAATCGTTGTAGACGATATTGAACTTTATATCGATGCATCAAACCAAACAATTGAAAAACTATACTTATCGCAGTCAACTATTGAACAAGCTATCAGAAGCATTCATGGGCCAGAGACTAAATTTTCCATAGAATTAATTAACAATTACGAAGAGTATTATCTACCTTGGAAAAGAGAACTTCCTCTACCAGTTTATAAGGTTAAAGTTGAAAGTCCCGATAATGATTCATATTACATTAGCCCCGAAACAGGCTATTTTAAACACATGAATGATAACCGTGTTGTACGGAAATGGCTATTCAATGCTTTCCACTATGCACATATTAAGTGGCTTATGGATCGACCCGTTCTTTGGACAATTGTAGTATGGGGATTATCTTTAGGATGTATAGCCGTCAGTGGTACTGGAGTTGTGCTCAGTGTACGATACTTAAAAAGAAAAATTAACAACAAAAAGAAATAAGAAGAAATGTCATCAGGAAAAATAATAATAGCCGGCATAGGCCCTGGCTCTAAAGAAGATATTACTCCAGCTGTATTAGAGGCTGTAAAGCTTGCCGATGTAGTAGTAGGCTACAAATATTACTTTCAGTTTATAGAGCATGTCCTTCGACCAGGCACCGAGTGCATTGACACTGGCATGCGTAAAGAGCGTCAACGAGCAGAGGAAGCATTCATTCAAGCTGAATCGGGCAAGAATGTATGTGTGATTAGTTCGGGAGATGCTGGAATTTATGGCATGACTCCGCTAATCTACGAAATGAAGAAGGAACGTAACAGTGATATAGAAATTGAAGCAATCCCAGGGATTAGTGCTTTCCAGAAAGCAGCTGCACTTTTGGGTGCTCCTATTGGTCACGACTTCTGTGTACTCTCTATGTCAGACTTACTTACTCCTTGGGCAACAATTGAAAAGAGAATTATTGCTGCTGCTAGTGCGGACTTTGTGACTGCAATCTACAATCCTAAAAGCAAAGGAAGATATTGGCAACTGCAACGTCTTGTCGAGCTATTTCTTGAAGAAAGAAGTGCTGATACCCCTGTAGGATATGTTCGTCAAGCTGGGCGTGAAGAACAAGAGATTAAAATAACTACGCTTGCCGAGTTTAGTGTAGAAGAGATTGATATGTTTACTATCGTTATTATTGGCAATTCACAGTCTTATAATTTCGAGAACCACATTATTACTCCACGTGGATATTACCATCAAAAAGCCACTGAAGGTGTTGGAATTGGACAAGGCATCATGATGGAGAGTTTTAGAACTATCGAAAGTGAGTTGGCAAACAAAGATATTCCACTTGATAAGAAATGGGCATTACTGCACGCCATTCATACCACAGCCGATTTCGATATGGAGAATATCCTATTGGTAGATAAAGGAGCTGTAGAAAAACTATATCACGAATTTGCCTCAGGAAAGATAAAACAGATTATTACCGATGTTACCATGGTTACCTCTGGTGTCAGAAAAGGAGCTTTAGAACGTCTAGGTGTGGAAGTAAAGTGTTATCTCAATGACCCACGAGTTGCAGAACTAGCGACCAAGTTTGGAATTACGCGAACACAGGCAGGCATCCGTTTGGCAGTTGAAGAACATCCCAACGCGTTATTTGCTTTTGGAAACGCACCAACTGCATTAATGGAACTATGTCGATTAATCCGACTAGAAAAAGCTACCCCAGCAGGCATTATCGCTGCTCCAGTTGGCTTTGTAAACGTAAAAGAGTCGAAGCATATGGTAAAACCTTTCACTTCAATTCCGAAACTCATTGTAGAGGGAAGAAAAGGAGGAAGCAATCTTGCCGCTACGCTAGTGAATTCCATTTTAACTTACGACGATGCTGAACAACTTAGACCAGGAAGAGACGTATAAAATGACAGATAGAAAAGATTCAAAACTAAGACCATTCATGCTTGGAGGTACAGGAAGTGATGTAGGCAAGAGTATTGTTGCTACAGCGTTCTGTCGGATATTCCTTCAAGACGGCTATAGGCCAGCTCCATTTAAGGCACAAAACATGGCCTTAAACTCTTTTATCACTGCCGATGGATTAGAGATTGGCCGAGCACAAGCAGTACAGGCTGAGGCCGCAGTGGTGCCTTGTCAAACTGACATGAACCCTATATTGCTTAAACCAACAGGGAACAAGAGTTCGCAACTCGTTCTTAATGGCAAAGTAGCAGGCAATCAATCTGCCCAATCATACTTCCGCAAAGAAGGTCGATCAGAACTACGTAAAGCTGTAAACGATGCTTTTGACAGACTCGCTACAAACTATAATCCCATCGTTATGGAAGGTGCTGGTAGCATTGCAGAAATTAATCTGCGTGAGGTCGATTTAGTAAATATGTCTATGGCTATTCATGCCAATGCAGCTGTTGTCTTAGTGGCCGATATAGATAGAGGTGGTGTATTTGCTTCTATCTACGGAACAGTCATGCTCATGACTCCCCAAGAGCGTAAACATTTAAAAGGTGTTATTATTAACAAGTTCAGAGGAGACATTAAACTCTTTGAATCGGGAATCAAGATTATAGAAGACTTATGTAAGATTCCTGTTCTAGGTGTAATTCCTCACTATACCGATATTCATATCGAAGAGGAAGATTCGGTTACGTTGGAAACAAAAAGTCGTTTGGCTACTGAGGGAAAAATAAATATAGTGGTAGTTTTACTCAAACACCTATCCAACTACACCGACTTTAATGTTTTGGAGAGAGATCCTCGTGTACACCTGTTCTACTCCAATAATACCGAAGAGATTAAGAAGGCAGATATTATTTTAATACCAGGTACTAAAAATACTATTTCTGACCTTTACGAGATCCGAAAGAATGGCGTAGCCCAAAGTATCATAAAAGCACATAAAAATGGAGTCACCGTAGTGGGAATTTGTGGCGGCTACCAGATGATGGGCTTAGAAGTATGTGACACCAATCAAGTCGAAGGCGAGATTAAACGTTTCCCTGGACTTAACTTATTACCGGTTATAACAGAACTTGGAGATGAGAAGGTTACCCGACAAGTCGAGTTTAATTTTCTAGATCAAACCCAAGCACACTGCAAGGGGTACGAAATCCATATGGGTACTACCTCCCCCACAGAAGAAGCCAATGATTCGCCTGTCAATCGCAAATTAGATGGCACAACTGACGGCTACTTTCTAAATGAGAAGTGCTTTGGAACCTATATTCACGGGATTCTCGACAACTCATCTGTAATCGAATACCTACTCGCTCCTTATAGCGAAAAGCTTAATGCTGAACCCCTAGATATTGAAGCTTTCAAGAATCAACAATACGATAAATTGGCAGCTCATGTACGCAAACATGTCGATATGGAGCTAGTGTATAAAATTTTAAAGGAGACTGAGTAAATGATTCAAGGACACGGTGATGATATATACAACCAATCGGCTGAAATAAAATGTAATTTCAGTTCGAATGTAGACACTTTGCAAGATCTCTCTGAGCTGAGAGCGCATCTGATTGAAAAAATCAATCAGATACACTCCTATCCTGAGCCTGATGCGACATCGTTTGCAGACTTGATTGCCCAAAAGAACTCTGTTCTACCCCAGAATATTTGCGTCACCAATGGAGCGACAGAAGCCATTTATCTGATTGCTCAAAGCTTTAGAGAATCTAGAACTGCGGTGGTAATTCCAACATTTAGCGAATACGAAGATGCTTGCCGACTTAATAGTCATGCGCTTAGCTTCTACACCAATTTAACTGATATACCTTACGATACTGAATTGGTTTGGCTATGTAACCCCAATAACCCAACAGGAAAGGTTTATAAAAAGGCTGAAATCCGTAGCTTCTTGAGTGCTCATCAAAATACAGTTTTGATAATTGACCAGTCCTACGAACAATTTAGTCGTGAAGAGCTTTTTAGCTTATCTGAAGCTATTGAGTATGATAACTTAATCCTACTACACTCTCTAACAAAGCACTTTGCTATTCCAGGACTTAGGTTAGGCTATTTTAGCGCTACAGCTCGACTAGTTGAAAAGATTAAAAGCTATAAAATGCCTTGGTCGGTCAATCAGCTCGCTATAGAAGCTGGGAAGTTTCTTGAAACTCACTACACCAACTTAGTGGATATTTCGACCCACATGAGTCGAGCCAAAAGACTTTACGAACAACTATCACAAACAGAAGGGTTAGAGGTACAAGGCTCTCAGACGCATTTTTTTCTCTGCCGAATTAAAGACGAAACAAGAACTGCATCTGAACTAAAAACTTATTTATTGGATTCGAAGGGATTCCTTATTCGAGATGCTAGTAATTTCAGAGGGCTATCCCCTCAACACTTTAGAATAGCCTCACAAACAGAAGAGGCAAATACAGAACTAATTCAAGCGATTCAAAAATGGATTTAACCAACTCGCTACTTTTACTCACGATTTTACCACTGGCTTTAGGTTGGTTACTCGACCTTATTCTTGGTGATCCAGCTTACCTACCGCATCCCGTAGTAGGCTTTGGAAAGCTTATTGCTTGGGGAGACAAAAAACTCAATAAAGGAAATCGTCGCAAACTCAAAGGTGCTATACTTACACTTAGCCTTTGTATTGGTTGCTTTATAATTTCTTATTTTACCTTGGAGTTTCTGACCAAAATCAGTCCTTACCTTACTTTTGCTATAACAGCAATTGGAGTCTTTTATTGTTTGGCAGGTAAAACACTCTGCCAAGAGGTTAGCATGGTTTTCCAAGCAACTGATGAATCGGTTGATAAAGGCAGAAAGCAACTCTCAAGAATCGTTGGTAGAGACACCTCACAGCTCTCCCCTCAAGCAATCCGCACAGGAGCACTCGAAACACTTGCTGAGAATCTAAGCGACGGAGTTGTTGCTCCACTCTTTTGGTTTGCCCTTCTAGGTCTGCCAGGCATGCTAACCTACAAAATAATCAATACGCAAGACTCTATGATAGCCTATAAAAATGAAAAGTATAAAGACTTCGGTTGTTGGGCTGCTCATATCGACGATATAGTCAACTATATTCCAGCTCGGATTACTGCTCTACTTATGCTTTTAGTAAGTAATAAGCTAAGCCTAATTGGCTTTGTAAGGAAATATCGCAAAAATCACTTAAGCCCTAACTCGGGCTATCCCGAGTCGGCATTAGCAGGAATCTTAGACACACAATTTGGAGGTCCAAATGTCTATCATGGCAAACTAGTAGAGAAACCCTTTATCGGAGAGAACCCGCGAAGTTTGACAACATTAGATATGCAAAAGGCACTAAAAATCAACCGAGGGGTTGAGGCTTTATCAGTAATTATAATTTTGGCAATTTATATCAGTATATTATGAAGTTTTACATCATCGGCATCGACGATAACCAAAGGCAAGAACTAACAAGTAAGGTTAAGTCCATCATTAGTCAAAATATAATCTTCTCTGGAGGCAAAAGACATAGAGAAATCATGACCGATTTACTTCCGGAAGCAGGCCAATGGATCGAGGTTACCGTTCCTCTTGCTAAGGTATTCGAACAGTATAAGCTCCATGAGACACTTGTGGTTTTTGCTTCTGGTGACCCACTATTTTTCGGACTAGCCAATACAATTATCCGCGAGTTTCCAGAGGCAGAAGTCGAAGTATACCCAAGCTTTAATTCATTACAACTCTTGGCTCATCGACTTAAGCTCCCCTATCAGGATATGCATATTGTTTCGCTTACAGGTCGTCCTTGGGATAAGTTTGATGAAGCACTCATTACGGGGTATCCTCTTTTGGGTGTACTTACCGATAGAAAAACGCATACACCCTCGACCATTGCAAAGCGAATGCTAGATTATGGGTACGACAACTATGAAATGGTCGTTGGTGAACTGTTGGGCAATGAAGAGCGTGAAAAGGTTAGCACATGGCCAATAGCAGAAGTTGTCGGCAAAGAGTTTAGCTACCCAAACAATATAATACTTCAACAGAAGCAAACTCGTCCTCGACCTTTTGGACTACCAAATAGTGAGTTCCATCTACTCAATAATAGGGCAAATATGATTACCAAGATGCCGATTCGATTGCTCTCGCTCAGTCTGCTTGATCTAAGATCTAAAGCAGTATTTTGGGATGTTGGATTTTGTACTGGGTCAGTATCAATTGAAGCCAAACTACAGTTTCCTCACCTCAAAGTCATCGCCTTTGAGCAACGACTAGAGGGTGAAGAGCTTATTGAGAAGAATAGTCAGAAATGGGGAACACCAGGCATCGACTATTATATTGGTGATTTCACTCAACAAGATTTAACGGATATCCCTGCACCCGAAGCCATATTTATTGGTGGACATGGAGGAAAACTCATAGAAATTCTTGAGCTAGTTAAACAACGTATGGCACCTAACGCCTGCATTGTTTTTAACTCCGTGTCATTGGATAGTCAAAACTTATTTAAACAAGCAATTAAAAATATAGGGTTACAGATTACAGAAGAAGTTAGTATTCAAGTAGACGAATACAATCCAATTCTCGTGATGAAAGCCACAAATAAATAGAATTAATGAAACACATTATTATTCTCACCTCAGAATCAGCTCTAACATTAGCACAAACTATAGAACAGAGCTTAATAGGTTCAGCCATCTATTCAAAACACAAACTTACGGGTGTCACTTCTATGAATTCACTCGAAGATATCGTGGAGTTTGGCTTTAAAGAAGCAGATTCACTAATCTTTATCGGAGCGATAGGAATCTGTGTACGCCTGATTGCACCACATATTCAAGATAAATATACAGACCCTGCAGTTCTTTGCATGGACAGTACGGGCAAAAACATAGTTTCGCTTCTTTCAGGACATGTAGGAGGTGCTAACGGCCTTACTAAGCAAATAGCCCATATCCTAGGAGCTAACCCTGTCATAACTACCCAAAGCGACAATACAAACGTTTGGGCCTTAGACACCATCGGTACTAAGTATAACTGGACTCTAAAGACTAATGCCAAACATCTCAACCATCCAATAACACTATTTGTAAACAAGAAGAAAACAGCCCTATTTATCGACTCAAAAGATGCTGGAACTGTTCACCTAGAAAGAACCAAGCCAGAACACGTTGACATCTATTATCAATGGGATAAGATTGATTTGAGCCATTATGAACTGCTTATCATTGTATCACCATTCAAGTACGAAAGCTCAGATGTTCCAACAATATATTATCATCCTAAAGTATTCCATTTGGGTATGGGTTGTCGCAAAGAGTGTAATCCAGCAGGAGTTTCAGATTATATCAAGCACTACATTACAAGCAATAATATTGCGATTGAATCAATTGCTAGTCTATCAACCATCGACTTGAAGCGAGACGAAGTACTACTCAAAGACTTAGCGCAACAGTTGGGCAATCTTCCTATTTATATCTATACGGCTGACGAACTTAAGGATATTAAGACACCAAACCCTTCTCAAAAAGTGGAGGAGGTAACCAGCTCCCCTAGCGTATCGGAAGCCTCAGCAATTAATAGTGCTCAAGACGGATTGCTTGTAATAGGAAAACAGAAAGGAAAGCTTTCGGAAGGTAACGATTTTACATTTGCTCTAGCCATTGACAGAAAAGCCATCCGACAAGGACATATTGAGATTGTAGGTGCAGGCCCTGGTGACCCGGAACTCGTATCGGTAAAAGGAAAACGTTTTCTTGAAGAGGCTGACTTAATTCTTTATGCTGGCAGCTTGGTTCCAGTAGAACTCACACACTATGCCAAAGCAAGTGCTGTAGTACGCAGTTCGGCGAGTATGAACCTAGAAGAACAGTTCAACCTCATGAAAGAATTCTATGACCGCAACCTACTAGTTGTAAGACTTCATACGGGTGACCCTTGTATCTATGGCGCTATCCAAGAGCAAATGGCTTTCTTCGATGAATATAATATGTCATATCATATCACTCCTGGCATTTCGTCTTTTCAGGCTGCTGCTGCTGAGCTTCGCTCTCAGTTTACTATTCCCGAAAAAGTTCAGACAATCATCTTAACTCGTGGTGAAGGTAGAACTCCAATGCCCGAAAAGGAGCAACTTCATATGCTAGCCAAGTCACAGAGTACGATGTGTATCTTCTTGAGTGCTACTATTGCTCAAAAAGTGCAAGATGAATTGCTAGAGCATTATCCTGAAAACACACCTGTAGCAGCATGTTATAAGCTAACATGGAAAGATCAACGCATTTTTAGAGGGGAGTTAAAAGACTTAGCAAAGATTATTAACGAGAATAATTTGACATTAACCACAATGATTGTTGTGGGTGAAGCCATTGATAACCGCAAAGGACTATCAAAACTTTATGCTCACCAATTTAAGCATCTATTCAGAAAATGAGAAAGATACATTTAATCACAGGAGGCCAACGTTCAGGTAAAAGTTCTCATGCCGAAAAGTTGGCTTTATCTCTAGCAGAAAAACCTATCTACCTAGCTACATCGAGAGTTTGGGACGAAGAGCATCGCCAACGTATAGCTTTACATAAGGCCAATCGAGCTGCTCAATCTTGGATTAATATCGAAGAAGAGAAATTTATGAGCACACACGATGTTTCGAATCAAGTTGTACTGATTGATTGCATTACCCTATGGGCTACAAACTTTTTTTACGACCTAGATTCGGATGTTAGTGCATCGCTCGAAGGGCTCAAAGCTGAGTTTGATAAATTGACTCAGCAAGATGCCCATTTCATCTTTGTCACTAATGAAATTGGCATGGGTGAAATGTCAATAAATACCATCCAACGCAAATTCGCCGATCTCCAAGGTTGGCTAAACCAATACATCGCTCAGAGAGCAGATGAAGTCACACTAATGGTCTCGGGCATACCCGTCAAAATAAAGTAAACATGAAGGAATTTAATATTAAGAAACCAGACGATAAAATCATTCCCCAACTTCAAGATAAAATCAATAACCTGACTAAGCCTTTGGGCTCACTCGGTAAACTCGAAGACCTAGCCCTACAAGTAGGCTGGATACAAAATACGCTAAGCCCAAGTCTTCGCTCACCTCATCACCTTGTTTTTGCAGCTGACCATGGTGTAGCAGTAGAGAATATAAGTCTTTCACCACAGGAGATAACCTATCAAATGCTGTTAAACTTCTTGTCTGGTGGAGCAGGTGTCAATTTCTTGGCTCGCCAACATGGCTTTGAGTTATATGTAGTGGATGCAGGGATTAACTATGATCTGAGCTTCACCAATCCTTCGCTCATACAGCATAAAATAAGTAAGCAAACTAAAAACTATCTCTACGAATCGGCCATGACAAGCCAAGAAATGGATGAGGCAATTAGTTTTGGAGCTGAGTGCGCCAAGATGTGCTTTGATAAAGGGTCAAATATATTGGCCTTGGGTGAAATGGGAATAACAAATACCTCTTCATCGGCACTGTGGATGCATCTCCTAACAGGAGTGCCACTCAAGGAGTGTATAGGTGCAGGAAGTGATCATACTGGGAATATCCTAGACCATAAGTTTGATGTTTTATCTAGGGCAATCGAAAATTACGCAGGAGATGGATCGGCTCTATCTGTTATGCAGTATTTTGGTGGTTACGAAATGGTAATGACTGTTGGTGCAATGTTAGAGGCGGCACAAAATAAAATGGTTATTTTAGTAGATGGGTTCATTATGACGAATTGTATGTTAATGGCTTCGAAAATCAATCCGAATGTCCTACATTATGCCATATACGGACACGAAGGAAATGAGACAGGTCACCGTACGGTATTAAAAGCTTTAAATGCTTGTCCAATTCTTAATCTCGGTTTTCGCTTAGGAGAAGGAACTGGTGCACTTTGTGCTTATCCAATCGTAGATTCTGCTGTGCGTATGATTAATGAGATGAGTTCATTTAAGACTGTAGAGGTCACAAAATACTTTTGATATGCTAAAAGAGATTGCCGCATCACTTCTGTTTTTTACTAGATTCCCTTTTTATAAATTAAAATGCTTCAATATACCTTCACAATACTTTAAACAGGTCATCAATTATTGGCCTCTGGCTGGTTGGCTGACTGGTGGAGTCATGGCATTAACTCTTGGGCTTACGAGTATGATTCTGCCTTACTCGGTCGCTATAATCTTAGCTATTGCCTCTAGAGTACTTATAACGGGTGCTTTACACGAAGATGGACTATCCGACTTCATGGATGGATTAGGAGGAGGTAGCACTAGAACACGTGTATTGGAGATTATGAAGGACTCACATATTGGAACTTACGGAGTACTTACTCATGTGATTTACTTTATACTCTTATTTTCCTGTCTTTATAGTGTGGATACTGATATGGCAATGGCTATGATATTTATATCAGATCCGTTGGCTAAACTCGTTGCTTCGCATATTAATAAAGTTCTGCCTTATGCTCGTACACAAGAGACCAGTAAGGCTAAGGTTGTCTACGATAAGATGAACTGGAAAACTGCATTACTGGTGTATCCATTGGGACTATTTCCTTTTATGTTCATCATTCCTTATCAAAGCTGGTGGATTATTCTTTTCCCTATAGCAATCTTTGTACTCATAGTAGCGCTACTGAAAAAAAGAATTCAAGGCTATACAGGAGATTCTTGCGGTGCAATGTTCCTTCTCTGCGAATTATCGGTATATTTAGGTATCTTAATTACCATAAATAATCAACTATGAATATCTACTTTATAAGACATACAGCAGTCGATGTGCCCAAAGGTGTTTGTTACGGCCAATCAGATGTACCACTAAAACCCACTTTTGAGGTAGAAGCAGAAATCGTTAAAAAAGGGTTGTCGACTATTCCGTTTGATAAAGTCTATGCTAGTCCGCTCACACGATGCAAAAGGCTTGCTCATTATTGCATAGATGCCAAAGATGAGATTACTTTTGATGACCGACTCAAAGAGCTAGACTTCGGTGATTGGGAGATGAAAGAATGGGGGGAAATAGATTTCAAGGTTTGGGAAGAAGATTGGATTGGCAAAGCAGTACCCAACGGCGAATCATTCAAATTAATGCTTGCACGCGTATCTGAATTTATCGATGAACTACGAGAAAAACCCTACGAAAATGTAATTATATTCACCCACGGCGGAGTCTGCTCATGTGCCAATGTCTATTTCGAGCACATAAAAATAGAGGAAGCTTTCGAATTAAAGACTGAGTATGGTCAGATTATTCATCATCGTTTCTAACCCCCTATTATCTCTCCTTTTTCGGTAATCAAGTAGATATTTAGTTTACCATTAGGGAATTGAGGTTTACATACCAATTGGCAGTGCTTCAGTAATAATTGGAATAGTCTTAGGTCATCACTTGGAATGATTTGCCACAGCTGACGGGCTAAAGTCATTTTTTTGATTTCCTCTATCACCCAATCACTGTAATTTAGCTCTTGAGCCAAATTCAGAATGAACTCTTTATTCATCACAACCTCTTTGCTATGCGTATTGAGATGTCCCTCAGCCAATTTGACTGCTTTACCCAACATTACACCCAAAGTAACCTCTTGAATCCCCTCTTCGTGGGCAAGGTTTAGTGCCTCACCAATAAAATTACCATATTGAATAAAGGCATTGGTAATAAAATCAGGATAAAGCTCCTTTAAATATCGCTCACTCTTTGCTCCCGAATTGAATACAATATGCGTTACCTTCAAGGCTTTGGCTACTTGAATTTCTCGTCGGATAGAACCAATAAAGGCATCAGAAGAAAAAGGTTTAACTACTCCAGAAGTACCTATGATAGAGATGCCACCTACAATTCCCAAGCGAGGATTAAATGTTTTCTCAGCAAGTTGCTCTCCTTCAGGTACGGATATTTTCACATCAATACCTTGGGCACTATCAATGCTCAAACCACACTCCAATAAAACTTCTTGAATCTCATGCTGTATCATGAGTCGAGGCGTCTTATTTATAGCGGGGTCACCAATAGGAATATCAAGTCCTGGAAGGGTAACCTTTCCTACACCTTGACCTTGTAGAAAACGAACTCCACTATGCTCCCCCGTATAACTTACCGTTGAGGCTATCGCATGGCCGTGAGTAACATCGGGATCATCTCCAGCATCCTTAATCACAAATGCCGAAGCTTCTGACTCTCCGATTGAAGTCACCTGGGTAGGAATAGTGATAGGCTCTCCACTAGGCAGATGAATTATAACCTCATCCATCGCTGTTTGAGTAATTAGAGCAAGTAATGCAGCCTTAGTAGCCGCAGTAGCCGAACTACCCGTAGTGAAACCGATTCGAAGTTCGAAATACGAAGGTAGTAATTGCTCTATTGTACGCCTTAAGCCATAGATGCCGTAAACTGAAATGAACAAAGAAGATAGTTTTGGTCTTCTAACGACCAATAGTGGGAGATTCATCGCTCGAGTAGCATCAACTTTCTCTTGAAAACCTCCCGATTCCCCACTCTCTTTGGTGATCACTGCATCTGGCTTTAGATTATGCAAAAGCGCTAGTTCATCATCCTCTTTATCAAAATAAATAATCTTCTCTTGGGGGAAGCCCAAGTCCCTAGCAATAGCATTTGATTCACTACGATTGATGATCCTAAACCAAGTATTATGATTCTGCCAATAGGGTTTTAATTTTTGGATGGTATTTACACCCGTTAAAGCCAACAGCTTATTAAATTGCTGCCGATTGAGATATTCTACAGCATCGGCATAAGTATCAAACCAAACCAAATGAGATTCTGATTGTGGATAGGCTCGCTCATACCGAATCACTGGGATTTCAAGTGCCTGAGTAGCCAAATCAATATTGCGATGTAATTCTTCAGCAAAGGGATGTGCAGCATCAATAACCATCCTTATATCGTGTGCTCTGATAAAATCTTTCATTTGCTGAGCATTCATACCACCGCTTACACGCACACCATGATGCAGCTCAATTTGTTGATAAGCTGATTTTGTTGAGTAATAGAAAACCTTACCTGCCTCTTCGCAGACTTTAGCACAGATTCTACCCTCGGTAGTACCTCCAAAAATTAGGACCATAGCTTATTAATAATATCGATTAACTCTTCGATAGTCGTAGCACTATCCAATAATTTCTCATCCCTATACACTCTAAAATCCCCTTGTTCAGCACGGATGCAGATTTTAGATTCTGTTTGTCGGCTGGCTAAAATTTTATGACGAAGAAGTGCTTTACGGATCATTGCGTAGATGACTCCATGACCTTCCAATCGGATTTCACGCTGATAATCATTTTCAACTCTAAAGAGTCCCGAAGTTGGGTCAAATATGATGTCTTTCTGAGCAAAGAAGCTTTTTAGGTTGTTGAGTGCTAAATCTTCGGGAGTTCCCATCTGCACACCTGCCTTTTCGTCCATTAACCAAATTTTATCGGCAATTTGAAGCGCTAATTCCAAATCGTGTGTAGATAAGAATATCGTTTTATTGGTCTCTCTCGACAAGCGATGCAGAAGTTGCATAAGTTCAACCTTACTTGGAAAATCCAAAAAAGCTGTAGGCTCGTCAAGCAAAATAATTGGCGTATCTTGGACTAGAGCTTTAGCAATCAAACATTTTTGTCGCTCACCATCACTCAGAGTATCAATTAGGCGATTGGATAACTTTTCAATTTTAACGAGACGAATAGCCTCATCAATAATTTGATTATCCTTATCATCTAGCATCCCCCAAAAACCAGTATAAGGGCTTCTACCCATACTGATCAATTCTTTTGCAGTCATGTTTCGAATAGAAAATCGCTCAGTTAAAACCACACTAATGAGTTTTGCTAACTCTTTTTCTTTATAACTAGATATATCCTTATCATTTATTAAAACATTACCCCCTAGTTTGGGCTGAAAAGCACATAAGGTACGTAATAAGGTCGATTTACCTACACCATTCGAACCGATTAAGCAAGTAAGCTCACCACTCCAAACCGAACAAGATAAATCAGATGCAACGACCTTCTTACTCTTTTTACTTAAGTAGCCAATAGATAGGTCTTGAAGTATAATGGTTTGTTTCTTAGTCTTCATAACTTGCATTTTTTCGTTTACCAAACAATACGGATATCACAATCGGTGCACCGATAAGGGCAGTTACCGAGTTGATGGGCAAGGCTCCCTCATAACCAGGCATTCGAGCAATTAGGTTACAAAGCAAAGCTAAAGCTCCACCAGTTAGGGTTACAGCGGGCATAAGAACACGATGATCAGAGCTCGAGAATAATGTCCTACAAAGATGAGGTACAGCCAATCCTAAGAATACAATAGGACCACAATAAGCAGTTACTATCGCTGTGATTACACACGAACAACAAATTGTCCAAAAACGAGAACGCTTCATATTTAATCCTAAGTTCTTAGCATAACTCTCTCCTAACAACATCAAATTTAAAGACTTAATCAGTAAAAATGAGAGCGGGATAAGAATAGCCATTAACGTAACGAAAGTATATACTTGAGCTTCGGAAACCTTAGAGAAACTCCCAAGTCCCCAAATCACATAAGCACGAACATCTTCGTCGTTACTAAAAAACTTTAACACACCAATAATGGCTGTGGCGATATAGCCTATCATCACTCCAATAATAAGTAGAATCACATTCCCTTTCACCCTTTGGGATATACCAACAATGATAAGCATCACAAAAAGAGCTCCTATAATAGCAGCTACCGATACGGCAACTTCCCCCATAAAGCCAATTCGGCTTAAAGCAACACCACCAATATTCCCTGAAAGAAGAATAATAAAAGCTACACCTAAACTCGCACCTGAACTAATTCCAAGCTCAGAAGGACCTGCCAAAGGATTTCTAAAGACCGTTTGCATTTGAAGTCCACTAATTGATAATCCTGCTCCCGCAACTAAGGCAGTCAGGGTTTGCGGAAATCTAGTTTTCCAAATGATATTCTTTGCAATTTCTGAATCAACCTCTCGACCGAACAGAATATCCCAAATTGAACCCAAAGGAATTGAGATTGTACCCAAGGTCAAATTCAAACCAAACAGAATAAAGATGAAAACAAAGATGGATAAGAAGATATAGAAGTGTTTGAATTGTTTCATTTATCTGTTGGGGTTAATAAATCGTAATACACAGGCTTATGATTGGGTAGCTCGGAAGGATAAAAAATCTTAATCAGATCCGCTAGAACTACTTCAGGCTCAACTGGAGTCTGCTCATAGAAGGGTACATCTCTTAAATTGCAATAAACTACCTTCTTGTCTTTAAAAGCCTTGAAATCAGTATAACGGGCATCAGTTTTCTCCAACACCTCATAGTCGTAATCTCCGTTATGACTGTTGACAATACGCCAGAAATCAGCATTAGCACCTTGAGAATATACAGTTTCGAAATCGACGTAATAGCCTCCCGATTCATTATTATTCTTCATGAAGTATTGTGCTCCAGCATCTCTAAAGAGTTGAGCCAAATAGCTCTCTCCTCCCACAACATACCAATTGCCAGAGTGCAATTCACCACTCAATACGGTAGGGCGATTCTCAAGATCCTTCACTTGAGCCTTCAAGGCTAAGTATTTCTTTTCTATCTCATCAAACTCTTTGTTGGCCAGCTCCTCTTTTCCTAAAAGTGCCGCTGTAAACTTAATCCACTCAGCTTGCCCCAAAGGTGACACTTCTTTATATCCCAAAAAACTAACGAGAGGAATGTCTAAATTTCGAATGGACTCGTAGCCTCCTCTTTTAAATGGTGAGACTAAAACCAAGTCAGGATTCAAGGCCATAACTAATTCAGCATCAAACTCACCTTCAATACCTATTTTTTTGGTTTTGCCCTCTTTAAGCTGCTCATTAATCTGAGGATTAAACAAAAAGCGTGTACTTGTAATTCCTACGATACGATCTTCTGCGTTTAGCTTGTAGAAATTGGATATTTGTAGTGAGGTCATACAAATCAGCTTGTTGACGGGAGTTTCAATCTTAATATAATCGCTGGGCAATTTGGGGTTCGACCCCCTGGGCACTAAGGCATAATGATATTTAAGCTGGTTCTCACCCGAAGGGTCTTGAACATCTACCAGCTTATAATCTCCAAAATCACGAATACTAAAACCCTTAGCATACTTAATTTCTAGGGTGTCGACCTGAACAGGATTTTCTGTTTGAGCCTTATTATTCTTAGAGGAGAAAGAACAGCTTTGGATAACTAAGGTCAAGAATAAAACAAAGAATAGACTTAATTTCCTCATTCTGCTTCGTTTTTGATAATTAGTAAAGAGAAGTAAGGGAAAGAGCGCGCCAAAATAGTCGAGGTGTCTTGAGTGTAAAACTCAGTAGGTAATCCTACATTCTCGAAGTAATGAAAAGATGTTTCAGGAAACTCTTTTATTGCCGCCTTAATGACCTCTTCACATTGCGAAGCCTTCATAACAACAACAGCATGCCCTGCATTTAATTTATCTGTTAACTCTGCTAAAGAGAGAATGCCAGGAACAACATGTAACTCCTCCTCTTGCTTGGCAATATGTAGATGCGCTAAAGCACCCGAAGCTATAAACGCAGGAATACCTGGGATTTTATCTACCTCAATATTTTTAAGCTTAAGATATTCGGTTACATAATGGCTAGAGGAATAAAATCCAGCATCACCTTCAGCAGAAATAGCAATCTGATACCCCTCAAGGTGGGCTTGATATATTAGTTCAGACACTTCTTGATAGGCATTAACAGCCAAATCTCTATTCTTGCTCATCGGAACATTGAATAGTTTAATCTTTGCTGAGTCAATACCCAAGCTGGTTATGATGTCGTATGCACGGGAAGATACTTTCCCACTTTTTAGTTGCGTGGAGGGTGCATAAATTATGTCTGCCTCTTGAAGTTGTTTTAGTCCTTTTAAGGTAATTAGACTAGGGTCACCAGGACCTAAAGATACAAATGTAACTGTGTTTGCCATATTATAACGCTTCATGTCTATTATGAATTGTACTTACTGGCTACAAAGATTAGGGTTGAATATATTCAACATAAAAACATAGTTTTTAAGCCTAATTCTCGAGCTCTTAAAAACAAAAGATATTATTGGCAGGTTTTCTGACTTACTCACACTAAAAATGCCTTCCCCTCAAAACTCGAGAGTGACTTCTGTTTTTTAGCGTTGTTACTAAGCTTACAGCAGCGGATCTGTTTAGGATTTACACCTAATTCTCTTTTAACCTTATCCTCAAAATGAGGTTAAGCACCAATAACAACCCAAAGTTAGCATCTTTTAGCAAACATAAGAAGCAGAATCTTTTATTTTAGAGCTCATTAATGAAAAGATAATCTAGTTTTACATTAATATTTTAGATATTTGAAGTTTGTAAGTAAAAACGAAACTAAAAGAAACCTAGATTATGAGTGTACTTCTAATTATTACTGATGGAATGGCCGATGAACCTATCGCTTTGCTTAATCACCAAACTCCATTAGAAGTTGCTCTCAAGCCTAATCTTGACACTATAGCTCGTTTGGGGCAAAATGGACTCCTAAGAACTACTCCCGAAGGTTGGGAAGTCGGTAGCGATGTGGCCTGTCTTTCTATCTTGGGTTACGATGTAAATAAGCACTACCCTGCCCGATCTGTTCTCGAAGCTGCACAAATGGATATAACCATTAATGAAGAGGAGCTGGTCATGCGATGTAATTTGATTACACTTGAAGATGATAAAATCAGTAGCTTCACCGCCGACCATATTTCATCTGCTGAAGCAAAAGTCTTAATTGATGCACTAAACGTGGAGTTAAAAAGTGAGTTTGTTAAGTTCTATACTGGTAATTCGTATCGTCATATTCTGAAAATAAATCAGTTTAGCAGGATGCTGAAATGCATTTTACCTCATAATCATATCGATGCCGACAAATCCTGCCTATACATCCAGTCGTCTGACAAGGATGATAAATCCTTGATTTATACCTTAAATCAACTAATAGATCAGGCACAAACGGTACTAGCTAATCACCCCATTAACCAAGCTAGAATAAGCAGAGGGCTTAAGCCAGCCAATGCCATTAGCTTATGGGCACCAGGTGGAGCCTCAACTCTACCTACTTTAAACTCAAACTACCCAACCCTAAAGAAAGGTACTGTTATCTCAGCTGTTGATCTTATTAAAGGCATTGGTAAACTTGCTGGATTTGAGATTATAAATGTCGATGGTGCAACAGGGCTTGCAGATACCAATTATCAAGGTAAAGCTAAAGCCGCGATACAAGCTTTACAAACCAATGATATTGTGTTGTTGCATATAGAGGCTCCCGACGAAGCAAGCCATGAAGGCAATTTAGAGCTTAAGCTTAAAACCATAGAAGATATTGATGCACAAGTTTTAGCTCCAATTCTTAGAGAGACAAAAGGCTGGTCAAATCCTCCCCTAATCGTTCTCCTACCCGATCATATCACTTCGACTACAACCAAAACTCACCAACCTGGCTCAGTCCCCTTTACGGTCTGCCACCCAAGCTTAGAACCCGACAAAGTGCAGTTCTTCTCTGAAAGTGAAGCGAAGCAAGGAATGTATCAGTTTGATGAGACAAGTGAGTTAATGGATTTGATGGTGATGCTGAATAAGGGTGTTTAAGCTTTACTTCCTTTAATAGCAAACATCAATATACTTATTAGCTGCATTTCACTCCATAATTCGTTGTTGAGCAAGGAGTCAGCTTTAAATGTCCATTACCAGGAAAGCTAGACTCTCTAAATTAATTGAATTCTTTACACCACTAATACAACAGCGATGCAGAAATACCTAACTCACGAGCTAATTCTGATTTGTTCTTTCGCTGACTAGCTAGATCAACAGCTTGGCGCTTAAAGACTACATCATAGATTTGTATTTTTTACTCATAATTCAAAAATAAGATTATTAGACTTAACTAACACCCGAACAAAGTTAGCAACTTCAGAGATAATTTTTCAGTATTATATTTATCTATTAATTGAATTACAATCCGAAAATAAAAATATCTTTGGAATATATTCGCCAATAATAGATGCTACGCAAAAAGATTGCACATATATCTTTGTATTGGCAGTTTTACATAGCTAAAATCTTTTAATATTATGAGTCAGCCTGCATCTCCTGAAACTTTAGAAAAATTGTATTATAATATGGGAAAAGTGATTGAAGATTTTTCTCCTATTCTCAAAATAAATATTCTGCGGAAGGAATCATTAGATACTAATATACAAAATGATAGAAACAAAATATTGGAGGCATTACTCAGTCTTAATATCTATTTCCAATATATGAGTATCGAATTATCATCTCTCCAAAGAGCTTGCCATCGTGCAGATTTGCCTGCCGAAAAACGATATAATATTAAATATATCAACTGTGTAATTCTTGAAGGGTATAAGTATCTATATGGATATAAAAGAAAAAAATCTTTATGGATATCAAAAATCAAACCTTTGCTAGCTATTATTCAAGAACAAGAGTTTGAAAAAGATTATAAGGACTTAGAAAATCAGATTATAGAATTTGGAGAAAATAATATAACAGATCATGAACAACGTAATTTAAGTTTCCATTACGATCCTGAGCCTATATCTGTTTATGAAATGCTTACAGAATTAAGTGAAGAGACCGAGGCTCAACGAATGATCCACTTTTTAGATTTACTCCAAAATATATCTTTTTTTGTACATAAATATATTGAAAAGTATAACGCTTACATTCATATAGATACACAATCTGTCTTAAAGTATGTTTTTCCTTTCTCAAATATTGATATTTTTCAAAATAAGAAAGATTCACTTTACGCTACTTTAGAAGGAGTAATCAAGAATAATTCTATGCGATTGGATCAGTTTACTTTGCAACAAGGTTTTCCTGCAAAAAT
The DNA here is from genome assembly GCF_000375405.1 of Bacteroides propionicifaciens DSM 19291 = JCM 14649. GTDB lineage: Bacteria > Bacteroidota > Bacteroidia > Bacteroidales > Bacteroidaceae > Bacteroides_E > Bacteroides_E propionicifaciens. The sequence goes on along the minus strand of NZ_AQWS01000007.1, from coordinate 29,154 downwards.
AAATCAGCATTTGAAAGATATAGATCAAGACTTGAGTTTTTTTATATCTCAATTTATGCAAGTTGGTAAATCGGCTATTCAATTAACATACTTGTATATTGATTTGGCATCTGCAACCAGAGCTTTTATTAGTTCTGAATACACCATAGAAAAGCAATTATCGTTGAAACAAATTAATACAATTATTTACGAAGGCTTTAACAAACTATTTGGATTTGAAAACAATAAAGATGATTCGTTCTGGAAGAAATATATTCATCCAATTGCATTAGAAGATAATAATAAATCCACATATGAAGAGTTTAGTACATTAACTGAAGAACTTAATATATTCCAAGAAGAAATTAATAAATGTGGAGCTCAGAGACAATTATCAGTGCATCTTGATAAAGGAATTGTAAGAGTATATAATATGCTACACAATTTAAACCCGATAAAGGAGTTTGATAAAGCCTTGCGGTTTTTAGTTATACTTCCTAAAGTGCTGAAGTTCTTCACAAAGTGTTTACATATAGTTGACGCTAGCAGAAAGACTAATTATGAAAAAAAGATGCAACCGACATATCAAAATCTGGATAATATTTTGAGTCGATTAGAGAAATTTCCAAATACTCCACAAAAAGAAGAATTGGTCAAAATTATTAAGAAATTTAAGACTGGAGAATTCTTAGATGAAATTTTAAAGAGAAATGAAGATAATAAGAAAAAATAAACTGAGAGGCAATGGCACTCAGTTATCACAAAAAAAGACTCACTGAACTAATAAATTTCATGCAAAAAAAAGACATTGTCTCAGCATGCATGTGTGTAAGTAAATTAAGCTTGGGTTGGGTTATTGTTATAGCCTGACCATTTCTTTGTGGCCTCCCTAACAGCAAAATATACTGATTTCATCACAGAATCATTAGTAGGGAATGATATAATCTAAATAAGCATCTAGCTCACCTGCGAGCATTTTCTGGGGTAGCACGCTTTTGAATGGACTTAAGGAAGTTGTTTAGCTCTTTACCTATTTTGAACTGTTTAAAGAACTCATTGAGGATTAAATATTCTGCTTTCATACATGTCTAAGTTTTTTATTATAAAATGATGGCTTGAGTAAAGTCGTTATCCAAGCCAATGATTTTAACTTACGCACTTTATGAGAGGATGTCGCAACCAGCTTATCCACCCCAAACGACTTACTCCCAATCATAGTCCGAGTAAGTCAAAAAACATTTCCACCCTAGTCATTTTAAATCTCCCAATCAATGGCTCGCTATTAGCCCGTATTCTTGAAGAAACACAACATATTCAACCGCTATAAATTGCAGGAATATCTTCCTTTTAGTACTTTTGCGACTTCTATAAAAGCTCTTTTAAGCAAAAGTAAAATGAAAGATTTGTTGCGTACCAAAACTGAGTTTATAGCAGAATATGCTTCTCGGCTCATGGGTTGCGGTGTAAATACCTCACGTGTAATACGAAACTCTAAAAGATTGGGGCAGGCACTTGATTTAGATGTCACATTGGGCGTATTTCAGCGAAGCATAATTTTGACAAGCTCTGATAACGATGACAATACCCATAGCGAAGTAGTCGACATTCCCAAACTACCCATAGACTTTGAGTATAACTCTGAGCTAAGCGGACTCAGCTGGGAGGCTTACGATAAAAAACTCTCTTTTGAAAGTATAAAACAGAAGTACCAAACTATTCTTGATTCCCCAAAGATGTCTCCCTTAATAATTTTAGGATTAGTAGGATGCGCAAATGCCTCTTTTTGCAAACTATTTGGAGGAGATTGGTATGCCATGGGGATAATCTTTTGTTCGACAATCTTAGGATTCTTTGTTAAACAACAGTTGACAACAAAACAAGTAAATCACTTTATTACCTGCATCATTACAGCATTTGTGGCCTCATTGGCTGCTTCTACTTCTCTACTATTCGACATAACCTCTGACATAGCACTTGCAACAAGCGTACTTTTTTTGGTGCCAGGTGTACCGCTAATCAACGGGGTAATTGATGTAGTCGAAGGATATACATTGACGGGGTTTTCTCGGCTTTCCGAAGCGGTGTTAATCGTGATTTGTATCGCCACTGGTTTATCTTTCACACTCTACTTAATTAACGACGGACTATTATGACAATGGTATCAGATATAGTTATAGATGGATTTTTTGCAGCCATTGCAGGTATAGGCTTTGGAGCCATATCAAGACCGCCACGAAGAGCATTCAAATATATAGCACTTTTGGCTGCCCTAGGTCATGCTTTACGCTACTCTTTGATGACTTATTTCGGATTCGATATTTCGACAGCATCACTTTGCGCCTCTTCACTAATTGGCTTTGGAAGTTTATGGCTTGGCAAAAAATGCTACTGCCCGATTACTGTGCTTTATATCCCAGCTTTGCTACCGATGATCCCTGGTAAAATTGCATATAACGCTATTTTCTCACTCTTGATGTTCCTTCAAACGATGGATGAGCCTGTAGAGCGAGCCAAATACTTAGAGCTATTTTTCACCAACGGGCTTGTGAGTAGTACTGCCATTTTTATGCTTGCAGTAGGTGCAACCTTACCAATCTTTTTATTCCCTAAGCACGCCTCTTCACTTACTCGTCGAAAGTTATACAAAGACTAAGAACTTATTCGTTGAGTATAGATGAATAAAAACGTATGCTCGCCGTGTTGCCATAATTGTCGACAACAGTTAGCTGGTGCTCTCCTACACCAGGCGAGAGCGTAAGCTTATGAATATGTTCTGTCTGATCTAGATATTCACCATCCATATGCCAAAAAACAATCGCACGGTCATCCGAATGTGCTAAATCTAAGGTTAGACCTCCCAAACTTCCATCAAGTTGCCTTGTCAAGACAATCTTACTATTTTGCTGTGGGTAGATAAACTGCATGGGTGTCCTGCTATCTTCACCGCAACCAGCCTTAAAAGGCGGTAGAACCCGATAATCGGGATGAGAATTCTTATAATACCACTCCCAAACAGGAGGCAGGGTAAACCAAGATTGCTCAACAGCATTTTCAGCCTCAACACAAGAGGTATAAACCCTGTTTTTTCCGTCTGCTGTTAAGTAAACTGGGTGATGATAAGGGCAGGCGGTAGTTTGCATCCCTTTAGGTAAAATAAGGAGGGTATCTACATCCTGACAGAATCGTCCCTTAAGATGACCCGACTGCCTACAGATTTCAGCTTCCACCAAACTCTCTTTGGGCCGTTCGAACCAATCGGACTTAGGCAAGATATTAAAGAGATCAAACAGTACAGGCCCTGCTGTTCGGGTACCAACAAGCTCTGCATTACCTTCACCTGTGGCATTGCCCAACCAAACTCCCACTGCATATCGAGGAGTTACCCCAACAGCCCAACCGTCACGAAAACCGTGACTCGTACCTGTTTTCCAAGCTATGTTTTGCATAGAGCCCATCATTTTCCAAGCTACCTCACCAGGGCGATAAACCTCCTTAATAATATCTAAGGTTTGCCAAGCAGCACCTTTTGAGACTACGCTTGGCAGCGTGATTGGTTTAGCATCTTGCAAGAAATATACCTCTTTCGACTCTAAACTGAGAGCCGACTGAGCAAGCCTCACATACGCTGCTGTAATCTCGGCAAGTTTAGCTTCAGCACCACCCAGAATTAAGGATAAACCATAGTGTCCCGAAGACTTATTTAAGGTCGATAGCCCATACCCTTTGAGTTTTTCATAAAATTTAGGAACTGAATAGGCCTTAAGCATATAGACCGAAGGAATATTTAATGAACGTATAATGGCTTGCGATGCAGGAACAGCTCCTTCGTAGGTTAAACTAAAATTTTGGGGTGAAAAGCCACTAATATTAATAGGCACATCGGGCAAGAGCTGATTGGGGAGTAACTCTCCCTCATCGAGCATAGAAGCCAAAAGAAAAGGCTTTAAGATACTACCCGTGCTTCGAGGAGCATCTAAGATATTAACCTGACTCCCCACTCTACCAGTTTGGAAACCCGAATTGCCATGATAGGCCAAAATCTCACTGGTCTGCACATCGATAATAATAGCCGAAATATCGTGGATATTGTGTTGCTTATAATGGTTATTCCAACTGTTAACCAACTCCTCTACTTGATGTTGAAGCCCAAAATCAATGGTGGTTATAACTTCTTGACTAGGCCTTGACATCGCAATCTTACTTACCAAGTGTGGAGCTATCTGTGGCAATGTTAACGGTGCAGAAGGCAAGGGCTCAGCTAAAGCAAGCTCGTATTCATCCGCATCGATTACCTGATCATCGTACAGTTTTTTAAGAAGTCCATTTCTTTTGGTTTCCAGTTGTGTACGTGCTTTAGCCAGATGTATGGCTGAAGGTGCATTAGGAAGCACCGCTAAGGTTGCCGCCTCTGCCCACGACAAAGAACTCGCTGTATGACCAAAATATCGCCAAGCAGCAGCAGTATAGCCCACAACATTACCACCAAAGGGAGCATGCGAAGCATAAAGATTGAGTATTTCATCTTTAGAATAGCTAAACTCTAATCGTGTAGCAAGGATAGATTCAATGACCTTCTCGAGGATAGTTCTAGGCTTTTGTCTAGAAAGTCGAATAGTTTGCATCGTCAGGGTACTTCCTCCACGAACCACCTTTCGAGCTTTAAGGTTTTGAATAAAAGCCTTGCCCATAGAGATGGGATTTACTCCCCAATGCCAATAGAAGTATTCATCTTCAAAATAAACCAGACAGGTCTTCAGTTTTTCAGGAATAGACTCAGACAAAGGAAACCTCCACTGGCCATCAGCAGCAATACGCGCACCAAGCATCTGCCCGTCCTTAGCCAGTACAACAGTGGAGTAAGGCGAGTTGAATAACTTACTGGGTAAACAGAAGATAAAGAGTAAGAATAAGAAGCCTAGAAAATACCAAAGGTACTTTCTAGGCTTCTTAAATGCTTTGTTTAGTTTAATCATCTTTCGACAATAATTGTTTCAGCTTTAGTTCTACTAAATATCTCAGGATCATACATCAATGATGCTTGGATGGCTGGCAGGGTATATTCACCAGCATAAGTCACATGAAGACGTACTTTAAGTCTTATGATACGCTGAGCTGGCAGATCGAAGTAAGACAGAATACGATCATCACGCACATCTTGATAACGCAAGCTCACATTGGTTTGAGAGTTAGCACGGGGCTCACCTACTACTTGATAAACCTCCCAGCTAGCAGGAATGATATGAGTAAGAGCAATATCCTGATACGATTCCAACGTAGGATTGCTCAATGTTATATTTGCTAATAGATCTTGCCCTACACTAAGATTTTTGATATCTAACTTATTCCCTAGCAAGTCAGTATAAGCAACATTCATCATCAATCCCTTATCTTGAATAGCAGGTAGTGTATCGTTGTAAAGTTGAATAATCTGCACAAACTGCGTATGAAGCACATCACTAATATTATTCTTCACTTCAATCTTTTTATCTGTTTCTATTCCTAACGTTGAATGTGAATATAAAGGCAGTACCGATTTAATATCCTCTGGTTTATCACTTCCTATGCGAATAGAAAAGTCCATTCCCTGATGCTTCATACCTCGAGCATAGTCGGCTAAGGCTATAATTCCCATTGCAGTAGATTGAGTTTGATAATAGGTTTGATCGTTGAGCAGAGTAGACAATTTTTTTGCCATATCAAAAGCCTTACCATCTTGACCAAGTGCAACTAAAGCTTGCAGCATGAAAGCTACGTCTCTGATTTGAGAGCCATAATAGCTAGCATAGTAAGAATTTAAGTTTGCCTTAACATTGAACACCAATTTATTTGCAATGTCTTTCTTACCTATAATAGCATAAGCCGAAGCCAAGAGCCAGCGACTCTGCGTATCCATTCCTTCGAACTCTTTAAGTCTATTCATAGCTGGCAGATCTGCTTGATTGGCCACAGCAAGTACATATAAATTGTAAGCTTGCATATAATTACTGTAGGTCCAGTTGGCATTCGATGGATTCCACATACGTACTACCTTAAGTAGGTATCCACTCCATCTACTAAGAACATTAGCATTGACTTGATACCCCATCTCTTTGGCCTTAGTTAAGAAAAACCCTGCATAGGCAGTAGACCAAGGGTTCGAAGAGCTTTCATTAGGCCAGTAAGCGAAGCTTCCGTCACTCAACTGACGACTATAAAGTTCTTGTATAGTTCGCTGAATAGTCTGCTTGTTTAAGGACTGTGTATCTTTATCAATGGTTTGTAAAAACTCAACATAGAGTAGTGGCAAAGCCTTTGATACGATTTGCTCAGTACAAGAGTGCTGATAACTAGACAAGTATTGAAAACGTGAGGTCAAGTTGACAGCAGGCAAACGTGAGATTTCTAGATTACTCTTTAATACTGCACCATTGGTGGCATTATAGAAATCAAACTGCTTTGTTTGATTTTGAGTAAGCACCACATCATCGACTTTTGTATAGATCGGATTAGGGTTTCTCACATCAATTTCAATCTCTTCGGTAGCCTTGAAGGCATTACTTTGGGCTTCTATTTTTATTTTCTCCACCCCTGTCTTACTGCCGACCTTAAGTTTGAAGTAAACAATTTTATCTCCAGTCTGCTCGAAGTTGAGTATCTGGCTGCTAGCCCCATCAACTTTAACATTGGCTGAGGTTGACAATTTAACCTGTACTTTCTTGGCAGACTCATCCATTGCAAATACATTGATAGGCACCAAAACCTCGTCTCCGATGCTTAGTACACGAGGTAAGGATGGGATTATCATCAAGGGAGAACGTACTATAGTATTTTCTTCAGCACTACCAAAGGCTGATCCATCAGAAGCAACGACCATGGCACGAACTGAACCCACATACATAGGCAAAGTGATCTCATGTTTATCAGTCTTACCTGCTTGAAGTGTAAACGGACCGTAGAATTTAACAATAGGATTGAAACGATTGGCTTTTGGCTCGGTAGCATTGAGCACTTCATCACCCCCAACACGATACTTTTGAGAATATACTGCCCCTAAGGCACCAATTACTTCGTCATACATATCCCAAGTTTGAATACCCAAAGCCTCTTTACTGTAGAAGTAACTCCACGGATTTGGAGTTTTAAAAGAGGTCAGGTCAAGCAAACCATCATCAACAATAGCTAAGGTATAAGTCATTTGTTTCTTATGCTGCTCGCTTACCTTTACGGTAAAGGTTTTCTCAGGCTCAACAACCTTAGGAATTTCTAGTTTCGGAGTCAAGCGTGTTGACTCATCATTAACAATTAGAGGTTCTACACCATACATACGGATGGGTAGATCATTGACCGTTTGAGCATGTGGTTGCAGCAAGCTTACAAAAACATAGGCATTCGGACTCATCTCTTTGGTCGTCTTAAAGCGGTATTTAGTATCAATACCTTCGTGGACTTCAACCCATTCGTGCATTAAAATATCACTTCCGTTCTCAATAGTTACTAAAGCACGTCCATTGGATGAGTTGGGTAGAGTTACCTCAACCATATCACCTACTTCATACTTAGCTTTATCGAGACTAAAGCTTAAATAGGTAGAACCACCGGGGTTCGAACGTGATGCACGTCCTCTCCAACTTGGCCAATCTACATATACAGTTTGACTCACTGCATGGCCACTATCTACATCTCTAACATAAACCAAAAAGCTTCCATAGTCAGGATAGTTCTCCTGAAAGCTAAAACTAGCTTTACCTTGAGCATCAGATTTTAGACTTCCTTTATGTAGAGGAGTCACAGACATATTGTTTATGTACTTAGTCCACAAGTTTTCTTGGTCATACCACCAACTCCAACCCAGTTTGTAAACTTCATAACTAAGGTTCTTTCCACTCAAGGGTTTGCCTTGAGCATCCAAAGAAATCAGATTAAAAACAATGGGTGAATCGGTTTCGATATAATCCGAGTTTTTATTATCTAAAGCCATACCCACATAAGAGCTGTAAGGCGAAACGGGTATGCTTTGCGTGTAAATGCTAAAGTCACCACCTGGTTCGTAAACCCTTGTCGTGATTTGAGCTTTAAGCATTCCAGGCGCATTTGAAACAGCAGGTATCGACAAAGATAAATTAACCTCTCCCATGCTGTTGAGTTTCCCATCAAACAGTGAGGTTTTGGTAATTGGTTTAAACCTCTTACTAAGATTGGTGAATAGATAGTTGTCATAATCTGGGAATGCCGATCTAAAATCAGATAACGTCATCTCAATCTTAGCATTAAGATCCGAAGCAAGTGCCCCCATTAACCAATTCGAGGAGAGTTTAGCTGGAGCATATTTGCCAGTAAACAATACGGGTTGCTCGATATCTAAATTAACTTTTAGACGATTGGGCTTAATGGTTTCAATCATCAATGCCTTATGGAATGTGCTACCACCAAGATGTACATAAGCATTCCAAGTCCCCGTAGGGTCATCTTGTTGCGTCTTTAGCTTAAAGTAGTACATGCCGTTTTCGTGACTGGTTGCTAAAACCTTGGTATAAAACTGCCCTTTAGGGTTAAACAATTCAAGCGACACGGGATGATTCTTGGGGAGTCTTCCGGCACGATCTTCTAACACAAAAGTCAAGTGAATATCATCTCCAGGTCTCCAGACACCACGTTCACCATAGACAAAACCTTTCATTCCATTTTCTGGAATAACTCCCCCCACATCGAAGCGACTAGTAGTGAGTTGCTCACCCTTTGCTACACGTAGATAGGTTTTATCTTGATCGTACTCCGCTACAACCAAAAAGGGAACTCCTTTATGACTTATTTCGGCAAAACCATTTTTATCGGTATAGAGCTCAGCCAATAACTGTAGTTGGTAAGAGTAAACTTTGACTCTCGCGCGCATTATTGGTTTAGTAGTGAGCATATCGTTGACAGCTACCCACAATTTATTTCCATCATTCTGCTTGAGAGTTAGCCCTATCGACGAAGAGTAAACACTAGTAGTTGAAGATACATTGACATCATTCATATAGAATGTTACGTGAGTTGGGTCTTTTACACGTTTCCAATCATAAGCACTCCAAACGTAAGGCAAAGAAAAACGTAATAAATCATAGCTATCGAATGGAGAATCCCATGAAGATTCTTTGAATTCTAAATTTTCGTTTACCTGTGTAAGACCTAGCTTTGCTCTTTCCTTTGCAAACTCAGGTAATGTGGTATATTCGGGCTTAAATGATAGCGCAATATAATAAAGAGCACCAGGCTCTTGCTTGAAAAGTGGCGCTAAATCAAGGCTAAAAGTTTGTTCTTCATTGAGAGGTTTAGAGGCCAAGTCTTTTAAATTAATCCTGTTTTTAAGGATTAAACGGCCAGCACGCTTAAGCATTGATTCTCGGATTAAGGAAGCATCGCGATAGAACTCAAGAATATTGTTCGTATAGACCTTAACTACTTGTATATCTACATATTCTAAAGCCTGCGCAGTAAAAGATATAACCTGCTCTTTGCTATCGGGTAAGATTGAACCCTTGGACGTTATATTTACTTTGGGAGTAATTAAATCAGACTGTACAACGATTGTCGATTTTTGGTCCAGTTTTTTACCATTAATTGATGTTAAGTGTGGGAAAATCTGTAGCTTAACTGAGTCCAACTTATTATTATCACTATATATAAAGAGTTGGTTATCGACTACTCGACTTGCAAAGTGCTCGTGATTGTTTAATATCACAAAACTATTAAAAGCTTGATTAGGATCAAGAGACTCAGAAAAGACTACTTTATAACCATCAATATCTTTACTGCTGTTTGAACGATGCTTATCTGCATATAGAACTTCAAAATCACTCACTGAGGGTACTACAAATGATGAATTTAGCTTTTCGGGAAGCCCCACTAAAGGCCCGTCAATAGATAAATTAATCTCATTTGGCTCTTTTTGTCTCTCTATATCATCAATTATAATATTATATGAGTTGGGTGATGTTGAATTGATTTCAAAGGCTAGCTTGTCTCCCGTTGAGCTTGATATTTTTATAGCTTCATTGAGCTTAGCCATATCATAGGCATCGCTTAACTCAAGCTTAAAGGTTAGTGATACTTTTTTATCGTCAGCTTTGGGCTGAATATAATCGATAAAACTCAACTTTGCATCAGCTTTCAGAGTTCTAAACGAAAACTCAAAATGCTGTAAATCTCGACTCACATCATAAAGTTCACCTAAGTGGAAATTAACAATATATTGGGTACTAGGATCAAGAAAACCTGAAGGGGTAAACTGAATGGTCTTCTCATCTAACCAAACAGCCTTACCATCAATGCTTGGCTTAAAACTAAACAGATTCTGTTTAATCATTTGACCAGGAGTAGCATCGGGGTAGATATTGGCTAACTCAATAGTTATGGGAGTATGTATAGACTGGATTCCACCCGAGTAGCCAGACACATAAGGCAAGAACTCTGGAGTTGGATCAATCTCTTCACTCTGATTAGGGAGGTTATCACAAGCAATAAATATTGCTGGTAATACTAACATGCACAAGAGCATGTTTAAATAGTAATTTACTTGTCTCATTGTCAAACTATGCTATCAGCCTAATCCCATCTATCGAATCTCTATAGACTCGCCCAAATGTTTAGGTTGCTTATTAAAAATAATATCTAAGAACACTTTTACTCTAGCCAATTTCTCACGGGCTTGAACCTTAAGTCCTTTGGATAGAGATACGTCTTGAGCATTGTATCCAACAACATCAAGACCGTACGATTTGGCCAAAAATATGGCTCGCTCATTATGGAATTTTTGTGAAATAACAGTAAACTGATCTTGTCCGAAAATCTCGTTCATACGGACAATAGAATCGAGTGTACGCAAACCTGCTGCATCAATATAAAGATGCTCAGGATGTACACCCTGAGCTATCAATGCCTTTTTCATATCAAGAGGTTCGTTATAATATTTTTCGCGATTATCGCCACTAATGACAATGCGATCAATCTTTCCGGCATGGTAAAGAGCTGCTGCTGCATCAATGCGATAAGTAAAATAAGGATTGGGTGCACCCGAAACAAGAGATTTTGAGGTTCCAAGCACCACTCCTACACGATTGTATGGGATATCTGAGAGGGAGCTATATGTTCGATCACGAGCAACATAGCCTACATAAAAAGAGCATAAGTATATCGTAACCAATAAAACGATTATCAGTATACTTATACTTATGCCTATAATTTTAATTTTTTGCATTCATTTCAAGTTGCCCTGATGCTTTCAGATAATTGGTTTCATTGAGTCGTAACTGAGCTTTAGATTCCACATTCTGTGCCCAAGCTTTTTGCCAAAGTGTTTGAGCTTCCATATGATCGGTTAGGGTCTCTAAACCAACCTCATATTGCTCGGTGCTTATCTTGAGATTTTCTGCTGCCTGAACCAGTGCTTCACTAGTCATGTCAACCTCTAGTTTAGACTCATCAATCTCGTTTAAAGCCATTGTCATCTCAAGGATCATTTTCTCGGTAGCATCATCACGTTGTAATTCGGCCATTTGGTGTTCAACCTTCTTGGCTCTGACTTTACTAATACCTTCACCCCACTGAAATAAGGGTACGCTTACTGAGAACATCGCTGAAAAGGATCCACCTTTAAAGAGTTTGTTGTCATTAAATTTTAACGCATCATAATAGTTCCAACCACCCATAACTCCTACTTGTGGCAAATAACTACCACGTGTAAGTTTAATCTCTTGTTGCTTTAATTCAAGATTTTTACTTAAAATACGGTATTCAGGACGCAGGTATACGTCATGAATAACTTTATAAGAAGTTACTTGATTAATATCTTGATTTAAGATATCAATATCTTCGAGCAGTGGAAGACCTATGATATGACAAAGATTCATTTTGGATAAAGTTACAGCATTTTCAGCTCTACGATATTGCAAGTTGGCTTCATTTAACTTTACTTTAACTTTAAGTATCTCATTTCTCGATAACATGCCTACCTCATAACCATTCTCAACATCTTTGAGTAGGTGCTCAACAACCTCTTTATATTTTTGAGCAACAAGTAGCATCTCTTCAACCTTGATTAGTGTCCAGTATGCTTGATCGGTTTGATAGATAACATCTGCATTCGTCATACTGTGGTTTAAGATTGACATCTCTTTGCCTAGTTTAGCCATTTTATAAGCAGAACGGATTTTGCCTCCTGTATATAAAGGCTGCTTAAGCATAACCCCAGCCATCCAACTGTTGTTTAGATTAAAACTAAACGGTATGTCGGGAGTGATTAAAACTCCACCGTTGGGTACGTGAGGGGTTGTTCCAGTTAAAGTTGGAATTGTCATACTTGGGATGGCATCTTTCAACTTTTTCGAGTTGAATAGGTAATTTCCTTCAGCAGACAGATGAGGAAAGAACTTTGAACGATAGGTTATAATATCTTGACTGGCTTTATCAATCTGCAAAACAGAAACCCTATTTTGCTTATTATGCTTTAAAGCCATTTCTCTGCAATCAGAGAGGGATATCTTTTGCTGTGCAGAAGCTCCCAAACTGATAAACACCAATAATAAAATAGATATGTATCTCATCTTACTCATTTTCTTTATTGACTTTAATTCTAAAAAACAGGGCATAAAGAATCGGAACAAACACCAATGTAATTAGTGTTCCAACTAACAGACCACCCATGATAGTTACAGCTAAAGAGCCGAACATATCGTCACTTAGTAGTGGTATCATCCCCAGTATTGTAGTCAAGGCAGCCATCATTACAGCTCTAAACCTAGAGGCTGAACTATCAAGCAAGGCTTTAACAGGCTCGACACCATCGTTGATTTGGAGTGATATTTCGTCCATTAGTATAATACCATTTTTGATCATCATACCAATTAGACCCAAAGCTCCAACAATGGCAACGAAACCAAAATCTTTACCCGACAAAAGCACACTAAAGATTACACCAATTGAAATCAAAGGCATACAACAGAATATAATAAGTGGCTTCTTAAAGTCTTTAAATAGTAATATCAAAATAGCGATCATAAGAATAATAGCTAAAGGAAAGTTACCAAAAAGGTATTTCATACTCTCTGTGCTTGCCTTATATTCGCCTTGCCACATCAAATTATATCCCTCCGGAAGCTCAATAGCCTCAACCTGCGCTAAGATATCTTGCCTTGCCTCATCGGCACTAACTCCAGGCACAGGATTGCTCATCGCACTTCGTGCACGCTGTCCGTTATATCTGAGAACTAAGGGGTCTTCCCACATCACACTTATACCCTCCGAAGCTTGATTGAGTGGAACAGTGCGTAAAGCACCTGCCAACAAATCTTCTTGGGAAAGTGAACCATTTAAGAACTCAAGAACAGTACTTGTTGTTAAGTTTTGAATAGCAGGTAGCAGACTAAAAACAGGTACGCTGTTGAGCTCCTCAATCGGATTCCCCTTATTATCAGTGCTTTTTATGTAGATATTCTTTTGCTGGTCTCCTTTATAGAATGATCCAACAGGTAAACCTCCAGTAGAGGTAAGCAGCGAAAGAGAAATATCTTCACGGGTTAATCCGATATTACGAGCTACAGGTTGATTATATTTTACCATAAGCGTTGGAGTTTGAGGCTCCCAACTGTTCCTTACAAGCATATTCTTACTGCTCTTTACCATAATCTCTTCAGCTTGGTCAGTCAACGACTTCAACACTGCAGGATCGGGGCCAGTAAATTGTGCTTCAATCGGATAAGGTTGATACATCAGATTGTATCTTTTGAGTCTTACATAAGCATCAGGATAGTGTTCCGTTAGGTAATTCTGAATCACCCACATCGAATCAACAAGCTGCTTAGGGCTTTCAAAGTCAACAATGAGCTCACCATACGATAAAGATGGCGTAGCTATGCTACGAACTAAGTTATATCTCGCAGGTGTACCTCCCAGAGCTGTTGTTACGTGTGTTACCTCATCACGAGCCAATAAATAATCTTCAATCTCTGCTAGATCACTTGATACTTTTTTATTTTGAGTGCCTTCCGGCATCTTATATTCGATGTAGAGCTGATTATAGCTCATATCAGGGAAAAAAGATTGTGGTAAAAACTGATAGCAAAACACACTTAAGCCCACAAGAACTATACTAATCCCCACAGATAAAAGTCGATGCTTTAAGCCCCAGAATACTACAGCACGTAGAATTTGATAAGGCTTACTATTAAGTGAGTCGGCGGAAGAACCTTTTGGCTTTTTAAGAATCCAACTCGCCATCAAAGGAACTTGAGTAAGTGCTAATAGCCAACTAATTAATAGCGAAACAGCCAACACAATAAAGAGGTCACGGACATAAACACCAGCAGTATCTGGCGACAAAAATATAGGGAAGAAGGCTAGAATTGCGATTAGAGTAGCACCTAGCAAAGGCATAGACGTACGTTGCCCAATACTAGTTAACGCTTTATTACGCTCAAGTCCATTTTGAAGATCTACCAAGATTCCATCAGTAATAACGATCGCATTATCTACCAGCATCCCCATAGCCAGAATAAATGCAGCTAAAGATACGCGTTGAAGTGTACCTTCAAACATATTGAGCACTAAGAATGACCCAAAAACAATCACTAGCAAACTCGTACCAATAATGATTCCACTACGAAATCCCATGGTAAACATAAGTACAACTACAACGATGATAACTGACTCAAGAAGATTGAGTAGAAAAGTATTTAAAGATTCACTAACACGTTCGGGCTGGTTGAATACTTGGTGGTAATCAATCCCTACGGGTAGTCTATTTTCTTTAAGCTCGGCAAGCTTTTTCTCAACAACATCACCTACTTTAGTAATATCAAAAGAGGAACTTCCGGCAATAGCAATACCGTAAGCTTTTTGCTTGTCATACCGCATTTGATAGCGTGCTGGATCTTCAAACCCAATGCTGACACTTGCTATATCACCCAAACGCACTTGATCTTCTTCGTGGCCTTGTATGATAAGGTTAGCAATATCATCAACCGATTGGTATCTGTCATCAACCCAAACTCTTAAACGATGTCCACCTGCATCAAAATAGCCTGAGTAAACTGTTTTGTTTTGCCCGTTGAGTGTAGATAAAACTTCTGTTGGATGAACACCCATATTTGCCATACGGTCTTCGACAAGCTCAATATTGATACATTCGTCTTGCTGTCCAAAAACCTCAACACTAGTAACTCCTTCGATATCTTGAACTTCTCGCTGTATCATATTAACGTATTTCGTCAACTCAGAATCAGAAATTCCATCAGAAGTTATGGCATAGAACATTCCATAAACATCACCAAAGTCATCTTTAACAACCGAAGGAATGGCCCCACTAGGCAAACTGCCTTGAACATCCCCTACCTTTCGGCGAAGAATATCCCAATACTGGTTTACTTCCTCGTCAGGTAATAATTTGGAAAGCTCTACGGTTATAATTGAAAGGTCATTTAGTGATCTACTCTTGACATTGTCGATAAAGTTCATCGTACGAATACTCTTCTCAAGTAGATCTGTGACTTCTAGCTCAACCTGATAGGCCGATGCCCCAGGATAAGCTGTTACTACCATTGCTTCCTTAACTTTAATCTCAGGATCTTCGAGCTTACTCATATCATAGAAAGCTTTCATTCCACCAACGACAAGTATTGCGATAAGGAAACGAACTAGGTAACGGTTGTTTAAAGCCCATTTTCCTAAATCCATCATAATAGCCCTCCTACATTAGTTTTGCTATTGGGTTGCAAAGGAACCACACGATCGCCCTTTTTCAAGGAGTGAACACCAGCGACTACAACTTGCTCACCAACTGTAAGCCCCTTGGAAACAATCGTTTTACCATCACGCTGAATCCCGGAGAGCTCAATCACTCGAGGAGACACTGTTTGGGTATCACGATCATAAATCCAAACCATTGGTTCTTGAGACTCTGGCAAATTGAATACAGCAGATAACGGGATTATTGTAAGATTAGAATCGGATGTCTTTTTATTTATATTGACCGTAGCCGTCATCCCTGCAGTAGGCAGATTGGCGTAGTTAGATTCATCAAAAGTGAAACGCATAGTATAAAGCTGGTTTAAGTTTGCTTTATGCGTAATCCCTTTAAGTACTAAATTGTAAGTTTGATTAGGGAAAATATCAACAGAGCATGTGAAGGTATCAAATAGGTCTCTTTGATAAAACTCTGTGGAAGGAATATTAATTTCGATGTCAGGCATTTTGTTATTAATCATCGACACAATAGGCATTCCAGCAGCTACAGTTTCGTCACGATCAAAAAGCTTCTTCTGAATAAAACCATCATAAGGAGCATATAGCTTTGTGTCTGAGAGAGCATCTTTATGTGCTTTAAGCTTAGCTGTTATTTGCTCAAGGCCGAACTTGGCCTTGTCGTAATCATTTTTAGAGACACTTCTCTTTTCATACAAAGCCATAATACGCTCTGCTTCGCCTTTTACTTTATCATATTCTGCTTGAGTAGCTGAGAGTTGAGTCTCGTAATCACGTGGATCAATCTCAGCCAATAGCTGGCCCTTACGAACTTTGCTTCCCACATTGACGTAAACGTGTTTCAAAGGGCCACTAACCCTGAAACTTAAGTTTACATCAGATGAAGCTTTTATTTTACCTGGATAGGAGACCGATAATTGCTGAGTACAAGGTTCTACTGAGTCTATCTTAGCTGTTAAAGCTCGACTAATTTCTGTTTTTTTACCCGAAGAACAACTCCAGAATAAAGAAACTAACATCACAACAGGGATTATAAATTTTCTTTTCATCTGCATTATCATTTTGAGTATTAAAGTTAATAAATTAGCGTTACTTATCTCATACTTCCACCAACTATATCTAGCAATTCATTAGTTATCGCCTGCTGACGTGATTTATTGTATTGCAAAGTTAAATCATCTATCAAATCATTAGCATTATCAGTTGCTGATTTCATCGCTAATGAGCGAGCCGCATGTTCTGAAGCATTAGAATCAATTAATACTGTAAATAGTTTTTGACTCAACACCTTTGGTAGTAATTCAGCAATTAGCTCTGCTTCACTGGGCTCAATAATATAATCACTATTTACTACTTCTACCTCTTCTGTTGGTCTATATTTATCCATATCAAAAGGTAGATAAATCTCTTCAGTCAACTCTTGTGAACCTAAACTCTTGAAGTGATGATAGATTAAAAGTACTTGATCAATTTCTTTATTCTTGTACTTTCGCATCAGTTCATAAGCAATTTCCCGCATTCCCTTATAGTTGGGTTTGTCGGCTAGTTCTTGGTAAGAACCTGCAACTGGCAAGCCTTTTTTAAGAATATACTCTTCAATCTTCTTTCCAATTGGATAGAAAAGCATAGAGTCGGGATCAATAGTACTCTTTGCAAACAAGCTATTGACTGCACGAACCACATTACTATTGAATCCTCCACACAAGGTTGTGTTTGAGGAAATCACAACAACAGCAATTCGCTTAATCTCCCTACTCTGGATAAAAGGAGATTGTACAGATACATCAGAAGCCATTAACTTGCCAACGATATCATCAAGCTTAACCTGATAAGGAACCATATTTGCTATGATTCCTTCAACACGGGTCAACTTAGAGGATGCCACCAAGCGCATGGCAGATGTTATCTTCCGAGTATTCTTAACTGAACTGATTCTGTTCTTTACTTCGCGTAATGATCCCATATCTTAATTAAGTTTATTCAATGAATTGACTCGCTATCATTTTAGCAGTTTCTTCTATTGTGCGTTTAACTTTATCGTTAATAACACCCGATTTTAGTACATCAAGGACATCTTCTCTATGATTACGTTCAAGCGCACTCAAATAAGCCTCTTCAAACTCATTTACTTTGTTGAATGGAACGTTTCTTAAAAGATTATGGATACCACAATAAAGAATTGCAATTTGATTTTCTACGGCCATTGGCTCATATTGAGGCTGAACAAGAAGCATTGTATTCTTCTTACCTCTATCCAGTGTCATTTCAGTAACAGGGTCCATATCGCTACTAAATTGGGAAAACGCTTCTAACTCACGATATTGTGCCTGGTCAATTTTTAGTGTTCCAGCTACAGCCTTCATTGATTTTATCTGAGCATTACCTCCTACACGAGATACAGAGATACCTACATTAATAGCTGGACGATTTCCTTGGTTAAACAAATCAGTATCCAAGAAGATCTGACCATCAGTAATCGAAATTACGTTGGTCGGAATATAAGCCGATACGTCACCTGCTTGAGTTTCAATCACAGGCAAAGCTGTTAACGAACCACCTCCTTTGACAATACCTTTAAGACTTTCAGGAAGATCATTCATCTGTTCAGCAACCTCTTGTTGATTAATAATCTTAGCTGCACGCTCTAAAAGACGAGAGTGAAGATAGAAAACATCACCAGGATAAGCTTCACGCCCTGAAGGCCTCCTCAAAATAAGCGACACCTCACGGTAAGCAACAGCTTGCTTAGATAAATCATCATAAACAACCAAAGCATGTCTACCAGTATCTCTGAAATACTCACCAATAGCAGCTCCAGAGAAAGCCGAATAGTATTGCAGTGCAGCAGGCTCACCTGCAGTAGCAGCAACGATTACGGTGTACTCCATTGCTTTATGGCGTCTGAGAGTCTCAACGATAGAAGCAACAGTAGATGCTTTCTGACCTATGGCCACGTAGATACAATAAACTGGCTCACCAGCTTCATATGCACTTCGTTGGTTAAGGATTGCATCAATTGCAATAGCTGTTTTTCCTGTTTGGCGGTCACCAATAATCAACTCACGCTGTCCCCTACCAATAGGTATCATTGCATCAACTGCTTTGATACCCGTTTGAAGAGGCTCAGTTACGGGTTGACGATAAATAACTCCTGGAGCTTTACGCTCAAGAGGCATTTCGAATAACTCGCCACCAATTTGACCTTTACCATCTAGCGGTTGTCCTAGAGGATCTATCACACGACCGAGCATACCCTCACCCACATGGATTGAGGCAATTTTCTTAGTTCGCTTAATAATATCGCCCTCTTTGACACGATCCGTCGGCCCTAAAAGTACAGCACCAACATTATCTTCTTCAAGGTTCATCACAATGGCTTTAATACCATTTTCAAGCTCTAGAAGTTCGTTAGCCTCAGCATTTCTAAGACCATAAATACGTATTACACCATCACTAACTTGTAGGATAGTACCAATTTCATCAAGCTGGATACGAGTTTCAATTCCTTCTAGTTGTCTTTGAAGAACTTCGGAAACCTCACTCACTCTTATATTATCAGACATATTAATTTTCTATTAAACGATTCTTCTATTCTTATCAACAAACTGCTTTTTAACCCGTCGCAACTGTGTGGCAATACTTGCGTCTAAGCGATAATCATTGATATCGAATATGAAACCACCTTCAATACTCGGGTCTACCACAGTTTTTAACTCCATTTTTGTTCGCAACAAGTGTGACGAGGAACTGATTACTCGGTCTTCAATAGCCTTACTCACAGGAATAGCAGTAATTAGCGTAGCAATACTGATGTGTTTATGCTTACGATAAAGATCTAAATACATCATCATCATAAACTGCAAGTAATCCTCACGTCGTTGCTCTAATACAAGATCAACAAAACGCTCGAACTCATCACAAATCTCATCTTTTCCTTCCGATGCAGCAATAATCAGACTTTTCTTTTCTTTTCTTGCTAAGATAGGACTTATTAAAACTTGTTTGAATCGAGGTTGATTGAGTAAATTATCAGCTAAGACAAGTGCATTTTCATAAACTTTGTCCTCACATTTATGTTCAATCGCATAATTAAACAAGGCCTTGCCATAACGCATTGATATTGCTCCTGCTTCCATTACTATTATTTTTTATGAGCTAACACTTCATCAAGCATTCGATCAATCATACTCATTTGCTCTTTCTCTGTATCTAAGTTTTGACGGATAACCTTCTCAGCAATATCTACAGATAAAATAGCTACTTGTCTACGAATTGAGCGAATAGCTTCATCTTTCTCTTTTTGAATTTGATCTTTAATTTCCTCAAGCTCTTGTTCTGCTAAAATCTTAGCCTCTTTACGAGCTTCTCGGATAATACTGTTTTTCTCTTCTTGAGCTTGACGAAGAATACGACCTTGTTCACGGTTAGCTTCGTTCACAATACGCGATGCTTCATCTTGTAGCTGTACCAACTTAACGTTGGCTTCCTCAGCTACCTTTAGAGAGTCGTCAATATAGTTTTTCCTCTTTTCGACCATGTCGGTAATAACAGGAAAACCATATTTTGCCAGAATTACAAAAACAATACCAAAAGATATTACCATCCAAAATAAGAGTCCTACTTCTGGTAATAATATTGACATAAGTTAAATTTATAGAGAAATTAAGAAACAAATAATAAGTGCAAATAAAGCAACACCCTCTACAAGACCTGCTGCAATAATCATATTTGCACGAATCGTACTCGCTACTTCAGGTTGGCGTGCAATTGCATCCATTGCTGAAGCACCAATTTTACTAATACCAATACCAGCTCCAATAGCTGCAAGCCCAGCACCTAGTGCTGCGCCTAATTCAGCCAATCCAATAGAAGCTGCAGCTTCCAATAATACAGGAAATAACATAATCTTAATTTTTAAGTTTTCTTAAATATGTAAATTCTAATATATAACTAGTTTTTTGCCTTTTTCTTTTTCCCATCTTGGGCCAAACCTATGAAAACTGCTGATAACAGCGTGAATACATAAGCTTGTATAAAGGCAACTAAGAGTTCTAGTAAATTCATAAATAGCGTGAATAGTATTGAGATCACAGATAAGCCTCCTTGAAGAGCTGCTCCCATACTGTTTGCTATAAAAATCAAACAAACGAAAATAATAATAGCCATATGCCCCGCTAGCATATTTGCAAATAGACGAATCATCAATGCAAAAGGCTTAGTGAATATACCCATAAACTCAATAAGAGGAATCAGCGGAATTGGAGCTTTAAGCAAGATAGGAACATCTGGCCAAAAAACTTCTTTCCAATAGTGCTTAGAGGCAAACAGATTAACAGCAAGCATCGTACAAAGAGCTAAAACTGCTGTAATAGCAATATTACCTGTTACATTTACCCCAGCAGGGAAAATGGGTACTAAACTTAAAACATTACTCAGAAAGATGAAGAAAAATACGGTTAGCAAATAAGGAGCAAATCGTTTATAATTCTCTCCAACGCTATCTTTAATAACATCATCATGAACCATCATGATAAACATCTCCATAAAACCAGTAAAGCCGCCTGGAGAAATCTTTTTAGGGTCGTGTTTTTTATACCACCTTGCAACCCCCAACACAATTACTGCGAGTAATAATGCATTTAAGATCAAAGCTAAGGCCATTTTAGTCAGCGATAAATCGAGAGTCGGCCTAACCCAAATCCCATCAATCTTCTCAACAATTTTATCTTGATGGTCAGTTCCTTTTTCTGAAATCTTAAAGCCCTTGTAAGTTTGTCCATGCTCTAACTTAGAAGAAAGAAACATATTCCAACCTGTGGTAGAGCTATAGACTATAATCGGTAGGGGTATTGATAATTCTAGGTTTTCGCCCAGCGTAGCAACATGCCACTCGTAAGAATCCCCCATATGTCCGAAAACAATTTCTTCCATATCCAACTGCTGCTTATCGTCTTGTGCTACTCCTTTTTGAGGAAGTATAAACAAAAGTGATAATACGGTCAGAAACAAAAGCCGATATCTATGTTTTATTGATCTATTCATGTTACTCTGTTTTTTGAATCAACTCTCTGTTACAACGTATAAAGAGCCAACTTTCAAATGCGATATACGCAAAATAATATATTACGAATACGATAACGAATGTTTTATCAAGCCCTAATCTCATATATACAATCAAAATGAATGCTAAAGATAAAGCAACTTTAATAAGTTTATTTATAAAGACATAACGCTCCGCACCTTCTCCATTATTTTGAAGATACTTATTAATAAATAGGATAACACCAGATTCTATAAGACCTAAAAACAGAGGAACAGTAACAAATAATTTAAAGCTAAAACCTGGTTGAAAATACGACAAGGCAAGCCAACCTATTCCTGTAATCACTGCTGTAAACAGGATTAATTTCAGACCCAATATTTTTCTCATATTCAGTTATCTTAAGAAACACATACCGATATAATATTGTTATGTGCTTCAACGAATCCCTCTTCGATTTCAAGAGTATGCTCCACCCCATCAGTGGTTAAATATTTAACCACACCCTCATGCAAAGATGAGATGATTGGAGCATGATTATTTAAAATCATGAAGTTCCCTTTAGTTCCGGGTAGGTGGACTTCTCTCACCTCACCCTTAAAGAGCTCTTTTTCGGGAGATAATATACTCAACTTCATCATAATGGATTATTTTTTAGCTTCTTCTATCAGGCGTTCACCTTTTTCGATAGCTTGTTCTATGGTACCTACATTCATAAAGGCTGACTCAGGTAGGTAATCTACTTCACCCTCCAAAATCATATTAAACCCTTTAATGGTATCCTCAATAGAAACGATCTCTCCAGGAACACCAGTAAACTGTTCTGCAACTGAGAAAGGCTGTGAGAAGAATCGCTGAACTTTACGAGCTCGAGTTACGGTAAGTTTATCCTCATCAGAGAGTTCATCCATACCCAAGATAGAAATAATATCTTGAAGTTCTTTATTACGCTGAAGGATTTGACTCACACGCTGAGCTGTTTCGTAGTGTTCTTTACCAACAATGTGTGGATCTAGAATACGAGAAGAAGACTCTAAAGGATCAACCGCAGGATAGATACCCATCTCAGTAATCTTACGACTTAATACTGTGGTAGCATCAAGGTGAGTAAATGTTGTTGCAGGAGCAGGGTCAGTCAAGTCATCGGCAGGAACGTACACTGCCTGAACCGAAGTAATAGAACCGCTCTTTGTTGAAGCAATACGCTCTTGCATAGCACCCATTTCAGAAGCAAGAGTAGGTTGATATCCCACAGCTGAAGGCATACGACCCAATAGAGCCGACACCTCAGAACCTGCCTGAGTAAAACGGAAAATATTATCAATAAAGAAAAGGATATCTCGAGAACCACCGTCCTTACCACCCATATCACGAAAAGCTTCAGCAACAGTTAAACCAGATAATGCCACAGAAGAACGTGCGCCAGGAGGTTCATTCATCTGACCAAAGATCAGAGTTGCTTGAGATTTTTCAACCTCTTTATAATCTACTTTAGAGAGGTCCCAATGTCCCTCTTCCATACTTTTCTTAAACTCTTCACCATAACGAATAACGCCAGATTCAATCATTTCACGAAGCAAGTCATTACCCTCACGAGTACGTTCACCTACACCAGCGAAAACCGAAAATCCATTTTGACGTTTTGCTATATTGTTGATCAGCTCCATAATAAGAACTGTCTTACCAACACCAGCACCACCAAACAATCCGATCTTACCACCCTTAGAATAAGGCTGTAATAAGTCAATTACTTTAATACCTGTAAAAAGAACTTCTTGTACAGTCGTTAAATCTTCAAACTTAGGTGGGTCACGATGGATGGGATAAGCACCTTTACGTCCTAAAGCTTGTAAGCCATCAATAGAAGCACCTACAACATTCATTAAACGCCCTTTGGTTTGATCACCAATTGGCATTGTTATAGGTCTACCCGTATTTTTAACTGGCAACCCTCTTTGAAGACCATCTGTTGTATCCATAGCCACAGTTCTTACTGTGTTCTCTCCGATGTGTTGTTGAACCTCCACAATAAGAGTTTTACCATCAGGACGCTCAATTTCTAACGCATCATGAATGCTAGGCAAGCTATCATCTTCCCCTTCTCCTATATTAAAATAAACATCAACAACAGGTCCTATCACCTGAGAAATGCGTCCTATTAATTTCGACATAGCATTTTATATTATATTCTAGTTATTGCACACAATATTATTCTAACAAACACCATTCAATAGAGTTCATTAACGTAATGCATATTTACAAATCTATAAACAATAAAACGAAACCAATCGTAACTTACACTTATAAATGATTAAGAAAGTTAAATTTCTAGTATTTTATACTTTAAACCCTGTATAAGTAGCACAACACCACCGTATATGACTACTATATAACTCCTTATTATTTTATGAATATTGGATAGTTTTGTAAAATTGCCAACAAAATAGTTTCATTTAAAACCACTTTTACTTACTATATTTCGAAAGAGGTTTCGATTATTATTACTTTACAAATTAGTAAGAATAACTAAGCAACAATTCCTGTATTCTGAAACTGCTGCTTAATATCAAATCACACAAAACTCAACTAAAGTCTCACTTCAGGTTGATGCTCTTTTCTTTGTAAGTCGTTTACCGTTTTTACAGGATTAAAAGTTGCTAGAGGAACCTCTACAAAGATAGTATTCCAATCACTCATTGCACCATTCCAAAGTCCTGGTAACTCAAGTGCCTTAAGAGGCTCACCATTTTTTGACTTCAAAGAGATAAAGCCAGTTTTAGGGTCAACGAACTTTTGAAGATCAAACTTGTCACCTTTATAATTATATAATCCACAAACCAAATCTACAGGATTAAAATGGGTGCCTTCATTAAACATTCGTACATAATCAACATTATTCATATCAATTTGCGAGCTTTCCAATATTTGAAGTGATACAGTGCCGTCACTATTGTAAGCAAAGAAGGGTCCTCCACCTGGCTCCCCAACATTCATAACCATTCCACAAACACGTATCGGACGATTCAACTTACTGATCAAGTAAATAACCAATTCGGAATCGTCTAAGTCTTTTGTTTCGGGGTTTTTACAGTGCAAACTTTTCTGCGTAAACTGCAAAACTTCTAATACCTGCTCATGGGTGTATTTACCGCTTTCAAGAAGCTCCAGATAAGAAAATATTTGCTGTTGCAGCTCCACCAGTACACCAGCGATAACTTGCTTATAAACCTGAGTCGCAGGCTTAAGATGATCAGGAACAACATTATCTATATTTTTAATAAATACAACTTCGCTCCTTAAGTCGTTAAGATTTTCGATCAATGCACCATGACCTCCAGGACGGAATAATATTTCACCATCAACCCTAAAAGGTTGGTTTTCTAGATCAACAGCAATCGTATCAGTATTGCTTTTTTGCTCTGAGAAACTAATATTGTAGCTCACCTGAAACTTCTCCGCATATTTGGGGACCAATCTATCAAGTAAGGCTTCAAATAGTTCTTTATGCTCACCCGAAACCGTAAAGTGAAGGTTAACAACGGCATCATGCATTTTAGCATACTGTCCACCCTCCACAAGATGTTCTTCAATAGCTGTACGCACACCATCTTCATATCTATGAAACAATAGTAACCCTTTAGGTAGCTGCCCATAGTTTAAACCTTCTTCGTTCAGTAGATACTGAATAATGGGTTTAAACTGCCCCTCTTTTTTCAAAGTGGGAATATCTTTATATAGGTATTTAAGCAAGATCGCATTGAGAGTAGTATAGAATGAAAACCGTTCAATATTATCAAAAAACTCCAATTCAAATTGAGATTGAGGTACATCGTAAGATGCATCTAAGAACTCGAATAGATCTTTAAACATCCGACTTGCCGCACCCGAGGCAGGAACAAATTTGGATATTCTGTGTTTGTTGTTTACATAATTATTCCAAATTTCTTGGTAATGCTTAATTTCACTTTCAGTTAACTGAAGGATACCATCGTCAACTGAAGCAGCACGACTAATTTTCAACAACGGGAAACCTGACTTAAATTGATCAAGTTGCTTATTTACGGTGTGCATAGAAATACCTTTATTTCTTAAAAATATTTCATCTTGAGTGTTAATCATAATTTAAAGTGTTTTTATAGTTGATAGAACCAAAACTACAAATTTAAATTTTAAATTTAGGTTGAGCACCCAATTAAAAAGATTAAATTTACCAAGCGGACATATCAAAATGCAAAGATAATCATGGAAAAGCTTACTTTTTTTACCCCGGAAGAACGCATAGAGTTTCTTAGTCTATACAAGGAATTACGTCTTTCGGCTGGTAATAGTGTTTCACTACAATCTGTAAAAAGATTAAAAGAGACACTAATCAATATCGCAAAGTCTGGAGTTTTAAGAAGAACTCCTTTTAACGCGAACCCAATTTTGCACGCTATGCGTACAGCCTACATTGTTTCTGAAGAGGTGGGGATTAAGGGCTCATGCCTAATCGGTATATTATTGCATAATGCCGTAAAATCAGGCTATATAACCTTTGATGTTGTAGAAAAGTATTATGGAGAAGATGTAGCTAAGATTATCCATGGTCTGGTAAAAACGAGCGAACTATACGATAAAAGTCCTGTGGTTGAGTCGGAAAATTTCAGAAACTTACTCCTATCATTTGCTGAGGATATGCGTGTAATCTTAATTATGATTGCCGATAGAGTAAATGTGATGCGTGAGGTTAGAGATACGAATGATTTGGACAGACGCCTTCAAGTAGCTACTGAAGCTGCATATCTCTATGCCCCACTGGCACATAAACTAGGCCTCTATAAACTAAAATCAGAACTTGAAGACTTATCCTTGAAATATAGAGATAGTGAAGTTTACTATGACATTAGGGATAAGCTCAACCAAACCAAGTCTTCACGTGATAAATATATTGCAGAATTTATTCAACCCATTGACGAGGCATTAGCTAGAACAGGGTTGAAATATGAAATAAAAGGGAGAACGAAAACCATTCATTCCATCTGGAATAAAATGAAGAAACAGCAAACACCCTTTGAGAATATATACGATCTCTTTGCTATTCGAATCATCTTAGATGCCGAATATGCTAAAGAAAAGCAAGACTGCTGGCAAGTCTACTCCATTGTTACTGATATGTATCAACCCAACCCTAAAAGGTTGCGTGATTGGCTTTCTATACCCAAGAGCAATGGCTATGAGTCGCTCCACATCACAGTTATGGGGCCTCAAGGTAAATGGGTAGAGGTACAAATAAGAACTCAGCGCATGGATGATGTGGCTGAACGCGGACTTGCTGCTCACTGGAGATACAAAGGAGTCAAGGGTGAATCAGGTTTAGACGATTGGTTAACTTCCGTTCGTGAGGCTCTTGAAGGCTCAGAAAATAACGACTCTATGAAAGTCATGGACCAATTTAAAATGGACCTATATGACGATGAAATGTTTGTTTTCACTCCTAAGGGGGATTTATTTAAACTACCTAAAGGTGCAACTGTACTTGACTTTGCTTTTCATATTCACTCCAATGTAGGATGTAAATGTATTGGGGCTAAGGTCAATGGACGCAATGTACAAATCCGACAAAAGCTAACGAGTGGAGATCAAGTAGAAATACTAACATCCAATGCTCAGAAGCCCAAACAAGATTGGCTCAAGATAGTAACTACCTCAAAGGCTAAAAATAAGATACGCAAGACACTCAAAGAAGATCAGTCTTTGCAAGTTGAGTTTGCCAAAGAGACTTTGAATCGCAAGTTTAAAAATAGGAAAATAGAATATGACGAGTCGGTGATGATGCGACTTATCAAAAAGCTAGGTTACAAGACTAACACCTTATTTTTACAGGACATAGCCAATGAAACACTCGATATCAATCAGGTAATTGAAAAGTATAACGAGATGCTTCATAAGCAAGAAAGTATAGCAGATGAGATAGTACATCGAAGTGCTGAAAATTTCGATTTACAGTATCAACTTGACGAAAAAGCACCAAGAGAAGATGTTTTGGTTATCGATCAAGACCTAAAAGGAATTAAATATAGCCTCGCCAAATGTTGCAACCCAATATATGGAGACGAAGTATTCGGTTTCATAACGGTATCTGGAGGAATCAAAGTACATCGTACGGACTGTCCTAACGCCTATCAATTGTTTAACCGATTTGGCTATAGAATAATTAAAGCCCAGTGGGCTGGAAAATCTATTGGTACACAATATCCTATAACCTTAAGAGTTATAGGTCACGATGATATCGGTATAGTAACTAATATAACCTCAATTATATCCAAAGAGCCAAACATCTTATTGCGAGCTATGGGTATAGACTCACACGATGGTTTATTCTCGGGAAACCTAACTATCATGGTAGGCGATACAAGCAAGCTCAACGTTCTTATTAAAAAGCTAAAAGGGGTAAAAGGGGTAAAACAAATTCAAAGAGTTTAAACTATGATTAATGACATCCTTCTTGAAGAAACAGTAAACAAGGTTGCCAACTCCAGATACAAAGAGATGAGCGTACAGGCAAGAAGACGCTTAATGCAACTGGTAGAACCAATTAAAATCAAAAAAGGTGATACTTTTATGCCGGTTGGTGAAATTTGCAAGGATCTATATTTAGTTGGCAAAGGTCTACTAAGACAGGTTTATATAAAAGATGGGAAAAGC
The DNA here is from genome assembly GCF_000375405.1 of Bacteroides propionicifaciens DSM 19291 = JCM 14649. Classification (GTDB taxonomy): domain Bacteria; phylum Bacteroidota; class Bacteroidia; order Bacteroidales; family Bacteroidaceae; genus Bacteroides_E; species Bacteroides_E propionicifaciens. The sequence continues at coordinate 737 of NZ_AQWS01000007.1, read as the reverse complement.
ATTACCGAACACTTCTCATACGAAGGATGCTTGGTGTTTTCCCTTGAAAGCACAATATTGGGCAAGCCTAACGCAATTTTTGCTGAAACTCTAGAAGATCTTAAGATGTATAAGCTAACCTACCAAGATTTATTAGAGCAGACAAAACAAGACTGGGAAATAAACATGTTTTATCGAAAGGTCTTGGAGTTTTCACTGATTGTTTCACAGCAAAAAGCATATGAATGGAGATTTAATACTGCGAATGAGAAGTACATTAAACTCCTCGAAACTCAACCAGAGGTAATCAAGCGAGCACCTCTAATACATATCGCTTCCTATTTGAATATCACACCCGAAACACTAAGTAGAGTAAGGGCTTCAACACTATAGAGTTTGAAATAAAATGATAGAACAGTAAGAGGGTTAGATAGCAATAAACTATATAACCCTCTTATTATAATAGATGCTTAGCCAAAATGAGCGACACTGTCTCAGGAAGTGTGTAAGTAAATTAAGCTTGGGTTGGGTTATTGTTATAGCCTGACCCTTTCTTTGTAAATAATTAGGAACTGATTTAAAATTATGCCCCAGTCCCTGATAGGCATTGACCACTTCTTTGTGGCCTCTCTAACGGCTAAATATACTGATTTCATCACAGAATCATCGGTTGGGAACGATAATTTGTTCTTGGTGTACTTTCTAATCTTGCCATTAAGATTTTCGATTAAGTTAGTTGTATAGATGACTTTTCTGAT
>NZ_AQWS01000006.1 GCF_000375405.1 Bacteroides propionicifaciens DSM 19291 = JCM 14649 | reverse complement strand
CTGTAGAAATCAGAAAAGTCATCTATACAACTAACTTAATCGAAAATCTTAATGGCAAGATTAGAAAGTACACCAAGAACAAATTATCGTTCCCAACCGATGATTCTGTGATGAAATCAGTATATTTAGCCGTTAGAGAGGCCACAAAGAAGTGGTCAATGCCTATCAGGGACTGGGGCATAATTTTAAATCAGTTCCTAATTATTTACAAAGAAAGGGTCAGGCTATAACAATAACCCAACCCAAGCTTAATTTACTTACACACTTCCTGAGACAGTGTCAGATAGTTTTAGTTTCTCTGAGAAACAGGTAAGCCATAACTCTTCATGATAGTCTCAGCTCTGACAATCTCTTCGGCTGAGGGTGGCTCAATAGCAGACAGCTCATATTTTAAGCCCATCTGCTCCCACTTTGACTGCCCCATCTGATGGAAGGCAAGCAAATCTACTCGCTCTACATTGGAGTAAGTAGCAATCTTCTGGCTCCAAGCCTTTAGATCAGCCTCGTCGTCGGTATAACCAGGAATCAGAACATAACGAATCCATGTTGGTTTATCGATTGACTGCAAGTATTCTAGAAACTCCAATGTTGGTTCTAAAGATTGACCTGTCAATGCTTTGTATTTATGGGGTACTATATGCTTTACGTCCAATAGCACAAGGTCAGTAACAGCTAGAGTAGCCTTGATTTGCTCGTTAAACATAAAACCAGAGGTATCTACAGCCGTATGAATTCCTTCTTCATGACACTTGACAAACAGCTGCTCTATAAATTCAGCTTGCATTAGAGGCTCTCCTCCTGAGACCGTTACTCCACCACTCTTAATAAAACCCTTGACTTTCTTAATCTCATTGAAAACCTCATCGGTAGTCCACTCCATCTTGAAGTCTTTCCGTTTCCACGTATCGGGGTTATGACAAAACAAGCAACGCAAGGGGCAACCTTGTAGAAACAAAACAAAGCGAATCCCTGGACCATCTTTTGTGCCAAACGATTCGAATGAATGAATATAAGCTTTAGTCATCTCTATTACCTTTCCTATTAAAGAAAGATAGCCGAATTGTATATCACAATCCGACTATCTTCAATATTATACAAATTTTATTTTCTTAGAACTTAGTTGTAATTGTTCTATTGATAACATCCAACTGTTGCTCTTTTGTAAGCTTAATAAAGTTTACAGCATAGCCAGAAACACGGATTGTTAACTGTGGATATTTTTCTGGATGCTCCATTGCATCAACTAGCAAGCTACGATCGAACACGTTAACATTAAGGTGTTGACCTGTTTGGTTGAAATAACCATCCATCAAACCTACTAAGTTTACTTTTTGTTCGTCCGAACCTTGACCAAGTGTACTTGGAGTAATCGCAAATGTATAAGAAATACCGTCATTAGCATCTTCGAAAGGAAGTTTTGCTACAGATGATAGTGAAGCAATTGCACCACGAGTATCACGACCGTGCATTGGGTTAGCACCAGGACCAAAAGGCTCTCCAGCTCTACGACCGTCAGGTGTGTTACCTGTTTTCTTACCGTATACTACATTCGAAGTAATGGTCAAAACAGATTGTGTAGGAATTGCGTTTCTATACATCTTATGACTTCTGATTTTATTCATGAAGTTCTGAACGATTTGAACAGCAATTTGGTCGGTGTTGTCGTCGTTATTACCATAAGGGATGTATTCTTTCTCAACTACATAGTCAACAGCATCACCCTCTTCGTCACGAATTACTCTTACTTTACCATATTTCATAGCAGCAAAAGAGTCGGCAACAATAGAGATACCTGCAATACCGAATGCTTGTGTACGACGTACTTCTAAATCGTGAAGAGCCATTTCTAGGGCTTCGTAAGAGTACTTATCGTGCATGTAGTGGATTACGTTTAGTGCTTTAACATAAGTTTCAGCAATCCAATCAAGCATTTTGTCGAACTTAGTCCAAACCTCATCAAAGTCAAGATACTCACCTCCTACTTTTTCGTAAGTAGTTGGAGTCACTTGTTCTTTGCTAACCTCATCTTTACCACCATTGATAGTGTATAGAAGAGCTTTAGGCAGGTTAGCACGAGCACCGAAGAATTGCATTTGTTTACCAATCTCCATTGGAGATACACAGCAAGCAATACCGTAGTCGCTACCCAATTGTTCTCTCATCAAATCATCATTTTCGTACTGAAGTGATGAAGTGTCAATCGAAACTTTAGCACAATACTTCTTCCAGTTCATAGGTAAACTTTCGCTCCAAAGAACAGTTAAGTTTGGCTCTGGTGATGGGCCTAAGTTATAGAGTGTATGCAATAGACGGAAACTATTTTTGGTAACCATTGATTTGCCACCATTAGTCATACCACCTACTGATTCGGTTACCCAAACTGGGTCACCTGAGAATAATTCATCATATTCAGGAGTACGTAAGAAACGAACCAAACGTAGTTTCATTACGAAATGGTCCATCATTTCTTGAGCTTGCTCCTCTGTGATTACACCGTTCTTTAAATCTCTCTCAATGTAAATATCCATGAAAGTAGATACACGGCCTAAACTCATTGCTGCACCGTTTTGGTCTTTAATAGCACCTAAGTAAGCAAAATAAGTCCATTGGATAGCCTCTTGAGCTGTTTGAGCTGGTTGAGAAATATCAATACCATAGGCTGCAGCCATTCTTTTCAATGCCTTAAGTGCATTGATTTGATCTGTTAGCTCCTCGCGTTCACGAGCAATAGTATCAGTAATTTCTTTAGGGTCAGTGTTTGCAAAATGATCTTGACGTTGTTTAATCAAACGATCAACACCATAAAGAGCAACACGACGATAGTCTCCGATGATGCGACCACGGCCATAAGCATCAGGAAGACCTGTAATTATCGAGTTAGATCTTGCTTTTCTTATACTGTTAGTATAGGCAGCAAAAACACCCTCGTTATGTGTTTTACGATATTTGGTAAAGATCATTTCTGTCTGCTTATCCAATTCGTAACCATATTCTTTAAGGCTTTGCTTAACCATTCTCAATCCCCCATTAGGGAAGATACCTCTCTTAAGAGGTTTATCGGTTTGCAAACCTACGATTGTTTCTAAATCTTTATTGATATAACCAGCATCGTGGCTATCGATTTGTGAAGGAATGCGTGTTTCAGCATCATATACACCTTTTTCTTTTTCGATGATAAACATCTCAGATAAGGTGTCCCATAGTTGTTTTGTAGCAGCTGTAGGACCAGCTAGAAAGGATTCGTCTCCAGTGTATTCTGTATAGTTTTCAGCAATGAAGTTATTTACATCAATCTGATCTACCCATTTACCAATCTTAAAACCTTCGTAAGCATTCATAAAGTATACTAAGTTATAAAGTTTATTATTTTAGTCGATATATACCTATTGTATCGAACTCAATGTCAAACTAAGCCATTTCAACAAGATTTTATATGTAAAACAATAAAACCTAAGGCCAATGTATTAAAACAAAATCTTGTCAGTAATATTACACTTAACGTGACTTAGAACTAGGAAGCTTTTGCCCCTTTTTGAATGAACCACAAAATTAGCAATTAAAAACGAATTCAGCTAATGCAAAACTAGGATTAAATTTTAACACCTTTAATTAAGATAAAATAATACTAGTTTGTTTAAATTCCATAACAGGGCTTATTATCTTACTTATCAATACCCATCTTACAATAAACAGCCCAATTATTACAGATTAAAACCTTTCAATAAGCCTTTAAGCTCTTAGCTGGTTTCAAGAAAAGGACAGACTAGAAACTTAATTTCAATCACATAATTTCTTGCTTTTGAGCAAGAATAGATTGATTAGTTAATCTCTATAAAATCACTTTAACTCTAGCTTGGAAGAAGAATAAAGCTAGGATAAGCTCTGTTCTTTTTGGTCACACTTATACTTAGTAAAACCAACTATATAAAGTATCTTTGCTATTGTAGAGTTTATTTTACAAATAAAGCTACAATCCGCAACTAACAAACTTAGCAACAAATGTACAAACGAGCTATCAATATAATACTGGCCTCAACCCTGACTCTCGCAACTCTATTTATGACAAGCTGCCAACAGTCAAAAAATGAACCTAAAGCAAGAAAAAGCAGCACATTCACCGAAATGGCAGATCCCATGCTTGATTCAGTTTCACAATGGACTTCAACTTCTGAAGGCTTAAATGCATCTTTTGTGAGTACCAACAATATATATGATAAGTCTGTAGAGCCGAAAGTTGGAGAGCCACTAACAACTATGCGTGTCATGGGCTGGCAAGGAGAGCGTTTATCGGCTCAAATATTGCTTTGGACAACACAAGATATAAAAGATGTGGAGTTCGACATCACCGATTTCCAAGCGCCCAATCACACACTTCCCTCTTCAATTTCAAATATTAGATTTGTGCGTTATGTTATGACTGACAAACATAAAGACAACGTAACGCAACAATTATTGGCTGCCGATATATTAGATAATATCAATATCATAGACATTGATGCTAATACTGTTCGCCCACTATGGGTTTCAATAACAATACCCCAGGGGACTCCTGCTGGGACTTATACCGCAACAATAGAGGTTAAGGCTAAAGATTGTAAATCAAAGAATTTCAACATAGAAGTTGAAGTTCAAAATGAAAAACTTCCTGAGCCAAGCAAATGGACTTACCATCTAGATCTTAAGCAGCATCCTGCTGCAGTAGCACGAACTGCAGGTGTGGAGGTTTGGAGCGAGGCTCACTTCGAAGCGATGAAACCACTCATGAAGATGCTTGCCAACGCAAGCCAAAAAGTAATTACAACAACATTAAATAAAGATCCTTGGAACAACCAAGCTTACGATGCCTATCCCGACATGATTACTTGGACTAAGAATGAAGATAGCACTTGGACTTACGACTACACTATTTTCGACAAGTGGGTACAATTCATGATCAACCAAGGCATAACTAAAATGATCAATTGCTACTCTGTGTTGCCTTACAATAATGACCTCCACTATTTAGATACTAAGACTAATGAGTATGTGACTGTCCAAGCTAACCCTGGAACTGAAATATTCAATGAGCTATGGCATAGTTTCTTTGCAAGCTTCAAAGAACATTTATCCCAAAAAGGATGGCTAAATATCACTAATATAGCACTAAATAAGCACAATTCAGATGAGTTGGAGTTAACCCTTGCAATGTTGCAAAAAGAAGCTCCTGAATTGGGTATAACTTATACTGACAACCAAGATGGCTTCTCAAGTTGGTCTTACAATGCATGGACAGAATACCCTCTAAGAGACTCGCGCTTAAGCAACTGGCCAGCTGGTGATACATATATGGTTTATCCTGATGCTAGGAGTTCTATTCGTTTTGAAAAATTGGTTGAGGGTATTCAAAGTATTGAAAAGATCAAAATCTTACGTAACAAGTTAGCTCAATCGTCTAATCCTAAAGCCCCTGAGATACTTAAAGAGCTTGACGCAACTCTAGCAACATTTAAAATATTTCATCCAGATAATTATGTGGAAATGCTCGACAAAGCTAAAGCACTACTTAACAAAATAACAAACGAACACGCTCTAAGTAAATCTTCTTAGGCAAAATCATTTTATCCTGTTTTACGAGCCCTACTATATTAAGTTATGGTAGGGCTCCTTTAGAGACTTCTCAACCCATATATTAACTTTAGCCCCACCCTCCCTATTGGATAAAACTACGAGTAAAATTAAATAATAGTTGTCTCTTACGTTGATAAAACCATTAATTATTAGTATATTATCGTGATTTCAAAATGAAATTATTGTAACCCCATTAGATACGTCCTTAGCGGGTTGTCAATAGATCTATTAATCATTAAAATTGTAATCCAATGAAAGTAAAAAACATTCTTGGCCCTGACAATAATGAATACCCAAAAGGTTTTCGCTCATGGACTGAATATTGGGTAAAGAACAAGCATAAAATCCAACTGGTCATTAATTGCCCAGCATGCAATACAACCACAAGACAAGAGAAAGTAGAAACGGCTCATGTACTCAAAGTAGATTCGAAAGATAAAAAGGAATATATCATTCCACTATGCGAAGCTTGCGCACACAGAGAAAGTATCTTCACAGTAGATGAAAATCTACTCTTGTCGATAGTTTAACTTGTTCCATAAGAGTATAAATAATGGCGGCTAGATCTTCATCTAGCCGCCATTATTTATTAGAACTCACAAGTTCAAAATTCGATTATACCTCTTCTAGAAACTCCTTGTGCAAAGTACGTAACTTGAAGGCAAAGAAAACCCTTGCGCATCCGTAAAGTATCAAAGCATACGAGAACAGTGTTACAACAAAGACTGTTGCTACAGCTGGATTAGAAATAAGTATGAACGAGAAAATAAACCCAATTATACCCAAAACTAACATCCAACCCCATCCACTCCAGTTCACACGTTTCATAGAGAATGACGAACTAACCATCATTACAGATTGGAACATCATCCAGAAGCCTACATAGAACAGGAGAACATAAACGCTCTCTAGTGGATTAGCTGCCAAGACAATACCCAAGGCCAAACTAACGATACCTTGAACTAAAATCCAACCCCAATCGTGTCGATCTTTACGAGTATAGAAAGCATAAAATATATCACCTATACCTCCCACAATAAAGCTAACAATAAAGACAATATTTAATGTCACTAGAGTAGCTGCAGGAACCGTTAAACTCCAAATGCCAACTCCTAACATAAGCAAGCCAATTAAGAGCCCAACCCACCAATAATGTGCTTTGCGACGAAACTTTTCGAAAATATTAATTTCCATAGTCTTCTTTTTTATTAAAAATTACTAATAACCTATTCAAGTAGTATAACAGATAATTAACTGTTTAGTTTACAAAAAAGAGACTAAAATAACATTCCAGATTTAATATTTATGACGAACTAATAAACCTCAATATTAAGTAGTTATTACAACTTTATATTGAGGTTTATTATTAAATAGTTACATCTCCAAAAAGAGAGTTTACTTATTATCCGGTCTCAACTTGCGCACTACAGCACCTGTTAACCACATTTCGCTCTCACGCAAAGCTTTTAACTCTTCATTAAGTTTGACACGATAGTCTGATTGAGAGTTCGAATCGATAGATCGTTGAGCTTCTCGACCCGAAGCAACTTCTTCATAAAGCTCTTCGAATACTGGTTTAGTTGCTTTATAGAAAGGAGTCATCCAATCTAAGGCTCCACGCTGTGCCGTAGTCGAACAGTTGGCATACATCCAATCCATTCCATTCTCAGCAAATAGAGGCATTAACGATTGGGTCAGCTCTTCGACAGTCTCATTGAAAGCCTCAGATGGAGTATGCCCGTTCTCACGCAACACTTCATACTGTGCCTGAAGCAAACCTTGGATTGCTCCCATCAACGTACCACGCTCACCTGTAAGGTCTGAATACACCTCACGTTGGAAAGTAGTTTCGAAGAGGTAACCCGACCCAATAGCGATTCCCAAAGCAATAGTACGCTCAAAAGCTCTACCCGTTGCATCTTGGAAAATCGCATAGCTTGAGTTTAAACCACGTCCTTCGAGGAACATCTTTCTCAAACTTGTGCCCGACCCTTTAGGAGCCACTAAGATCACATCTACATCAGCAGGAGGTACAATATTAGTACGCTCTTTATAAGTGATACCAAAACCATGAGAGAAATAAAGTGCTTTACCTGCTGTAAGTTGCTTCTTAACAGAAGGCCAAACCATAATTTGTGCCGCATCTGACAACAAATACTGGATAATTGTACCGCGCTGGCAAGCTTCTTCAATCTCAAAAAGAGTTTCTCCTGGTACCCAACCATCAGCAACAGCTTTGTCCCAAGTAGGACTATCTTTTCGCTGACCAACAATCACACGGATTCCGTTGTCCTTTAAGTTTAGTGCCTGACCAGGTCCTTGAACTCCGTAGCCAATAACAGCTACTGTTTCATCTTTAAGGATTTCTTGTGCTTTACTAAGTGGGAATTCGTCGCGGGTCATTACTTTTTCGTCTACACCGCCAAAATTTAAAACAGCCATAATTTCGTTTGTTTAATATGGTTTATAAAAAAGATATTTCATTCTACTAATAAGGATTCACGATGAGCTAGAATCTCACTCAATCGTTCATTTTTTGATTTTGTTATTCCGACTCTTCCTGAGCGGATAAACTGTAATACACCAATCTCTTTAGACAGCTCGTCAAAGAGTGCTTGTGTCTCTTGATAATGTCCTGTCTTTTGGATTACAGTAGCGTGCTCACTTATATCAAGGATTAGAGCATGATGCTCACGGACAATTTGCTCTACACAGCTCGACTCCAAAAACTTCTCTGTTTTGATTTTATAGAGTGCCAACTCCTGAAAAATCAGTTCTTCATCTGTATTGTAAAAAGCCTTGAGGATATCTACACGTTTATCAATCTGCGTGATCAGTTTTTCTAATGTTCGCTCTTCTTCGGCATAAGTGGTTATAGTAAACTTATGTATCCCATCAATTGCCGAAGGAGAAACAGACAAGGTCTCAATGTTGAGTTGTCTGCGTGTAAATATTGCAGCTATTTGACTCAATACCCCTACCGTGTTTTCAGAGAATACCGTCAGGGTATATAATGTTTTATCGTTCATAGGTCATCATTTTTCTTTTTCTTGCAAAGAAGGTTTAAGAATTATATTTGTCACACAACTATCAGCAGGTATCATGGGGAATACCATCCCTTTGTTCTCGACTACAGCTTCAAGGAAATAGGCTCCATCGTGGGCTAACATTTCCCGAACAGCCTCATCTAACTCGCTCCGCTGACTTACTTTTCTGCTCTTGATTCGATAGGCTTCGGCTATCTTGATAAAATCAGGATTAACCATCTCGGTTTCGGAATAGCGATTCTCAAAGAACATCTCTTGCCATTGGCGTACCATGCCCAAGAAGTTATTATTAAGCAAGATGATCTTTACATTGAGGTTATACTGCATGATAGTACCAAACTCTTGAAGCGTCATTTGCAGACCTCCATCACCTACAAAAATGCAAACCGTACGATCGGGAGCCCCAAACTTTGCACCAATCCCAGCAGGCAATCCAAACCCCATGGTGCCAAGACCACCTGAAGTAATCAGGCTTCGCGGCTCCGTGAATTTAAAATAACGCGCACTCATCATTTGATTCTGACCAACATCGGTTACACAGATTGCTTTGTTTTGAGTAGCCTGTGTAATGTGATGCACCACCTCTCCCATTTTTAAGGCTGGTGTATTAGGAAATAATTCACCTGCAATAACCTCATCAAACTCTTGCGTATCCCAAGGAGAAAAACTCTCCTTCCACGCAGAGTGATTGCCGGCTTTTAACAGAGTTGTCACTTGTGGAATGGTCTGCTTCACGTTACCAGGAACAGTAACTTCACAAATTACATTCTTATTGAGTTCTGCTAAGTCGATATCAAAATGAACCACCTTAGCCTGAGGAGCATAAGAGTCTAAACTACCCGTTACTCGGTCGTCAAAACGCATACCTATTGCAATGAGCACATCACACGCATTGGTATTCATATTGGGAGATACATTGCCATGCATGCCAAGCATACCAAAATTGAGTGGATGATTTGAGGGGATAGCCGAAAGCCCAAGCATGGTCGAAGCAAAAGGAAGATCGCCCTTTTCTAAGAACTCCAAGACCTCTTGTTCTGCCTTACCTAATAATACACCTTGACCTAGTAAAACTAATGGTCGTTTAGCCGAATTAATCAACTCTGCAGCCTGAGCTATCTGATGAGCAGCTGTTTCGGGAACAGGCATATAACTCCTCAGATAAGTAGTTGGGGCATACGAAAACTGACAACTATTAATCTGTGCATCCTTAGTGATGTCGAGCAATACTGGCCCTGGTCGACCAGTCGAAGCAATGTAAAAAGCCTTCGAAATGGCTGTTGCAATATCTTCTGCTCTACGCACCTGCACAACCCACTTAGTTACGGGAAGTGCCAAACTGATTACATCGGCCTCCTGAAAAGCATCCGATCCTAAGAGCTTCGAATTGACTTGCCCCGAAATTACAACCAGCGGTGTACTGTCCATCATCGCATCGGTTAAGCCAGTAATCAAATTCGTAGCACCCGGACCAGATGTAACCAATGTTACTCCAACTTGGCCTGAAGCTCTAGCATAACCCTGAGCTGCATGAATCGCACCCTGCTCATGACGAACAAGAATATGGTTCAACTCTTTTTTGTGGTGATAAAGTGCATCAAACACCGGCATAATAGCTCCACCTGGATACCCAAAAATAGTATCCACACCCGCAGCAAGTAAGGAATTTACTAAAGCCTCACTACCCGTCATTGACTCTTTATCGGTATCTTTTACATCCATGGCATTCTCTTTTTTAATCTATTATTCGTACTGCTCCCTTGTCGGCAGAGCTAACAAAGCGAGCATAAGCCTTTAGGGCCTGCGACACCTCGCGTTCTCTATCGGGGGTAAAAGCTTCTTTACCACGAAGCTCTTCTTCATTTCTTCTTTGGGCTAACTCTTGATCGGATACACGGAGTGTTATTCGTCTTTCGGGGATACTGATTTCTATGCAATCCCCCTCACGTACCAATCCGATATTACCTCCTGCAGCAGCCTCAGGTGAGATATGTCCGATTGATAAACCTGATGTTCCACCAGAAAATCGTCCGTCGGTAATCAAAGCACAAACCTCACCCAGTTGCTTTGATTTAATATAGGAGGTTGGATAAAGCATCTCTTGCATTCCTGGGCCTCCTTGAGGGCCTTCATGTGTAATTACTACTACATCCCCAGGACCAACCAAACCTGTAAGAATGGCCACACAAGCCTCGTCTTGCGACTGATATACCTTAGCAACTCCTACAAAGTTCCATGTGCTAGGGTCTATTCCTGCGGTCTTAACCACACAACCGTCGAGTGCTAGGTTTCCACGAAGTACAGCCAAACCACCATCTTGTGTATAAGCATGTGCAAGATTACGAATGCAACCCTCAATTCGGTCGGTATCCAATGTAGGATAGGTCGAATTATGCCAGCCCATAGTTCCGCTTCGTTGATTGGCTGGGGCTACAGAGTAAAGCTCTTTGGCTTCGGAGCTTGGGCTTGTTTTCGTAATATCGTACTTGTCGAGTGCCTCGGAAAGCGTTAAACCATCGGCTCTATATACACCTGAGTTGATTAACCCTCCCTTATTAAGTTCGTTTAGAATCCCTAATACTCCACCTGCCCTGTTTACATCTTGGATATGATACTTCGTCGAGTTGGGTGCCACCTTACAAAGGCAGGGTACCATACGCGACAGCTCGTCAATATCAGATAGATCAAACTTGACTTGAGCCTCGTGAGCTACAGCCAGTAAATGAAGTATCGTATTGGTCGATCCACCCATAGCAATATCGAGTGACATGGCATTCAGAAAAGCTTCACGAGTAGCAATATTGCGTGGCAATACACGAGCGTCTCCCTCGAAGTAGTAGCGATTAGCATTTTCAACCAACTGTTTCGCTGCTCTCTTGAAGAGTTCGAATCGATAAGCATGAGTAGCAACCACAGTTCCATTGCCTGGTAAAGCTAAACCCAAAGCCTCATTAAGGCAATTCATCGAGTTTGCTGTAAACATCCCCGAACAAGAACCACAAGTAGGGCAAGCGCTGGCTTCAAGCTCAGCTATCTCTTGGTCAGAAACTGAATCGTCAGCCGATTTTACCATGGCATCAATCAGGTCAACTTGCTTTGAACCGACAATTCCTGCTTCCATAGGACCTCCCGATACAAAGATTACAGGAACATTGAGTCGCATGGCTGCCATCATCATCCCAGGCGTAATCTTATCGCAGTTGCTAATGCAAAACAACGCATCTACTCGGTGTGCCTCTGCCATATACTCGATGCTATCGGCTATTAAATCTCTCGAAGGCAGGGAATAAAGCATTCCCTTATGCCCCATAGCAATACCATCATCAACAGCGATGGTGTTAAACTCTGCCGCAAAGCAACCTAGCTTTTCTATCTCCGCTTTTACCATTTGCCCCACAGGATGCAAGTGCATATGCCCAGGAACAAACTGAGTAAACGAGTTTACGATTCCGATGATGGGCTTCCCCATCTGCTCGGGCTTCATGCCGTTGGCTCTCCATAGCGAACGTGCACCTGCCATTCTTCGTCCTTCAAGACTCTCGGAACTTCTTAATCTATTTTTCATAATTTATTCCTCCTCTTCAATCCATGCTGCTACCCAATCACCTACTTCTGATGTAGAATAGGCTCTATCGGTACCTGCAAGATCCTCGGTTACTACTTTGGCTTCCATTGATGCGGCAACAGCTCTTCGGATGAGTTCAGCTTCATCTTTCTTGTCAAGACCATATTCAAAGAGCATCGCAACTGAGAGAATCATAGCTAGTGGGTTCGCAATATTCTTTCCTGCTGCTTGTGGGTACGAACCGTGGATAGGTTCAAAAAGTGAAGTATGAACTCCTATCGAAGCAGAGGGCAATAACCCCATAGAGCCACTAATTACCGAAGCCTCATCAGTCAAAATATCGCCAAACAAGTTCTCGGTTACCAAAACATCAAATCGACGAGGGTTCTGGATCAATTGCATTGCAGCGTTATCTACAAACATATATTCAGTTTCAATGTCAGGATTTCGAGGAGCTAGTTCTTGCGCTACCTCTCTCCAAAGTCTAGATGTTGCTAAGACATTGGCTTTATCGACTAGTGTGAGTTTTTTGCGACGGCTACGTGCCAATTCAAATGCAAGGTTTAGGATTCGCTCCACCTCTTCACGGGTATAAATGCAAGTATCGTAAGCTGTATTGCCATCTTCACTTCTGCCCTGTGGACGACCGAAATAGAGCCCGCCCGTTAGTTCTCGCACACACATAAAATCGGCATCCTTAACTAACTCTTCACGAAGCGGAGAAAGGTGGGCACGATTAGGAAATACGGTCACAGGACGCAGGTTTGCATACAAGCCTAGGGTTTTACGCATACGCAACAAGCCTTGCTCCGGCCTTACCTTTGCTTGTGGATCGTTATCGAATTTCAAAGAACCAATTGCACCAAAGAGTACAGCGTCCGAATCTAAACAGATTTGGTGTGTCTCAGCAGGATAAGGATCTCCTACGGCATCAATAGCACAAGCACCCACAAGTGCCTCTTTATAGCTAAGCGAATGGTTAAACTTCTTACAAATTGCCTTGGTTACTTTTAAAGCCTCCCTCATTATTTCAGGACCAATTCCATCTCCTGGTAAAACAGCTAAGTTCAATTTCATTTTATCTTTTTATTTTAAAGTTTGTCTATTCCTACTATTTCAATTCTATTCGGTTGAGCATCTTGAGCGTAGCTTTAATAGCTGCCGTAGTCTGATCAATATCGACTGCTCGCGTCCTAAATATCTGTTGATCTTGTTTCCAAGTTATTATCGTTTGCACATAGGCATCCGTACGTCCACCAGGTGGAATAACCACTACATAGTCTATCAAATCGGGCAACTCACGGTCGAGTTTGCTGTAGATTTGGGTCAATGCCTTCGTAAATGCATGGTATTGCCCCTCACCCGAAGCATTGGCTTCGTAACTCTCATCGCCTACTTGGATTTTGATATTGACCGAGGGACGCAAGCCCATAGCAGCCACTAAAGAGTAATTCAAGATCTTAACCTCTGCCTCAGTCTCACCGTTACCCAGAATATCAGAGATAATAAAGGGCAACTCATCGGGTGAAACCATCTCTTTACGGTCGCCCATCTCAATTACACGTTGGGTAACCTTCTTTATCAATTCATCGTCGAGCTCTATTCCTAGGGTTTCGAGATTCTTAATGATATTCGATTTACCCGAAGTCTTGCCAAGTGCGTAGGCTCGTGTTCGTCCAAACCTTTCGGGACGAAGTTCACTGCAATACAACCCTTTCTTTAGATCTCCATCGACATGAATCCCTGCTACCTGAGTAAATGCGAAATCGCCAGTTACGGGTTTGTTATTGGCTATTCGTATTCCCGAATAGCTTTCGACCAACTTGCAGACTCCATAACTGTTCTGAGAACAGATATTTGTCGTACGGCCCAACTGATCTTCAAGCATGGCAACCACACTTGTGAGTGAAGCATTACCTGCTCGCTCTCCTAGACCATTAACTGTAACGTGTACACCTTTTATTCCTACTTTTACTGCCTCAAAAACATTGGCTACAGCTAAGTCGTAATCGTTGTGGGCATGGAAATCGAAATGTAGCTCAGGATAACGCTTAACCATCGCACCACAATAGTGCTGAGTTTTGGTAGGGTTCAAGATGCCCAGTGTATCGGGTAACATCCACCGCATTACCTCCTGAGCTTGTAGGGCATCGACTATTTCGAAAACATAATCGGGTGAATGCTGCATGCCGTTTGACCAATCTTCAAGGTAGATATTGACCTTTAAGCCAAGTTCACGAGCCAAAGCTAAACTCCTTTTAATGTCTTGAATATGCTCGTGTGGAGTTTTACCTAACTGATGCTCGCAATGGTTAAGTGAGCCTTTACATAGTAGGTTTACCACCTTACAACCCGTGTCGGCAATCCACTTCAACGATGCCTCTCCATCAACAAAACCCAGCACTTCGAGTCGATGTAGGTAACCGTGTTCTTTGGCCCATTTTGCAGCCTTCTTCACCGTTTCGAACTCTCCACTCGAAACTCGAGCTGAGGCTATTTCGACCCGATCGACTTTGAGGTCGTCAAGCAAGAGTTTTAA
Organism: Bacteroides propionicifaciens DSM 19291 = JCM 14649; assembly: GCF_000375405.1. Classification (GTDB taxonomy): domain Bacteria; phylum Bacteroidota; class Bacteroidia; order Bacteroidales; family Bacteroidaceae; genus Bacteroides_E; species Bacteroides_E propionicifaciens. The sequence goes on along the minus strand of NZ_AQWS01000006.1, from coordinate 73,172 downwards.
AACACTTAGCTTTTCGGGAGTGGTAAATGAGACTCCACAGGTCTGTTCTCCATCACGAAGAGTCGTATCCATCAACTCGACATAAGGAAGCTGACCTTTTGTGTTTTTATGCTTAGTAGCTAAAGACTCGTTGAGATTCATACTGCTCAAGTTTTTGTTGATTAGACAATAGGTAGTCGATATCGTCCATCCCTTCAAGCAAACATCTCTTTTTGTAGGCGTTGATTTCAAACGACTCCGTCTGATTAGTTTCATCGAGCGTTATGGTTTGCCTTTCAAGATCTACTGATAGGGTTGCTTTGGGATTATTCTCGACTGTTTCGAATAGCGTTTCCAGAAACTCAGGAGAAACCACAATAGGAAGTAAGCCGTTGTTGAGTGCATTATTCTTGAAAATATCAGCAAAGAAACTCGATACAACTACTTTAAAACCATAATCTGAAATGGCCCATGCAGCATGCTCACGGCTCGAGCCACTACCAAAGTTTTTACCCGCTACCAAAATCTCACCTGCGTATCGCGAGTTATTAAGCACAAAGTCTTGCTTTGCTGCTCCCGAACTCTCAAACCGCCAATCGGCAAAGAGATTCTTACCAAAACCAGCACGACTGGTTGCTTTTAAAAAACGAGCGGGAATAATTTGATCGGTATCCACATTTTCAATGGGAAGGGGGATATATGTTGACTTAATTTTCTTGAACTTTTCCATTTTAAGGGGGTGTTTAGGGTAGGATCCTCATGCAAGAAGCATCAGAACCAAACCTGTTGTTTTAATATAACTTAGTGATAGTTAGAGGCTAAAATCGGCCTAGTTACGGATTGGTAATTCTCCCATTTACTGCTGCTGCTGCAACCACAAGCGGACCTGCTAAAATCGTACGTGCTCCCGGACCTTGACGCCCTTCGAAGTTTCGGTTGGATGAAGACACAGCGTATTTTCCTGCAGGAACCTTGTCGTCGTTCATGGCCAAACAAGCCGAACAACCAGGCTGACGAAGTTCAAATCCTGCCTCTTCGAGAATCTTATCTAGCTTTTCGGCTTTAATCTGATCCATCACCAACCAACTACCTGGTACGAGCCATGCTGTAACATTGTCAGCTTTCTTCTTTCCTTTTACATAGCCAGCAAAAGCCCTAAAATCTTCAATTCTTCCGTTAGTACAGCTACCAAGAAACACATAATCAATCTGTTTTCCTTCCAAAGACTCTCCTGCCTCAAAACCCATATAAGCCAAGGACTTTTCGAAAGAACTCAAACTAGCCGATTCTACTTGATCTCTAGTGGGGATAGATTCGTCTATAGCCATTCCCATTCCGGGGTTGGTACCATAGGTAAGCATCGGACGAATTTGTGAGGCATCGAGTGTGATCTCTTTATCAAAATTAGCACCTTTATCGGTTTTCAGACTCGACCAATAGGCTAAAGCCTCATCCCATTTTTGACCCTTAGGAGCAAATTCACGCCCTTTTAGATATTCAAATGTAACCGCATCAGGAGCGATCAAACCTCCACGTGCACCCATCTCGATACTCATATTGCAAAGCGTCATACGTCCTTCCATGCTAAGATTGCGAACAGCCTGACCTGCATACTCCACAAAATATCCTGTAGCACCACCTGTTGTCAGTTTGGCAATCATATAAAGCGCCATATCTTTGGCTGTAACCCCTGGCTGAAGATCCCCCGTAAAGTTAATACGCATTGTTTTGGGGCGGTTTTGCAGCACACATTGGCTAGCCAAAACCATTTCTACTTCACTCGTACCAATACCAAAGGCTATTGCGCCAAAAGCTCCGTGAGTTGAGGTATGACTATCGCCACAAACGATTGTCATTCCGGGTTGAGTATATCCATTTTCGGGACCTACCACATGGACAATTCCATTTTTCTTATGTCCTAACCCGTAATAAGTAAGCTTAAAATCTTTAGCATTTTGACTTAACGTATCGACCTGCTTCTTAGATATTGCATCGGCAATGGGTTGGTCTTGATTGATTGTGGGAATATTGTGATCGGCAGTCAAAAGAGTTTGACTAGGGCGAAGTACTTTCAAGTTTCTATTTCTAAGACCATCAAAAGCTTGAGGGCTAGTTACCTCGTGACAGAAATGTCGATCGATATAAAGTTGTGTAGGGCCTTGGTCAACGGTACTCACTACATGAGCGTCCCATACCTTATCAAATAATGTTTTTTTCATCTTACTGTTCTATTATCGTTTTGTAGTATTCTCTTTGTCTAATCTCTCGTAAAGTTTCTTCAGGCATCGGTGAACTTATTTACCGCATCAATAAAGGCTTCTACTGAAGCAGCAATAATATCGGTATTTGCCGAAAACCCATAATAAACTACGTCGTTGTAGGCCACATGCATATGGACTTTGCCCGTATCGTCACTCCCCCTATCAATAGCCTGAATAAGGAACTCTTGAATTGACATCTCCCGACGAATAATCTGTTTGACTGCTTTAATAGCTGCATCAACAGGTCCATTTCCACTGGCTGAGGCTTCAAAAAGTTCGCCTGCAATCCGTAATCCAATGCTAGCCACATTGCGAACGTCAATCCCCGAAACCACTTGTAGGTACTCTACCTTAATGCGTTTGTCGTCACTATTTTTGCCTAATAATGATAAAACGTCTTCGTCGTTGATGTTTTTCTTCTTATCGGCAAGCTCTAAGAAGTCGTGATAAACAGTGTCTAACTCTTCAGTACTAATCTCTACACCCAAAATCTCAAGGCGATTTTTTAGGGCTGCTCTTCCACTTCTGGCAGTCAAAACGATAGAGTTGTCACGGATACCCACATCTTGTGGATTAATAATTTCGTAAGTATCGACGTTTTTAAGTACACCATCTTGATGAATCCCCGAAGAGTGAGCGAAGGCATTTCTACCCACGATTGCCTTATTGGGTTGCACAGGCATATTCATCAAACTTGAAACCATTCGGCTTACCGAGCTAATCTCTTGGGTGTTGATATGGGTGCAGTAGCCTCGATGCGGATGACTTGCCAAGGCCATAACTACCTCTTCAAGAGCTGTATTTCCTGCTCGCTCTCCGATTCCGTTAAGCGTAACCTCTACTTGTCTAGCTCCGTTCAATACCCCCGAGAGTGTATTTGCTGTTGCCATACCGAGGTCTTGGTGACAGTGGGTTGAAAGAATAGCATCTCGCATATCCACATGGTCGATTAGGTATTTTATTTTAGCTCCATACTCGTCGGGAAAACAATAACCCGTTGTATCGGGGATATTGACCACCGTAGCACCAGCCTTGATTACTGCCTCAACTACTTGAGCCAAGTAAGCATTGTCGGTTCGGCCAGCATCTTCGGCATAAAACTCTACATCATCCGTAAAACGACGTGCATATTTTACGGCTTTAACAGCACGTTCAATAATCTCCTCCCGGGTAGCTCCAAATTTGTGGCGAATATGGAAGTCGGAAGTTCCAATACCCGTATGTATGCGTTTGCGTTTGGCATACTTGAGTGATTCGGCAGCAACATCTATGTCTTTCTCTACCGCTCGTGTCAGAGCACAGATAACAGGCCATGTAACAGCTTTTGAAATTTCAATGATCGATTTAAAATCGCCAGGACTTGATACAGGGAAACCTGCCTCTATCACATCGACTCCCAAACGCTCCAGAGCCTTAGCTACTTCCACCTTTTCAAGGGTGTTCAACTGGCAGCCTGGTACCTGCTCTCCATCTCTTAATGTCGTGTCGAAAACATAAATTTGTTCCATCTTTTTACTTTTATGGTCTTATCAGAAAAGCCTCTCTCACAAGTAGTGAGAGAGGCTTTTTTGATTCAGTTATTATTTTAATTTATTCAATAACCCACATACCTATCTCACTACTATCACAGTGTAACAGCAGAATAATAATGAGGACGATAATGACGTTATTGTTTAATAAATTTTTCATTGCTTTCTTGTTTTGTATCTCTTAACAATTACAAACAAAAAGAATTTAATTCACATATCAAAACAATTACCACATAAAGTGTAATAAAACTTTCAATTTAGATATTTATACGACATATATCTACCGATTCATCACGAACAGGCAATGCTTAGTTACAGTTTATCGGGATAAAACGAGTAAGTCGTAATGGGTAAGCGAGTAAGTTGCACTACCCTAACCACTAGGGTGAACGATCATTACTATGGGGTTGCTTTATAAAATTACTGATTGATAGGACAGAGAGTAGATAAAAAAGGTCGGTTTAACCTTAAAGATTAAACCGACCTGATATTTTTAATTAAATGCCTATTTAGTAAGAACGAGCAAAAACAACTCTACATTCTGAAGGCTTTCCTGTAAGGACACATTTACCAGGAGTTTTATCTCCTTCCAAAGGAATACAACGGATTGTAGCTTTGGTTTCTTCTTTGATTTGAGCTTCAGTTTCGGGCGTACCATCCCAATGTGCTAAAACGAATCCACCAAGATCCAATTTCTCTTTGAATTCTTCGTAGTTATTAGCCTCATAAGTATGAGCTGCACGGAAGTCAACAGCTTTCTTATAAATATTTTCTTGAATTTCGTTAAGCAGATTGCCTACGTACTCTTCAATACCTTCGAGGGCATGCGTAGATTTTTCGAGTGTATCACGACGCATAACTTCGATTGTACCATTTTCAAGGTCACGTGCACCAAGAACAAGACGTACAGGTACACCTTTTAGTTCATAGTCGGCAAACTTGAAACCTGGACGCTTGTTGTCCGAATCGTCATACTTAACAGATACACCCATAGTTTTAAGCTTAGCAACAATAGGTGCTACTTTTTCAGCAAGCATAGCACGTTGTTCGTCACCTTTATAAATAGGAACAATAACAACTTGAATAGGTGCTAATTTTGGAGGTAATACTAAACCGTTATCGTCTGAGTGAGTCATAACAAGTGCTCCCATCAAACGAGTTGAAACACCCCATGAGGTTGCCCAAACATATTCCATTTGATTTTCACGGTTCACAAACTTAACGTCAAAGGCTTTAGCAAAGTTTTGACCCAAGAAGTGAGAAGTACCGCTTTGTAGCGCTTTACCATCTTGCATCATCGCTTCAATGGTATAAGTATCAATAGCTCCAGCAAAACGCTCAGATGCACTTTTCACACCTCTAACAACAGGCATAGCCATAAATTGCTCAGCGAAATCGCTATAAACGTGAAGCATTTTACGTGCTTCTTCTTCAGCCTCTTGTTTAGTTTCGTGAGCCGTATGCCCCTCTTGCCACAAGAACTCTGAAGTACGTAGGAAAAGACGTGTACGCATCTCCCAACGCATAACGTTAGCCCATTGGTTACAGAGGATTGGAAGGTCACGGTAAGACTGAATCCAGTTTTTGTATGTATTCCAAATGATAGTCTCTGATGTAGGACGAATAATCAATTCTTCTTCTAATTTCGCTGTAGGGTCAACCACAACGCCAGAACCATCTTCTGCATTTTTCAGACGATAGTGAGTTACCACGGCACACTCCTTGGCAAACCCTTCTACGTGATCAGCTTCACGGCTAAAGAATGATTTGGGAATAAGAAGCGGGAAATATGCATTCACGTGACCTGTCTCTTTAAACATATCGTCAAGTTGACGTTGTATTTTTTCCCAAATAGCATATCCGTAAGGTTTGATAACCATACATCCACGCACAGCCGACTGTTCTGCTAAATCGGCCTTAACCACCAACTCGTTATACCACTGAGAGTAGTTAACGCTACGTTTGGTAAGATCTTTCAGTTCTTTCGCCATTATTATTTTATAATTTAAGAATATTAATTTATTGAACTGCAAAAATACAAATTATTATGCAATACTGCCTATTACGAGTGGGGAAAATTAGTACCTACCTTACCACAAGTACTTATAAATGTACCTCACGTTGTAGCACAGATCAAGTTAATTTCTACCAAATAGCGTTGACTAGTCAATACTATTTATATCTTTGCCTCAAAACATATAGATTATGAAGGAATTTCTCTCACTAGGACTATTGCTTAACAGAGCTTCAACATCATTGGCCAAATCAATGACAAACAAGCTCAAGGAAAACAAAATAGACCTACCACACTCTCAGTTTATAGTGCTTCGTTGTCTTTTTTATGAGGACGGTATCAGTCAACAACAAATAGCAAGCTTACTATTTAAAGATGCTGCTGCTATAAAACGGACTATAGACCAACTTGAACAGAAAGGGTTAGTTATTAGGGAACAGATAAGATCTCAGAAGAATCATATTTATGTGACTCAGGAAGGCAAACAAATGAAATCTAAAATCTTAAATCTAGCCGAAGTAGCTACTAATAGTGCACTAAAGAACATCTCCGATGAAGAGTTCGAAAACTTTAAAGCAATACTAAATAAAATATACGATAATACTAATGCATAAATTATGAAAAAACTAAAACCAAAAGGAATTAAAACACTAAAGTCATTTCACCTGTTATTTGTAATGATGTGGGTTATGGGTGTTGTAGTAATGGGGATTGTATACTTTACGAATCCTAAATCTGGGGATGAACTTCACAATGCCTTACTTACAATGCGCATAGTTGACGATTTTTTAGTTATACCTGGAGCCATGCTTACGATCATTACGGGTATTGTTTATGGTCAATTTACTAACTGGGGATTCTTTAAACACCGCTGGATTATAGTAAAATGGATAGTTTCAATTCTAATTATCATCATAGGAACATTTGTACTTAACCCTTGGTTAGAATTATGCTTAGAAATTACAACTAACCAACGAGATATTGCAATAAACAATGCTAGTATTTCTCACTATTTCCCTTTAATCTCAATATCTGCTGCTATTCAATCGATAGCACTAATTTTTCTGGTAATTATCTCTGTATTTAAACCGTGGAAAGGCAGATAAAACAAATCGGGCTCCAACTTACTTAAAGCATGGAGCCCGATTATAAAATCAACAAATAATCATTTACCTAGTCAACAGAGGGGAAAGATTCTTCAACCTTCCAAATTATCTCTAAATCGGCTTCTGAAATATTAATCTGAATCACTGTTTCAGGATTTACAGCATGCAGGTTTAACCCATGGCTTATATCATATAAGTTGTTCTTATCCAACAGAGAAACCTCATTAACCTTAATTGTGAATGAAACATCTTCAAGGTTAGGAAGATGATGTATAAAGGTATTGAACCTCGCACAGTTATTTTGCATCTGGCTAAGTTTGTTTCCTTCAAAATAAATTTGCTTCTTAGGAATAATTCTACCACTTGTAGTTAAGGTGTTATGCAAACCATCAATATTAATATTTAGCTTAGCATCACCCTCAACAAACAACTTCTTAAAATACTCATCGGGGAAATTAACTTGGAACTGTAAGTGCCTACATGAGAAATAAACTGTCTCTTCAATAGCTTCTTCAAGAGAAGCGACACTTATTGACAAAACGTCTTTTGTATTGTAAAACTTGTCCAATCCGATATGTGGACTTGATTTTATTCCAGCATTATTCTCATCAGCGATATTATATATCAGCCTATCATTACCTATCCAAATATGGGTCACATTAATAGCCAATCTTCTATTAATGATAATGCAAAAGAGACTGACTCGCTCGTAGAGCTTCTCGGGACTTGCTACAATGGTTAGAATTACGCTTACGTACTACGTGGATTTCTATGGACTGTTTAATCATCCCGAAAAAGACTGGGAAGCTTGTCTAAGAGCTGCTTCAAATATACCCTCAATGCCACTATTATTTGATTAGGGGGCTTGGATTTGAAAAAAGGAACTCGACTTCTGATTAACAGCAGCCGAGCTATACTTTTTTACATTAAATGAGTTTTATCGGACAGCAATAATTTTAATTTGAGATTTATTTTAAATGAAACACAAAGATAGACTTCTTACTTTATTTATCTATTGTCAATAATTCATTCTTGTCATCTGAAATAAGACTTATAAAACGCTCGTATTCTCGTAATACATCAGCAATTAACTCATCTTTGGTCATATATTGCACACTATGCCCTTTGCGACCATCATTATAGTATGTCACTGGAATATAACTCTTTTCGATGTCAATATCTGGAGTATTATCATCTTCAATCAAATATTCAGATAACACTTGAGATTCAGCAAGTACTCCATATCTGAAATTGCGAATCTTATCATGTCTAATGAATAATTCTATTGATAGCTTTGTATTTCTACCCTCAATTATTTCAGCATCAATATTATTCAAAGTCAGTTCACCCTGTAATTCTTCAAAAGCAGGTTTCACTATTTCATTAAGAAACTGTCTCACATCCTTTTTCTCAGAAAAAGATAAGATTCTATGCAATCTATCTTTCCACTGCGAGCCATCCCACGCTATACTTCCATAAGGTAGTTTGGTATTATGGAATAGATGATCTATCTGTAAGGCTTTCCATAAACAATAACAAAGAATCAACATAATCAATCCAAACGGTAGTGCCGAGATTAGCGTCATTGTTTGTAAAGAGGCTAGTCCACCAGAACGAAGAAGAGCCAAAGAAAGCACTATTAGCAAAACGCCCCAAAATACATTTTGCCATTTTGGTGTATGTTTTTTATCTCCAGAAGCTATACTGTTCATTACTAAAATTCCAGAGTCAGCCGAAGTAATGAAAAAAACTATAATCATCAGTATAACTACCACATTTAAGAAGATTGTGAATGGGAAATAGTCAAAGAATTTGAACAGCAATATATCTATATTATCTGATATTCCACTTAAAGCTCCATCTGCAACAAATTTATCTAGCCAAACTGCACTACTACCAAAAACGGTCATCCACAAAAAATTGAAGAGTGAAGGTACAAGCAGCACGGCTACAATAAACTCTCTAATGGTACGTCCTTTAGAAATGCGAGCAATAAAGAGACCGACAAAAGGTGCCCATGATATCCACCATGCCCAGTACATTATGGTCCATCCAGAAAACCACTCTTGCGCCTCTGTTTGGTAAGCAAAAGTATTGAACGTTAAACTTGTAAAATTGCTTATGTAGTACCCAATCCCTTCACTAAAGGTACTCAGTATATAGATAGATGGCCCAACTATTAAGATGAAAAGCATTAATATGATAGCTAGTGATAAATTTAGCTCACTTAATCTTTTCACTCCTTTGTCCACTCCTGTCAATGCAGAGACAATGGCTATAGACATTACAACCACAACTATTATTGCTTGAAATGTAAAGCTAATCTCTGGGACTACACCTATACTCTTCAACCCCGCATTGAGTTGTACAACCCCGAAACCTAGCGTGGTAGCTATACCAAAAAATGTACTACATAGGGCAAAAGTGTCTATAACATTCCCTATTGGTCCATATATATTATCTTTCAAGATGGGGTACAGTCCACTACGAATCGCTAGTGGCAATTTATATCGGTATGCAAAATAAGCTAATATCAACCCCATAGTAGCATAAATAGCCCATGCGTGTACTCCCCAATGAAAGAATGTGTATAGTTGTGCTTCTTTAGCTCTCAATACAGTATCTCCAATTGCTGGTTGAGCATAGTGTGATATTGTTTCTCCAACACCAAAATACATCAGACCAATCCCCATACCTGCTGCAAAAAGCATCGCTATCCACGAAAAGAAACTATACTTAGGTCGTGAATTATCTGAACCCAATCTTATATTTCCTAGTTTGCTCAATGCTAAAACTATGAGAAAGAGAATAAACATTGTAGCTATAAGTACATATGTCCAACTCAGATTTTTAAAGAAATAAGTCTTTATCGAATTTAATAGGACTTCAGCCTCTCGCGGAAATATAAAACAATATAAAGAAATGGTACCTATAACTAACAAACCTGGTAATGCTACAGATTTAGTTAGAGTAGTAGTATTTTTAAATTTGGTTTTGAGGGTATTTAGTTTAGCTCTCATCTTTTAAATACTTTTCGTGAGTTTTATTAGTTAATATACACCAAAGAAATGCGTTGCTAATAAGATCTGTTTACGTAAAAATAGAGAAAACGATTTGCAAGGTATCTTTAATTGTGAATTAATAACAAAAAAGCATCAATTTCTCACATATATTACAATATTTACTAAAACATTAAAAATATCCTAATTGCTATATTTTTCACCTTTTTTCGACTTCATTAATCACTAATCCTTAGAAAATCTATGATGCAGCCTTTAAACTCCAAGCTGTTGATTGTCGGCTTCCCCAAACTAGAACCACTTATAACTTAAATTTTTCAATATCGTTATTAGTTGTGATATAGATTTATTTCTAAGCAAGGGACTTATTTTTGATGGAATTTACAGCAGTATAAAGATTTTAAAAGGCGTAGAAATTGGTCAATGGTGCACCTTGCCCTAAAAGTATCTCCTAATAATTTTGGACTCCAAACATTGTTCGTATATTTACGAACAATTAAGTTGTAACGATTATGTCTAAAAAGGAATTTACTGAAGAACAAGAGAATATTGCACGTATTGCTAAAGCATTAGCGCATCCCGTGCGTATTGCTATTTTGCAAATGTTAGCCTCGCAAGAGTGTTGTTATCATGGTGATATGTCAGAGATCATCCCAGTGGCGAAAAGCACTTTGTCTCAACATCTAAAAGAATTAAGAGAAGCAGGGCTTATTCAAGGTACAATAACATTACCCACAGTTAAATATTGCATCAACCAAGAGAATTGGCTTTTAGCAAAAACTTTGTTTGCCGGTTTCTTTAAAGAAATAAAGAAACAAGCAGAATGCTCCTAAAAAAATTTACCCTCTATGTTCGGTGATTTACGAATAACGAATCGACAAGCTAAATAATAATATTGAATATGAAAGTTTTAATTCTTTGTACAGGCAATAGTTGCCGTAGCCAAATGGCACATGGTTTCTTACAGTCATTTGCTCCTTCATGGACAGTAGAGTCAGCTGGCACTAAAGCGAGTGGGAAACTTAATGTTAAAGCTGCTGAAGTAATGAAAGAAGCAGGAATTGATATTTCACATCACACATCGGATAGTGTTGAGAAATATCTGGACGATGAATGGGATTATGTAATTACAGTTTGCGGAGGAGCTAAAGAAACCTGCCCTATGTTTGCTGGAAAAGTGAAACATCGGTTACATATAGGTTTCGATGATCCATCAGACAAAACAGGTACTCCTGAAGAAATCCATGCTGACTTCGTGAGAGTGAGAGAGCAAATAAAAGAAGCATTTTACAATTTCTACATTAAAATAAAAGAAAATAATGAGCAATAAAAAAATGGGGTTCTTAAATAAGAACTTAACACTTTGGATATTTTTAGCAATGGCTATCGGTATTGGTTTAGGATACTTTATTCCCTCCTTTAGTGGCTACATAGATGCCATGTCGAGTGGAACAACAAATATTCCATTGGCAATTGGACTCATTTTGATGATGTACCCACCACTGGCAAAAGTTGATTACAAACTTCTACCAAAGGTGTTTACCAATACGAAAATATTAACAACCTCCCTAATCCTAAATTGGATTGTAGGACCAATCTTGATGTTTGTCCTAGCAATCATATTCTTACATGATTATCCTGAATATATGGTTGGTGTCATTTTAATTGGATTGGCACGCTGTATAGCAATGGTTTTAGTTTGGAACGACTTGGCAGAAGGGAATACGGAATATGGAGCAGGGCTTGTGGCTTTGAACAGTATCTTCCAAGTATTCTTCTACAGTTTCTACGCATGGTTATTCATTACAAAACTACCTCCATTGTTAGGCTTTGAAGGGGCAATCGTAGATATTTCGATAGGCACGATAGCTGAAACAGTTGGTATATATTTAGGTATTCCATTTTTGATGGGTATTCTGAGCCGTGCAATATTGGTAAAAGCGAAAGGCAAACAATGGTATGAAGAAAAGTTTATACCTGCTATATCTCCAATAACATTGATTGCATTGTTGTTGACTATTGTATTGATGTTTAGCTTGAAAGGGGAACTAATTGTGCAAATACCAATGGATGTGGTAAGAATTGCAATCCCACTTGTTATCTATTTTGCATTAATGTTCTTCATCAGCTTCTTTGCGAGCAAGGCAGCAGGGACGTCTTATGACCAAAATGCGTCTATTTCATTTACAGCAACAGGTAATAATTTTGAATTAGCTATAGCGGTGGCTATTGGAGTATTCGGTTTACATAGCGGACAAGCTTTTGCAGGTGTAGTTGGTCCACTTGTTGAAGTGCCCGTACTTATTGCACTTGTTAATATTTCTCTATGGTTAAAACGAAAATATTATAAAAACGAATTACAACCTATATAAATTAACAAATGAAAAAGAGAAATCTACTACTTATTCTATTCATTGCTATACTTGCAGTGGCTTGCTCAAACAACGGAAAGACAGAGCAAAAAGAATCAAATCAGAGTGCTGTAACTACTAATGCAGAAGATAATTCCATAACAAAGAGTTTGCAGACTTGGTGGAGAAATACGAAGTATCATGGAATGCTTTAATCATTGCAAAGGCGGACAAATCAATTGATTTGACAGAGCAAGCATTTGCAACAGCAGTAAACTCTCCAGAGGTATTAGAAGCAAAGTTGAAAGAGGAAGTCAACAAATTAGCTGAATAAATTATGGAGTTTTTACAACAGCTAGTTGATAGTTCAGGCATCCCCATACTAACAGCATTCCTACTTGGATTGATGACAGCCTTGAGTCCTTGTCCATTGGCAACCAATATAACAGCAACAGCCTATCTGAGCAAGGATATAACAGAGAAAAAGAGAGTTCTTTTAAATGGTATCTTTTATACAGTGGGTCGTGTAGTTAGTTATACCTCTCTTGGTTTAATATTCTACTTTGGAGCAAGTAAGTTTCAAGTATCAAAATTATTGCAAAATGTAGGAGGATCGTATTTAGGTATCGGTTTAGTGATAATCGGCATACTAATGTTGGATTTTATAAAGATCAATATTCCTAGTCTAAATAAACTGAATCAGAAAATTAGTCAAAAGAACATGAAAAAGAGCTATCTAAATGCTTTCCTATTGGGAGTATTATTTGCTTTAGCTTTCTGTCCTTATAGTGGAGTCCTCTATTTTGGAGTGCTTATACCAATGACTATATCAAGCGCTTCGGGTTTGCTTTTACCTCCAATATTCGCTATTGCAACAGGTCTGCCAGTTATAATCATTGCCTACCTACTAGCTTATAGCATGTCTAATGTAGGAAAGTTCTACAATAAGATGAAAAGCTTTGAGGTATGGTTTAGAAGAATAATCGCAAGCGTATTTATAATAATTGGAGCATATTATATCATAACAAACATATAACTAGAATGGAAATAATCATATTAGGCACTGGATGTGCCAAGTGTAAATCTACTTTTGAGGTTGTACAATCTGTTGAAACTGAATCGAAAATAGATGCGCAGGTAAGCAAGGAGGAAGATATACTAGAAATAGTAAAATACAACATCATGTCACTGCCAGCAGTAGTGGTTGATGGTGAAGTCAAAATAAAAGGGTATGTACCCACTAAAGAAGAAGTTATAAAAGTTATAAAAGAATAATATTATGGAAGGACTAAAATTAGACACAAGAAAAGAAATGAAGATATATGACCCTGCACTATGTTGCCCAACTGGTTTGTGTGGAGTGAATATCGACCCCGAACTAATGCGAATTGCAGTTGTATTAGAAACCTTGAAGAAAAAAGGAGTTGTAGTAGAGCGTTTCAATCTTCGCGATAATCCACAAGTGTATGTAGATAACAAAACTATCAATGATTGTTTGATGAATGAATCAGCAGATGTTTTCCCAATTACTACCCTTGATGGCGAGATTGTTTTGAAAAAAGCATATCCTACTAATGCACAAATATCAGAATGGCTCGATGTGCCCGAATCTGAACTTATCATAAAGAAATAGTATAAACCATATTTGTTAAAATCTAATTTATTTTACCCACAAAATGGGTAGAATTAGATTTTCACATCTCCCAACGAAAAATAAAATGAAAGATATGAATTTATATAATCCAGCTAAAGAAAACTTTACCAAGTATATTTTCTTCACAGGAAAAGGTGGTGTAGGTAAAACATCTATAGCTTGTGCTACTGCTACAAACTTGGCAGATAGTGGTAAGAATGTATTACTTGTAAGTACAGATCCAGCATCAAACTTACAAGATGTATTTGATATGTCACTCAACAACAAAGGAACTAAGATAAAAGAAGTACCTACTTTGACTGTTATCAACCTTGACCCTGAGCAAGCTGCTGCTGAATACAAAGAGTCTGTAATAGCTCCATACAGAGGGAAATTACCCGAAAGTGTAATAGCAAATATGGAAGAACAACTATCAGGCTCGTGTACTGTTGAAATCGCAGCATTCAATGAGTTCTCAGATGTGATAACAAATGAAGAGAAACGCAAAGGTTTTGACTACATTATCTTTGATACTGCACCAACAGGACACACTTTGCGTATGCTCCAATTACCATCAGCATGGAATACCTTTATTGACGAAAACACAACAGGGGCATCATGTTTAGGACAATTGTCGGGATTGGAAGATAGAAAAGAAATCTATAAAGAAGCTGTGAGAACATTGGCAGATGGAACTCAAACAACTCACTTTTTGGTGAGCCGACCAGATGAAACACCACTTAAAGAGGTTGAACGTTCATCTAAAGAATTGTTTGATTTGGATATTAAGGCTCAACATTTAATCATCAATGGAGTTTTGGAAGAGTATGATGCAAATGATACTATCTCTAGTCAACTCTACAATCGTCAACAAAGTGCGCTAAAAAATCGCTCACAAGCATTATTGAACCTTAGGACATTCTTTGTTCCACTTCGTTCGTATAATATGACTGGGATAGATAATATCCGAAATATGCTCAATACCGATAGTGTTTCTTCAGATGCTTCAAATAAAGTAGATACTTCTGACTACAAAGATTTAGAAAACTTGATTGAAGATATGTATCAATCGAAGAAGAGAGTAATCTTCACGATGGGTAAAGGTGGCGTAGGAAAAACAACAATAGCAGCTCAAATTGCTCGTGGACTTGCATCGAGAGGAGTAAAAGTACATTTAAGCACAACTGACCCTGCTAATCACCTAGCCTATGTAAACACTCAAATAGAAGGTATTACAGTGAGCCACATTGATGAGAAAGCTGTTTTGGAAACATATAAAAAGAATGTATTAGACAAAGCTAAGAAAACGATGGGTGATGCTGATCTGAGTTATATTGAGGAAGATTTACGTTCACCATGCACCCAAGAAATAGCCGTTTTTAATGCCTTTGCTGAGATAGTCGCTAAAGCTGATAATGAAGTCATTGTAATAGATACTGCTCCAACTGGACACACCTTACTTCTACTCGATTCTACCCAAAGCTATCATAAAGAGGTGGAAAGAACACAAGGAGATATCAATCCAGCAGTACAGAGCTTGCTCCCTCGATTGAGAAACCCTAAAGAAACAGAGGTTGTTATTGTTACTTTACCCGAAACAACACCTGTATTTGAAGCACATCGTTTACAAGAGGATTTGGCTCGTGCTGGTATACAAAATAAATGGTGGGTTGTAAACTCTAGTCTATTACTCACTGATACAAAGAGTCCTTTCTTAAAAGCTAAAGCACAAAGCGAGGTGCAATGGATTGAGAAAGTGAAGGAATTATCTAACAACAATTTTGCAGTCATCGCTTGGAAAGAAGTTGTAGAATGATAAAAAGAAGTGAACTCACTAGCTTAAGCTAGTGAGTCTCATTTGTCAATTTGGCTTCAGCATTCGATATGAATAATAAGCCCGTTGGCACGCAGGACTTCTCATATCATCCTCATGTAGCTTATGATAATGTGAAGAATATCTATTTTACAACGTTCAATGTTTTAAGACCTAAAGATCTTATAGACTCTAAAATACAGCTCTCTTATCCTGAAGGAAGTAGTTCATTTGTACAAGATGTAAACGAGTTCATTAAAAACAACTTGCCACAAATCAACTTACAAACTACTCAAGAGATTCTGATAAAGATGCACTTAAAGATTACTGACAGTGAAATCACAGTAACTGTTCCCAATTGGAAGATTGAAGACTCAGGCTCCAGTATAGAATAAGTTTTCTCAATTTCTTTGTTAAGACTTTACAACAATCCTAAAAGTGGGAGATAATGTATACGCATATCTCCCACTTTTTTTGGCTGATTTAAACAAAAGCGCTACCTTTATGTTTAAAGAACATTAGACATCAAATAAGAGAGTACCTGGCAATGAGAAAAGTTTCATCACATATATTATTAATGATTATGCTGTTGGTAAGCATCCAGCCTACCTTAGCTATGCATTTTTGTGGTGATAGCCTTCATGCTATTTCTTTGCCCCAACCTGCTCTTGAACACCACAGTTGCAATATGCAATGTGCGGACAACCAAGCAGAATCACACAGCTCTTTTAACAATATCCCTTGTTGCTCAATTGAGAACGTACAGGTTAAGACCGATACGTATCAGGCATCTGAGACACACCCGGACTTAAATCTCCAGCGCTATATAGTGATGGAGCTAATTCCGTTGTATCTCAACTATATCTATGAGCCCATGCTGTGGGATGATTCTTCATTGCAGATTCTTCATAAATTTCCCCCTCGTGGCTTAGGTCAATATACATCTGACCTGCTTAAAAATATTTGTATCTACCGACTCTAGCATTCGGTTGCTGGCTTTTATAGCTAACAACCAAACTGTTTGACACCTTTTACTCAGAAGTTAAAAAGGGTGTTTTACTAAACTTAACCCTTAATTGTGGGGTTGAGTACTTATGCTATCACATTAATAGATATAAATATCAAAACTCATGTTGAATAAAATCATTGACTATTTTTTAAAGAATAGGCTCATCACTGTGCTTCTTTTAGTAAGCGTGGTGTTATGGGGGATTTCTACAGCACCATTTAATTGGCACGGTGGAGTCTTACCTAGCGATCCTGTTCCTGTTGATGCTATCCCCAATATCGGAGAGAATCAGCAAATCGTTGCTACCGATTGGATGGGACGATCTCCCAAAGACATTCAAGATCAGATTACTTATCCACTAACAACAGCCCTACTGGGTACTCCTGGTGTAAAGACCATTCGTAGTACTTCTATGTTTGGGATGTCTATCATCTATGTCATATTTAACGATGATGTAGAGTTTTACTGGAGTAGATCTCGCATACTTGAAAAATTAAACTCTCTGCCTGCCGGAACACTCCCCGAAGGAGTTACCCCTGCTTTAGGACCTGACGCTACTGCTTTGGGACAAATCTATTGGTATACACTCGAGGGGCGTAACCCACAAACAGGTGAACCTACTGGTGGATGGAACCCGAGTGAACTTCGTACGATTCAAGACTTCCAAGTTAAGTACGGACTTGCAGCAGCCGAAGGTGTTTCAGAGGTTGCTTCGGTCGGAGGCTTTGTTAAGGAGTATCAAGTAGAAGTTGACCCTGATAAAATGCGTGCATTCAATGTCACTATCATGGACGTAATGAGTGCCGTTCAAAAGAGTAACCAAGACATCGGTGCCGAAACTGTTGAGATTAACAAAGCTGAGTACTTAGTACGTGGGCTAGGATATATTAAGAGTGTTGCTGATCTCGACGAGGCAGTAATTACTGTCCGCCAAGGTGTACCTGTTAAAATTAAAGATGTTGCATTCGTCAACTTGGGTCCAGCTACTCGTCGCGGAGGTCTCGACAAAGAAGGGATTGAGGCTGTTGGAGGAGTTGTTGTTGCCCGTTACGGTTCAAACCCTATGCAGGTAATAAATAACGTAAAAGACCTCATTGCTGAACTTGATGCTAGTTTACCACAGAAGACTCTAGCTGATGGTACGGTCTCCAAAGTTACCATTGTACCTTTTTACGATCGTTCGGGGCTTATCCAGGAAACTGTGGGTACACTCGAAGAAGCTTTATCGCACGAAATCATTATTAGTATTATCGTTGTGATTGTCTTGGTCTTCAACCTAAGAGCCTCTATCATTATATCAAGCATTCTACCCATTGCGGTACTAGCTACTTTTATTATAATGCGTTATACTGGCATTGAAGCCAATATTGTCGCCCTATCAGGTATTGCCATTGCTATTGGTGTGATGGTCGATGTGGGGGTTGTCTTGGTCGAAAATATTCTGCGGCATATGGACGAGAACCCCCAAGTAAAACGAAAGGGTAAAGCATTTGCTCAACTGATTTATAATGGAGTTAGCGAGGTTTCAGGAGCTTTGACTACGGCAATGCTTACAACGATTGTGAGTTTCTTGCCCGTATTTGCAATGCAAGCTCAAGAGGGAAAACTGTTCCGTCCACTAGCATTTACTAAAACCTATGCACTAGGAACGGCCTTTATTTTGGGTATTCTACTTATCCCAACCATTGCATATTATGTGTTGTCGCTCCGAATTCAGTCAAGCATCATTAAGAAGATTGCCAACTATGCATTAATCGTTCTTGGTGTAGTGCTTACTATCGTTTATGGAGAGATTATTGCACTAGCATTGCCTCTGTTTGGTATCAATAACCTTATTGCACACCAATACAAAAACAAGAACTTATACAACTATATTAATGTTGGCATAGCCGTTTTCGTAGCAATCTTCTATCTAACAAATCAGTGGTTACCGCTAGGAACAGAAGATAGCTTTGGACTAAACTTTTTCTTTGTTTTAGGAATTATAGGCTTGATATTAGCGGTGCTATGGCTTCTAGTTATCTACTACGAAAATATTTTGCACTGGTGTTTAGATCACCGCTGGAAGTTTATGCTTATCCCAGCATCAACTCTTGTTTTCGGGCTAGTTATTTGGTTGGGCTTCAATAGCACTTTTGGATTTGTAGCCAAAGGGTTTGAGCTTGTTGGTTGGAAAAGCTTCCGTCAAACTAGTTTTTGGCAAGCAAGTAGCGACCGTTTTCCAGGTATTGGAGAGGAGTTTATGCCTAGCTTAAACGAGGGTTCATTCTTACTGATGCCCGTAACCATGCCTCATACCGGAATTGAGCAAAACTTAGAAATGATTGCCTTGCTCGATAAACGGGTACAAAACATTCCTGAGGTCGAAATTACAGTTGGTAAGTGGGGACGTGTAAACTCTGCACTCGACCCAGCTCCTACTCAAATGTTCGAGAATACCATTAGCTATTACCCCGAATATAAGCTCAACAAAGATGGTAACAGACAACGTTTCAAAGTAGATAGAGATGGTGCTTTCGTCTTGGCTAATGGTGGTACTTATAATCCTAAAGAAAGTGCCTTTAGAATTGTACCCACAGATAGTCTAATCCCCGATAAGCGTGGAAACTACTTCCGCCAATGGAGACCAGAGATTCGCAATCCAGACGACATTTGGCAAGAGATTGTCAATGTCTCGCACCTTCCAGGCATGACAGCTTCACCCAAACTACAACCCATTGAGGCCAGGTTAGTGATGCTATCAACGGGCATGCGTGCTCCTATCGGACTAAAAGTAAACGGACCAAATCTTGAAGCCATTGAAGAAGGCGGTAAAGCTCTTGAAGAGGCACTCAAAGATGTTCCATCTGTAATGCCTTCGACAGTATTCTACGACCGTGCAGTAGGTGCTCCCTACATTGAAATCAAACTCAATAGAGAAAAGATGGCACGTTACGGAATCACTGTAGCCGACCTACAGGAGATTATTAGTTCTGCGGTAGGTGGGATGGAATTGACCACAACTGTAGAAGGAAGAGAACGTTTCCCTGTTCGTTTGCGCTACCCTCGTGAGCTTAGAGAAAATCCTGAAGATTTAGGTAAGCTAATTATACCTACAGGCATGGGGGCTCAGATTCCACTAGAGGAAGTGGCAGATATCGAATATACGCGTGGAGCTCAAATGATTCAGAGCGAAAACACCTTCCTTATTGGTTACGTTATCTTTGATAAGGTAGCAGGTAAGGCAGAGGTCGATGTAGTCCGTGAAGCCGATAAGGTGCTTAGAGAGAAGCTAGCTTCTGGCGAATTAGTACTGCCTGAAGGTGTAGGTTATGCATTTGCTGGTAACTACGAGCAGCAAGCTCAAGCTTCGAAACGCTTATTATTGGTCATTCCACTGAGCTTGATTGTGATTCTGCTCATTCTATACTTCCAATTTAAGTCGATTACAGCTTCACTTATTCACTTCTCAGGGGTATTCGTAGCTTTTGCAGGAGGATTTATCTTGCTGTGGCTATACGGAGAACCTTGGTTTATGAATTTCTCTATCGGAGATATGAATATGCGAGATCTGTTCCAGATGCACCCCATCAATCTGAGTATTGCTGTTTGGGTAGGGTTTATTGCCCTGTTTGGAATTTCGACCAACGATGGGGTAATCATGGGTACTTATATTCACGATACATTCGAGAGATTGAAACCAAACACGCCTAGCGAAATTCGTGATGCTGTTGTTTATGCAGGTCTCAAGCGTGTACGCCCCGCAGCGATGACCACCGCAACAACTCTGATTGCTCTACTCCCAGTATTAACCTCAACAGGTAAGGGAGCCGATATTATGGTACCGATGGCAATTCCAACCTTTGGAGGAATGTTGATTCAGTCGATGACCATGTTTGTGGTACCAGTATTCCAATGCTGGTGGAGAGAGGCTATTTTTAAACGTAATCAAAAAAAACAAAACAAGAAACATGATACAAATCAAGCATAAATTAATATTAGGACTGATGGTGCTTTTGCTCGCACCCCTATCCTATGCTTCTGATAAAGATTCGTTGAATGTTTATCTACAAATAGCAGCTGAGAATAATCCAGACGTACGTTCGGGATTTGCCAATTACAAAGCTGCTTGGCAAAAAGTTCCGCAAGTTAGGGCTCTAGAAGATCCTACCCTAGAGGTTGGTTTTTTCTTCAAACCTATGGACATTGTTGGTGGACGTCAGGTAGCTGACTTTACACTGATGCAAATGTTCCCTTGGTTTGGGACAAAGAAAGCTGCTCGCAACGAGGCTACACATATGGCTAAAATGACTTATGAGCAGTTTAGAGAAACCCGTAACAATGTCTTTCTACAAGTCTATACCCAATGGTACAAGATGTTGGCCTTGAAAGAGCAACTGCGCAATAATCAATACAATAAAGAGCTGTTATTGCAACTCAAAAGCTTGGCCTTGCGACGTTTCTCTTCACCACAATCTTCAGCCACACCGAGCTATACTCCTCCTGCAACAACTAGTGCTGCAGCACCAATAACTGGTGGTGGTATGTCGGGAATGAGCGGTATGTCGAGTAAATCGAATGAGTCAGCTAGCAGTCCTGCACCATCATCGGGCATGTCGGGAATGGGTAGTGACATGGGAAGTAGTTCACTCGGAATGTCGGAGGTGCTTCGCATTGAATTGGAAATTTTAGAGTTGGACGACAATATGGAGACCATACTGGCCAACTTAAATACCGAAGAAGCCATATTCAATACCCTACTGAACCGCCCTATTGACTCTCCAATTCTATTGCCCGAAACAATTGACAAAACTGCTTTTGCAATGAGTCAAAGTATGGAGTCGGAGTTAATTGCCAAAAACCCTATGTTAGGCATGCTCGAACAAGAGCAAAGTGCTTATCGAGAAATGGGAAAAATGAATAGACGAATGAGTTACCCTATGTTGGGTATAGGTGTTCAGTATATGCTGATCAATAAAACATCGGATGCTATGCTGGGTATGGGAAGTATGAATGGAGACGATATGGTAATGCCGATGATCTCAATCAGCCTACCGATATACAGAGGTAAATACAAGGCTCAACAGCGCGAAAGTAAGTGGAGACAACAAATGGCTCAACAAAAGTATATTAGTACGCTAAACAACCTCAACAGTCAAATTCATCAAGCTAAGAATAGTCTAGAGGATGCTGATCGAAAGATATTGCTTTACAATAGGCAATCTGACTTGGCGCAGACGACCTATAATCTGGGACTTAAAGAGTTTGCTGTTGGCAAGACAGATTTAACCAATCTGATTCAGATCCATCGTCAGCTCTTAGATTATAAGCTAAAGGAGGCTCAAGCAATTGCCAATTATAATACGCAGGTTGCTGCCATCCAAAGTACTATTTCGTTTAACTACGTTACAAAAGAAGATTAATCATTATGAAAAAGAATAGCATATTAAATACGATTACCAGAAACAGATACTTCCGTTACGGAGTATTTATATTTATTGGTGTGTTTCTGGGTTGGGTGTTTTTTGGCAAAGGTGGAGTACCACATTCGCACGAAGGTGAAGAAGAACATGATCATGCTGCTCAGGCTGCGCAACCTACTGTTTGGACCTGTTCTATGCACCCACAAATTAAACAAGATAAACCAGGTAAATGCCCTATTTGTGGGATGGATTTAACCCCCATGCGTTCATCAGCCAATTCTGACGAGCAAGTAGATATGGATGCTATCCAACTCTCACCCGAAGCTATGGCACTAGCCAATGTTGAAACGACTGTAGTGAGCAAGGATAACCCAACTAAGGATATCTCTCTATACGGAACAATCCAAGCTGACGAACGCTTAGTTCAGTCGCAAACAGCGCATGTAAGCGGTAGAATCGAGAAGCTCTATATAAACTTCACAGGAGAAAGCGTTAGTAAAGGTCAGGTTATAGCCCGAATCTATTCACCCGACCTCCAAAATGCACAACAAGAGTTACTTGAAGCACAAAAATTAGTAGGATTACAACCCGACTTATTAGAGGCTGCAAGAGAAAAGCTTCGTCTTTGGAAGTTAAGTGATAATCAAATCGCTCAAATAGAGGCATCTGGTGTGGTATCGCCGACTATTGATATTAAGGCCAACACAAATGGTATTGTTGTCGAAAAGCGAGTAAACGAAGGAGATTACGTCTCTCAAGGGTCAGTGCTTTTTAACGTGTCTAATCTTTCGCAAGTATGGGTCATGTTTGATGCTTATGAAATCGATTTACCCTTCTTAAAAGTTGGAGATAAATTGGAATTCACGGTACAAGCTATACCAGAGAAGGTGTTTAGTGGTAAGATTTCATTTATCAACCCGATAATTGATAAGACTACCCGTACAGCCAAAGTTAGGGTGGCAATACCCAATGCTAATTTAGCTCTCAAACCCGAAATGTATGCCAGTGCCAAAATCAAAGCAACCCTGACAGAACACTTAAATCAAATAATTATACCTAAGTCTGCTATACTTTGGACAGGTAAACGATCAATCGTGTATGTCAAGCAACCCGATATTAATGCAGCAGCATTTTTATTGCGGGAAGTAACCTTAGGCCCTTCACTAGGAAACTCTTATGTCATCTTGTCGGGACTATCGGAAGGTGAAGAAGTAGTCACCAATGGCGCCTTTGTAATTGATGCAAGTGCACAGTTGGAGGGTAAAAGAAGTATGATGAACGATCAGGCGGGCACTAGCTCTACAGGTAGTCACGCTCATCATGGGGCAGAAGCCAAAACAGATAGTAAAGACACGAAACACGCAATGTTGGGTGTAAAAGGTG
Organism: Bacteroides propionicifaciens DSM 19291 = JCM 14649; assembly: GCF_000375405.1. Taxonomy (GTDB): domain Bacteria; phylum Bacteroidota; class Bacteroidia; order Bacteroidales; family Bacteroidaceae; genus Bacteroides_E; species Bacteroides_E propionicifaciens. Next base: position 49,672 of record NZ_AQWS01000006.1, on the reverse strand, counting down.
CTTGTGAAATGTGTAAGGACAGAATAGAGAAGGCTGCAAAATCTGTTGATGGTGTGCTTAGTGCACATTACGATTTGAAAGGACAAGAACTTCATCTAGACTTCAATCAAAGCAAAACAGATTTAGACAAAATATCTAAAGCTATTGCTGCTGTAGGCCACGATACAGATAAAGACAAGGCTGATGAAGTAACTTATAATGCTTTACCAGGATGTTGCCACTATAGGTAGTCAATAATAATAATACACGTCAAACTAAAAAAAATGACGGAACTAGTTTTAAAATAAAAGAGGACTTTATACGGTCCTCTTTTATTTTACCCTAGCCTAAAAAACGACCTACTCATTTGATCACTCCGACTAGCTCATTTAGCCGTTCCCACTTACTGGGCTGATCAAAGCTAGTAAGTGCTTAAAGAAGAATGATCAATTTGTATATTAATAAGAATATTTATTCATCAAAAACTAAAAGACAGGCAATTATAAAAGCTATTAATCTAAAAGTATGCATTATAATTTACTACAAATTAACTACACAATAATCCTATTATAGTAACGTATTTTCAACAATAAAACATTGGTACATAAATCAGTAGATCACCATATTACATTAAGATTTCATTCATAAAATTAAACAATATTCGTATTTGAATTGAAATAAACAACTTGATAAATCAAGCTTAGTATTCCTTCATTAGAGACAGGTCTAGGCAGGCTTAGTACACAAATAAGAGCTATTTCAATACAAATAAAGCTTACATAATAGATTAGTTAATGCTTGCACACTAACAATTATTAATATATATTTGCTAGTAGTCGATATAGATATAATACTTACTATAGAGTAAGAATCGAAAGCGCTTTTGTTCTAAAATATTATTATGTGAATTAATTTTAAGCTACTCTATATCACTAAACTGTTTTTTTATAAATACTTTCATGTTTATAATTTATAAATATGAAACCTTAACTAGAAAAATAGTATTACTAATTAATTGGAAGAGACGGAGTATGTACGTGAGTATCTATTCCGTTTCGCTTTTATATATACACTTCGGTAATCATCTTAGTCCTACCCCATTATAGAGGTTATAAGCTCAGATACAAATATTCTTGCCTAGTGGGCAAAACAATATGGTTCCTAAATGCATTAATACCTAGTTATGGGGATTGATAAATGCAAAAATTATTAGTTCCTTTGTTATTAATTGATTAAGAAATTCATTAAAATGGTTCAAATCACACAATATAGTTCCAAAGATAAGATGTCATCACTCATTAGTGGCGACGATACGCTGCTACAAGTATTGGCATGTTTTGGAATATCCTTAGGATTTGGCGATCGAACGGTTGACCAAGTCTGTAAATTAAGTAACGTTGACTGCGCAACTTTTTTGACTGTTGTAAACTTTGTTACTAGTGGTTTTTCGAGCATTGAGACTCACGATCACGAGTTATCTTTGCCCTGCTTAATCACGTATCTCAGACAGACGCATATCTATTATCTTGATAATCTCTTACCAAGTATTCGAGAAAAACTGGTTAAAGCGACCTCTTTGTCGAAAGATAAAGTTGGACAACTAATTATTAAGGCCTTTGATGAGTATATGCGTGAGATTAAGAAGCATATGGATTACGAAGATCAAACCGTGTTCATTTATGTAGAGAACCTACTTAAAGGTGAGCAAACACCAACATTTAAGATTAAGACCTATTCTAAGCACCATGATTTGGTTGGCGAAAGACTGACCGAACTCAAGAGTATTATTATTAAGTATACCCCCGCTGATGTTGACAATTATATGCTAATGTCGGCCTTACTTGATATCTTTGAATGCGAAAAAGGACTCGAATGGCACTGCAAGATTGAAGATTATCTTTTCTCCCCTTTAGTGCTAAATTATGAACAGAAACTAATTAAAAATGAAGACTAGGGATACGATTTCTGTAGCTATTGCTGATCAATCAGTTATTGTGAGATCTGGAATGTATACAGCTCTAAAACGCTTACCCAAACTTAATATTCAAGCCGTAGAAATCAGTACTTGTGCTGGTTTAGAAGACTGCTTGAGAACGCAACCTATAGATATACTTATAGTAAACCCCTACTTTAATGGTTTTTTTAATTTCGATTGCCTACAAACAGAGCAAGACGAGGTAAAGGTGAAGGTTGTTGCTCTGGCCACGACACATACTGACCCGAGTGTCTTAAATAACTTTGATGCCACGATTACAATATTTGACTCGCTAGCCAAAATTGGCGATACGATATTAAAACTAATCAATCGAGAGGACTCTGATGATGAACAAGAGACATTAACCGATCGTGAAAAAGAGGTTGTAATCTGCATTGTCAAAGGTATGACCAACAAGGAGATTGCCGATCACCTCTTCCTTTCGGTACACACAGTCAATACACATAGAAAAAACATCACGAAGAAACTTCAAATACACAGCGCTTCAGGCCTAACTATTTATGCAATCGTCAACAAGCTTGTCGACATTAATGAGATTCAAGCTGACTAAAGTGTATAAGCTATTTTAATAAATACAACTCAAAAAGGGTATATCAGTGCTGAAATCTGATATACCCTTTTGAGTTGTATTATAATAATGAGTGCTTATTAATGAAGCGCTTTAATACTTAGAACCTTAGCTTTAGCTCTTGGATTGTCTTTTTCGGCAGACTTTTGGTAAAATAAAAGTGCAGTATCTATATCTACCGCTGTCCCCCAACCATTTTCATACATTTCGGCCAGATTGACTTGAGCTTTACTATCACCCTGAGCAGCGGATAACTTAAAGAGTTGAAAAGCTTTTTCTAAGTCAACCTTCATACCCTCACCATTTTTATACATCACCGCAAGATTATTTTGAGCTGCGCTATCACCTTGCTGTGCGGCTTCCCGATACCAAGTGAAAGCTTCGCTAAAATCTTGCTTTACGCCCAAACCATTACGGTACATACAAGCCAAATTAAACTGAGCATTTGGATTACCTAGAATGGCAGCCTTCTTGTACCAGTTTGAAGCTTTAAGATAGTTTTGTTCAACTCCCTTCCCCTCACTATACAAAATTCCCAAGCAATTTTGAGCTGGGTCATAGCCCTGATGACCAGCTCGTTTTAACCAGTCAATAGCTAAATCAAAATCCTGTTCGATTTTATTTCCCTCTAAATACATTAGTGCTAACTCATATTGAGCTACTGGATCATCATCTTCGGCCTGTCTTTTGATTGTTTGATAGTTTTTCATAATTCAAGATTTAAATGTCCAAGTAAACATAAAGTATATTTGAGATACTTAGGTGTTTACCAAGTTTATAGTATTTGTTATACAAAATTTAAGATTCTATAAATGACAAGAAAACAAACGTAAATAGCAAATATAAACTAAGCATAAACCCTATAGCTAGCGAGTTTTAACACTCCATCTCATTAACAAGACATCTGCTTTGTATTAATAAGGTCAATACATTACATCTGCATTGAAGCTTGATCATAAAAATAGCGAGATCCTTAATTGCTAAGAATCTCGCTATTATATTATTCAGCTAAGTCTATTTAGAAGTTATAAGCAATGCCTACACCAATCATCTCTTTGAATTGAACACGAGGTCCTTTTACCACATTCCCAGCTGTATCATATTCTCTAACATCATTATCATATACTAGATTAGTATGAATATTAGCATTTAGGAATTTATTAACTTTCATGTTAATGATGTTTTCCCAGTTAACATCGATATTCCCAAAATGATTATTATATGCAGAGAATAATTCAAGCTTAGTTATAAGTGTCACATTCTCCATAATCTCTTTTGTGTAAGTCCCTCTAGCCAAAGCTCCAGCTTCTATTTTAAAGCGATCGCCCTTAGTTACACCAAAAGCACCTATGTCAGAAAGGTATTTATCTGCGACAAAAGTCATTTTCGCATTGATTGGAGATAAATAGACAGAGAGCGCACTAGAAGGCTTATAATCAAAACCAACGGATATATTCAAGTAGCCTGGTGCCATGAACTTTGAAATGTAATTTTCATCCTCAGGCTTATTATATCCTTTGTCATATTGAGTTTTAAAATCTGCGAGCGTAGCTAAGTACCATTTAGTTGCAATTTGATATCCAAAAGTAGTTGTCAATTGCAATCTATCCACACTTTTTACCCAACCATTGCTCTTAGTATAAGTACTACCATACTCGGTTGAGAGATTATTGTTCCAAAAATACTTGTCCTTTTTGTAGTTAGCACTGAGATTTAAAAAACCATTGATTGCAACAGTGTTATTCCCACCAGCAGACCAGTTAACTAAAGCTGTTTGCGATGCATTTAACCCTGTTACACCTTTGAATGTCCATGTTTTATTTTCAATATCTTGGGCAAACGATAAACTTCCTATCATTAAACCCAATCCTAAAATCAATCCTTTTTTCATGTTCCTTTTTTGATTATAGATGAATGTGTTTAGCTTATTATCTTGAGTTATCTATATTTTACTTAGATAACGTATCACTAACCTCATCAATTTTCTTATTAGCTGACTTTTGAGCTTTTTCAATCTGCTGAGCTGCTTCTTTTTTAGAGTTCTCAAGCTGCTTGTCTACAGACTTGCTTGCTTTATCTACCTCATCATTAATTGACTCATTAAAGTCGTCTTTCATATCGCCCATTGCGTCTAAGGTCTTGTCCTTAAAATCTTTTATTGATTTCTGACCTTCGGCCTTCTTAGCTTCAAATGTCTTCTTAAGACGCCCTAATGTCTCTCTATCTTCATTGCTAAGCTTGTCACCTGCTTCATTTGCTTTCTTGAGCAAATCCTCATATTCTTTTTCTAATTTTACCCATTGCTCTGAAGTAAACTTAGCTGCATCTTTAGAGGTGTCATCGATAAATTTTTTCACTTCCTCGGTCGAGAATACACTACCTTCACTCGATTTACTTCGGTTTCCACTGCAAGCAGATAACATAAATATTGTTGCACATAGGATTAACACCTTTTTCATATCTTCTTTATTTTATAATTAAATACATCTTTACACGGCTTTGTCTTTATGGTTCGAACCACAATAATAGCCCATCTTTTGAACTTGTAATAAATAACTATTATATGATCTGATTTGTTTAGTAAAAGAGTCACTTATTTCTACATATTTTAATAAATACAAGATTAAAGATTACTCTATAAGATCAGAAAGCAGAAACTATACCAAATAAATTTCAGTTGCACTTCAGTGATCGAATGCAATTCATATCCGATGTAAATATAATTTCATAAGCTTGTAAGGCTTATATTGCAGTAGAACTTTATTTAATTCTTATTTATTATACGATTATCCAAATCTAATATGTCATGATAAGGTAGAAGTATAATTCACGTTTAAGCTTTACGAATACAATATTAGTTGTTGCTAGCGAATCGATAAGCTTGATATAAGGAAAGTCATTTTAAAGACATTTAGACCAAATCAGGATAAATATAAGTCTGTAAGAAAGTTAATTTGAACAATCGTATTGTAATTGAATCAAGACTCCATTGCAACACAAATGCAATGATATAGAATTTATACTTTTACATTATTTCATCTATCCAATATACTTGTCAAGTAATAATATTAACAATCAATGGAACTCCTAGTTTGCACAAGCCTTTGGCCTTAGGATAGTTATATTTCCAGGAATAACCAACTGGCCAAAACTACGTCAGCTACTAGGCATACTTTATAGGTTAATAATAGCGAAAACATAGTACTTTATTTGATAAGTATTTATAAATTTATGAATCATAACTTCCTAAGATAAAAAACATGAACATCGTATTGAAAATTTTATTTCCGCATAAATCCATGTGCAACAGTTACAATTTACTTCTATTAGCATTGAGGATAATCTTTGGAGTATTGTTTCTTAACCATGGTTTGGCTAAATGGTCTAACTTTGAATTGTTGCAAAATTCATTTCCTGACCCTCTCAATATTTCTAGTCGGTCATCTCTTGTCTTGGCTATTTTTGGGGAGCTAATTTGTTCATTTGGCTTCATCCTAGGATTTTTCTTTCGATTATCAATTATCCCAATGATAGTGACCATGTTTATTGCTTATTTTGTTGTGCACGGTTCTGATCCATTCGCAACGCGTGAACTAGCATTCATATATTTATCGATGTTTGTAGTATTATTGTTTGCTGGACCAGGGAAATTCTCTGTAGATTATGTAATAGGTAATTATTTAGGTCGTAAGAATAAGAGAAGCAGATTAAGAAGTCCACGAGCTTAAATCAATAGTATATTCCAAATATAAAAGCCATAGCATGTGTCATGTTATGGCTTTATTTATGTAATTACAGTTCTCGTATCCTAATCGAATTAGCAAAGTAGCATCAAAATGGATACCCTACAGCAAAATGAAAAGCGAAATCACGCTTCAAGCTTGGGCGAATGATTGGATACTTCCCTCTACCCCTTTCGTATTCGGGGTTAATTGCCTTCATTCCCCCATCAAGACGAATAACAAAGAAATCAAAGTCGAAACGAAGCCCTAGACCATAAGCTACAGCAATCTGTTTGTAGAATTTATTAAATAGAAATTGTCCACCAGGTTGAGAGTCATATTCACGGATGGTCCAAATATTACCAGCGTCAATAAAGAAGGCCCCACGCAACAACCAGAATAACTTGGTACGATACTCAACACTCAGATCAAGCTTAATGTCTCCCGAATGGTTTAAGAAGTTACCATCACCAGAAAAAGACCCTGGCCCTAACCTACGCACGGACCAACCACGTACACTGTTAGCTCCACCAGCGAAGTAGCGTTTCTCAAACGGAATAACTCCTGCGTTACCATATGGATAAGCCAATCCAAGACTCATATAAAACACAACAGAGTTGCGCTCATCAACCACCAAGTTGCGAGCAATGCTGAAATCGCCCTTCAGGTATTGAGCATAAGGAATGCTTAGCAGTTTGTATTCGCCATCACTGTTTTTATTAGAGTTAACCATGTTGGAAATTGCATACAGCAGATTACCTGCCGACTCCACACCAAAACGAAGCGTATATGAACTCTTGTTTGGAACCTTACCAAAGCCTGTCATTTGTAAGCTATTGTAGGTATAACTAAAGCCCGTACTTAAGATTAATCGATCCTTGTAGTTGTATTCAAGAATATAATTATTCCCATTATTCAGGTAGTCATTCTTAAACTTCTCCGAAATAGTGGGCATATAGAGGTAGTTAATATCTAAGAGATCAATCCGAAATTGCTGTCCAGTCTTTTTCTGCCACTTGTAACTCCAATTTCCTGAAGTTTGGATTCGAGAAAACTCGGGACGTCTTTGATAATTATACTGAAGACCAAACTCTGTATTGGCTCTAATCTTCTGTCTAAAGTCTGATGAGAGAAAAGGAAATAAGAATCGTGGAAAGGTAATACTGGTTTCGGCTCCCAGCTCGTTGTAGTTTCTCTTATCATACCCTGGCAAATTGCTTATAGCCTCAAAAGCTCCTCGAAGACGAGCATTAAAGGTCTCAGAACCTTTGAATAAATTGCGGTGTTGAAAAGAAACGGCCGCAGCTGCCCCCAAATCTCCAGCTGAATTGGTTCCATCAATCTCAAAGCTTACCGATTTATCTTTTGCACGGGTCAAAAGAATATAAGCATTGAGTAGAGTGCTGTCCAAAGCATTCTCCACAAAGTTGATATTCGTATATTTTAGGGCACTGAATCTTCCTAGATTATTATAGGTACGCTGTACTTGTGAAGCATTATAGAGCGTGTCAGCTTTGATTGCCGAAGCTTCAGCAATGATTTTGGGCCTCATATAAAGCTTATCCTTAAAATATATTGGGATACCTTTATAATGCACAGAGTCATTGATTGAGATAGATTCAATACTAGCCGACTCAAGCAAATCGTAGTTAGCAATAAAGCTCACACTATTGACATTATATTGAGGATGCAGTTTGATTTCGTTGGAGAGTTTATCACGATAGGCATGCAAATGAAGTGTAAGATCAACTTCACGGCTATTTAGTACCGTATCGGCATGATAGGATATATAGTCTTTATTAAACTTATAATATCCTTCGTTAGCAAGCTTTCGTGTTATACGGTCCCTTTCAGCATCAAGTACAGAAACATTCAGGTTCATACCTGGCTTTAGGAGTGAATTTACTGAATCTCCTTGCAGTAAACTATCAATATGAGAGTCATTGATTAATCTTGAGACATTACGAACTATATAAGGCTCTCCAGCATCTATATCAAATGACAAAGTGAGCTTCTTTTTCTTAGTCGTAATATGTTGCTGCACTGTTGCACCAAGATATCCCATATTTTGTACGGCTTTCAGAATCTCAAACCTTGAACGATCAGCATCGGATTGGTTGTAAATAACTGGTGCATCTCCGATCTTTCTAAAAAACTTATTGTACCAGCGATTAGGATGCTTTTTCCCCGACATATTATACACATAAAGTGGAGTCTTAAATATACTAAACCAACGTGTATTGGGATGTTGACGAACATAAACACGCATTTCGCTGGGCTTAATAGATTTATCATCACTTGATATTTTCACCTCATCAAGAAGATATTCACCCTGTGGGACAAACTTAGTTGTCGAACAGGCCGAAAACAGTATCAGGGATAGTAGAATGAAAATCAGAGATGAAAAGCTCCGCATATACGATTATTATAGTAGGGTTATTTTAGAACAAAGATAATACCTCTTTTCGGCTTGTTAAAATTTATAGTCGGCTACTGTACTATATTTAAGAGACATAAATAAAATTGCGACTTTAATGGGCAAAGCCTAGTGAGATTCGTTAAATTTGCAATTCATTTATTTCAATTAATACATGTGTTATGGCTATTGGCAAAACTAAGATAAAATTTATCCGCTCATTGGAGCAAAAGAAGTACAGAAAAGAGTTTGGTTTGTTTGTTGCCGAAGGCCCCAAGCTTGTTGATGAACTGTATAATTATTTTGACTGCCACCTAATTGCTGCTACTAAAGAGTGGCTAAGGGCTCATCCAACCTATAAGGCCGACGAAGTTTACGAAATCACTCAAGAAGAACTGAGCAAGGCTAGTGCGCTTAAAACACCACAACAAGTCATTGCCCTTTTCAAGCAACCGACCTACCAATACGACGTGCGAGAAATAAATAAGGGGCTTTGCCTAGCGCTCGATGGTGTGCAAGACCCTGGTAACTTAGGCACAATCATTCGATTGGCCGATTGGTTTGGCATTGAACATGTATTTTGCTCATTCGATACAGCCGATATATTCAATACCAAGACTATTCAGGCTACTATGGGCGGTATGGCTCGTGTCAAAGTATATTACGTTTGTCTAAAAGAGCTTATCAATTCACTCGATACCAATATACCCATCTACGGAACATTCTTAGACGGTGATGACCTATACGACAAATCATTGAGTAGTAGAGGCATCATAATTATGGGAAATGAAGGTAAAGGCATCAGTCCTGAACTTGAGCAATTAGTAACTGATAGATTGTACATTCCAAATCATCCGGTCAATCGTGAATCTGCTGAATCACTCAATGTTGCTATTGCCACTGCCATCACCTGTGCTGAGTTTAGAAGACAGGCTCGTGGCTAAACATAAATTCTTATTATATAAACAAATATGCGAGAATAGACTTGAATCTATTCTCGCATATTTGTTTATATCTGTACCCTTCATTATTGGGGATTCATTTATAACATCTTACTCTGTTTTATTATCCTCAGGATTCGATGCTTTTACCTGAGTTGAATCAGAAGGTAAAATTGCTTCTCCCGTAAGCTCATCTATAATAATAGAGTCATTCTTAAAGTGGTAACGCATCATCGATATCGAGTCGATCAACATTCGTGAATCTTTGCTTTGAGGAGGTAAATAAATAAAACCTTTAATATTCTTAATTGGTCCTAAGCTATCCGACTGCAAAATCAATCTCTTATTGCCTGTACCACTAACAGTTTCAGTTTTTAATAATAGCGAGTCATTTTCAAATTGAAGCCCCAATTGCATTACAGCAAAAGTCAAAGAGTCAAGTGCTTGCTCGTCTGAGAAATTGAAGTGAACATTCCACTCAATCTTATCTTTCTCATAAAAGTTTGAATCGATAGGTAGGGTAAAGGTCACTTTATTGTTAAGTGGCTTACCGTTTAGACGATAAACACGATGCCATGCCCAAACATCTACACTATCTCCTGAAATTGTAGTTAATGGTACATCGTATTGCCAAGCTACTAATTGATCTATTTCATCTTTTTGTGCAGAGAGTCGGGTACTTACATTTTCATAAATCTTCGCAATATCGTCAATATGGCGTGTATACCACTTCAACGAATAGTCAAATTGCTCTTTGGTTATATTGTGTTTAGCGTAAACATAATCAATGTAATATTCACGCGTATAACGCTTGGTGTACTCTTCGTCATCTCCGATAGCCTTAGCTATATGAAAATCATATAAGAAGGACTCCATCTTCTCTGGAGGTAACACATCACTAGGTTTTTGTGGTTTACAAGCGACAAAAACAACTAGCAGTACGAGAATAGAGGCTATTTTAGAAAACATATGCATCAGATGGTTTTATTTTGAAACAGTTTTATTCAAATACTTACCGTAAAATATCAACAATGCAATCATTCCACAGCTAATAGCAGCATCGGCAAAGTTAAAGATTGGACTAAAGAAGATAAACCGATCTCCACCCAAATAAGGCAACCATTGAGGCCAAGTAGTATCAATGATAGGAAAGTAAAACATATCGACTACTCTACCGTATAGAAGTGGAGCATATCCTCCCCCTTCGGGCATGAATGTTGCGATTTGAGAGTACGTACTATCATTAAATAGAACGCCATAGAACACACTATCTATAATATTTCCCATAGCACCAGCAAAAATCAAAGCAATACAAATGATATATCCTCTCTTTTTCTGCTCCTTGATGGTCTTTACTAAATACCAACCAATTAAAACAACAGCTACTAGACGGAATGAAGTTAAAAAGAGTTTACCTATAAACTCCATACCAAAAGCCATCCCGTTATTCTCTGTAAAATAGATATGAAACCAATCGGTTATACGAATGCTCTCATGCCAATACATATTGGTTTTGACCCATACTTTTAGAACTTGATCTATTATTAATACAGCTAAAATAGTAATCAAGGCCATTTTACCCTTAGACGAAGTTTTACCCATTAATTTATTTAAGTTAGATTATTTCTTTTAATAGTTCTCTATAAAATAAAAGTTGAAAGTTATCCACTACAAATCTAATTCGTATTGATAACCTCCAACTTTATATATTCTTATCAATGGATATTATCTTCTTTTTCGATCATCCATTTTTGCTTCTATGCTTAACGTAGCATGAGGCACGGCTCTTAAGCGCTCAGGTGGAATGAGTTTTCCAGTTACACGACATATTCCATAAGATTTATTTCGAATTCTCACAAGAGCTCCTTCTAAACCCTGAATAAACTTAAGCTGTCGTTGAGCTAAGCGACCAGTCTCCTCTTTTGAAAGAGTGCTTGCCCCATCTTCTAACACTTTGTAAGTTGGAGAGGTATCATCAGTATTGTTTCCATCTGTTCCTCTTATGCTTTGTGTCAAAAGATCGTAGTCCCGTTGAGCAAGTTCTAATTTGTCCATTATAATGGCACGGAATTCTTCTAATTCTTCGTCCGAATAACGAGTTTTTTCTGCCATGGCGAATAAGTTTTTAAGGTTCGTTAAATGGCTATATCGCTACAATTAGGCTTTAATAACTTGTATGGTTAAAGTACACTCATCTAAGTCTAACACTTCACCATTATCAATATTATTTACCAATTGTAATGATTCACCTAAAACTTGAGCACAAATATAGGCTTTATTTTCCTCAACCGCCTCATTTATGATATCATTTTTAGCTAAGATAATATTAATCTTATCGGTTATTTCAAAGCCACTTGCCTTACGAATATTTTGTATTCTGTTGACTAGTTCACGAGCAATTCCCTCTTTACGCAATTCTTCTGAAATCGTTACATCAAGAGCAATTGTAAGAGAACCCTCATTAGCAACTAACCAACCTGGTATATCCTCGCTGTAAACCTCTACATCCTCTAGAGAAAGCTCTGCAGGGCCATCAGCTAAAGTTAAAGCCAATGTTCCATTTTTCTCTAAACTAGTAATCTGGTTTTGCTCTAGGACGTCAACGACAGCAGCAAGTGCTTTCATGCGTTTGCCAAACTTAGGTCCAAGTTTTTTGAAGTCGCATTTGACACGCTTAACAAGAACGCCTGAAGTTTCGTCAACAAACTTAATTTCTTTGACATTAACTTCGTTCATGATAAGACTCTTCACAGCCTCAATATGAGATTTTTGCTCTTGATCCGTAGCAGGAATCATAATTCCTTGAAGAGGCTGTCTTACCTTGATATTAACCTTTCTACGAAGCGCTAAAACCATTGAAGTAGCTTGTTGGGCCAACTTCATTTGTTTTTCGAGTTGCTTATCAATTAATTTCTCATCGTATTCAGGGAATAGCGTCAAGTGAACAGACTCATCAGTCGATGAGCAAACCGAAGTCAAGTCGTGATAAAGCTGATCTGCAAAGAAAGGTGAGATTGGAGCCATAAGCTTAGACACCTCTACCAAACAAGTATAAAGTGTTTGGTAAGCAGCAATCTTATCTTTAGAATACTCACCACCCCAATAACGTTTACGATTCAAACGAACGTACCAGTTTGATAGGTTGTCATTTACAAAGTCACTAATCAAACGACCAGCCTTAGTAGGTTCGTAATCTTCTAAACAGGCATCTACTTCTTTAATTAGGGTGTTAAGTTCCGAAATGATCCAACGATCGATTTCTGGGCGCTCATTTACAGGAACCTGAGCATCTTCGTTACGGAAACCGTCAACGTTAGCATAAAGTGAGAAGAATGAATAAGTGTTGTATAGCGTTCCGAAGAACTTACGACGCACCTCATCAACTCCCTCTTCGTCAAACTTCAAGTTATCCCAAGGAGACGCATTGGTAACCATATACCAACGTAAAGGGTCTGAGCCATGTTTTTCAATGGCCTCGAATGGATCAACTCCATTACCCAAACGTTTAGACATCTTGTTACCATTTTTATCTAATACAAGACCGTTCGAAATCACATTCTTATAAGCCTTGGTGTCAAATACCATAGTAGCAATTGCATGTAGGGTAAAGAACCAACCTCTAGTTTGATCAACTCCTTCAGCAATAAAATCTGCTGGATAAGTTATTTTATTATCTAGTAGCTCTTTATTTTCGAATGGATAGTGAATTTGAGCATAAGGCATAGCGCCTGAATCGAACCAAACGTCGATCAAGTCAGCTTCACGCTTCATCGCTTCGCCTGTTGATGAAACCAAAACGATATCGTCAACATAAGGGCGGTGCAAATCTATTTTTTCGTAGTTAGAAGCTGAGTAATCACCTGGTACGAAACCTTTATCTGCATAAGGGTTTGACTTCATGTAACCAGCAGCAACCGATTTTTCTATTTCATTATAAAGATGTTCTACCGACTCAATACAGATTTCTTCGGTACCTTCTTCGTTTCTCCAAATAGGCAATGGAGTACCCCAATATCTTGAACGGCTTAAATTCCAATCGTTAAGATTTTCAAGCCATTTACCGAAACGACCAGAACCAGTAGATTCGGGTTTCCAGTTAATCTCGTTGTTAAGCTCGATCATACGATCTTTACAAGCAGTCGAACGAATAAACCAACTATCAAGTGGATAGTATAGTACAGGTTTATCTGTGCGCCAGCAATGTGGGTAACTATGCGTTAATTTTTCGATTTTTAGAGTCTGACCGTTCTTCTTAAGAAGCATACAGATCTCAACATCCAACGATTCGTCATCTTCGGAGAGTTTAGGGTCATATGCATTTTTTACAAACTTACCTTCAAACTCTTTATATAGTTCCACATTAACGTGGTTCTTAACAAATTCTTCATCAAGCTCGCTGAGCAAATAGAACTTACCAGTCATATCGACCATCGGACGCAATTCACCTTTTTTGTTGATTAAGTGTAAAGGTGGAACTCCAGCATCTTTGGCTACTTGAGCATCATCAGCACCAAAAGTAGGTGCAATATGTACGATACCTGTTCCATCTTCGGTGGTTACGAAATCACCAGATACAACACAGAAAGCACCTTCTCCTGGATTTACCCAAGGAATAAGTTGCTCATACTCCATACCAACAAGATCAGTACCTTTGTAGTCGGCAACAACTTTGAAAGGGATAAGCTTATCACCTTCTTTGTAGTCGCTAAGAGCTAAATCGGCAGCTTTAGGGTTGAAGTAAGTATTGAGTAGGTTTTTAGCCAACACTACTGTTATAGGTTCGCCCGTATAAGGATTAAACGATTGAACGGCTACATAATCGATCTTAGGTCCAACACATAAAGCTGTATTCGATGGCAAAGTCCAAGGTGTAGTAGTCCAAGCAATAAAATAGGGTTTACCCCAACCTGTCATTTCAGCTTTAGGATTTTTAATCGCAAACTGAGCAACAGCTGTCGTATCTTTAACATCTCTATAGCAACCTGGTTGGTTTAACTCGTGAGAGCTAAGACCTGTTCCTGCTGCTGGAGAATAAGGTTGAATTGTATATCCTTTGTATAAGAAATTCTTATCGTGCATCTGCTTTAATAGCCACCATAAGGTTTCAATATATCTGTTGTCGTAAGTAATATAGGGATCATTCATGTCCACCCAGTAGCCTACCTTATGAGTAAGATCTTCCCACTCTTTGGTGTATTTCATGACGTCTTTACGACATTCTGCATTATAATCAGCTACAGAAATCTTCTTACCAATGTCCTCTTTAGTAATGCCCAATGCCTTTTCAACACTAAGCTCCACAGGTAGTCCGTGAGTATCCCAACCAGCTTTTCGTTTTACCTGAAAGCCTTTCATGGTTTTGTATCTACAGAAAATATCCTTAATTGTACGAGCCATTACGTGGTGAATACCTGGCATACCATTAGCAGATGGAGGCCCCTCGTAGAAAACGTAAGATGGACATCCCTCACGTTCGGTCATACTTTTAGAGAATACTTGATTCTCGTCCCATTTTTTAAGAATATCTTGATTAACCTTCGAAAGATTTAATTGAGAATATTCTGTAAATTTTTTACTCATTGTATTTCTGAATTTTATCTTTTACACAATTATTTTTAAATGCATATTCAATTAGAATGCAAATTTACAAAATCATTTGCTTTAAACATAAACAGATATAATATTTATTAGCTCAAAATTATGCTTATCCGTGATTTATAATTCATAATATTAAACCTTGTCAAACTTCGTTTATCGTTTATTATAGAGCCTATAATTTATAAGTTCGATGTTTCTGGCATTCTACACGAGAAACAGCTACTACTCAGCTTTATTTTCTATATGCTTTGTAGGGCACTAGTTGAGCTAGAATATTTTTTTAAGTAAACTCTATTTTTTTGTCATATTAGGCTCTTTATGGAAGCCCTTCATTGATAACACATCAAACTTCTTAGCCTCTTAACCCCTAGCACCTACTCATAATACCAATGCGACTTACTCGTTTGGTCTAAACGAACCTTTGGTTTTAGTAGGCCCAAACAAGACAAATAAAGCCCTACTAAAACTCGAATGTTTTAGTAGGGCTTTAGCAAAATCTAGACAGTCTGATTTATTACACTCAGATTATAAGTCTTTCTATTTTATTTTTGCTCACTTAGGTAATTTGCAACACCTTCGTGTGTATCTTTTAGAGCAGTTTTACCTTTTGACCAGTTTGCTGGGCAAACTTCGCCAAACTCTTCAAAGTGTTGTAGAGCATCTACCACGCGGATAGCCTCATCAACGCTACGTCCCAAAGGAAGGTCGTTGATTACACAGTGACGAACTACACCTTTTTTATCAATTAAGAATAAACCACGGTAAGCTACAGGAGCACCTTCGCATACCCAGTTACCTTCTGCATCTGGAGCATATTTTCCAGCAAGCACACCAAACTTCTCGGAAATTTCTTTAGAGAAGTCAGCAACTAGAGGATATTTAACACCTTGGATACCACCTTGATTTTTTGGAGTATTTAGCCAAGCCCAGTGCGATTGTTCTGAGTCAACAGAGCAACCAACGACAGCTACACCACGTTTCTCGAATTCGTCAATCTTATCTTGGAATGCATGTAATTCTGTAGGACATACGAAAGTAAAGTCCATTGGGTAAAAGAAGAAAATAACATCTTTCTTACCTAGATATTGATCTAATGAAAAGTCTTGAACGATTTCAGTACCGTTTAGTACAGCAGCAGTTTTAAACTTAGGAGCTTGTCTACCAATTAATGATCTCATAAATTATTGTTTTAAATTATGTTTTGAATGTTAACGCTATTTAGAACAATCCTAAACAGTATAATGTTTAGCAGAAGAGTGTTAATGTATCTAAAGATTAATTGTTTAAATATATTTATCTTTGAATCTCACTGAATATAAGTCAGTTCGTCTGTCTTTTAGGTTACGAACACTACCATAAGAGTGCAACTTATTTAGTAAGTCCAAATCAACATCGGTAATCAAAATCATCTCCGTGTTTGGTGTAGCCTCAGCGCGTTTACCATCGGTAGGGAAAGCAAAATCACAGGGTGTAAATACAGCAGACTGTGCATACTGAATATCCATATTATGAACCCTAGGAAGGTTACCTACACTACCTGCGATTACAACATAGCACTCGTTTTCAATAGCACGTGCATGCGCACATACACGAACTCTAGAGTATGCATTTTGCGTATCGGTAAGGAAGGGGATAAATAGAATCTGCATACCCTGCGAAGCCAATACACGCGAAAGCTCAGGAAACTCTGAGTCGTAACATATCAAAACTCCAATTTTACCACAGTCGGTATCAAAAGCTTTAAGCATTTTACCTCCAGAAAGCCCCCAGCTGCGTTCCTCATCGGGTGTTACGTGTATTTTTTCATACATTTCGTAACTTCCGTCTCTGCGACATAGAAACCCTACATTATAAAGCTTACCTGTTTCCTTATTTTTGTAAGGCATACTCCCTGTTATAATATTGATATTATGGCTAATGGCCAATTCTACGAAACGATCACGGATTTCATCGGTATATTCTGCAAGTTTACGAATAGCTTGAGCCTCAGTTAAATCGTTAGACTTCGACATCAACGGTGCATTAAAATACTCAGGGAAGAGTGCGAAATCACAATTATAAGCCGAAACCGAATCGACAAAGAAATCGATTTGCTCAAAAAGCTCACTTAGTCCTCTGTAATTACGCATCTGCCATTGCACAGCTCCAACTCTAACGGTAGAGCGTGGATAAATATAGTCTTCGGAGGGCTCTTGATAGTTGATATTATCCCACTGCAACAAACAAGCATAATGACAAGATTCTTCATCGTGAGGTAGGTAGTTTACCATAATCCTACGCACGTGAAAATCGTTTGAAATCTGAAAGGTCAATACAGGGTCGAAGAGTTCTTTCTCTCGCACTTTTTGGATATACTCTTTGGGACGCAGTTCAGTAGCATGCTTGCCATAGTTGGGGATTCTACCTCCAAACATAATTGACTTGAGGTTTAGCGCCTCACAAAGTTCCTTACGATAGTCGTACATACGACGAGCCAAACGAAGCCCTCGATAGGCTGGATGCACAAAAACTTCTATACCATACAGAATATTACCATCAGGATTATGCGTATTAAACGTTTCATTCCCGGTTACCAAGCTATAGGTATGTTGTCCTTTTACCAATGTGTAATCTACAATAATACTCAAGGCACAACCAACAGCTTTGCCATCGACAAGTATTACAATTTGTCCTTCAGGGAAAATTTCTATCAGTTTAGCAATCTGTGCACGTGTCCAAAATAAATCGCTCCCGTCGCTATAAACGCGATAAAACGATTTAAAGAGTTGCTCGTAGTCTTCCATCTGAAGGTTACGAATTTCTACTTTATTTATTTTTTGATGATGATCCATAATTTCTATTTGAATTCTTGTTTAACAACAACCAACGAAAACTTTGGTTGCCGCAATTTGACAAAATAAAAATTATTAAGCACTTAGAGCAGGGATTTCAAGTATTTCTGCAATGCATTATTAAATTGACATCGTATCAATACAACTGTGTAATATTCATACACACTTTGAGAGGAAATGTGCAGAATGTGAGTTTGTTTAAGAAAAACAACTTATATTTGCATTCGTAAATTGAATAAATAACAAACAAATATGAAAGCATTTGTATTCCCAGGTCAAGGAGCACAATTCGTTGGTATGGGTAAAGACCTCTACGACAACTCTCCTCTTGCTAAAGAATTATTCGAAAAAGCAAACGAAATTTTAGGTTATCGAATCACAGATATTATGTTTGACGGAACCGATGAAGAGCTACGTCAAACCAAAGTTACTCAACCTGCTGTGTTCTTACATTCTGTAATCTCTGCACTTTGTGCAACAGATGAAACAAAGCCAGACATGACTGCAGGTCACTCACTGGGTGAATTCTCTGCATTAGTAGTGGCTCAAGCCCTATCTTTTGAAGATGGTTTACGCTTAGTATATGCTCGTGCAATGGCGATGCAAAAAGCTTGTGAAGCAACTCCAGGCACAATGGCTGCTATCATTGCTCTTGATGACGATAAGGTTGAAGAAATCTGCGCATCAATTGATGGAGAGGTTTGTGTAGCTGCTAACTTAAACTGCCCAGGTCAGGTTGTAATTTCGGGTTCACTCGCTGGAGTCGAAAAAGCATGCGAGTTGATGAAAGAAGCTGGTGCAAAACGTGCCCTACTTCTTAAGGTTGGTGGAGCTTTCCACTCTCCTCTTATGGAGCCAGCACGTGCTGAACTTGAAGATGCTATAAACAACACAACTTTTAAAACTCCTATCTGCCCAATCTACCAAAACGTAGATGCAACAGCTCACACAAGTGACGCGGAGATTAAGGCAAACTTAATTGCTCAGCTTACTTCGTCTGTACGCTGGACTAAATCAGTTCAGAACATGATTGCTGATGGTGCTATAGAGTTTGTAGAGTGCGGACCAGGTAGTGTATTACAAGGACTGGTTAAAAAGATCGACCGTAATGTAGAAACTAAAGGACTTTAATCCTCTAGACATCATTTTGATATAATGTAAAAGGAGTAGCTAAACATTTAGTTACTCCTTTTCTTATTTACTGCAACTTAAGTAGAGCTACAAAAAAAGAGAGATAGTTAATCTAACTATCTCTCTTTTGTGATTCCGAAGCGATTCGAACGCTTGACCGACGCCTTAGAAGGGCGTTGCTCTATCCAGCTGAGCTACGGAACCATCCTTGATTTCGAATGCAAATGTAAAACACTTTTCCGACAAATCAAAACATATGAGAAGTTTTTTACCTGTTCATTTTGTAATTTTATTTTATTAAGATATTAGCTCTACAATTGATTAAATCAGCTTATATTTGATATATACGCGCAACAGATTAGAGCTCAACATTAAAGCTTATCGTTGTGTAAGATATAATGAAATAATACTAGCTTAATAAGAACCATTTTAGATAAGATGTGTTTAAATTAAAAGATATAACTATGCATAAGATTCTAATCAATATATTCGCAGTAATCATTTTCCTTTTCTCGGGAAGAATTGTATTTGCGAGCTCTACTGTTTTTTCGATCATTATAGGTTTAGTGGGGCTAATTCTACCGTTTTTCTTATTTAACTGGTACTACCGTGGCGATCCAATCAGAATAACACTTCATCATAGACCAGGATTAGCTTTGTCACTTTACACGAGTTTAACACTATTTTTCCTTGTAGAAGTATGGGTACTTATGGTAACCTATCAACTCTGCTCAAGTAGTACTCTACTTAATGTTCTATCAATGCTTATTGCTTTGGGTAGTTTTGGAGCAACTCTGGTATCGATAAAACAGATTAACAAGAAAAATCGCGAAATACTTACCCAAGAGTAAGTTTCTCGCGATGATTAATATTGTTTGCTTCGTGCTAAACTCCAAAAGGTAGGCCAAGTTGAAACCAAATCAGGAATAGAATCATCCACGTAAATAAGACAATAAGGCTAAAATACCACGTGTGATTAAAGATAAACTTAAACCCAGCTTTAGGAATATATTTCTCTAGTAGTGCTAAAATAAAAGGTGTGTAATAGAGAAATGGAGTAACCACATTAGTAGCACTATCCCCCACTCTAAAGGCTGCCTGAACGACATTTGGATCAACACCTATACCCCAGAACATAGGTAAGAATAGAGCTGAAATCAAAACCCATTTGCCTACTGCCGAAACCATCGTCAGGTTGACTAAGGCACAATAGGCTATAAAAACAATTAATGCCAGTGTCGGACTGGTTATTGCGAAGGAGCTCACCCATTGACCAACCCACAGCACAACGAATTGATCAAAGTGAGTATAACTAACGTAGGCGAAGAACTGTGCAGCAAAGAAAGCGATTACAAAGAAGATGCCTAACGTACGTATTCCCCAAGATAAGCCACTAACCACATCGTAATCATTCTTGTATTTACCGATACTAAACCCATAAACAAGCCCCATTAAACCTACGCTAAGCGAGAGGATAAACAGCGCACCCATGATAAACGGTGAACGTACCAACTCTCCGCTCACGCCCCGAAAAAGCCCAATAGAAGAGAATGTTAACCATCCTATAATTACTAAGAAGGCCAATCCGATGCCGAGAGCCAAATGCAACGAACGTATTTCTCTATGCGAAAGTAAACGCTGCTTCTCTTGCTTAAGGACAAATCCTTTACGCTTTAGTTGAGGTTTTAATATATATTGACTCACAATATAGATTACACCTGTTAAGAAGCAAGTAGAAGCACCCATGAAGTAATAGTTTGCGTATGAGCCCGTGTTAAAGTCCTGAGGAATAAAATGCACCGATGTGTCTTGAGTTATTCGAGCTAAAAGCGGATCCATGGAACTTAACATCCAATTGGCACTGTAACCGCACGAAACAGAAACCAAAGTCACGATAATAGCCATCACAGGATGGATACCTATTCGGGGGGCAATAATGGCCAGAAGAGGTACCAAAAACACATAACCAGCGTCACCCACAACGTTCGATAAGATTCCTAGCAATATCATCAGAGCCAATCCATACTTAGGATGATTCTGAAGCACTGTCAAGCGATTCGCTAAAGAGTCAATAAACCCAGAGCTCTCAGCAACACCAACCCCTAGAAGAGAAGTTACCACCATCGCTACGGGAGAGAACGAGCTAAAGTTAGATATGGTATTACGCATAACCCAACGTGCACCTTCAGCATTAAGGAGAGACTGAAGGCGAAGAAACTTACCCGTGTGGGGATTAAATATGGATACTCCATAGACATCAAGAACCCATACAACCAATACAAGTAGTACCGATAGCAAGAAGAATAGTGTTGCTGGATGTACTCTAAAGGATTTACTCTTCATCTGATTCAAGGTTATCAATATCTAGGATACGTAGTTCTAATGCGCGAACAACTAAGCGAGTGGCATTAACTCCACCAACTCGTTCTTCTGCACTAAAAAGTCGAGTAATAAGGTCGGTCTGGCGTTTCTCCAAAGACTTGACTCCAAAAGGCATTGCCTTAAGGTTTGCAATCATGTCTTTGGTATAGCCCAAAGCGAGATGACGCAAAAAACGTTCGTCATATTCATCAATATCATAGCCAATAACTGCTTCTTGTCGCTTATAATCACTAACTACGGCTTGCTTAAATCTATCGACTATACGTGTTAATATTGGGGTATTAAACACGAGTTGCTTGCCACTTATTACAGCCTCAACATCGGGCTTCGTTAGGAGCTCCCCAGTCTTTAGGATTATTCCTGCAGCACCTGCACCCAATACATCAACCCAAAGCTTTTCATTGAGCACCTCACCCGTGAAGATTAGTACACGTACTGAAGGATAATCTTTGGATAGTTTACGACAAATATCCACGCCAACAGTAGTTGATCCACCTAAACCCAAATCAAGCAATACCAAATCGGGGATATCTTTAGCCATTAACTCCCAAAAATCAGCCTCATTCATAGCTGTACCAATAACAATGGCATTAGGAATCTCATGCTTAAATATTTGTTGTGTGCCTTTCAGTTCTAATTGAACGTCTTCAACTATAATTACTTTAAAATCTTTATCAGTAGTACTCATATCCTTATATTTCGTTTTCTATTTTCAGTTTTCTTGGAAGGCTAAAGACTAGCTTCACACCTTCATCATCATACACATTAATTCGACAACCACGTCTGCCCACAAATTCATCGTGCTCTCGTATTATCTCTTTTGCAATCAGGCAGGTTAAACCCGATAACCCACCTACAGAAGATCCCTTCATAGAAGTAATCACAGGATAGAAAAGATTATTGAGCTGCTCAGGGGAGTAATGCACTCGATTATCGTGATAGGTAAAATTAATGAAATGCTTATCAGCCGATATCTCTATTTCAACATTACCAGATTCATCCAAAGCTATGGCATCACTAAAGAGAAGCTCAAAGAGATAAACAATCAACTTGTCATCGCCAACAAGTTCTAACCCTGGCTCTACTTTCCAAGTTAGGGTTAGCTGGTTAACTCGGTGCTTTGATTTACGTTGAAAGCACTTCTGCAAAGAGTCGACCAATTGATCAACCTCAAGGGTGGAGCGTCTAAAGGTAGCTTGCTCCAACTCCTTCTTTGCCCATAAGCTTAGAATAGTAAAGACCCCCTTGTAATATTCGACTAAGTCATACATTCCTCGAATTTGACTCTGCTCATCTTCGGTAGATATATTATCCGACAAAAGCTGTTCGACAAGCTGCTTAAGTCGACTAGGATAATAGATTGTTTCGTGCTTAATAGCTGAAAGGCAGTTGTCCAGAACTCGGTTTTGAACGTGGATTTGATTGTTCTCCCACTCCAAACGATGGATATCATCAAAGACCAAGTTAATATCCCTAAGCCTTCCTGCTGTCCTTATCATCGTATTATAAAGCACAGTCGACAAATACCTAACTATAAACTCAACCAAGATCTTTTCTTCTTTGGCTGTTCTAACCTCTCTTAATTTAATGTAAAATATACCTACCCGCTGAGAAATCTCACCAACAACGACCTCAAGAGGAATATAATATTCGTTACCTTCATGTATCCACTCTTGTGATTCGAGACAGGTAGAAAGATTAGTCTTATCGAGCTCAATTTGTTCGGGGTACGAGGTCGTAAAGAAACGTTGCTTTTCACGGTCATAGAGCACCAAGCTTAGTTGCTCAACAGCCAAAAGATCGTTAATTTTAGAGAAGCTATTAGATAAGATCTCTTGAGGGATAGTAGTAAAGTCTATCTCTTCAATAGGACTATCATCGAGTGAAGTTGTATATTTTAGAGAAGAGGAGAAGATAATCTGATTTATATCGAGTACCTGCTCCAGACTCCACCGACGAAGATAGCGCTGTCTTACGTATGCCATGTAATAAACTACGATGGCCGAAACAACCAAAAGCAAAAGAATAATCAAAACAATACGCTTGTTAGAGGTCGAGCGCTCTAATATTTTACAGAACCTATCCAAAGAGTCGTCTTTGGTCAACGATTTATACAACATCGTATAGGCTACATTATTATAGTTATACCCATCAATGTTTTTAAGCGCTAGAAATGCAATCGATGCTTCATTACGGATATCTAAAATGACATTATAACTCGTAGCAAACTCCCTATCCCACCAACCAATCTCAGCAGGAATATTATAATCAACTAACGACATCAATGGATAATTATCATCGTTTTGATCTTCGTAATAATTATTCAATGCCGTAATAGCCCTAGCTATATAGTCTAAGCTAAGTTTATATTTATACTCCTTATTACTAAAATAGGCAGCATCAGCATAATCCGATGCCTCTTTGAGATAACTATAACCCGTGGTTAATGTATCGAGATTCTCTTCCCAATCAATAGTATTTGTAACCCTCGCATCGACAGTAAATAAATTACTAATTAAAAGTAATGCTACGAGTAAGCTTTTCTTGAGGCCGTAGGGCAAGCGAAAAGAAAATCGACTTCCTTTATTTACCGTACTCTCAATTGAAAAGTCACAGACTTTGAATATTGGATTGGTCTTTTGGTATTTATCGATAATGGCCTTACAGTTGATCAGGCCAAAACCACTTCCCTTATTTTCCATTACCACAGGGTTACCTTCACCTATAGCATTGGAGTCGTAGACTTTCTCATTTAAAAGTGTAGATATATCTTCGGGGCTAATACCCAAACCTGTATCAACTACAGAGACTTCAACGTAATCTGCCTCTTCTTGCATTATAACCTCCACTCGACCTCCACTAGGAGTAAACTTAAGTGCATTTTCGAGCAGGGTATTCAGCATAAATAGGGTTAAGGCTTCATCGGCCTTAACATAAAGATCTCGCGGTTCTACCCTAAGCTCAATTCCTTTCTGTTCAAACGACCGCGTACTCTTCTGCAAAAGCTTCAATAAATCACCTAGATTGAAATTGGTAATCTGAAGACTCAGTTCACCCTGTTTGATATTGATCCACAAGGCTAATACCTCATTATGCTCTTGAATTGTTGTTAAAAGTTCCTCAATATATTTATACTTATATGTTCGTACTTCTTGGTATTGAGCGTAGTCGGCATGAACGATCTTGTCGAGCTCATTGCGGACTCTATCTAAATAGGGTTGGATCCCATAGACCACACGCATACAAGCTCTCTTCATAATATTCTCTCGCTTATGCTGAATGTTATGTTGGTTGGTTATAAAAAGCTTCTTGTCTAAGATAGCACGCTCTTCACCCAGATCCATATAGTGCAAGCCATTCTCAATGGCCCAAACCACATATGGTGAAAGGATATTTATAAATGAAATATCTTCTTTAGATAAGGCTTTACGCGTATAGACACGAAAAAAGCCATCACTGATTGAGCTGTCCTCTGTTTTAAGATTGAAGTTAACGTGCACAAGCTCTTTATTGGCTAGAGATGGAGCTGAGTCATAGATGGTCTCAAACTCTTCTCCTTTGAGTTGAACACGCATTAGTATGCGTTCAACATTAGTTGTTTCGACTAAAAACTGTTCAATAATAGAAACTATCGGCTTAAATATAGCCTCCACATCATCGTCTTTTTGTGGTAAACTAGCTGTAAGCTCACGACAGGTTAGTAAGCTCTTTTCAAGACGAACAAAGTAAGCCTGTGTTTTTCGCTTAGCATGCTTGTTTAACCAAATAAAAATGATACTTAAGCAGAGTATTACAAAGAACAACAAAAAGAGCAATGTATTGATGAATTTCTCTTCTTGCTTCAATGATTCAAATCGACTCTCAGCTTCTTTATCTTGACGTACCAAGTCTAAAATATCTAAATAGATATTACGATTGTAGTCTGAGGCTTCTTTATTGTTTAATCCTGCATAAACAACACTTAGCTGCTCACGAATTCGAGCAATCCACTCGGGAACAGTAAAGACATCATCCTTAATCCAGTTGATTTCGGTGTAATCGCCAGCATCATCCTTGTCATACAATACCAAATCATCAGGAGTATTGTGATGATCTGGATAATAAGTTTTGTGGTGCTTATTTACTACATCTAGCGCTTTAGTCAAGGCTTCTAATGCCTTATTATATAGTTGATGGTAATTATAATACTTGCCAATCGTAACATAAGCTCCAGCTATCTGGTATATATCTTTATAGCTCTGAAATAAAGCCAAGGCAGATTCACCCAAACGTAGTGGTAAAAGAGAATCAATCACCCCAAAACTAGCTAGTAAATGGCCCCTATCTCTTTTAAGCAAAGCGTAGTTGGCATGACTTGCCATCATGTCGGCCATACTTTGAGCAGCGTTACCCTCAAAGTAATCAATACCATATTCCCGTGCAGCGATCCATGTTTGATATAGAATATCAAAAGAGTGAAGAATCTTCTTCTCATAGCTGTTTCCTGAAACAAGCTTAGTTGATCCTTTTACATACTGATAATACAGGTATTGGTTTAACTTAATTCCATGGGTTAAACTAGAAAAGCTCAAATCAGATAGAAAAGTTATATCATCCAAAGCAATTCCCGCTTCATGGTCTTGCTGTAAGTAATAGAAGTAGATTGCCGAAACGATATAGAACTCGCTATAAGCATAAAGCAATCGGTCAAGGTCTTTCTCTGTATCAAATACTGAGCGATCTTCGTTAATACGTTTCATGCGTGCTAATGCACTGTTACGATAGTCATAAAACTGCTTGCTACGAGCTGTACGCTGGAAAACCTTCATCATACCAATGTCTGATATCAACAATTCAAGCTCATTGTTGGTATATTCAGAAATCTCTTGGTAATATTGCATCGCACGCTGAAAATCCATCTGCATGAATTTATAAAAGCCAAGGTTATTGGCGGCTTCAGCTTTGCCTAGCTCATAATACTTCGTGTTTTTATAAGCAAGTCCCGCAAATTCTGCAACAGAATCGAGCGAGACATACCAGAATAGAGAAGCTTTATGGTTCAAACGATCAATTTCTCTTACTTCTTGTGTCGGGGCAATCCCCAGACATGAAGTTAGGAGCAGAGAAAGGCTCGTCAAAGCAGCTATTATAAATTTCATATCGTTCGGGCTTATTAACTACCAAAGATAAGATAACGTTAGGAACAAATGAAATAATGTAGTTTATCATTTAAGGACAATTACTACATCCAATATATTTTACATGAAAGCAACCCTCTAAAATATAGAATTTTAATATAAGCTTCTATTTAACTAGTAACAAGCAGATAACATCAATATACCATGCCTAGCACATCTATTTAATCTAATAAATATATGAGAACTTTTTTATAATACTCTAAGAAGTTATACCTTTGTTAGCGAAATAATAAATAGTAATAACTATTCAAAACAAATGAGCCAAACTACTCCTTTTATGGTATTCTCAGGTACTAACTCGAGATATCTAGCAGAAAAAATCTGCCAAAGCCTTGATTGTCCTCTTGGTAACATGAACATTGCTCACTTTGCTGACGGTGAGTTTGCAGTTTCTTACGAAGAATCAATCCGTGGGGCGAATGTCTTCTTAGTCCAATCTACTTTTCCCAACTCGGACAACTTAATGGAATTATTACTAATGATTGATGCTGCTAAAAGAGCTTCGGCTAAAAGCATCGTTGCAGTAATTCCTTACTTTGGATGGGCACGTCAAGATAGAAAAGATAAGCCACGTGTTTCTATAGGTGCTAAGCTTGTTGCCGATTTATTGGTTACAGCAGGTATCGACAGATTAATCACTATGGACCTTCATGCAGATCAGATTCAAGGTTTCTTCAACGTTCCAGTTGATCACCTTTATGCTTCTGCTGTGTTCATGCCATATATTAAATCGTTGAACTTAGAAAACTTAGTTATTGCTACACCAGATGTTGGTGGTTCAAAACGTGCAAATACCTACTCTAAACATTTAGGTGTGCCGTTAGTTCTTTGTAACAAGACTAGAGAAGAGGCTAACAAAGTAGCTACTATGCAAATCATTGGTGATGTTGAAGGTAAGAATGTTATTCTTCTTGACGACATTGTTGATACAGCTGGTACAATTACTAAAGCTGCTAATGTTATGCTTGATGCTGGTGCTAAGTCGGTACGTGCTATTGCGAGCCACTGTGTAATGTCAGACCCTGCAAGCGAGCGTATTACTGCGTCTGCACTTACGGAAATGGTGTTTACTGATAGTATTCCATTCTTCAAGAAATGCTCAAAAGTTAATCAATTAAGCATTGCTGACATGTTTGCCTTAACGATCAAACGTGTGGTTAGCAACGAGTCTATTAGCTCACAATATATCTTATAATACAAATAAGATTAGCACACAAACACATTTTTATTATAATAAAGCCTCATCTTGTACTAGATGAGGCTTTATTATAATAAAAGTATATAACGTCTTATCAGTTTTGAAAGTATTGCTATATTGAATCCATTAGTTGCATCGAGCAACTTAGCGACACATTCTTAGCTTTAATCATATTATATGGGGTGATTCTCTTTACTCCAAGCCTTAAACATCTCAATAGATTTTGCTAGTACTCCTGCAGAACCTTTAAAGTTTTCTGAGCCTCTAGGTACTCCCCCCATAGCATACCACTCAAAGAAGTTTTTGTTTTTTACTACACGTTTTAGCATTGGCTGAACTTGTTGGTAAGCCTCTTCCACAAAGCCATTATCTATTAGTTGCTGAATCATACGACCACCAAACCAAGTCCAATCACCTCCATTTTGATGAACGTAAGGTGTTTTCATGCTCCCCTTAAAGAAGTTCTTAGGATAAGCTGGATACATAGTCATACCAATGCTCGGCATTCCCGAAAGTTGTACATTAAGTACCATTTGATCCAACACATCTTTAATCTCATCGTTTGTAAGCAAAGCGGCTTCAATCGCAACAGCTGTACCACCATGATAAAAGATTTGATTCTCGTCAAAGCCAGTTGGTATAGGTGAACCACTAGGGTAAATATGCGGAATAAACTTTGCATTCTCAACATCCCATAGGTATCTGCGTGTATTTGTCGAGAACTCATCACTCATCTGAGCCCATTTAGCCTTCTTATAAGGATCAGGAACCACTTTTTCAAGGTAATCCAGTGCGATAATCATCATGGCATTATCGTAAACATCAATAGCCTCATGCGAAAACTCATTTAGATCTTTACCAAAACTATCATTGGGTTGGATGTCTCCCCAATCTGCTGTCATAGCACCCCATAAGAGTCCGTACTCAACATTATAACGCTCAGTCATGAGGTAGTTAATCATATCTTCGATGCGCTCTTCAACTGTTTTACCAGCCACGTCTTCTTGCAAGATTGCAGTATCACCCGTTTTAAGAATATACTTACCTACCATCTGAATAAGTGAAGTTTCTTGGTCAGTCTGAACAGTATTTTTAAAACCTACGTGCTCAGGTGCAGCTTTTGAATAATACGGTGTATTATCAGACCATGTAAAATCCTCATGTAATACATACCCATCAACCGTTTCACCATTGGGTTGTTGCATAGCAAAAAAGAGTAAGATTGCATTTTTAATATTCTCTCTAGGTACTACTTCAAGAGCGTGTTCAATAAAAGTATTCATTTCACGAACCCAAATTTGAGAATGAACGCTTTCTATATCAAAACCTGTTTTAATAGTTAGTCTAGCCAAACTATCAACATACACTAAGTTCTTATCATCTGCTATTTTTTGTGCTAATTCCTGCTTGGGGCTTAGTTTAGATCCACAAGAAACGATGAAAAAAGAAAGTAGTACTAACGTAATGTTTTTCATTGTATTAAAGATTTTATTTTATGTGCTTTGAAGTTTTGAAAGTGCATAAGCATAGGCCCCACACATGATGGCATGATTTGTACCCAAAGCAGATATCAAAACACCTGTTTTCTTTTCAGCAAGATAAGAAACTTTTACATTAGAGTAAGGAATTTCCGTGAAATACGGTTTAGAACTTAAAAATTCAAACTTCTCATTTTTGTTCATTAAGTTAAAGACTTCCATCTGAATACGCCCTACTCGATCTCCAGAAAACATATTCATTTGAAGTCGAAGTTCACGCATAAGGGAAGGTAAAATATATTTGTATGCTCCTGTCAATCCGCCTCCTAAAACTACAAGCCCATCCACAACAGTAAGCATATGCGAAAGCGCATCACCAGCCATTTCACCCATCTCCTCAAAGCTACGTATAGCAGCTAATTGGTTACCCAAAGCAAGACCTTCGGCAATATCAAAAATATCTTTCGGGGTTAATTGGCTCCTTTTATCTTCTGAAAGCTCTGCATAAACACGTTTAACAGCACGAATACTAACACTCTCTTCAACTATTTTATCTGGATACTTCTTATTTCTAAAATTCCAAATATCACCTCCACAGCCGTTATCTCCAGTTAATAATATATTATTTATCACCACTCCACAACCAAAACCTGTACCGAAAGTAAGTCCAATCAAGTTTTTGTATTGCCAATCGCAACCCGACTTGATCAACCAATTATTAACCATTGGCAAAGCTCCATGTAAGGCTTCGCCATAGGCAAAAAGATTACCATCATTATTAATAAATACGGGTAGTCTTAATTCTTGTTCCAAATAAGGACCCAATGCTACTCCTCCTCTAAAAGCTTTATAATTGGATAAATCACCAATTATCCCATTTTTGTAATCAGCAGGACCAGGAAAGGCAAAGCTTACAGCAACAGGAAATTCATTAATCGACTCTAATTCGACCATTAGAGTCTTAAAACCAGTTAAGATAACATTCAGACAATCATCCAAGCAATCTGTATCTGCATGTAACTCCAAAGGATTGACAATCTGTTCATAATTCTTAAGAGCTGAAAACACCATCTTGGTTCCTCCAGCATCTAAAGTCAAGACGACACTTTGTTTATTTGCTCTCATAGGTTATTCAGATTAATAGGTAATAACAAGAGGTAAATCTAGGAAACACCAAGATAAGTGTCAATGGCTATAACTTGATCGTATCATTCTATTCAATTTAAATTGTATGAACATTTAAGACACTCACAAATATAAACATTACATTTACTGCATAAACAATTTAATACTATTTTTTGATATTCAAATTATATATATAATTTAAATTTGAGATACTTATGATTGATAAGGACAGCAAGATGCCACTTCATAAACAAGCAGAACACTATCTAAGACAACTCATAGAACAAGAGGAATATAAAAACGGAAAACTGCTTCCCGCAGAACTTGAGCTTTCTCAACAGATGGACATATCACGTAATACACTTCGACAAGCAATAAATACACTAGTGTCCGAGGGGTTATTGCTTCGTAAGCCTGGATATGGTACTAAAGTAGTACGTAAAGGTATAATTGGCGGGATTAATAACTGGCAAAGTTTCTCTCAGGAGATGCAAATGCTGGGCATTGAGGTTAAGAATTATGAGCTTCACGTTCGATATGAACTGCCGAGCCTCCACACGCAAAGCTTCTTTAATCTTGACAATCAGAGCACTGAACAATGTGTTGTGCTCGAACGCGTTAGAGGCAATCAAGAATATCCATTTGTCTATTTTATATCTTATTTCAATCCTCGCATTGGGCTTACAAGCGATGAAAGCTTTAATCAACCCCTATATAATATATTAGAGAAAAAGTATAAAGTTGTAGTTAAGACTTCTAAAGAAGAAATATCTGCACGTATCGCTGGAGATGAAATTGCTAAGAAACTTAATATTAGTGCTTCAGACCCAATTTTAATTCGTAAAAGATATGTGTACGATATCAATAATAATCCTATAGAATACAATATCGGCTATTATCGAGCAGATAGCTTTACATACACTATAGAGGCTAGTAGAAATATTTGAATAATTAAACTTCTAAAAACAACTACGTCACTACACTCATACGACTAGGTGGTTTTACCTAAACGACCTAGTCGCATCACTTAAGAGCTACACGCAAAATACACCTCAAAATCTTGCTCAAACCAATCCAAAAAGCTGATCTATCCATCATATCTAAATCCTTTTAAATTAATCTTCTTTCAATTGTATAAGTGCTGCTTATAGCTATATTTGTATGAACAATCTTCAATACTAAGAGTTAGCTTTATATTTAAATAAAACCAGACTTATGAAAAACAGAATCCTATTACTGTTAATCTTAACAATCATGGCTCCACCTACGTGGGCTTTCCCACAAAAGAGTGGTCAATTGGTTCAAGGTTACGAGAAAGAACTCTCGGGGACAAGAATCTCTTATGAATCACATGTACCCACTGCCAACGAGGCACTGATTAATCGAACTATCCCTGAGAGCAAACCCATTGAGTGGGAATCTCAAGTCATAAGCTCCACTAAGGGACTAACAACATTTGTTTTTACGCTTGGAGTTACAAGAATCAAACCTGGTACCCAATCGGCAGACTACCATTTATTTCTAAATGGAGACAAGCTTATTACCTTCAATCTCACCTCCAACAACCAATGGGTTGTTAAAGGCATTAAAGAGAGTAGTTTTGAGTTCGAACAATATTATAAAGATGCTAGAGACGACCTCTTTGGCTATGCATTTCTTACTATACCTAGTAAATACTTAGAAGCTGACAAACCTGTAACTTTTAAAATCTCAAGTGATAAATCCGATAAGAATGATTGGTTGATGGTCTTCAAGACACCTATACAAGATAGTGTTGAAGCACTAGCAACTCAAACAGTTCTAAAACACAGCAAAAAACAAATTATTCAAATCACATATTCTCATTTTGACAAACCAGGCAAAGTCAGGCTTGATTTTAATAATATAAGTATCACTGAGCCTGCTAAATTTGGTATAAACCACTATCAATTAGCAATCGACCCTATAAATAAAAAAGCTTCTTATCCTTTATCTATAGCCAATAACGGAGCCAAGGTCAAGACCACAGTTAATTTTAGTCCGTACAGAAATTGGAAAGTCAACTTTGTACAGCATACGCATACCGACATAGGCTACACTCGTCCACAACATGAAATCCTTTCGGAGCATATGCGTTTTATCGATTATGCACTCGACTATTGTGATCAAACCGATGATTATCCTGAAGATGCTAAGTTTAGATTTACACTAGAGACCTCTTGGTCGGTTAGCGAGTACCTAAGAACTCGCCCTAAAGAACAAGTTGAGAGATTAAAACGTAGAATTAAGGAAGGCCGTATTGAAGCAACAGCTATGTATTTCAACTTCGACGAATTGCCTTCTGAAAACGATTTAACCAATTCATTGTACCCTCTTGAAGTATTTAAACAGGAGGATATTAAGGTACAAACCGCCATGCAAAATGACGTAAATGGTGTTGGCTGGAACTTTGCTGAAACCCTCCCTGATTTGGGTATCAAATACCTCATAATGGGTACGCACGGGCACAAAGCTCTCATTAGTTTTGATATCCCTACAGCATTTTGGTGGGAATCTCCATCGGGCAAAAAGATGTTAGCCTATAGAGCAGAGCATTATAACCATGGTAACTTTTTGCAAATAGAAAAAGGAAACTTCGAAAACTTTGAGAAACGCATGCTAAAATATCTTGAGGATTTAGCCGCTAAGAACTATCCTCACGACATTGCATCGGCTCAATATTCGGGCTATTTCACCGACAATTCACCTCCCTCAATAGCTGGCAGTGAAATTGTTAAGATGTGGAATGAGAAGTACGAATATCCAAAACTAAGAATTCCTATAGCATCGGAGTTTATGGAAGAGATTGAAAAAAACTATGCAAACGAACTAGACACCTACTGTGTAGCTTGGCCAGATTGGTGGACTGATGGTTTTGGTTCGGCAGCTCGTGAAGTGGCTTTCTATAGATATGCCCAATCGGATATCATTTCGAATGAAGTAATGTTATCACTAGCGAAAATCTTAGGTGCTAAATTATCCCCTACTCTAGATAATGAAATTGCTGAAGCAAATAAAGCTCTTTTGTTTTATGGTGAGCACACCTTTGGGTTCCACGCCAGTGTAAGAGAACCATTTAATAAGGAGACCATGCAACAACGCTCACATAAGGGAGCTTATGCTTGGGAGTCTTATCGTCGAACACGACCTATTGGCGAAACAGCACTGGGACTAATGCAGTCGTATGTGCCTCGCCAAAAAGACAATGCTTCTATTATAGTATTTAACCCCATGTCTTGGCATCATAGTGGAGTCACCACCATCTATGCTGATCATGAGGTTTTGCCAATTAATCAAGAAACAATCATCCGTGATCACAACGGTAAAGAGGTGAAAAAACAGATCGTTCGCTCCTATGCTGATGCTAGCTATTGGGATATTTGGGTAGATGACATTGCACCACTGGGTTCTATGTATTACACCATTGAGCATTCTAAGAAATCACCCAATAGCAAGAGTGCTACTTATGAGTTTTCTGGTTCAATCGAAAATCAGTGGTACTCAATTGAGGTAGATACTAAAAGTGGAACCATAACCAAATGGTATGACAAAGAGCTTGGTCAAAATTTACTATCTGATCAACCCGAATGGAAAATGGGCGAGCTAATTTACGAAACCGACGATGTTAGAGGAGCTTTAGACCAATTTAAGCCAGGTAACTTCAAACACTATTCTCCAACCAACGTTCGTTTTGCAAGCTTTCAAGAAGGAGATATCTGGGATACCTATAAGTTTATTGGTACCACCCCAGCAGGAATGGGTGAAGACAATTTCACTGTTGAGTTGCAAGTCTTTAAAACAGCTAAGCAGATTAACTTAACCTACTTGCTCAACAAAAAACTAGTAACTGACCCTGAAGCAGTATATGTATCCTTCCCATTCGAACTTACTGACGGTAAAATATTCTTTGATGTTGCGGGTGGATCTATTCAGGCTGGAGTTGATCAATTACCAGGCTCAGCCAACGACTGGAATACAGTTCAAAGCTTTGCTTCGGTTCGAAACAAAGATGCCCAAATATTAATTGCTAGTAAGGAAATCCCTTTAATGCAGTTTGGAAACATCAACTTAGGGAGATTTAAGGCTGGAGCAACGCCCGAGACTAATCATATCTTTACTTGGCCAATGAACAACTATTGGGTGACCAACTTTAATGCAGATCAACATGGCGAATTTGAGTGGACTTATCAGCTAACTTCATCTAAAGATAATTCGGACGAATTGGCTAATAAATTTGGCTGGGGTACACGTTTACCACTACCAAATCGTGTAATCCCAAGTGGTGTCCAAAAAGAAGGTAAACTAAAGGACGGTTCAATGCTCAATTTTAGTGCTGAAAATCTATTGTTAATCAGTATGAAGCCAACTACAGATGCAAATGCAGTAGTACTCCATATTCGTGAGATTACCGGAAAAGAGACCAATTTTACTGTAAGTTCTGATTATGTTTCGGATATTAAACTTTCGGCGTGTGATCCGTTTGGTAAACCCTTGACCGACAAAATTGAGAAAAGTATCAACATCAAACCTTATGAAGGTAAGTTCATAAAGCTTTACTTCTAGTCTTTAACGGACTTGATGCCAACTAACAGAATACCCCCTCATCTAGCTTTCGAGCAAATGAGAGGGTATTTATGTATTATAACGTATCTAATAAGAGATCATTATTATGCTATTTTGATTAAAGTCTCACGTACACCTTTTTCTTCAAGACTCTTAACAGATGACATGTAGCTTAAAATAAATGTATCTGCCCCCTTAAGCTTGGCAGAGTTCAGAGGAGTAATATCTAAGAAATCCTCAGCATTCGAACTCGCAATTTTCTTCTTATCCACGTCAGATAACCAGGGTTCATTAATTTCAAATTTATTACCTTCATCGTCTTTTTGATATTTCAGGTAATAACGATAGACCGCAACGAAGAAAGCCAATCGATCAATATTATGACCGTCCTTAATCATCTTTATTAGATTTGGTACAATATATACTGGAATCTTGGATATTCCATCATAGCAAATACGAGCCAGTTGATCTCCGACACTTGAATTAGAGAAGCGCTCCATTAATGTCTTCTTATACTCATCCAAGTTTTCACCTTCTGGAGTTGGGACATAAGGTGTAACGTCAATATCCATAAAGTCTTGAATATATTTAGCAACCTCAGGATCTTTTATTGCTTGGTCAACCTTGCGATACCCCATAAGAAATGCGGGGTAAGACAACATGGTATGTGATGCATTTAGAAGACTTAACTTCATGTTTTCGTATGGAGCTACATCTTTAGTTAGCTTTACTCCTACACGTTCCCAGGAAGGTCTACCTGCAACAAAATCATCTTCTACAACCCACTGAGTAAAATCCTCACAATAGACTGGAGCTAAATCTTCTAAGCCATTTTCTTTATTTAATCGAGCAATATCCTCTTGAGAGACAGAAGGAGTAATACGATCAACCATCGAATTGGGGAAACTGACATTCTTTTCTGCCCATCTGGACAACTCTTTATCTTGAAGTTTGAAGAAGCTTCGAAAAGCCTTCTCAGCAGTAGTCCCGTTGTGTTGTAAATTATCACAACTTAAAATTGTAAGTCCACCTACTCCATTTTTCATACGTTTACGCAAGGCTTCTGCTACAAAACCAAAAGCTGTCTTTGGCGATTTTGGATCTTTAAGATCATTCTTGATTAATTCATCATCAACCCTAAACTCTCCCGACTCGGGGTCAAGATTATAGCCTCCCTCCGTAATGGTAAGAGTTACAATTTTTGTCAAGGGGTCAGCAATTTTATCTATTGCTAACTCTGGATTGTCCATCCCCAATACAAAGTCGAGCAAAGATCCAATCCAAAGTACTTGACGCGAACCGTCTCTATCACAAATAGTCAAGCTATATTTGCAGTCTTGCTCCTTCAATGCCTCATGAAGAGGTTTGTCGGTAGGCCGTAATCCAATACCGCAAACACCCCACCCTTGTTGATCTGCGTCACTTAGCAGTAAATGTGTATAGTATTCTTGATGAGCACGATGAAAATTACCCACACCGATGTGAACTATTCCAGCCTTGATCCTGGAACGATCATACGAAATTTCTTTAACTTTTGATTCTTTCATATGTTTAAGATTTTGGTATTAATTTATGTTTTAACACACACCTATCGGTAAGTTTAGAACACAGGTAACTATTTAAACTGTACAATCATTAATCTTTGCAAGTAAAAATCGAATTCCGTTGAACTGATAAAAATATTTCACACAAGCCTACAAGACTATATTTTGAAAAAACAGTTGTTTTGTAAAGCTTTTGTAACACACTAACAGTACAGTCGTCAAAGATCCTCTTTTTCCAAACTCATATATACTTTTTTTAAGCTTTAAAACTCGTCAATGCACCACGTATAAAGGCATATTAGAGAGTGAAATACCCAAATATAAAAATATTAGGCAGGCCTATCAAACTATAAAATAGTGTTTTTTATGAACTAGTCTGCTACTATATCTTTATTTTTAAAATAATACAAAAATCGAATTATGAATGATTTAGAACTTAAAGCTAGGATCAAAACTATTTTAGATGAAGAAATCGTCGTATTTACAACTAATGGAAAAATTCAAACCTCCTCAGGGAAAAGTTATTTTTTAAAGAGTGGGTTTCCTTCAGATATATATTCTTGTGAATTAACTGGGCTCAAAGAGCTATATAAAACAAATACTATTAATGTTTGTAGAGGAATTTTAGCTCAACACGACTTCATTCTTACGGAATATATTGAACCCGCAGTTCAGAAGAAAAACTTTCACTCTAGATTTGGGAGAAGCTTAGCCAAGCTACACCAAACTACAGGCCCTTCGTATGGTTTCAAGGAAAATAACTATATCGGGGTTAATCCTCAGTTAAATGTACCTAGCAAAGAAGAGTCAACTGACTGGGTAGCTTTTTATTATAATAAAAGGCTACTCTATCAATATAAAATGGCCGAAAAGAATCACAAGGTATCAAACGATATGAAGAGGTGTTTTAAGAAAATTGAAACCCAGATAGAGAAGCTTTTACGCCCTTACGTAGAGCCTCCCACACTTATTCACGGAGATTTATGGAGTGGAAATTATATTTGCTCGCAAGATAATCAAGCCGTTCTGATAGACCCTGCAGTATACTATGGTCAGAGAGAGGCTGAACTTGCTTTAACAAGATTGTTTGGTGGGTTTGACTCGGATTTTTATAAAGGATATGAAAAAGAATACCCTTTACAAGAGGGATGGCAGCATAGAGAAGGTATATACCGACTCTATCATATTATGAATCACCTCAATATTTTTGGGAGTGGCTATTTATCAGAGGCTGAACAACTAATCAGAAAATACAGTGAAGGATCTTAAATTAAAAAATAAATGCTTGTTGATAGTCTTCAACAAGCATTTATTTTTATTTACGAATTAAGTAGACGTTTCTTTTGCTCTTCAAATTCCGACTCAGATAAAGCACCTTTGTTTTTTAAGGCTAATAGCTTTTCAAGTTCATCGGCTATCAGATTAGGAACTGTTCCCGAATGAGTCACTTTGGATATGGTTTTTTTACCACTCTGAGCTTGTGCACTATCAACAAGATCAATAACTTTCGTTATAAGCATTACAATGTGCTGAGCTGTCTGGAGCCCACGGCGATAAAGCTGACTTTCGTGGTTAGTTAAATCAAGCGTACGTGATCCGCCAAACAACTGAGTTTTGGAGTCAAAGCAATCAATATCTATACAAGGATGATGATGACCGACCAACGTAATTCTCACTTTAATGGTTGTAGGTTTACTCGTGGAGGCTTTTGATGAACTCTTAGGAAGAAGTTGCTTAGCCTTACTTTTTTTATAAGTATCAGCAAACTGTGCATCAGTATCAATCCTTTTACTTAAGTATTCAGTCACCAATTCTGCATTCTTAAATAACTCAACCGATACAACTGAATCAAAAGGAAAAACATAGTCTTCGGAGTCTTGCAGATAGGCCAAACGTTGACTTAATCTATCAGAAACCAAAAGGAAACTATTCTGCTGCCCCATTATAAACTGTCCAACCGTAAAGTCGTCTATATCATTCGCTCTTTGCATCAAGTGTTTCCCTTGATTTTTTGTCTTTAGATATATTGCCAATAGCAAAAACAGAATAAAGAGCGTAAAGAGTAAAATTGTGCCAATTAATAAATTCATAGCATTTTATTATTTCATGTCAATAAATAAGATTAAAGATATTACAACATATTAACAAATAGAGGTTCTATTAAGTTTCATAACATGAAATAAAAATTAAGCCGAAGTAATAGCATTACTTCGGCAAAACTTATTCATTATGAAAAAATGAATTGAGAAAATGTGATAAAGTTTAGGTTAATAAGACATACTACTCAGTAAACTTATTTTTTATAATCCAATGTCAAATATAAAATCATTAATATTAGTCCAATAATTTTAGAAGTCAATATATCACTTTGCTCAAGAACAAGCACCTTTATATCTTGTTATATTTCTATATGATTACAAAACCAAACGATTAAAATAAGATTGAAGTTTAAGTCAACACTACTTATAAAGTAAAAGATACAATATTTCAGACTTCGCTCTGAAACTCAACATCTTTTATGTCTTGTCTGGACCTAATATAATATAGGTGGATGATGGAGCTATTAATATTGTTAATCGCCCAAAGATTAGGGAATAATACTTGCTAAAAGAGGGTGGAACTATAAATATTTTTATAACTTTAAAAGTAGAACATATCTTACGAATCATAAAATTTGCGCAATGAGAGAAACTAAAGCTATTCTGTCTGATATTAATACCCTTGTTCGTTCTAAAGGATACATATACTCATTATGTATGTTGATTTTAGAGGATTTTCATTATGATGTCGAACATCTTCATGAGGTAAATTACCGAGAACACGTAGGTTTCCAAGAAGTTTCATTGTTAGTGGGTTGCATGCTCCATGAACCTATTGACTTCTCATATCCTGAACATCCAAAAGAGTTATTAAGGCTCAAAAGTGAGAGCATCAGATTATTAAGTGAACTTGAAAACACACTAATCGAGAGCAATCACAAAACCATTAAAAAAGCGATTGAAGATTCTAGTGGTCTAAACGCTACCGACAACAACATTAAACAATTAAACTTTTTCATAAAGGAGGGTTCAATTACGGAGTCCATAATTTATGCTAAAAATACATCTAATGTACACCCATACAACAATGCTTTAAAACTTAAATATCAAGATGACGAAGCTTGGATGGCTAAAAACTGTGGATTTACAATTCCACAAGCACTTCAAGTTATAGATAAAATTCAGCAAAACCTTGCAGTCAAATTTAGACACTTCTACTCTTTTATGGTTAAAAACAATAAGAGTAGGACTAAAGAGTTTAATGTAGGCCCTGATGCATGGCAAATTGATTTCTATCCTTATCTAGACCTTTTCAATGAGCTAGAGGCCGAAAACAAAGAGACAGACATATCAAAAATGTCTGTGGACAATTGGTACTCCTTCTATAAAAATCTCCTTTTCTTATTTACAGTCAAACGAAAAGATTTAGGTAATGAAGATTTTATTGAATCCTTCTTAAATAAGTTTACCACAGATCAAGTTGCCGAATCCAATCGTCAATTTGAGGCAGTAGGCGACTTTAACTTTTACCGAAGCCAACCTATCCTACTTTTAGAACCAGGAGGCGATGATTATTTTATCCCCTTAACCTGTATCCTATATGAAATCCTCTATGAAGCACCTAAAAACTGGATGCTTGATGATAAAGGGTATCAAGAAACTGCACTTAAGCATTTATCAGATTTTGGTCATACCATGTGCAATAAAATACTCAGCCGAGTGTATTACCCCGATCAAATGTACCCTAATGCTACCATTACTGATGCAAAAGGTGAATCTACTCAAATAGATATACTTTGCGTGATTGCAAACAAAGCATTATGCGTGCAAATTCAATCAGAGAAGGTAACTGATATTACGCAATACAATAATGATAAAAATGTTCTAGGCTTACTTAAATCAGCTATTCAAGATGTACAGAAGTGTGCGGATAAGCAAAAAAGGCTCATATTAAGTGGAGCTAAAATAACAGATAAGGACGGGCTAGAAATAAAACTAGAGCAACCAATCACGGAAGTCGAGTTAATGGGAGTAACGACTAAAAACTGTCCAACCATTACGCAGCAAGCTTATATCTTTATGGATAAGAGCAAGAAAGACTCCTACCCTTTATTTACAAGTATATTTGAGTTGGATATTTTGGCACACTATCTGAAAAATCCATTTACCTTCTTGTATTATTTAGGACAACGAAGCAAGCTTTCAAATCAGTATATTGCCTCCGAGGAAATGGCTTACTTAGGATATCACTTATGCCATAGTCTACACCCAAGTCATGACAAGAAGACTATATACATCGACGATGAATATGCAGAATACGTCAACAGAAACTTCTTCCCATACCTATTTGGCATTGACGGATGGATTGACGATAGAAAAGACCCCATAAAGCATAGATGGACGAATACTTGGTTCTCAAGAATCTGCAAACAGATTAAACAGTCCAATCGCCTTGACAGAGTCGATATCTTATTCCATCTCTATGATTTGAGTATGGAAGGTATAGATCGGATGATCAAGCGAATGAGAGATTTAAAAGAGAAGGCACAGCGTGATGGAAGCCAAGACAATGCTTCTATTTATATTAAAGATTATGATTTTGGTCTTAATTATCTGGTAAAGTCTGACCTTGATCAAAAGAAATTAGAAAGCGACCTCGAGGAGTATTGCCAAAACACGAAATATAAGCATAAAGCACATTTTTGGCTGGGCTTTGGCTGTTTAACCCGCAGTACCGATGCTTATGATGCTATAGTTTATCTTAAGGAACCTTGGAAGTATAATAAAGAATACGATAGAAAGATTTCTAAAGGCATACGCTTCTTCAAGAGGCGAAACTAAAAAATATTAATCAAAAACAAATCGGCTTGAGTAACAAAATTACTCAAGCCGATTTGTTTAGCATACATCACTACGCACTCAGAATTTTAAAATGACTTACTCACTCATCTTAAACCAAAGGCTAGCCACTAGCAAACGACTTACTGATTTTTGCTATCTTAAATACGGAAGTAAACCTTCTAACCTCCTCACTCCCATATACAAATAGTTAGAAATAGGCTTAAGGCTTATTAAATAGTTATGAATACTGTTTCAATTATGAATCTTTATTTCTATGTTTAAAGTTCGGCTTGCATACAAGTGCATTTAAACCTACACTTTTGAAGTGTTATTGGTTGGGATAACTCCCTCCTAATTGTGGTTTAAAGTTCAATGGCATGGTATTTGTTATAAATGTATTGTAAGTTATATAAAACATAAACTCCACCAATAGCGTTGCAATTGAGTAAGTGACTGTTTTATGAGTAAGAAACTTCAAGTTAGAAAGGAATAAATAATGAAGAGTCAATTTTCAAAACAAGTAGCCAATGTTGTGGTCAACAGTAAGAAGGAGGCTAATCGTTTGAACAACAATTATATTGGCCCCGAACACTTACTATTAGGCATCATCCGTGATGGCCAAGGTAAGGCTATAGATATTCTCCAAAATCTAAATGTAGATATAAGTCAGATAAAAGAAAGCATAGAACATGTTCTGAATGCATACAAAGATGATTTACTACTACCAGATGCTGATGTGCCTTTATCTGCTGATGCATCTAAGATTCTAAGAATGTGTATACTAGAAGCTCGTTCACAACATAACCCTACAGCTGATA
Source organism: Bacteroides propionicifaciens DSM 19291 = JCM 14649 (assembly GCF_000375405.1). GTDB lineage: Bacteria > Bacteroidota > Bacteroidia > Bacteroidales > Bacteroidaceae > Bacteroides_E > Bacteroides_E propionicifaciens. The sequence continues at coordinate 7,307 of NZ_AQWS01000006.1, read as the reverse complement.
CAGAACATCTGCTATTGGCTATATTACGTGAAAAAAATAATTTAGCAGCAAGAATGTTACAAGAAGATAATATAGATTACGATAAGGTATACAATGAGATACTAAAAGTAACTCCTGACATCAAGTCAGGAATGGATTTTCCAGAAGACGACAACGAAGAGGATGATATCACTCCACCCTATGGAGATGACTCGTTACAAGGTGAGTCTAAAACCTATGCAAAGACTGCAACAAAGAGTTCTAATGATACTCCAGTACTCGATAACTTCGGTATTGACATGACTGCAGCAGCTGCCAATGGTAAGCTTGATCCTGTAGTAGGACGTGAAAACGAAATACAACGCGTAGCTCAAATCCTAAGCCGTAGAAAAAAGAATAATCCCATATTAATCGGTGATCCAGGTGTTGGTAAATCGGCTATTGTCGAAGGGCTTGCTCTACGTATTGTAGAAAAAAAGGTATCACGTATCTTATTTGATAAACGAGTTATAGCTCTTGATATGGCTGCCGTTGTAGCAGGAACGAAATACAGAGGTCAGTTCGAAGAAAGAATTCAATCTATCTTGAACGAGCTTCGCAAGAATCCAGATGTGATCTTATTTATCGATGAGATTCACACTATAGTGGGTGCGGGTTCGGCTGCAGGATCTATGGATGCTGCCAACATGCTAAAGCCTGCCCTTGCACGTGGCGAAATTCAATGTATTGGTGCAACTACACTCGATGAGTATCGTAACAACATTGAAAAGGATGGTGCTCTAGAGCGTCGTTTCCAAAAGATTTTGGTAGAACCAACCACACCAGCCGAGACATTAGCAATTTTAAAGAACATCAAGGCGCGATATGAAGAACATCACAATGTCAATTATACAGACGAAGCTTTAGCTGCTTGTGTAAGCTTGACAGACAGATACATCAACGATCGCTTTTTCCCTGATAAGGCTATTGACGCCTTAGATGAAGCTGGAGCACGAATACACTTAACAAATATCAGTGTTCCCAAAGAAATTGAAGACCAAGAAGCCCTGCTTGAAGAGATAAAAGCCAAAAAGACAGAGTCGGTTAAAATTCAAAATTTCGAGTTAGCTGCTAGCTTCAGAGACCAAGAGAGAAAAGCTCAAACTATTCTTGAGGAGATGAAAGAGAAGTGGGAAAACGAAATGAAAGAAAGCCGTGAAACGGTTCATGAATCAGATATAGAGGCTGTTGTAGCTTTAATGTCGGGGGTACCTGTACAGAAGATGGAAGTTGCTGAAGGAGAGAAATTACTTCTACTTCGTGATGACTTGAAAGCAAAGGTAATCTCTCAAGACAATGCTGTCAATCAAATAACCAAGGCAATTTTACGTAGTCGTGTGGGCTTAAAAGACCCCAAAAAGCCTACAGGGACTTTCTTGTTCTTGGGTCCTACTGGAGTTGGTAAAACCTACCTAGCAAAGGAACTAGCAAAAGAGATGTTTGGAACCTCTGAAGCATTAATCCGTATGGATATGTCGGAGTATATGGAAAAATACTCAGTATCTAAACTTGTAGGGTCAGCTCCTGGATATGTCGGCTATGAAGATGGTGGTCAACTCACTGAGCAAATTCGCCGTCGTCCCTACTCTATTGTGCTACTCGACGAGATTGAGAAGGCACACCCTGAGGTGTTTAATATCTTATTGCAAGTGATGGACGAAGGACGATTAACAGATGGAAACGGACGATTGGTTGACTTTAAAAACACAATCATCATCATGACCTCTAATATTGGATCTCGTACGCTTAAAGATTTTGGACGAGGAGTTGGCTTTACAACACCATCTGATGTTAGCGATAAGGAGCATGCAAATAGTGTGATTAGAAAGTCTTTGAATAAGACATTCGCACCCGAGTTTATCAACCGTATTGATGAGATTATAACCTTCAACTCACTTGATAAGGATGCACTTATTAAGATTGTTGATTTAGAGGTACAAACTCTGATTAAACGAGTTCTTGAAATCGGATACACATTAGACATTACGCCCCAGGCCAAAGCATTTATTGTTGAATCAGGCTATGATCCACAATTTGGTGCTCGCCCAATTCAGAGAGCATTGCAGACTCATATTGAAGATGCACTGTCTGAACTATTGGTTAGTGGTACATTTAAGAAAGGAGACACAATAACAGTGATTCCATCCGAAACTGAGAAAAAGCTTGAGTTCAAAGCAGAACATAAAGCTGAGAAATAATAAATAAGACTAGTTTGCAAAGCTTAGTCTTTTAAACAAGACAAAATGTCAGACTCTTGGGTCTGGCATTTTTTTTGCTTTACAATGAATCAGAATACAATTAATAATTAAATTAAAGATATTATGAGAAAAGGCAATATAGGGGTTACTACAGAAAATATATTCCCTATTATTAAAAAGTTTTTATACAGTGATCACGAAATATTCTTACGTGAGCTTGTTTCGAATGCGGTTGATGCTAGTCAAAAACTTAAAACATTAGACTCTATTGGTGAGTTCAAAGGAGAGCTAGGCGACCTTACAGTTCAGGTTAAACTAGACAAAGAAAATAAAACAATAACCATTTCTGACCACGGTATCGGACTTACCTCTGAAGAAGTGGACAAATACATCAACCAAATTGCTTTTTCGGGAGCTAATGACTTTCTAGAAAAATACAAGGATGATGCTAATGCAATTATCGGACATTTTGGTTTAGGTTTCTACTCGGCATTTATGGTAGCCAAACAAGTAGATATCATCTCTAAATCTCACTTAGAAGGCGCTAAAGCTGTAAAATGGAGTTGCGATGGTAGCCCAGAATACACTTTGGAAGAAACAGAGAAAGCTGAGCGTGGAACGGATATCGTGTTACATATTGACGATGAGAGTATCGAATTCTTAGAGGAAGAACGCTTATCAGGCCTACTACACAAATATTGCAGCTTCTTACCTATTCCTGTAGCTTTTGGCTTCAAGAAGGAGTGGAAAGACGGCAAACAAGTGGTAACTACTGAGCTAAATATCATCAACGATACAGCTCCACTTTGGACTCGTACACCCTCAGAGCTCAAAGACGAAGACTATATTGCTTTCTACAAAAAGCTATATCCTATGTCGGATGATCCATTATTTTGGATCCATTTGAATGTAGATTATCCTTTCAATCTTACTGGTATTCTTTATTTCCCTAAAGTCAAAACAAACATTGACCTGAGCAAAAACAAGATTCAACTTTACTGCAATCAGGTTTATGTTACCGACTCGGTTGAAGGAATAGTACCTGACTTCTTGACACTATTACATGGTGTGATTGACTCACCAGATATTCCTCTAAACGTATCACGTTCATACCTACAAAGTGACAGTAACGTTAAGAAGATCTCTAGCTACATCACTAAGAAGGTTTCGGATAGACTTCAGTCTATTTTCAAGAATGACCGTCAAGGTTTTGAAGAAAAGTGGAACGACATCAAATTGTTTATCAACTACGGCATGCTAACGCAAGAAGACTTCTTTGACCGTGCTAAGAATTATGCCTTATTCAATGATACCGATAATAAGTTTTATACTTATGAGGAGTATCAAACACTTGTTAAAGAAAATCAGACAGATAAAGATGGAACACTCGTTTATCTGTATGCTACAAACAAAGAAGAACAGTATAGCTTCATTGAAGCAGCACAGAACAAAGGATACAATGTTTTAGTTATGGATGGCCAGCTCGATGTAGCGCTAATCAATCAACTAGAGCAAAAATTTGAGAAAACTCGTTTTACTCGTGTGGATGCCGATGTGGTAGATAATCTGATTGTAAAAGATGATCAACTCAAAGACACACTTGAGCCCAGTAAGTCTGAGATATTGACCACTACATTTAAGAGTCAACTACCTAAGCTGAATAAATTAGAATTTAGCGTAATGACTCAAGCTATGGGGAATAATAACTCACCTGTAATTATTACTCAGAGTGAGTACATGCGTCGTATGAAAGAGATGGCTTCAATCCAAACAGGAATGAACTTCTATGGTGAGATGCCTGATATGTTTAACGTAGTACTCAACTCTGACCACGAGCTAATCAAACAAGTTCTAGCAGACTCGGAGAAAGCTACTGCAGCAGAGATCTCTCCTATTGAAAAAGAACTCAATGAGGTAGATGCTCGCAATCAAGTACTCGAGCTTGAAATGAAAGATAAGAAAGAAGAAGAAATTGATACTGTCCTAAAAGATGAATCGAAAGAGATCAGTGAAAAACGAGCTCAATTAAAAGCTCAGAAAGACACTGTTTTTGCAACTTATGCTAGCAAGAATAAGATTGTACGTCAACTTATCGATTTGGCACTTCTTCAAAATAATATGCTTAAAGGACAAGCTTTAAACGACTTTGTTAAGCGAAGTATAGAGCTAATTTAAGCCTACAGACAATATTAAATTAGTAGTATAAGCATGAGATAGCCCCGTTAGTAAAAAACTAACGGGGCTATTTTTTGTTGTAAAGGTAATGTTATGATTGTAAGATGAAATAGATGGATAAATTCTATCCATTTTTTCATTTCTTGTAACGAAAGAAAAACTACATTAATAGCATCAACAAAAATTTATCTCTATCTTTATCAATATAATAGGCTATTTAGATATTTTAAAAAGGAACTTATGAGAAAACTCTTATTCATTCTCCTGGGGTGTGCATTGCTTTTACCACAACTTAAAGCACAGCGTGTAGGATTAGTACTCAGCGGAGGAGGAGCAAAAGGATTAACGCATATCGGAGTTATACGAGCTTTAGAAGAGAGCGGGATTCCAATAGATTATGTTACAGGAACTTCTATGGGAGCCGTAATAGGATCTCTATATGCCATGGGATATTCACCTGATGATATGGTTGAACTTATTAGCTCAGAAGAATTTAAAAGGTGGTACACAGGTCAAGTTGAAGCCGATTATATGTATTTCTTTAAGAAAAACAGAAATACTCCTGAGTTTATAAATATCCGAATGTCTGTAAAAGATTCTGTTCGTATTAAGACTCAGTTTATACCCACAAGTGTAGTCAACCCTATCCAGATGAACTTGGCTTTCTTGCAGAAGTTTTCTCAAGCAACAGCCTTAAGTCAAGGCAATTTCAACAACTTATTTGTACCCTTTAGATGTGTAGCATCGGATGTATATAACAAAGAAGCGATGGTACTAAAAGGTGGAGACTTAGGAGATGCTGTTCGTGCATCTATGAGCTTCCCCTTTGTATTTAAACCCATAGTTGTTGATAGTGTATTGGCATACGATGGTGGGATATATAATAACTTCCCTGTAGATGTTATGCAAAAAGACTTCAACCCTGAGGTAGTTTTAGGTAGTATTGTGGCGCGTAACCCTGAAGCTCCACAGCTAGATAACCTCATGAGTCAAATAGACAATATGGTTATGCAGAAGTCTAACTATTCACTACCCGACTCACTAGGGATAGCATTACAATTTCGTTTTGATGACATAGGTTTATTGGATATGGGTCGCATAGACGAGCTTCAAGAAATAGGCTATAAAGAGACCATGCGAAAGATAGATGATATAAAAAAACGTATTAACCGACGTGTTGATCCCGAAGCTGTAGCATTAAAGAGAATGCTATTTAAGAGTAAGCTACCCGAACTACGCTTTAGAAACATCTATATTGATGGAGCCAACGAGCAACAACAAAGTTATATAAGAAGAGAGTTTAAGGCAATTAATAATGATGACTTCTCTTTTGAGGAACTAAAGCGTGCCTATTTTAGACTTTTATCGGGTAACATGATCCAAGAAATCATTCCACATGCTGTTTATGATCCAGCTAGTGGCTTATATGACTTGCATTTGAACGTACAAATTCAAGATAACTTAATGATTCGAATTGGTGGTAATATTTCAACAACGAATGCCAACCAAATTTATTTGGGTGCTACTTACCAAAACCTTAACTATTACGCAAAAGAGTTGAGTTTTGACGGTCAGCTTGGTCGGGTTTATAATAATGCACAAATAACAGGTCGAATCGATTTACCAACAAAAATACCGACCTCCTACCGACTTATTGCATCGATTACATCATTTGACTACTACAAAAACGACAAATTGTTTAGTAGAGACTATAACCCAGTATTCAACAGTTCCGACGAATACTTCTTGAAAGGATTTATGGCTCTACCATTTTTGTCAACTAAACGTGCAGAGTTTAGTTTCGGCATAGCAAAACTATCTGATAAATATTATCAAACTCGTATAATTGACTTTGAGAACGACAGACAGGATAGAAGTATTTACAAGCTATTTGGAGGTTCTGTTGGCATCATGAGCAATACGCTGAATTCTAAACAATATGCAACAGGTGGATATCAAGAGTCACTTGTAGCACAAGTGTATTCTGGTAAAGAATATTATCGACCAGGCAGCACGGATAAAAAACAGGAAAGAGTAAACCAACAACATTCCTGGCTTCAGATAGGCTATAAAAGGGAACAATATCATACCCTAGCTAAAAAATTTGTATTGGGTTGGCAGGCGGATGCACTTTACTCATCGCGAAACTTTAGTCAGAACTACACAGCAACCATGATGCAAGCTGGTACATTTTCTCCTACTGCACATAGTAAACTTATTTATAACGAAGCTTTCAGAGCCAATCAATATTTTGCTGCTGGTATCAAACCAATATTTTTATTGAGTGATATGCTACAATTTAGAACAGAATTGTATGGATTTTTCCCAGTATTCCCAATCAACAAAAGACCAGATGACAAGCCATATTATGGCAGATCATTCTCAAAAGCAGAATTTATTGGAGAATCTTCGTTAGTTTTTACTTTACCCTTTGGGCAAGTCTCGGCCTTTGTAAACTACTATAGTTCACCGAAGAAGGACTGGAATGTGGGGCTATCAATCGGTTGGCAGCTGTTCAACTATCGTTTTCTAGAGTAAAAAAGTTGTCTATAAATTTGCAAAGAATTAAAAAGTGCGTATCTTTGCAAGCGTAAAACAAATACGGCTGCGTGGCTCAACTGAATAGAGCATCTGACTACGGATCAGAAGGTTGCAGGTTTGAATCCTGCCGCGGTCACTTTTGTTAACAAATAGAAATGGTTGCGTGGCTCAACTGAATAGAGCATCTGACTACGGATCAGAAGGTTGTAGGTTTGAATCCTACCGCGATCACTCCTAATAAGGAAATACATATTGGCTGCGTGGCTCAACTGAATAGAGCATCTGACTACGGATCAGAAGGTTGCAGGTTTGAATCCTGCCGCGGTCACAACAAACAAGAGACGTGTTAATTAATATTATCACGTCTCTTTCTTT